>JBEBHH010000042.1:0-25011 GCA_040080965.1 Gammaproteobacteria bacterium | reverse complement strand
TTGCGGGCCGCCTGGGCCACGCTCACGTCCGTCCGGTAGCTCTTCCCGCTGCGGGGTGCGCCGAAGCTGCCAATCAGGGTCATCCCGTCGTGCAACGGCCCGGCGCTGGCGAGCTTGATCTTCGTCGCCTCGAACAATCGGCACTCGCCGGGCTCCACGATGGCTTCCTGGCCGTCATACATCACCTTGAGCGGCACGGCGTGGCGGTGCTCGTCCATGCAGATCTTGTAGCCCTTGACGGCCGCGCCCCGTCGCAGGAGCTTGGTCTCACTGCTGTCGAGCTGGAACTGGCCGACGCTGGCCAGCAGGCTGTCGGTGGGATCTGCCGGCGCCACGGGGGCCACCGCCATCAGGCCAGCACCGATCACGGCAACGACGCAGATGCTTCGCTTGGTCATGGCTGCTCTCCTTGTGTTCTTATTGGGACAGTCTTGTTGTTGCGGCACCAACGTTGCCCTGCGCGCCAGTGCGCCGGTGTCACGCGGCTGACAGCGGACACGGAAAAGCCCTGATGCGGCGGCACGGACGGGTTTATTCATCGCCCGGTGTCATCCGGATGACACCGGTGAGGGGCCTGGAGATGCCGCTTGTGTCAGCGTCCGGACACGGGCGGAACCGCTGTGGCCATGAAAAGACAGGTCGTGAGGACCTGTGGCACAGTACCCGCGAGCGGGCACCGGTCGGAAGCCATGGATGGCTCCCGGAACTCTGGCTGGCCAAGGATGGTACCCATGGCAACTGCGGCACGGGCGGTCTTCCAGAACAACGAACTCCTGCGGCACCTCGACAGCGCCGGCATCGACCGGGTGGCCCGGCTGGCGGCGCGCCGCAGCTACGACCACGGCGCCACGATCTTCTCGGAAGGCGATACTGCCGACGCCATCTACGGCGTGATTTCCGGGCAGGTCCAGATCAGCGCCAGAACCTCCACCACGGAGGAGATCTTCCTCGACGCCTATGGCTCCGGCAGGATCTTTGGCCTGATATCCGGCATCGACGGGCTGCTCCGGTGCGCCACCGCGCGCGCGGCCCCCGCGGCCGAGGTTTTCGTCATCTGCCGCGACCAGTTCCTGCGTCTCATTGCCGGGGAGCCGCTGCTGTCGCTGGGCCTGCTTGCCGTGTTCTGCCAGCGCCAGCGGGTCGTGACGCGGATGATCGTTGGCGAGTACGCGCAGAAGGACATACCGGCGCGCCTCGCGCACCGGGTGCTGGAGCTGACCGGGGTGGACCCGACGGGGAAGAGTTGCCTCGACATCACCCAGGCCGAGCTGGCCAAGTTCGTCTTCGTCTCGCGACAGGTCGTCAACCACTACCTCAGCGAGTGGCACAGCCGGGGCTGGGTTTCCACGTCGCCGCGCCGGCTCCGCGTGACCGACCGGGAGGCCCTGCTCGCCGTCGCAACCAGCGCCGATAGCGCCCTTTGAGGGCGGCGCGCCCGGGGAGAGATCGAACTCCGGCCCGGACGCGCCTGATCCCGGTTACGCTAGCCGGCGTTCCCGCGGGCAGCGCCCTTCCGGCGGAGCGAGCCCAGCACGGCAAGTCCTGAACCCATCAGGAGCCACGCGCCCGGCACCGGGACTACGCTGGTGATGTCGGGGGTCCTGAAACCGCAGGTGGCGAGCCCGCCGTCGGGCCTCGGGGCTGCAGCGATGCGGGTAATCGAGGCCTGGCTGTTGGTGACGGCGTTGTCCCAGTTGGTGCCGACGCCCGGGGTTGCGCCGTGATAGTTGCCGTTCTCGTACTGGGAGACATAGAAGGCGCAATCCGGGCCCACTGCCGCCAGGTCGCCGTAGGCACCGGCGCCCGTCGCAATGTCGTTGATCGACGTCGGTGCGTTGGCGAAGCCCAGGCCAAACTGGTACTCGGTGATGGTGCCGTCGTTGTTGTTGGCGAAGATCGAACTGGACAGCAGGCCGTCCCCGAAGGTCAGTCCGTCCGGATAGTGGATGAGGCTGGACAGCGTGTTGATCCACGACCCCGCGGTGTCGATGACGATCAGGCTGGCGTTGCCCTGCCCGGCCAGGACGATCTCGTTCGCCGAGGACGCAGCCATGTCATCGATCAGCGTGTTGGCCGTGTAGATCAGCGAGTTGGTAAGGTTCACCGGATCGTAGACGTACACGTCCGAGCCGGAACCAGCCGCGTAGGCAATCCGCCCGTCCGACAGCGTGGTGATGCCGTACCCCGGACCACCAACGAAGGCCAGGCTTTGTGCCGCCGCCGCCCAGTTGCCCGGATCGAACCGCTGCAGGCCACCACTCGTGATCGCGTAGATGTAGCCATCGGTCCCGTTGGTCATGCCGTAGCCGGTATTGTTCAGCCCGGTCACGGAATGCGTCGCGATGACCCCGTGCAGGTTGGTGCCCTGGTACACCGTGTTCTGGGTCAGGCTGTACTCGATGATGCTGGAGCCATTCCGGGTCAGCAGGTTGTTGCCGGTGGTCCAGGCCATCCCGGCCTCGGCTCCCGGAACCAGCGGGCCGGCGTAGATTTCCTGCACGTAGCCCGGATCGAGATAGCTGAACTGGATGGCGTGGGCCGGACTTCCGCCGAGCAGGGCGGCGGCGACGGCAGGTGCTGCAACGAGAAACTTGTCGATGTGACGCATTTGAATCCCCCAGTGATGATTGTTGTTATTCGAGAGGCATCAGTGAATCAGCGGGCTGAGTATAGGTTGCCCACGGGGGGAGGACCCGGTGGCCGCGCCACCGGGCAGTTAAGTCAGCTGCTTCTATTGCCCGGACTGCCGGGGCTGACGCCCGAGGTGCTCCGGATCACGCTGCCGGACAACGCCGGCTGCTGAGGTCGGGGAACAACGCCTGCTCGATGTCTGCCGGCCGGACCAGCCGCCGGATCAGCCCGAACTGCGCCTGGGCCTCGGGATAGTGCCGCGCCAGGTGCAGCAGCCACTGCTTCATGCGGCCATGCCTGTACCGCTCGGGCAGCTGCAGTTCGATGGCCGCCCAGAAGTGCTCCAGCATCCGGCGGATCTCGGGCCAGGAGAATCCCGCGGCGCGGTCCCCGCGGATCATCAGGGCCAGCGCGGGATTCGCCACGGCTCCCCGGCCCAGCATGAGATCGTCGCAGCCGGAAACGGCGCGGCATCGTTGCGCATCATCGACGTTCCAGATCTCGCCATTCGCGATCACCGGGACAGCCACGTGCTCGCGAATCCTCGCGATCCACTCCCAGTAGGCGGGTGGCCGGTAGCCGTCGGTCCGTGTGCGGGCGTGCACGACGATCTCCGCGGCGCCGCCATCGGCCAGCGCCCGGGCGCAGTCCAGGGCGAACTCGGGCGTGTCGAAGCCGAGACGCATCTTCGCCGTGACGGGTATCGCCGCGGGCACGGCCCCGCGCACGGCCCGGACGATGGCCCGCATGAGCTCGGGGTCCTTCAGCAGGGCCGCGCCGCCGCCGTGGCGGTTCACCAGTTTCGCCGGGCAGCCAAAATTGAGGTCGATTCCCAGCGCCCCGAGTGACGCGGCGCGGGCAGCGTTGTCCGCCAGGCACGCCGGATCCGAGCCGAGGAACTGAACCCGCACCGGCACCCCCGAGGGCGTGCAGCCCTGGTTGCCGAGCTCGGGAACCACGCGCAGGAAGCGCTCGGCCGGCAGCAGCGTACTGGTGATGCGGATGAACTCGGTGACGCAGGCGTCGATCCCGTGGCCTCCAGCCGCAACGCCGCCGGGCCGCGTGAGCGTGTCGCGCAGCACGTGGTCCAGGAGGCCCTCCATCGGGGCGAGCAGGATGCGCATGGGGCGCAACCTACGCGAAGTCGACGGCGGCGCCTATCCCGGGGGTCAACCAGCTTCCCACCGCGGCAAGGCTCTGTGCCCATAATTCCGCCGCCACGGCCCGGTCCCAGGCCAGGTGCACGGCTTCCCGGCCATCACGGCCCGGCGGACGTAGAACGCACCACTGACCTCACCCGCCGCCGGGTCGGCCGCCAGGTACAGGGGCATCATCGCGCCCTCCTCCGGCGTCCGCATGCCGCGTTTCAGCCGCTCGTAGCCGCCGCCGGCGAAGAGCGTGCTGGTGTGGAAGAAGTTCGTGTCGATCAGGCCCGGACACAGGGCGTTGCTCACCACGCCGCTGCCAGCCAGCCGGCCCGCCAGGTGATGGCTGAACAGCACGTTCATCAGCTTGGTGTTGGCATAGGCCTGCCAGCCGTCGAAATCGCGCTCCAGCTGACGGTTGGCAAAATCGACACGTCCGCCACCCAGGGCCGTCGAGGCGACGTTGACGATGCGCGCTGGCGCGTTGGCGGTGAGAGTGTCGACCAGGCTGAGTGTCAGCAGGACTGGCGCCAGGTAATTCACCGCAAAGGTCATCTCGACGCCGTCCGCGCTCAGCTGCCAGTGATCGGTAAGCAGCCCGGCGTTGTTGATGAGGACGTTGAGACCGGGGAAGTCCGTGCGGACGCGCTGCGAGAGCGCCGCCACCTCGTCGAGGGAGGCGAAATCGGCCAGGACAGAGTGCAGTGACGCATTGCCAGTGGCCGAGCGGATCTTCCCGAGGGTGGCCTCGAGCTTGCCGGGATCACGGCCGTGGAGGATGACCGAGGCACCGCGTTCCGCCAGGGCCAGCGCCGTCGCCCTGCCGATCCCGTCGGTGGCGCCCGTGACGAGGTAAGTGTGGTTGCGCACGCGGAAGACCGCCGGTCAACGCCGGCCGACCAGCAGGTTGAACAGGACTTCCCCCTGCACATAGTTCTTCTTGCCGAAGCCAACCTTGGGATTGACGATCTGCATCCCGACTTCTTCCGGCAGCCAACCGGCCTTCACGGCCTCGGCACACAGGTCGATATCCGTCATGAAGCGCGAGAAGGATTCGTTGTTGTTGTAGCTTTCCCAGTCGTGCATGAACTGCTCCATGGGGGTATCTCCCCGGGGTACCTCCAGGTGGAGCATCAGGCCGCCGGGGCGCAAGAGGCGGCGGCATTCCGCCAGGATCCTGGGCAGCGCCTTCTTCGATGTCTCGTGCAGCAGGATATGGGACAGCACGAGGTCGAAACTGCCGGCCTCGAATCGGGTCTCCTCGGCGTTCTGCTGGCTGAAATGCACCTTTACGCCCATCGAGCGGGCCCTGGCGTGCCCGTAACGCAGGATCGGCGCGGCGGCGTCGATCGCGTGGACGACCGCATCGGGAAACGCCGCGGCCCATGGCAAGGTGCTGGTCCCGATCGTGCAACCGAGGTCCAGGATGCGCGCGGGCCTGAAATCGGGCCAGTGCTGGTGGAAATGCTTCAACAGGGCACCGCCCAGGTTGATGCCCCAGCCGTAGGCCTGGATTCCGGTCTCGAAAATCGCGCCGGCAGCCACGTCGTCAGATTCCGCCTGTTCGGTGTGGTAGCCGCCGGGCTGGATGTGGATGTCGGCGGCCGTGAGATAGCGCGGCAGGGGCAGGTGGGGATCCAGCTGCAGCGATCCCTGGTCCTTGCCATCCCGGTCGCGCAGGTTACGAAACGTCTCGATCAGTACCGGCAGCTGGCGTTCCGTGACCTCGATGCCACAGTCCCACATCATTTCCTGGCTGCGGCGGAGAAGCGCGCTCCACCATTGATAGTAAGGAACCCCGGTCATGATCCGGCGGACCTCGTCACGACCTGCAGGCGGCCGGCCCGTCTTCTCGACCACGGAAGGCTCGATCCGGGCCGCATAGATGTCATAGTTGCCGGGCATGACCTGCCCGGACAGGTGGGCACGCAGGGAACTCACAAAGCTGAGGCGCGCCGCCTCATCGTGAGTGGCCCCGGGCAGGATCTGCGAGTCGTTGATGTTCATCTGGGAGTAGCCGTGACTACGAACGATACGGACGATCCGGGAACGCCACTGAAGCTGCTGCGCACCGCGAAGGGCAAGCGGCCCCGGTATTTTGCCGATCCCGACGCGGATCGCCTGCTGGCCATCCTGGTGCCCCTGATTGGTGAAGTCGCCGTGCTGCGTGACCGGCTCGACGCCGTGGAGCGGCTCGCAGAGAAGCACGGCCTGTTCCCGCGCGACGAGGTCGAGCACTTTTCCCCATCATCAGCGGAGCAGGACGCCAGGAACGCCTGGCGCGAAAAATATCTTGAGCGGATATTCCGGGTCCTGCAATCGGAACGTGACGAGATGACCGCCGGGCGAGCGGTCGACCTGGACAAGCTGATCGACGATTTCACGGCGGGCCGGATCTAGAGCTAGCGCGCATCGCCCCCGCGCGGCCTGTAGAACAGGAAGTCGCCGATCTCGGCCGTCTTCTTGAACTCCGCCGACCAGCCGGGCGTCACGTTCCGGTGGTGGAAATACAGGGCGCCGCTGGTCCGGTCCTTCAGCTGGAGATTGAGCGCCTTTCTCGCAATCTCCTTGGCGATTGCGTAGGACTCGTCCTCCTTCGCCTCATCCGAACGGCCATCGCACCACCAGGAGAACTGGCACGCACCGCGCTCGTTGCCTTCCCGGACGACGGCGCAGACGGTATCGGGAAAGCCCGGGTGGCCCAGCCGGTTCATGACGACACTGGCGACCGCTTCCATGCTGGCCGCCTCCTCGCCTCGCGCCTCCCAGTAGATGGTACGGGCCAGGCACGTGATCGCGTCGTCCAGCCGCTCCCTGCCCTCCGGATCGACCGCCTGCACTTCAGGCTGGCCGATGATCTCCGCACGGGACGGGGCTTCCTTCTCGCCACCGGACGCAGCGTTCTGCTCCAGCGCTTTCGCCTTCTTCTCGGTGGCTGCGGGGCTCTCGGCTGGGTGCCGGCCGTCGTCGCCCCCCGGCGGCTGGCAACCCGCGAGGATGACAATCGCAACGCAAAAGGCGATTGACGCTAATGTGCGCATTGGAATCTGGAGGGCGGGAACATGGGAATCATCTGGTTCATCTTGATCGGCCTGGTGGCAGGTTGGCTAGCGGGCCAGATCATGAAGGGCAGCGGCTTTGGGGTTCTGGGCGACATCGTCGTGGGTGTCCTGGGGGCCGTGCTTGGCGGCTTCCTGTTTAACACGCTGCGCTTGCCCTGGGGCGGCCTGTTCGGCAGCCTCGTCGTTGCAACCATCGGCGCGATCCTGCTGATTTTCCTCGTGCGGCTGATCAAGCGGGCCTAGGGCTTTTCGATGGCGCCCCGGACTGCCCTCCTGCTGACTCTCCTGCTTTCTGCACCCGGACTCCCCGCGGACACCGTGGTCATTACCTCCGATCGCTGGTTCGATGCAAGCAGCGGCAGGGTCTCCGGACCCGCGCGGGTGGTGATCACTGATGGCGTGATCGAGTCTGTCAACCCCGCGAGTGTCCCCGCCGGCGCCACGGTGATCAAGCTCGGCGACCGCACGCTGATGCCCGGGCTCATCGACATGCACACGCACCTGACGCTGGATTACTTCACCGGTTCAACCTGGGTCACGGCACCGGTCTTCCAGACCGCCCCGGACTGGGCGATCCTGGGAGTCCGGTTTGCCGCGCAGACCCTGCAGGCCGGATTTACGACGGTGCGTGACGTGGGCGCGTGGCCTGGCTTCCCCGACGTGGCCCTGATGCGTGCGATCAACCAGGGCACCGTGCCCGGGCCGGACGTGTGGCCGGCCGGGCACTACATCTCCACCACCGGCGGTCACTGCGACATCACGGGCTTCGCGCCCGGCATCCAGGAACTGGGCCCGAAACAGGGCATCGCCGACGGCGTGGACGAGGTGCTCGAGGCCGTCCGGTACCAGGCGAAGCACGGCGTCCGGGTCATCAAGGTCTGCGCCACCGGCGGCGTCTTCTCCTTCTCCAACAACGCGCCCGTTGGCGCCCAGCAGTACTCGCAGGCGGAGCTCGACGCGGTCGTGCAGGAAGCCACCCGGCTCGGACTGAAGGTGGCGGCCCACGCCCACGGCACCGAGGGCATCAATGCCGCCATCCGGGCCGGCGTGGCGTCGATCGAGCACGGCTCGGTGCTCTCGGACGAGTCAGTGAAGCTGATGAAGGAACATGGCACCTACCTGGTGCCCCAGGCCTACATCAACGATCTCCCGCTGCCGCCGGACGCGCCGCCCGCGACGGTGGCCAAGAACAACTTCCTCAGGCCGCTGGCGGACGAGAGCATCCGCAAGGCCTGGCGCGCCGGAGTGAAGATGGCCTTCGGCACGGATTCCGCTGTCTTCCGGCACGGGGACAACGGCCGTGAGTTCGCCGCCCTCGTGGCACGGGACCTGCCCGAGGCCCACGTGCTGAAAATGGCCACGGTCTATGCGGCAGACCTGCTCGGGGTCGACGACCGCGGCAGCATCGCCGCCGGCAAGCGGGCCGACCTGATTGCCGTGCCCGGCAATCCGCTGGAGGACATCAGGGTGATGGAGGATGTGCGCTTCGTGATGAAGCAGGGTGTCATCTATAAGGACGTACGGTAGTCACGGGCACGGGACGTTCCCGGCGCATTCGAGGCCGGACGGCCCGGGCGGCAAGCCAATCCGGCCGCGCAGGATGGCGTAATCCGACGCCGTCACCGTGCCACTGCCGTTGAGATCGGAATTCGCGGCGTGCTCGCTGAAGGAGTACGCCTTGCCGATTACCGAGCGCAGGATCGCGTAGTCCGAAGCCGTGGTGCTGCCGCTGTTGTTCACGTCCGCATCACAGGCATTGCCGTAACCGTCGCCGTCGCTGTCGAGCTGGTACCTCGGGACCGGCGGAGAAGTGCCCGGCACGTTGCCAGCCAGTGTGTTGACAGCCAGCGTGCAGTTGTCGCAGGCATCGGCGACGCCGTCCTCGTCGGTGTCGGCCTGGTCCGGGTTGGCGTTCTCCGGGCAGTTGTCGCAGGCATCGCCAACGCCGTCCTCGTCGCTGTCGGCCTGATCCGCATTGGCGGTCTCCGGGCAGTTGTCGAACTCGTCTTCAACGCCGTCCTCGTCAGCGTCCGGGATCACGCCGCTGTCGATGGTGACGCTGACCGTGGCCGAATCACTGGCGAAATTGGCGTCCGTCATCTCGTAGACGAAGCTGTCGGGACCCTCGGCACCGGGGTTCGGCGTGTAGGTGATGGTCATCCAGTTGGCCGGACCGGGAGGACTGATCTCGGTAATCGTGCCCTTGGTTGGCGGGGTCGTCACCGTGACCGTCACCGGATCGGTAAAGCTCGTGTCGTTGTCGCCGACGTAAAGCACGTGCGCGATGCCTGCCAGGAGTGAAACATGTGGCCCGTCGTCAACGGCCTCCGGGGGGACTGCCACCGGATCCGCCAGGAGATCCGCCAGGAACAGGCCCTTGTTGCCGCGGCCGACGATTCGCGTGCCGTCGTAGGACACGTCCAGGATATCGTCCAGGTTCCAGCCGGACAGATTCACGGCACCCCCGGCCACCAGCACGTCGCGCAGCTTCTGCATGCCGCCAGCCTGGGTCCAGATGAATGCACCCTGGCTCGTCCAGCCCAGGATCGTGGAGCCGTCACCGGAGACGTGCGTGCCCCGGCTGCCCCAGGTACCGGGCAGGGTGCCCAGGCCGACCATGCCAGTGGCGGCCGTCCAGCGATAGGCCTCTGAGTTCAAGGACGCGCTGCTGCTGACGCCCGTTACCACCGCGCCGTCGTCGGAAATTCCCAGTGCCCTGCTGCTGACATTGCCGCCGGGAAGGTCGCCGAGACCGACGAGGCCGTTGCTGGCATCCCACCGGAAGGCCTGGTCCGCGGTATTCGATACGCTGATTCCGCCGATGAACTGGCCGTTCGCGGAGATGCCTTCGGCGGCTCCGCTGAAGGTGAAGCCGGGGAGATAACCCAGCGCCTCCATGCCGGTCGCTTCAGTCCAGCGGAACGGGATGTAACCCCCACTGGTCGGCCGGGCTGCAAGGCCCACGATCACACTGCCATCGGCGGACACAGCGTAGGCCACGCTTTCCGCGCTGGCTCCAGGGAGCGTGCCCAGCGTTTGCCGGCCACCGGCGGGCGTCCAGCGATAGGCCACCGATCCGCCGAACAGGTCCCAACCAACGACGGTGCGGCCGTCGGCGGCAATTCCACTCAGCCAGTTACCCTGGCTCGTGGGCGGAATGTGGCCAATGAGAGACGGGCCCGTGACGGGACTCCAGTCGGAAACGTTGTTCCCGTCAGACCACTCGACGCCATTCTCGGCGACGCTCACGTGACCATCCGGCGCGAGCCGGGCCACTTGTGCCCTCGGCACCCCATTCACCGGGCGGAAATCGGCCGCGTCGGCCAGGGGCATCGTCAGGCCAAGCACCGCAATGACGGAGAACGGGAGGAACACGTTCCGGCCTATTGTTGTCATCAGCGTCTTTTCAGGCAGGGAGGCACACCGAGCGTAGATCAGGTCTCCATCCGCAGGTGGCTCGATTTGACATTGAGGCAACCGGGAGTTCACGGATCCTCGAATCGACTGCAAGGCCCGCGAGTCTGCGGGGGCATCACCGGGGCTCCGGACATGGCTCGATGTCGTCAGAGGGGGATCGGGCAGCCTCCATCGCGACAGCGTTGCGCCCATCCGACGTGGCGCAGAGGCTTGCCCGCATGTCCTCGGCGACTTTCGCCTTCCGTTCCCCGGCTTCTTCTTCCTGTACCTCACGTACCAGGTCAGCGCCCCGGACAACTCCCCAGGGATCCACTATTCGAGCCTTCGCGCAGCCCGCTACCGAAACGGCAGCCAGCAGCAGCAGCACCAGATGCCGGGCGACAGGAGGCCGTGGTGACGCTAATGGGACTGCCATGACCAAATGCGTGGACACCATGCTCTCGGTTCAGCGCTTGCGTGCATTATGTTGCACACGTGGACTTGCCGGCCAGCGCGTAATGCACGAAAAACATAGGGTCCTGACCAATTGCGGACGGGCTCATTGAAGAGCACGATGCCCTTTCAGCGGAAATACACCCTGCAGAAGTCAAATGCTTCGCAGGCAGAACAAAACAAAGTCGCTCACAGAGGCCATGCCGATGCTCTCCCCTATCCGGGTCCTGATTGCTTCACTGGCAGCACCGTTGTTACTGGGTGCCGTCCAGCCCGCCCTCGCCGCCTACGTGTTCCCACCGGGAGCGGTAGCTCAGGCCCAGGCCGTCGCCAACATCAACGGAACCGTTGCTCCATCGCCCTTGACCCAGTCGACGGTACTGAACCTCGGTACTTCAGCGAGCGCGGCAATAACCGGATCGCCCGGAAGCGCCAACGCCTCGATTGACCTCGGAGCCGGCGAACTGAAGGCGTACGGGAGCACTACCAAGGGCTTCACGTCCCAGGCCGTGGCCTGGGAGTTCGTGACTTTCGATGGTAACGACGATGTGGACTTTGCCTTCGATATTGATGGCACCCTCAGCAACACCTTTCCCTCGGGCATGGTTTACGTGGAGGCCGCTGTCCGTCTGTACGACGTCACGTCCTGGACGAGTTACTTCCAGACGACCGGCGGCATACAGTTCGCGGCCGAGAATGGCACAGGCTCACCGTTCCCCTACCTCGAAGCCTCTGGCTTTGCGACCCAGGCCGTGCGGGGGAGTAACTCAGGCGGTTGCACCCTGTATGTCATTGCCAACTGCACCGTGGACCAGTTCGGCACCGCGGTCCCCGTGAATCTGAGCATCGGTGGAACGCTCGAAGCCCAGCAAGGCCAGCTTTATCTCCTTGAATTGATTCTGACCACCTCCACCTATAACCAGCAGCTGGGGATCAACCTGCAAACGGGGGATTTCGCAAACACGGCCACCTTCAGCTTCAGCAACCTGAACGGACTCAATTTCGAGTCCTCGTCCGGCGAGTTCCTTGCCGCTCCGGTGCCAGTTCCCGCCGCGGTCTGGCTGTTCGGCTCCGCGATTGGACTCCTGGGCGTGATCCGGCGGAAGCGCGCCTGACCCGGCATTCCGGCCGTACCTGTTCCAGCCTACCTGGGGACCCGCTTCGGCGGGTCTCTTGCTTTGGGGATTGGGCCCGCGGCCTCCTGGCATTGGTGGCGCGCCCGGAGGCATTCGAACTCCGGACCCTCAGGTTCGAAGGAAGCACCTCGGTTACGCGCCAACTCTCTGAGTTAGCGGGCATCAACACGGGTTAGTGCCGATTACTTTCGGCCGGTATGGATCGCCGGGAACAAATAACGGCCGCAACGGATGCCGGGTTGTCTTGTTGCCTCGTTTACCCCCGGCCGCGGCGGCGGGCGCGAGCAGCGACTCCGACGATACCGGTCAGCATCAGCCACGCAGTGCCCGGCAGGGGCACTGGCGATACGTCCAGCGCGGCCACGCCGCGCGTGCCGCCGAACGGACCCGTGTAGAGCTGCTGGCCGTTGGCCCCATTCAGGTCAATGCGCGAGATGGCGCCGTTCAGGTCGGAAAAGAAGATTGAGTCGGCCGTGACGTCCAGGCCCGTCCCCAGGATGAACAGGCCGCCGAGTATCGTCTGGAGGCCGGTGCCGTCGGTATTGATGCGCTGGATCGCCGTCTGGAAGTTGCTCGTGTTCTGGCCGATGAAGTAGACCACGCTGCCTACGACCTCCAGGTCACGGATCTCCTGGCCCGAGACGAGCGTGATTGCATCACTTCCGTCGAGTCCAGCACGTCGCAGCAGCCCGCTGCTGAATTCCGAGTAAAAGGCGTTGGACGCGGTGACGTCCAGTGCGAATGGCTGCGTGGCGCTGAACGCCAGGCTGGCCAGTCCGCTGCCGTCCGCGTTCATGCGCATGACGGCGTTCGAGTTGAGCTCGGTCCAATAGAGCCACGCACCTTCGACGTCCACGTCGTAGGGGTTCACGCCCGTCACCAGGTCAACGGCGTTGCTGCCGTCCGCATCAAAGCGCGTGACCGTGCCGCGCCGCTGCTCCGGGATGTACAGCTGTCCGCCGATGGCCTCGATGCCGTTCGCCCCGCCGGGCGTGGTCGTGTACACGGCAGCGGGCGAGCCGCCTCCCGTGGTGAAGCCCATCTGCACGGTATTGGTGCTGGGCGTGCTGATGCTGCCGCCGGACTGTTCGGTCCAGTAGAGGCTTGCGGCTGAGGCCGGCAGTGTGGCGGCCAGGAAAACCAGCGCCGCACCGCCACGGAGACTCGAGATCGACATCGTGCTATCCCCAGGAAAATCGTTATTGTCTGTTGTCACGAGTATCCACGCAGGCAGGCTCGTCCCGCCAGCGTGATTTGACAGTATCGGTACCCGATTAGCTGAGTACGCCAGGCCGGAAGAACCGCCGCCACGAAAGACATTGATTGGATGCGCGCCCGGAGAGATTTGAACTCCCGACCCTCAGGTTCGAAGGGTGGGACTCAGGCGCCAGCCAAGCGGCTGAGCGATCAGGCAGTCAGTTCACTCTCTACGGCGCGTACCAGACCGGCGACGTGTAAGCGCGGTCGGTGACAGTCATCGGCACGTTGTCGGCCATCTTGATGCCGTAACGCTTCTGGTCGTAGGCCGTCCAGCGGGGCGACGGGATCTGGATCACGCGCACGTAGTAGAACGCCTGCTCGGTAGCATCAAATGCCGGGTCCTGCCAGTACGCCGACAGGGTCGGGGCGCCGATGGAGTTGGTGTAGGTGGCATTGGCCACGTCGACCGTACTGCCGACGGACGTCCTGCAGCGGCCATCCGCGCCAATCGTGCGGCCTCCGGACACGGCGATGTCGAATATGCGCTCCTGGGACTTGCCGTCCTTGCCAAGCCATCCTTTCACGACCTGGACCCGGTCGATGTTGGGACCGTCCGGATCGCGCATCGCGTAGACGAGGAAGACGGGTCGCTTGCCTGTCGGGGCCTTGGTGAGATCGCCGCCCATGGGCACGCCATGGGTGTAGCCGTTCGCGACGAAGTCGGACCTCTCGAGATCGTTCTTCTTGAAGTCCCATCCCGCAAATAACCGCACGACCAGCCGGTCGCCAGTCGTGGCATAGACCTCCTTGCGCTTGAGTGCGTCCCAGATTCCCTCCCGGGTATTCTCGCGCGCCCAGACGCCGCCCAGGCCGGCCGCGGATTCGTTCCAGACCGAGACCAGCGGTCCCTTTTTGGGATCATTTCCGACCATGGTGAGCGGGGTCTTCCAGCGGTCGGGGGACGGCAAGCCGTTGGCAAACTCGCCGAAGAAATTGTCTTCCGACGTGGTAACAACGCCGAGGTGGGCGTCATTGCCACCGATCATCCCGGACTTGTAGGGATTGGCCCCCAGCCTCGAGTCCAGCTCCAGTCCCAGCCGGAGGGCCGAGCGAACGTAGTTGTTCTTGAGCACGCCCTTTTCCGCAGGGATCATCTTGTTGAAATTGAAATCCCAGCGCTCGAAATCGGCGAATTCGTCGTTGGCCGACAGATAGGGAGTGGTCTCGCCGTCACCCTTGATCTGCGTCGCCTCGAAGAGCGGTTCGTGGCTCGCGCGGGCCTCGGCATAGGCCCGGTCCATCGGCTTTCCTTCGAAGGTCTCGGCCGAGTACATCAGGCCGTTGCTCAGGTTGCCGTTGTGCGGGATGGCCAGGACCTGGCCTCCCGTCTTCTTCGTGTAGGCGTCCATGTACTTCCAGAGATCCGCCGGATCCTGGCTGTCAAACGTGGAAAACGGCAGCACCTGATTCACCTGGTCTGCGCCACCACGAAAAACCACGGTGCGATGCAGGTTGTTGCCACCGGGCGCGGAGGTCCACTCAAAGCCGTGCAACGTCGTAAACACGCCCGGCTCGTTCCACTTTTCCGCCGCCGCAGTGGCGTGGGTCCACGCCGAAGCCATCAACTTGGAAGCGTCGAAGACGGGCTTGCCACTCTGCATGGAGACGACCGCTTCGATGGCGGCCTTCACACCCTCCTGCGGGCTCGTCTTTGACATCTCGTACCAGCGCTTGCCCTGCGGGGTGGCGAGGAGTTCCGGGCTGCCAGCGCGAATCTGGTCCGAGATGCCCATGTACTCGGCATGGTCGGTAACGGACACCCAGTCCAGCGGCCGGTCCTGTTTGAAGCGCTGGCCGTTGTCCAGGACGACTTCCCCTCCCCTCGCAACCCTGAAGAGATCATCGGGTGTCGTCGTTACCCCAAACATTCCGGAGTCGAAGGAGTAGCCGGTGTGGACGTGGGCAACGCCCCAGTAGACGCGGCTGGGAAAATCACGGGCAGGATATGGCGAATAGTCGGGCTTCTTCGCTTCGACATTCCTCACACCGGAATTGGGCGGGGCGGCGCCCTGGGCAGCGACAGCGGAGTGACTGAAGCCACTGGCCATGACCGCGAGAACGATGACGGCAAGGCCCTCGTGGGCACCGTTATGAAGTCGCGGAAGGCATTTCATGGTGGGGTAGTCTCCTGGTGATGCCGCGGGGCGCCGAGACTATACGTCGCTTTAAGGGCAGGGGTCGCGCCCGGAGAGATTCGCGCACACTGAGCTGACGATGTCTTTGAAGTTCTTATCCGCAAGCATCACAACGCGATGTCTCCGGTTCATCAGGATGCTCTCAGTTGGTCTTCTGCCTGGCGCATTGCTGGCGGGCTTGCGCAGTTGCGAGCTTGGTGCAGTCCACGGTGTTCTCCTGCTTTTTCTCGGCGCATTCCTTGCGGGCCTGCGGGTCGGAGATGGCGCTGCAGTTGGCGTTATTCGCAGACTTGTGTTTGGCGCATTCCTGACGCGCCTGGGGACTGGCAAGGCTGCTGCAGTTCACTTCATCTGCGACGGCGAATGAACCGGCGCAGCACAGGGCCATTAGCGAGACCAGTTTGATGATTTGCACGTTTTCTCCAGGATTTTCGCAGGAAGACGGAGTCTAGCCTTACCAGGACCAATCGATATAGGCACAAGCCCTGACTAACTGGGCAACCGGACTGTGTCAGGATTGCTGGCAAACGAGCATGGCGGATGTCCCGTCATGCCAGTCTCGCTACCTGGATGCGCTTTTGCCTGGCTGCCTTCTTGAGGGCATCGTAGTCCCGGTCGGTTTGTTCGGCATAGGCGACAGCGAACCGGGCCACCGCGTCATCCATGCCTTCGCTCTTGCCCAGGTAGCCGGCGATGACGGCAGGATCGCCGGACTTGGCGTGGGCCAGGGCCAGGGCCCAACCGCAGAGCTTGCAATACTCGGGTACACTTTTCAGTGGCGTCACCGCCGGGTCGAGCGCCGAACCGCCTTTCATATCCCGGAGCTGGCGGACATAGAAATCGCCCGCGACGCGGTCCGTGCACCAGCCAAGGAATATGTCGGGAGCCCCCTGAATCAGGCGCTGTCCCACGACGACGCGCTTGCCCTGCGATACCCACGCAGGCGCTTTCGAGTACGGGGCGAGCACCGACGGCTGGGCTTCCTTCATTTGCAGGAAGAGGGGGTCGTCGGGACCATTGCCCGTCAGTAATACGACCCAGCAGCGCGTGCCGACACTCCCGACTCCCACGACCTTGCGGGCCACGTCGGCGATCCGGTACCTGGCGATGAGCTGCCTGCGCTCGTCCGGAAGGGAGTCGACGTACTTCCGGAAAGTAGCGGCGATGACGGGGCCAATAGGTCGGCCGTCGGCGGTATGCGTCTCGCGGACGATGAAAGGCCTCGCCTCCACGATGCGATGCCGGTCGTCCACGAGCTCCGACATCTTCTCAAGCACTTGCATGTTATCCCGGCTGCGCGCTTTGGCCACGACCTGTCGCGCGCGGTCCCGCAAATCCGCCGGAATCACGGACAGAATATCCTCCGCGCTGATGCGGGTGTACCAGACAGCCAGGCTCCCCATCCTCGCGTATTCGCGCATCCGCTTGCGGTAGCTTCGGACCGCGGCGCGGGCGGCGGCCTCGCACAGCTCCTTGTCGCCCCCCAGGTAGCGGCCGGCAACCACGGCGCTGGCAGCCAGGCGTTTGAGATCCCATTCCCATGGCCCCGGCAGCGTCTCGTCGAAATCGTTGATTCCGAAGACGAGGTTCCGCTCCGCCGAAGCGAAGACGCCGAAATTGGCGACGTGCATGTCACCGCAAGCCTGGACGGTCAGGCCGGTCACAGGCGTTCGCGACAGGTCGAACGCCATCGCAGCCGCAGAGCCGCGCAAAAACGCGAACGGGCTCGCGAGCATCCGGGCATGACGGATCGGGACGAGCTCCGGGAGTCGCGTTTTCGCCTGCTGCGCGAGAATTGCCACAGGGTCCGGCCGCTGCGGCGAAGGGCGGTATTCCCCATGGATCTCATGGGGGTGTTGCGCGCGAAGGGCTTTCCCCATCGCCAGGCGCTCCTCGACCGACGGCGCCGGTGCGGTGAGGCGCGTCAGGCTCGAAAGCCGGCGTTTTTTGGCGTCGCCACCGTCTGATCTGGATCCGCTCATGGTGCATGGCCTGGCCACTGGCCCAATCGGCCATGGAGAGCTTCCCGAACGAGAGCGGGCCGACAGATGCGGGCGGGTCGATTCACTAAACTTCCCCAGACGCCGTGGACACTAACTGACGGCCGCCGGACTGTCCAATACGCGGCCGACGGGTGCCGGGTTACGCCATCAGTCGAGAATTCAGTGCGCGCCCGGAGAGATTCGAACTCCCGACCCTCAGGTTCGAAGCCTGATGCTCTATCCAGCTGAGCTACGGGCGCTGCAATTTCTTGGCGCGGGGAATGAGGTCGCGCCTCAAGGCGCTCCTACTTTCTCGCCGCCATCATCTTCATGAAGCCGCCGAAGGCTTCGCCGTAGGCGTTCAGGATCGGGCCGCAGTCCGGGTGGGCTTCCATGGCCTTCCACCAGGTCGCGAGGCGGCCGCTGTCGGTGGGGTCCACGATGCCGAAGTTTCCGGCGGCGAGCATCACCTTCATCATCCGGGTGCTGGTGCCGAGGGCGCAGTCACCCAGCGTGGGCGTGGCGCCGACGCAGAACGGGCCGCTGGACATGGCGTGCTCCACGTAGCCGAAGGTCTTGATGATTTCCTTCGCCGCGGTTTCCACGACGGCGGCATCCCGCGTGGCCGGATTGACCTGCCGGAACAGCGGGCTCACGGCGTGCGCGATGTACAGGTCCACGATGCGCGCGATCAGGCGCGACCGTGCACGGTCGATCGGGTCCTTCGGCAGGCCGGGCTTCTGGGGGAAGACGTCTTCCAGGTAGTCGCAGATGATCGTGGATTCGCCGATGCCCTTCCCGTCCACGTCCAGCGTCGGCATCTTGCCGATCGGGTTCAGCGCCAGGTACTCGGCGCTCTTGATGTTGCCGCCAATGGCATCCGTGGGCGGCAGGTCGATACCCTTGATCTTCGCGTACATGACGACGCGGGCGACGTAGGGAGAGGCAATGGCGCCGTAAAGCTTCATGACTGTTTTCCTCAGGTAAGGGCGGAGATGTCGAACTCGCGGACGACGGCGTCCGCGCGGAAGATCTTGAGCAGGATGGCGACCCGCATCCACATGCCGTTGCGCTCCTGCCGCCAGTAGACGGCGCGCGGGTCATCATCCACCGCCGGGGCAATCTCCGGGCCGCGTGGCAGGGGGTGCATGATCACCGCCGACGGCTTCATGCGCTGGAGGTTGTCCGGCGTGATGCTGTAGTCGGCGTAGTTGATCTGGCGGGTTTCGCCGGCCGTGTCCCACTCGGACTGCATGCGGGTGACGTAGACCGCATCCAGCGTGGGGAGCACCTCGGAAAGTTTCGCCTGGTCCACGAAGGGGATGTTGTTCTCCTTCAGGTGGGCCTTGATGTCCGGTTCCAGCGCGAACTGCTCCGGCGCGATCAGCACCAGGCGCACGTTGCGGTAGTTCTTCATCAGGTAGCACAGCGAGCGCACCGTGCGGCCGCGCCTCAGGTCCCCCATCAGGCCGATCACCTTGCCGTCGATGCCGCCCAGTTCCTCGAAGCTGCGGTCGAGGGTGTAGATGTCGAGCAGGGCCTGGGTGGGATGCTGGTCCTGGCCGCTGCCGGCGTTGATGATCGGCACGGGCCGGGGAATGCGGTTCATCAGGTCCGCCGCGCGGGCCGCCTCGCCGGAGCGGGGCGTGCGCATGACGATCACGTCCACGTAGGAGCTGAAGGTGCGGATGCTGTCCTCGAAGCTCTCGCCCTTTACCTCGGACGAAGTGGCGGGGTCCCGGATCTCGCTGGTCCGGATCCCGAGCACGTGGCAGGCGTTGTTGAAGGACAGGAAGGTGCGGGTGGAGGGCTGGACGAAGTACAGCATCGCCCGCCGGTCGGGAAGCAGGCCGAGGAGGAACCGGGCCCCGTCGGGGTGCTTGGCCAGGAGGCGGACCCGGGTGGTCAGGTCGCACAGTTCGTCCAGCTGGGCCCGGTCGAACACACGGGGATCGATCACGTGGAACAGCGGGGCGGCCTCGGACCGGGGAGCTGGCGGCATGGTTGTTCTTTCGCGTCTTTCAGCCGGCGCGAATGATAGCAGCCCGCCCCGACTCCTGGCCGTCCAATCCGGACGCCTCGTATAGTGCCGTCCATGGGATTGGGACCGTCACGGGTCGTGGTCGTCGGCGGGGGCTTTGCCGGCCTCTGGGCCGTGCGCGCCCTGCGCTCGGCGCCCGTGTCCGTCACCCTGGTCGACCGGACCAACCACCATCTCTTCCAGCCGTTGCTGTACCAGGTGGCGACCGCGGGCCTGGCGGCGCCCTCCATTGCCGCCCCGCTCCGCTTCGTGCTCCGCGGCCAGCGCAATGTCACGGTCCTGCTGGGCGACGTGGCACGGATCACCGTGGCGGAACGCCGCGTGTGGTTGGGAGAACAGCCCCTGGAATACGACCAGCTCGTGCTGGCCACCGGCGCGACCCACGCCTACTTCGGCCACCCCGGGTGGCAGGCCGATGCGCCCGGACTCAAGACCCTGGATGACGCGCTGGCCATCCGCCGCCGGATCCTCACGGCATTCGAGCGGGCGGAACTGGAAACCGACCCGGCGGTGCAGAAGGAGTGGCTGACCTTTGCGGTGATCGGCGGCGGGCCTACGGGCGTCGAGCTGGCCGGCACCCTGGCCGAGATCGCCCGGCACACGCTCGCCCGCGAGTTCCGGCGGATCGACCCGCGGTCGGCCCGGGTGCTGCTCGTCGAAGGCGGCGAGCGGGTGCTGGGGACATTCCCCCCCGACCTGTCGGCCCGGGCCCGGGACCAGCTGGAGCGGCTCGGGGTTTCGGTGTGGCTCGGCAGGCCGGTGTCCGGACTGGGCGAGGGCTGGTTTGAGGCAGGTACGGAGCGGGTGGCGGCGCGCACGATCCTGTGGGCCGCCGGGGTGCAGGCCTCCCCCCTCGGGACCCAGCTGCGGGACCAGGCCGGGGCGCCGCTGGACCGGGCGGGCCGCGTCCAGGTCCTGCCCGACCTGAGCGTGCCCGGACGGCCGGAGATCTTCATCGCGGGCGATCTCGCCGCGCTGACCGACGTGACCGGGCGCCCGGTGCCGGGCGTCGCACCCGCCGCCAAGCAGATGGGCGCCCACGCGGCCCGCAATATCCGGGCCCGCATCGCGGGCCGGCCCGGCACGCCGTTCCGCTACCGGGACTACGGCAACCTGGCGACGATCGGCCGGCAGGCCGCGGTGGTGGACAGCCTGGGCCTGAAGATGTCCGGCGCCATCGCCTGGTGGTTCTGGCTGCTGGCCCACGTGTTCTTCCTGATCGGCTTCCGGAACCGTGTCATCGTGCTCTTCGACTGGGCGTGGGCCTACCTCACTTACTCGCGCAGCGCCCGTATCATCGTCGGCGGAGACGACAGGAGAACTGAATGACGTCAACGTCCTTTCCAGTGAGCCTTGCGGGGCGGCGGCTGCTCATCACGGGCGCGGCGTCCGGGATCGGCCTGTGCCTGCTCCGCGGAGCCGTGGCCGACGGCGCCGAGTGTGCCGTGCTGGTGCGCGACCGGGCGGAGGCTGACTCGGTCGCGGCGCTGCTTCCGGTGGGCAGGATTCACATCGCTGACCTGCGGGACGTGGGTAGCGTGGCCGTCGCTGCGCGCGGGGCCATCGCGAGTCTCGGCGGCGGCGTGGATGGGCTCGTGTGCTCCGCCGGCGTCTTCGAGCAGCGCGGGGCGCTGGAGACGGACCTGCAGCAGTGGCAGGCCATGCTGGACGTGAATCTCACGGCGGCCTTCGAGGTCGCGCGGGAGTGCGCGGCGGTGATGTGCGGGTCGGGCCGGGGCTCGATCGTGCTGCTCTCGAGCCAGATCGGCATCGTCGGCCACCCGCGGGCCGCGGCTTACGCGGCATCGAAAGCCGCGCTGAATGGCCTCGTGCGGGCTCTTGCCATCGAGCTGGCGGGTTCCGGCGTGCGGGCCAATGCCGTGGCGCCTGGGCCCATCGCAACGCCGATGACTGAAGAGGCCCGGGCCAACCCGCAGCGGGCGGCCGCCCTGCTCGCCAGCATTCCGCTCGCCCGCTTCGGCCGGCCGGAGGAAGTGTCGGCGGCGGTGGCCTTCCTCCTCTCCGACGCCGCCTCGTTCATCACGGGCCAGGTGCTCTGCGTCGACGGCGGCGTCACCGCCGCCTGAAGAACGAAAGGTACCGGACACTTAGTTTTGTTAGTTTCGGTGGCGGAGTTACGCCGCAACTCCGCCACCGAAACTAACAAAACTAAGTGTCCGGTACCTTTTTACTCTTACTTGCGCTTTCGGCCGCCGGAGCCGCCGAGGGGCTGGCCGTGGAGCAGGCGGACCTGGGGCACCTCGGTGTAGCCGGGCGTCTCGAAGTCCGGGGGACCGTGGGGATGGTTGTGGCCGTCCGACTCCACCCAGTCATAGAGCATCGGGCGCTTCCGGTAGAGGAACGCCGCCGCGCGGCGCTGGTTCTCATCCGGGTTGGTCCACGGGTTGAAGTGGAAGTAGTTGAACAGCACGGAATCCGTGCGGCCGAAGGCAATGGTGCCGTACTTGCAGCGGAACGACCCGTGGTTGATGTACGGCGGGCGCCAGAAGTAGCCGCCGGTGGGCAGCTCGCCAAACTGCATCATCCAGGACGTGCCCCAGATGTGATACGACTCCTCCGCGCTGTCGTGGTAGGAGATGTTGTCCTGCGCAAACTGCGGGGTCATGCAGTAGAGGAAGCTCATCGCCTCGGTGAGCGGATCGTAGTGCAGCAGCTTGATCAGGCAACCGGACGCCACCGATGGCGACACGATGCTGCCGCCGCCCCAGGGCCGGTCCTCGTAGCTGTTCACCGAGGTCAGGCCCTCGGTGAGCGCCAGCTGATGATGGCTGCCGGACTCCGCGAAACTCGGCTCCGAGTCGTTGAACATCAGCAGCGCCTCGGCGCCCTGGGGCACCTCGATGGCGCCGACGGCCGTGCCGGCAGGAACGTAGGCGTAGTGGCCCTCGACCCACGTTTCCTTGCCGACCCTCATCCTGCCGTTGAGGACGAAGATTTCCATGTCGGAGTAACTGAGGCCGGGCTTGCGCCGGAAGCCGCCGTCGAAGCGGACCTTGAGCGTGCAGGCGCCGGTGTCGGTATCCAGTGACAGCACCTTGTAGGAGCTGCCCTTGAAGCCGGAGACACCGAACTTCTTGTAGGGCGTGTCGAGCTCCACATAGGGCTCGATATGCGGTCTGGCCATGCGATGTTCTCCCTGGTGTCAGTACACGACGCGGTCGGGGCGCTTCGGCTTCTTCGGCACCTCGGCGGGCTTGATCGCCCGGCGCTGGTCCCCGGTCACGTTGAAGCCCTTGGTCTGGACGATCTCGAGGAACTCCCGGTACCAGCGCTCCCGCTGCGGGGCCAGGTCCTCGTTCATCTCCTTCTGGATCGCCGCGTGGCGCTTCTTCTGCTCCAGGACATTGTCCTGCAGCCACGCCTTCGCCTCGCCCGAGCGGGCCGGTTTCACGTCCTGTACACGCTTCGCCATCCGGTTGTCCTCCACGGTCTGCCTGTGGTGCCCACACTAGCTGGCGGCAGCCTGCAGACAAGTCGCTTGTTCCGTATCTATACTTCGGTTTTCCCGAAGTGTTCGAGCACATGCGCCACCCCAACTACAACCACCTCCTGTACTTCTGGACCGCCGTGCGGGAGGGCGGCATCGGGCGGGCAGCCGAGAGCCTGCACATCACGCCGCAGACGATCAGCGGCCAGATCAAGCTGCTCGAGCGGGAACTGGACGGCCCCCTCCTCCAGAAGCAGGGACGCCGGGTCGTGCCGACCGGGCTTGGCCAGACCGTCTTCGAGTACGCGGACGAGCTGTTTGCTCTGGGACAGGACCTGGTGCGCGCGGCCCAGGGCGCCGCGCCCCGGGAACGCCGTTCGGTGACCATCGGCGTGTCCGACGTGGTACCGAACCTGATCACGTGGCGGATCGTCGCCCCGCTGATGCAGGGGGACAGGCCCTTCCGCGTGGTCTGCCACACCGGCGGACTCGACACGCTCGTCGCGGAGCTGGCCGCTGGCAAGCTCGACTTCGTCGTGACCTCCAGCGCGCTGCCTGCCAACGCGGGGCTGCGGGCCTTCAGTCACTTCCTCGGCGAGTGCGACGTGACCTTCTTCGCGGCAACGGCCCTGGCCCGCAAGTTGCGGAAGGACTTTCCCGCCAGCCTCGAGCAGGCGCCCTTCCTGCTGCCCACCAACCGCAGCCCCAACCGGCGGGTCCTCGACACCTGGTTCCTGCAGCAGGGTGTGACGCCCCGGATCGTCGGGGAGTTCGACGACAGCGCCCTCGTGAAGTCCTTCGTGCAGGGCGGCGCCGGCGTCTTCGCGGCGCCCTCCGCCATAGAGGGTGAGATCGTCCGGCAGTACAAGGTGCAGGTGGTCGGGCGGACGGACGACATGCACGCCCGCTTCTACGTGCTGTCCATGGAACGGCAGATCAGGCACCCGGCTGTCCTGGCGATCACCGAACGGGCCCGCGCCAGCCTCTTCAGTGAGCCGCCCGGCAAGCCGTCCCGCCGGCGCAGCTAGAATCACCGCCATGACCGCCATCACCGGGAAGACCCAACCGCCGCCCGACTACGGCCCGCGCGCCCGGGTGGGCGTTGCCGTGCCCCACGCGAACCCGACCGTCGAGCCCGAGATGCGGGCGTTGCTCCCGACGTCGATCGGCGTCTACGCCACGCGGCTGGTCCATCCCGCGCCCCGCGTGGAGGAACGGCTCGCTCACTACATCCGGCACCTGCCCGAGGCGATCCGCACCTTTGGCCATCTCAACCTTGCCGCCTTCGGCTTCGGCTGCACCGGCTCGTCCTACCTGGCGGGACTGGAGCTGGAGGACCGGCTCGTCGCCGAAGCAGGCAGCGAGTGCGGCCTTCCCGTGGTCACCGCAGCGCAAGCGATCCGCCAGGCACTGCAACGCATAGGTGCCCGGACGATCGCCCTGGTCTCGCCGTACCCCGCCGCCCTGGCGGACGCCGGCTACCGCTACTGGTCGGACGCCGGCATCCGGATCGTGGCCCGCCTGCGCGTCGATCCCGAACTCACGGACACGCACCGGATCTACGAACTCACCAGCGAGGACGCCCTCGCGGCACTCCGGCGGATCGACCGGACGGGCGCGGACTGCCTCCTGGCGAGCGGCACGGGCATGCCGACGGTGCGGGCCCTGCGGGAACTGCACGGGGAGACGGACCTGCCGGTACTGTCGTCGAACCTGTGCCTGGCCTGGGCACTGACGCGGCTGGCGGCACCCGAACTGGCGCCGGCCCGGCCCGAAGTTCCGCCGGGCTAGCCGCGCGCCGGCCCGCGGCTATACTTGACGGCGGAATTACCTTCAGCACGCAGGGAGCAAACCAGAATGGATTTACGGCAATTCACCGTCGCGGTCACCGCGGCATGCTTTCTCGCCCTCGGACTGCAGTCCACGGCGTCGGCCGGTGTGATCGGCACCCAGGAGTACCTGTCAGCGGAAGCGCGCGCCGGGCATCTCGCGGACATCAACGCCGCATTGAGCCGTGCCGACGTGCAGGCCCAGCTCGTCGCCCTCGGCGTCGACCCGGCGAACGCCGCCACCCGGGCCGCGGCACTGTCCGATGCGGAGCTGGCCCAGGTCGCGGACCAGCTGCAGACGCTGCCCGCGGGCGGCGACAGCTTCCTCGCCGTCATCGGCATCGTGTTCCTCGTGCTGCTGATCCTCGAACTGACCGGTGTCACCGACATCTTCAAGAAGCTCTAGAACGGCGGCGCAAACGTTGGCACAGACGGCGGCCAGGACCTCACTGCGGGCCCTGGCCGCCGTACTCGTGCTCGCCGGCTGCAGCAG
>JBEBHH010000101.1:0-1820 GCA_040080965.1 Gammaproteobacteria bacterium | reverse complement strand
CGTGAGAGGAGCGGACAACCGACCGGAGCCGGGCAGCCAGAACTACGACTGCTGGCGGAAAGGTTGAAAAACAACCACCCGATAAGACACTAAATCCCGCTCAGGTACCTCCGTTCAATGTCAGCGAGGAGGGCTGGCCGTTTTTTGGGGAACGGGCCTTGCGCATCACCTTTCGGCGCGCGAGCGCCCGGCTTTGGTCGTCCGGCTCCGGGGCGTCGTGGTAGGGCAGCAGGTCCTCCGCTGTGAACGGCTCCGGGCGCCCGACGTGCGCGTCCAGCGCCAGCAGCAGGGTCGGCCCTTCCTGCACGATCCGCACCCCGGCGTGGCCCCGACCGTGGATCTTCCTCTCGTGGCCCTTGGGCAGTCGGAACCACCTTTCCAGCCCCAGGTTGTCCCACGGCGCGTCGGCCGCGCCCTTGCCCCTCACCGCCACGAACAGTCCCGCCTGCCACGCGCGCATCACCTTCGCCAGCCGCCCATGGAACCCCCCGCCGCAGCGCTCGTGACGCCGCGCCAGCCGCGCGAACCCCTCCCGCCGCCGGGCCGGGCCGCCGGGGGCCGGCGCGAGCGACGCAGCCACCGCCTTGATCGCCTCCACCTGTTCGCGCACCGCCAGCCGCCCCTGGCACGAGCAGGCCAGGCCCGCATCGACGAGGCCAGCCAGACGCTCCAGTTGCCCGTGCGCCGGTCCCGGCTTGTCCAACGCCAGCACCCGCCCCAACGACGCACGCACCTCGGCCAACGCCTCCGCCATGCGCAGCCCCGGCGGGCGGAGCGGGCCGCCCTGGCCGTCGTTGAGGATGCCGCGCACCGCGCAGCAGTAGTCCAGCACCACCCGGCCCATCGGCGTTTCGGCCCCGCCCGTCCGGATGCCCAGCACCTGGCGCTCGATGGCCCGCAGGCCGCGTATCTTCTTGCGCATCAACACCTTGGCGTGGCTGTCGGCCTCCAGCGTGGGCTTGGCCAGGTCGCGCAGGAAGTGGTTGGAGCAGTAGCGGTGCGGCACGCCGGGGAACTCCAGGGCGATGCCCTTGACGAAGGCGTCCTGCTTGTCCGACAACCACAGCCGGACGGGCTTGCCCAGCGCCTCGGCCATCCCACGCGCGCGGGCCAGGAGGCGGCGGACCTCGTCGGCGTTGCTGGAGAGAAGGGCCTCGGCGAACCAGACGCGCCCGGCGTTGAGCTCGCGGACGGCGTAGAGGGTCTCGTGGCCCTTCTCCGGTTGCAGGCCGTCGATGGTCAGCCAGAGGGCGGGGATGTCCCGGTAAGCCAGGCGGAGCCGTCCGGGATCGCGCTGGCGCGCGGAGAGCATGGCCTGGTAGCGGCGGAGGTAGCGTTCGATGGCGTCGTCGGACAGCTTGATGCGATAGGTGCCGTCCAGCTCGCGGCGGATCTGGGGGACGGACCAGTGCCGCGCGAAGCGGCGATGGCCGATGAAGCAGAACACGTCCCAGCCGATCAGCCAGCCGGGCAGGGCGAAGGACAGTTCGGCGGCCGGGTTGAGCAGGCCGGGGCGGCTGGGGCAGGCGGGATCGGCGCAGCGTTTGAGGCGGCAGCAGAACTCCAGAGGCCCTCGCAAGGAGAGGAGCCGGCGGGGCCGATGGGAGCCGATGTGCAGCGCCCCCTCGCACCGGACGCACCGCCGTTGCTCCACGTCAAGGACGACACGGCGGAATACCGTGTCCTTCGGCCAGCGGAAACGCATGATCCACCCTTGCTGCTCGGTCAGGCATGGAGTAGCGTATTCCCACCTCCGTTGTCGTTTAGTGTCTTATCGGGTGGTTGAAGAAATACGCCGTGGCGTACAGCCCGGACGGCAA
>JBEBHH010000041.1:0-25112 GCA_040080965.1 Gammaproteobacteria bacterium | reverse complement strand
GGGGGGTCCGGTCGCGCCTCAAGGCGCTCCTACTTCACGCAGGCGTCCTCGGCTTCGATCACCAGGGCGCTGGTCTCCGATGACAGCGAATCGCGGCGCTTGTCGGAGGCGTTGCTCTTGTCGAGGGCCTGATCAGCCTTCTTTGCCGCCTCCGTGTCATCGGAACTGGAGGCGGTGAGCAGCATGGCGAGCTTCAGGTCGGAGGGCGACAGCTTGCCGGACAGGAACTTCCACGCGCAGTCGCACTGGGCCGCGGTCAGGCCGTCGACCTTGCAGATCTCGGCATCGAACGTGGCGCGGGGTGCGCCGCCCTCGGCAGCATCGGCAGCAGGCTCCTGGGCGGCGGCGAATCCGCCGATCAGCGTCAGCGCCAGGCCGGACAGCAGGGCAGGTGTGAGTCGCATGGTTTTATCTCCCAGGACAGGTTTCTGATTTTCCCCTATCCGCCGACCCCCGTCACCTGCGCCGTCCAGGCCCACAGCCGCTGGCGGACGGCGGCGTCCCGGGCCAGCGGCGACGCCTGCGCCTCCTTGCAGTAGGCGAAGTACTTGCCGCTCACGCCCTCGATCTCCGGCGACGAGGCTACGTAGATATGGGTGCGGGCGCCCTTTTCCGGCGTGTTCAGCCGCAGTAGCGTCCCCAGCCCGAATACCAGCCGGGAGCCCCATTTGAATGCGCCCCTCAAGTTCCGGTAGATCGTGGTGTTCACAAAGTAGCCCGGTGACACGGCATTGATGGTGACGCCGCTGCCTTTCAGGCGCTCGGCCAGTTCGAGGGTGAAGTAGACGTTACAGAGCTTCGCCCGGTGGTAGGCGGCGAAGGAAGCGCTGTTGGAGAAGTCGCGGCCCTTCCAGATCTTCTCGTTGTTGAGGTCGTCGAAGTCGAGCCCGGGACCGGCCTTGTGGGCGTCGGAGGAGATGGCGACGATGCGCGCGGGGGCGCTCTGCCTGAGGAGTTCGAGCAGGAGGTTCACCAGGAGGAAGTGGGCCAGGTGGCACGTGGCCAGGTGCATCTCCCAGCCATCCACGCTGAGCCGGCGCACGGGGTCCGTGATGCCGGCATTGCACATCAGGATATGCAAGGTGGGGTACCGGGCCTTCACGTCGGCCGCCAGCACGCGCACTTCGTTGAGGGAAGACAGGTCGCAGTAGATGAAGTCGGCCGAGGTCCGGCCGGTGAGACGGTTGATGTGATCCCGGACGCGGGTGCCCTCCTCCCCTTCCCAGTCGACGATGATCACCTGGGCGCCCAACTTCGCGAGCTCGATGGCGGCCACGCGCCCC
This sequence comes from Gammaproteobacteria bacterium, assembly GCA_040080965.1. Lineage (GTDB taxonomy): Bacteria > Pseudomonadota > Gammaproteobacteria > Steroidobacterales > SHZI01. The sequence goes on along the minus strand of JBEBHH010000041.1, from coordinate 23,829 downwards.
ATGCCGCGCGCGCCGCCCGTGATCAGTGCCGTTTTCCCCGACAGATGCATGACTACCAAACTGACCAAACCGGTGTCCGGTACCTTTTCGGGGTTATACCGGGTCGCGGGGCCGTGGAGGTTTAGTTTTTCCTTGGCAGCTGTTTGATGGCGTTGCCGTCGGCCTGGACCAGGCCGTGCTGGCGGAGCCAGTGCAGGGCCTCGTCGGCATCGTCGTCGAACCAGCGGCGCGTCGAGCCCAGGCGGAAGCTGTAGCCCCAGGCGTCCATGTCGGCGAACAGCCGGTCGCGGCTCCAGCCGTCGCCCGTCAGCCCGTCGCCCAGCAGGATCTGCAGGTAGCAGACGGCGTCTTCCTCCGCCACGTCGCCGCCCGCGTCCCGGTGCAGGCCGGCGCGCCGCACGGGCGTCATGCACAGGTAGTGGGCCGCTTCGTGCAGCAGCGAATGCACCGGCGTGTCGGGCCGGACGAAGAGCTGGTCGCCGGACAGGCCCGCCTCCGGCTCGCCCCAGAACGTGCCGGGAATATCGGCGCCGTCCGGAACAAGCACCAGGCGCAGGCCGAATCCGGCCAGGAGTCCGGCCGCGGCCACCGCATCGATCTCCCGCACTGTCATCACGCCCGTCATCGTTGGCTTTCCGCCCTCGCCCGCCTTAGGCTTCCCGTCGAAATCATGAACGGCCAGAAAAAACCCAAGGCTTCCGCACCGGGCTGGCCGTCGTTCCCGGCGAAGCCCACCTTGCCCGGCCTGCAGGACGGTCTCAAGGTGTCCCAGTGGTGGCCGGCCACCGACCTCGTGGAGGGCCAGCAGCCCCAGCTCGCCTGGCTCGTCCAGTGGGCCGCCACCCAGGTCCCCCACTACGAAGGCACGGACTGGGCGCGGCCCGCGGCCCGGGCCCTGGCAGACGCCCTGGCCGGCGATCGCGCGGCCTTCGCGGACCGCTGGCGGCAACTGCCCCTGCTGACCAAGCCGGACCTGCGCGCCCTGGGCAGCAAGCTGAACGCCCGCACGCTCCCGCCCGGCCACGCGCCGGTCGCCGTGCTCCGCACGTCCGGCTCCACGGGCATTCCCGTCGAGGTCCTCACCACCACGCCCACGCGACAGCTCTGGGACGCCCTCACGATCCGGGAGCACCTCTGGTGGCGACGGGACTTCACGAAGCGCATGGGCGTCATCCGCTTCCGGAAGCGCGACCAGCGGGAAACCGACGGCCAGGTGCGCAACGGCTGGGGCGCCCCGGTGGCCCTGCTCTATCGCAGCGGCCCCTCGTCGGCCATGCACATCGGCAAGTCCGTGGAAGAACTTGCCGACTGGCTGGTGCGCTTCGACCCCAGCTACCTGCTCGCCTACCCCAGCATCATGGCGCCACTGATGGATGCGGTCGCCGCCCGCGGCGGCCGCCCGCCATCACTGCAGGAGGTGCGGCTGATCTCGGAGCCCGTCGATCCCGAGCTGCAAGCCCGCCTCGCCACGGAATGGCAGGTCCGCTGCACCGATCTCTACTCCGCCAACGAGGTCGGCTACATCGCCTTCCGCTGCCGGGAAGAAGGCGCCCTGCACGTCCAGTCGGAGTCACTGCTGGTGGAGATCCTGGACGAGGCCGGACAGCCCTGCGCCCCCGGCGAGACGGGCCGCGTGGTCATCACGTCGCTGCACAACCTGGCCACGCCGCTGCTCCGCTACGAAATCGGCGACTACGCGGAAGTCGGCGGCCCCTGCAAATGCGGCCGCGGGCTGCCGGTGCTCGCGCGGGTCCAGGGCCGGGTCCGGAACCTGGTGCGGACGCCCGATGGCAGGCGCTACTGGCCCGTATCGCTCGGCCGCATCCGGTCGGTGACACCGATCATCCAGGCCCAGTTCGTGCAAACCGCGCTCGACGCCGTGGAACTCCGGGTGGTGTGCGCCCGCGAACTGACCCTGGAAGAGACCGAGGATGCGGTGGTCAAGACCCGCCAGGCGCTGGGCTACGCGTTCCAGGTGCGCGTCGTGCCGATGGACGAGATCGCCCGGGGTCCCACCGGCAAGTTCGAGGAATTCCTGTCCCTGGTCGACACGCCGCAGGAGCGGCTTTAGCCGCGACCTGTCAGGCGGTCGCGGCTGAAGCCGCTCCTACGGGGCTTCATTGCCAGCGGCGACGCGGAAGCCGTTGTAGTACAGCCGGCGGTCCGGCGCGTACCGGTCGCGGGTCGCGATGAAGCAGACGTCCGGCTGGTTGTACCAGGAGCAACCGCGCAGGACTTTCTCGGCGCCCGTGGCCGGGCCCGGCGGATCCTTCGCGGGGGACACCTGGTAGTAGTCGGCCTGGTACCAGTCCCGGGTCCACTGCCACACGTTGCCGGCCATGTCGTACAGGCCGAAGCCGTTGGGCGGGAAGCTGCCAACCCGGGTCGTCATGGGCCGGGACTTCGACAGGGCTTCGCCGGTGCTGTCCCACCAGGCCTTCCAGCCGTCCCGGTCAACCAGCCTGCCGATGCGCCACACGGCCGTGTTGGCGGCGTCGAGCCGCCACTGGTCGCCGGACACGAAGTTCCAGCCCTCCTGGCCGCCGCGCGCGGCGTACTCCCACTCGGCCTCGGTCGGCAGCCGGTACGCGTCTCCCGTCTGCTTCGCCAGCCAAGCGACATAGGCACTGGCGTCGTCGAAATTCACGTTGATCGCCGGATGATTGGGGTAGCGCGTCCCGTAGGCGGCCCAGCCGCGGGGCGCCAGCGGGGGCTCCCGCCCCGTCGCCGCGCAGAACGCCGCGAACTGCGCATTGGTGACCAGGAAGCGGCTCATGCGGAAAGCGGAAATATCCACGGGGTGCAGGTGGGCGAAATCCGCGCCGTACTCCGGCTTCACGACCGGGCTCGCGTTGCCCATGAGAAACCGGCCGGCCGGGATGGCGACCATCTCCGGCAGCAGCACGCCTTCCCGCAGCGTGCCGAAGCTGTCACCGGCGCTGGCTGCGGCGATGCCGGCGGTGCGGGCCGAGCCCTCGATGACCTGTGACCCGCTTTCCGAAACCGAAGTACCGGCACCTTCGGCGGGCCGCCGGCCGCGATGACCCGTGAACGTCGCGCGACCGTACAGGCCGAAATCGATCGTGCCGGCCATGGAGTCGCCGGCCACCTGCGCCCGGTATTCGGCGGCCATCGGCTCCCCGCCAAATTCCAGCACCGCCGTGAACTGCAGGCTGGCGCCGTTTACCGTGCCGACGAAGCGGCCGCTGGCCGAGTCGCTTTCGATGAAGCCGATGACGCGGCTGCCTTCCTGCCGGATCAGCACGTCCCGGCGACCGGGGCCGTTCTGGGAAACCACGTCGAAGTACCACTCGCCGGACAGGTCGGCCGGCGCCGCCCGGACTGCCGAAGGCGCCGCGAGCGTCGAAAGGACCAGCAGCAGTGCCAGGCCCCGGGCCACGGTCAGCGGCTCCCGCCCGCGGCGAAGTGCTGGTCTGCTTCGGCCCGCTTCGCGTCAGCCAGCGCCGCGCACAGCTCGATGCCCTCCAGGGTCTCGGCCAGCGTGCGCTCGGCGCCGTCCAGCCGGGTGAGCAGCGGGGTGAAGAAATCCCGCACTTCGTCCCGTTCCGCCACCGTGCAGAAGCCGGCGCCGAAACGCGGCAGCCAGCGATAGCCGAAATGCGAGGTGCGGCTGATGAAGGCCTCGTGGTTCGCCTTGAACCAGTCGAAGGTCGCGCGCCGCTGGCTGGGACGGGCCGCCAGCGCGAAGGCGATGGTCGTGGGTTCCCGGGCGCGCAGCTGCGGGTCCAGCAGGAGCTTGCGCACCCGGTCGCCCACGGCCGCATCGTCCGTGCTGCCGAGGGCCAGGGCCGCCTGGGAGCGGAACTGGATGTCACTGGACGCCAGCATGCGGGCGACCAGCGTCTCGGCGAAGGGCATGCCGAGCTGCTGCACGCCCGCCCGGAGCGCGGTTTCCCGGAGCGCCGGCTCGACGGCGGCGTCGTTCAGGCCACCGGCGGCCTCGCCCACCCGCAGGTAGCGGCCGGCGCCGTCGGCAAGCGCCCGGCCCAGTTCGCGGTCCTCGCCATCGAGGGCGAGGAAGCGGATGAGATTCGTGCGGAATAGCGCGTCGTCCACCGAGGCGGGCGGCGCCGCGCGCACCGGGTCGGACCCAAAGGCCGCGAGCCGCGGCCGGTACAGGCCGCGCATCAGCGAGCTCACGGCCTCACGGTCGCCGGCGGGCGCCAGATAGTCGCGGAGGCGCACCAGGTCGCCCTTCGGCGCCAGGGCGACCTGCGGAAAGCGGGACTTCGTCATGGTGCCAATGACCGACACAAAGGCGTCCGTCGAGAGCCGGTTTGCCTGGTAGGCGGCCGAGAGGCTGTCCGCGGTCGCCAGGGCTTCCAGTTCGTTCAGCCGGTCGAAGTTGGCCTCCAGGTTCTGCCAGCCGGCGGAATCCAGGGCGAACCGGTAGTACCCGGCGCCATCGGCGTTGGGCATGACCCAGGCAGGGCAGCCGGCCGCCTTCAATGGAATCCGCGCCTCGGGAGCCGTGAGCAGCGTGCACTCCTTGCCGGTAGTCCCGGCGGTGCCGTAGCGCACGCACATGGGCAGCTGCCACGCGCGCTGCGGATCGCCCCGCGAGCCCACCGGCAGGTAGCGGGACTGGGACACGGCGAGCACCGCGCCACCGGCCCCGCACTCGAGCTGCGCCGTGACCAGAGGCACGCCCGGCTGGTCGATGAAACTCCGGAAGGCGGGGACCACATCGGGCCGCCCCGAGCCCTTCGCCAGCGAGGCCATGAAGTCCTCCACGTCGGCAACGCCGTAGGGGAAGCGCTCCATGTGCGTGCGGATGCCCGCGCGGAAGCCGTCCTCGCCAAGCCAGCTTTCGAACATGCCCAGCACGGCGCCACCCTTGAGGTAGGTGATGGCGTCGAAGGCGTTGCCGATGTCGGCATTCCGGTCCACCGGCTGGCGGATCTGGCGCGCGGCGATGCGGCTGTCGAGCTCCATGGCCGCCGGCGTCTGCAGCGCCGGCACGATGTCGAGCCGCAGCGACGGTTCCCAGGCATTGCCGGCCTTGAAGCCCATCCAGTTGGCGAAGGACTCGTTGAGCCAGATGTCGTCCCACCATTTCGGCGTCACCAGGTCGCCGAACCACTGGTGGGCCAGCTCGTGGGCGTGAATGCCGCCGAAGCCGCGGCGCTGGTCGAAGGAGGCGTCGGCGTCGAGAAGCAGACGCGGATCGCCGTAGATGATGGCGCCGGCGTTCTCCATGCCGCCGCCGAAGTCGGGCGAGGCGATGAGGTCGAGCTTCGGATAGGGGAACGGCACGCCAAAGTAGTTCTCCAGGTAGATGACGATGGCGCTGGTGTTGTCCAGCGCGAACCGGAGCCGGGCACCCTTGCCGCGGGTCGCAACGCCCCGGACGGGCAGCGGCGTCTTTCGGGCCCCGTTCGGGGGCACCGGCGCGCCCTCGACGATGTCCAGCGGCCCGACCGCCAGCGCGATGAGGTAGGTGGGCAGCGGCAGGGTGGTGGCGAACTCCACGCGCTTCAGGCCCTCGCCTGCCGGCTGCTCCCGGGTGACGGGCGTGTTGCCGACCACGGCGTTGGCCGCGCGCGTCGTCACCGCAATGTCGAAGGGCGTCTTGAAACCCGGCTCGTCGAAGCCCGGGAACATGCGGCGCGCATCGATGGGCTGGAACTGGGTGAAGGCGTAGGCGTCGTCCCCGATCACCGTCCGGTACAGCCCCTCCCCGCCCTTGCCGTAGGGCCCGGTGTACTCGAGGCGCAGCCGGCCGCGGCCGGCGGGCACCGGCGCGTCGAACTCGAGCTGTGCGACGCCGGTGGGGTCGACCTGGGCATAGCGCGCCGCCCGGCTCCTGCCCCCGGCCGCCGTGAACGTGGCGGACGTTACTGTCAGGCCGTTGCCGTGCAGGTGGATCCTGCGGGACGGCGCCGCGACCTCCACGTCGATGGAGGCCACGCCGGAAAACTCGGCCTGGTCCGGCAGGATTCGCAGGTCGAGCTGGTAGGCCAGGGGCCGCACCTGGGCGCCAAGCCGCCCGGGCGGAGCGCCCGCCCCGTTGTCGTTACCGGCGGCGCCTGCGGCCTTCACGGGCGTGACGGCCAGCAGGGCCAGGGCCGTGAGCGCGGGGAGGGCAAATGCGGTCAGGAGCGGGCGCATGGTGGAATGTCCTCGTTGGTAAACAGGCCGCCTGTGGCAAGGCGCCACGGGGGGTACGCCGCTTTATGCTGGCGTGGCATGATCATATGCGGAGCCGGCATGACCATGAAACCGTCCCGCTCCGCCATAACTAAAAGAACGGGGATCCACCGATGAATCTGTTGCCAGTGGGCGGCTTGCTCGTCCTCTTCTCCGTCGTCGCCCTGGCGCAGCCCGCGCCCGGCCGTCCGGCGCCGCCGGACCGCTACGTCCTGGTCCACGCCGGCACGCTGCTGGCGGTGCCGGGCACGAAGCCCGCAAGCCAGATGACGGTCATCGTGAAGAACGACCGCATCGAAGCCGTCAGCCAGGGCTTCATCACGGCGGCGCCGGGCGCCGCACCCGGCGCAACCGTCGAGGTCATCGACCTGTCCGACCGCTTCGTGATGCCCGGCCTGATGGACGCCCACGTGCACCTCCAGAGTGAACCCAGCTTCTCGCGCCGGCGCACGGAGCGCGGCGACCGCAATCCGCCGACCGCCGCCGAAGGCGCCGTCAATGCGGTGATCTATGCCCGTCGTAACCTGGCCGCCGGCTTCACGACGGTGCGGGACCTGGGCTCCGACGACCAGGCAGTCTTTGCGGTCCGGAACGCGATCAACGCGGGACGGATGATTGGCCCGCGCATCCTGCTTGCCGGCTCGGCCATCGCCGTCACCGGCGGCCACGGCGACGGGACCCCGATGGGCAGCACCGGTGACGACACCGCCCGCATCACCGAAGGCACCTGCGACGGCCCGATGGAGTGCCGCAAGGCGGTCCGCTACCAGTACAAGCTGGGCGCCGACGTCATCAAGTTCACATCCACCGGCGGGTTCGGCTCCAACACCGGCCTCGATCCGCAGCTGTTCACCGACGAGATCGAGGCCATCGTCTCCACGGCCCATCTCCACGGCCTCAAGGCGGCGGCCCACGCCTACTCGCCGGTCGCCATCAAGGACGCGGTCCGGGCCGGTGTGGATTCCATCGAGCACGGGTTCCTGCTCGACGACGAGGGCATCCAGATGATGAAGAAGGCCGGCACGTTCCTGGTGCCGACGCTCTCCGCCAGCTACCCGCCGCCCATCTTCCGCATCCCCGACCCGCCCTCCGTGAAGCTCCGCAACGAGTACAAGGCCTTCGAGCGGGCCTACGCCGCCGGCGTGAAGATCGCCTTCGGCACGGACGCGGGCACATTCGCCCACGGCGACAACGCCAAGGAGTTCGACCTGATGGTCGGCTTCGGCATGAAGCCGATGGACGCCATCCGCTCGGCCACGGTGGTGACTGCGGACCTCTTTGGCATTGCCGCGGAGGCAGGCACCCTCGAGGCCGGCAAGCTTGCCGACCTCGTCGCGGTGAAGGGCAATCCCCTCGACAGCATCGCCGTGATGCGGCAGATCGATTTCGTGATGAAGAGCGGCCGCGTCGCCAAGCGCGACGGCCAGATGACCGAACCGTTTTCTTACCCGGCCACCTTCCAGTAGCCAGAACCAACCGATGTGGAGTTTGCCAAGATGAAGCCCAAGCAGTTTTCAGCCAGCGTCGCCGCCTGCCTCGTCGTGACCGTGGGCACCTCGCTCGCGGCAGCCGGGGGCCCCGAGCTGCCTGTCCGCCTGATTCCAAACGTGCCGAAGAACGCCGAGGCCTATTACGGCCCCGACAACCTGCACATCATCGCGCAGACCCAGGACCCCGCCGCGCGCCATGCCGAGGGGCGGGAGACCGGCGCGCTGACCTACACCTTCACCGACCAGGGCACGGACATCCGGCGCATCAACGACAAGGGCCAGGACGCCTGCTCCTACTTCTTCCCGGACAACAAGCGCCTCGTCTGGACCTCGACGAAGGACAACCTGGACATGCCGATCGGCAACTGGTCGGATTCCAACGACTATCCCCAGGGCGGTGAGCTGTACACCTCCGACCTGGATGGCAAGAACATCAAACGCCTGACCAACAACAAGTACTACGAGGCGGAAGTGTCCGTGTCGCCCAACGGCCAGTGGCTGGTCTTTGGCCGGCAGATCGACGGCAAGATGGACCTCTGGCGGATGCGGCCGGACGGCACCGGCGAGCAGCAGATCACCTTCACCGACGACTGGCAGGAAGGCGCCCCCTTCTACCTGCCGGACAACGAGACGATCCTGTACCGGGCCTGGAAGCGCAGCGAGTACGGCAAGATCAAGCCCACGCCGATGACGGTCTTCACGATCAAGCACGACCGCAAGGACCACACCGTCCGCACCTTCGACCGGGCCATGAACTGGGCCCCGTACCCCGCCCCGGACGGCCGGCACTACGTCTTCGTGCGCATCGTCGAGAACAACAACTGGGAAGTGTTCCTGGGCGACCTGGCCGGTGGCGAGCCGAAGCGCCTGACCTTCAATGACGGCTTCGACGGCTTCCCCTCCATGTCACCGGACGGCACGAAGATGCTCTTCGCGCGCAGCACCGGCGGCGGCTTCATGTCGAACCTCTACACCCACGTGATGGATGTCTCCTCCCTCAACCTGGGGCCGGCCAACTTCAAGGGCGTGCCTGGCATCACGCCGCCGAAGAACCAGGTGCCGTGAGCCGGTCCCGGATCCGCACAAGCAGCGCCCTCCACGCTGCAGTAGTCGCCGCCGCCCTGTTCCTCGGGGCGGCGGCGACGGCGCTAGGGGACGCCCCGCGCATCCATGCCATCACCGGCGCGCGCATCGTCACCGCGCCCGGCAAGGTGATCGAGAGCGGCACCATCGTGCTGCGTGACGGTCTGGTGGAGGCGGTGGGGCCGAAAGTCGCAGTGCCCCCTGACGCCACGGTCATCGTCGCGGAGCCCGGCTGGACCGTCTATCCGGCCTTCATCGACGCGGCCTCGGCCGTGGGGCTCGACACCGAGGCGCCCCAGGGGCAGGCGGCCGAACGGAACGGCGGCGACGCGAAGCCCGTCGGTTCCCGGCACGAACTCAAGTCGGTCCATCCCGAGGACCGGGTCATCGACCGGGTGGACCCCACCCACGCCAGCGTCGCGCGCCACCGTGAGATGGGCTTCGCCGCGGCCCAGGTGCTGCCCGACAAGGGCGTCTTTCGCGGTGAGTCCGCGCTCCTCATGCTGCGCTCCGCGCCGGCATCCGGACTGGTTGCCCGTCCGCAGCTCGCGCAGGTGATTGCGCTCGAGTCCTCCAGTTTCATGGCGCGGCAGTACCCTTCGTCCAAGTTTGGCGCGATGGCGGCGGTGCGCCAGGTCCTCCTCGACGCGGAGCGCCAGGGCGAGTGGAGCAGGCGCTACGCCGCCAACCCCGCCGGCATGGCGCCGCCGGAATACCGCTCCTCCGACGCGCCGCTCCAGGCCGTGCTGGCTGGCGAGCGGCTGCCCGTATTCGTCTCCATCAACGCCCTCGACCCGGGCCGGTTCCGCACGCTGGCTGGTGAGTTCGGGCTGAAGGGCCTGACCGTCGCGCGGGGCCTCGGCGACCGGGAGGCAGACCTGCTCGCGGCCGGCATGCCCGTGCTCCTGCCGCTGGAGACCCCCGAGAAACCCGAACTCAAGGATGCCGACGAGGCCATCGAGACCTCGCTGGTACAGATGCAGCAGTCGCTGCGGGCGACCCGCCTGCCCGCGGCCCTGGACGCCGCCGGCGTCCAGCTGGCGTTCGTCACCGCCGGCATGAAGAACCCGCGGCGCTTCCAGGAAAACCTGGCGGCGATCGTCAAGGCCGGCCTGTCGCCCGACAAGGCCCTCGCCGCCGTCACCACCACCCCGGCGGCGCTCCTGGGACTCTCCGGCAGCATGGGCAGCCTGGAGCCCGGCAAGCAGGCGAACCTGCTGGTCGTGTCGGGTGACCTGTTCGCGGAGTCGCCCGTGTTCCGGCACATCTTCGTGGCGGGCTATCACGAGGAAATCGAGGCCGAGAAGGCTGTGGGCGACCCCAACGCCGTCGTCGATCCCCGCGGCGTGTGGAAGGTCAGCATGGAAGTGATGGGCCGGGCCTCCGAATCCACCTGGACAATTTCCGGGTCCCGGGACGAGGGCGGCAAGGGCCGGTACGCCGGGTTCAGCGAGAGCCCGCGCGCAGGCAAGCGTGATTTCAGCAGCGTCGACCTCAAGGGCGACGCGTTGACCGTGGTCACCAGCGGCCAGGGCGGCGAGATGAAGATCACCGTGATCGTTGCCGGGGAGCGGCTCTCCGGCGAAACCACCATGACGTCGGAGCGCGGCTCGGCGACCATGAAGGTCCAGGGCGAACGGGTCTCGGGACCCGAGGGTGCAAAACCATGACAGGCTGGAAGTTGGGACCGGCGCCCGCCGCCGCGCTGGCAGGATTCCTGCTGGCCATGTCGGGCCCGGCCCCGGCCGCCATGGAGCTGGCGGACGCCCTGGCCGTCCAGCCCTACCCCGCGCCGGAACCGACGCCCGGGCAGGTCCTGATTCGCAACGCCACGGTCTGGACCATGACGGAGTCCGGCATCGCCACCAGGGCCGACGTGCTCATCGACAGGGGCAAGGTGGTCGCGGTCGGCCCCGGCCTGCGCGCGGGCGCCGGCGCGCTGGTGATCGACGGCACCGGCCGCCACGTGACGCCGGGCATCGTGGACGCCCACAGCCACAGCGCCACGGAGCAGCTCGACCTCAACGAGGGCGTGAACAGCATCAGTTCCGAAGTGCGGGTGCGGGATGTGCTCGACGCCCGCTCGCCCCAGATTTACCAGCAGCTCGCCGGCGGCGTCACTGTCGCCCATGTCCTGCACGGGTCCGGCAATACCATCGGCGGGCAGAACGCGATCATCAAGTACCGCTGGGGCGTGGCACGCCCGGACGACCTGGTCTTCGAGGGCGCGCCCCCGACCATCAAGTTCGCCCTCGGCGAGAACCCGACGCAGGCGGCGTTCAAGGCCATGCCGGGCGCCAAACTGCGCTACCCGTCCACCCGCATGGGAATTCCCGCCCTGCTCCGGTCCAGCTTCGAGGAAGCAGCGGCTTACCAGAAGGAATGGCAACGCTACCGCGCGCTGTCGAAGAGCGCCCAGTCCCGCGTGGCGCCGCCGCGGCGGGACCTGCGGCTCGAGCCGCTGGCGGAGATCCTGGAGGGCAAGCGCGCGATCCACGCCCACAGCTACCGGGCCGACGAGATCCTGATGCTGATGCGCCTCTCCGAGGAGCTGGGGTTCCGCGTGAACACCTTCCAGCACGTGCTCGAGGGCTACCGGGTCGCCGACGAGCTGGCGGCCCATGGCGCCAACGCCTCCACGTTTTCCGACTGGTGGAGCTTCAAGTCCGAGGCGTTCGCCGCCATTCCCTACAATGCGGCCATCCTCACCCAGCGCGGCGTGCTCACCAGCCTGAACTCGGACGATGCCAACCTGGCCCGCCGGCTCAACCTGGAGGCCGCCAAGGTCATCCACTACGGGGGCTTGAGCCCCGAGCAGGCGCTGGCCATGGTGACGATCAACCCGGCCCGCCAGCTGAAGATCGACCAGTGGGTCGGCTCGCTGGCACCGGGGAAGGATGCCGATGTCGTGGTCTGGAGCGGCGATCCACTCAGCGTCTACAGCCGCGCCGACCTGACCTTCGTCGACGGCCAGCTGCGCTTCAGCCGGGAGGCAGACCAGGCCCACCGCGCACTGGTGGACGAGGCCCGCGCGCGCCTCGCCACCGAGATCCGCGGCGACGGCACGAAGGCTGCTGCCGTCACACCCGCTGGGGCGGCGGCGCCCGCAGCAGGGAATCCCCCGGCTCTGAATCCGCCAGCACCTGCCTTCAACTACCGCTTTGCCCCGCTCCCGCCGGGGCCGCCGGTGGCCATTACCGGCGCCACGGTTCACACGCTGGAGGGACCGGCCATCGCCGATGGCGTCGTGGTATTCGAGGGCGGGCGCATCACCGCTGTCGGCGGCCCGGCCACGCCCGTGCCCGCCTCGGCGGAGCGTGTCGACGCCCGGGGCAAGCACCTGTGGCCCAGCCTGATCCACACGAACACCGTCCTCGGCATCAGTGAGATCGACAGCGTGCCGGGAACCGTGGACGTCGCCGAGACCGGCGAGACCAACGCGGACGCTGACGTTTCCCAGGCGGTGAATGCGGCCAGCACGCACTTCGCCGTGGCCCGGTCCGGCGGTATCAGCCACGCGCTGGTCGTGCCCGGCGGCGGGCTGGTGGCCGGCACCACCACCCTGCTGCGCACCGAGGGCTGGACCTGGGAGGAGATGAGCGCGGTGCGCCAGCACTCCCTTGCGATCCGCTGGCCGGAGCCGCCGCCTCCCCAGTACCAGATCTTCATGGGCCCGCCCAAGAGCCTTGCCGAGCGCAAGAAGGAGGCGGAAGACCGGGTCAAGACCCTCGACAGGCTGATGGACGACGCCGAAGCCTATGGCCGCGCAAAGAAGGTGGCAGAGGAGAAGGGCCGGAAGTGGGACTTCGACCCACAGCTCGATGCGCTGCAGCCCGTGATCCGGGGCGAACGGCCCCTGTGGGCGACCGCGCGGGAGAAGAACGCCATCGAGGCCGTCGTGGGCTGGGCAGCGAAGCGCGGGTTGCGCCTCGTGATCACCGACGGCCGGGACGCCTACCTGGTGGCCGACCTTCTGGCAGCCCACAAGGTGCCGGTCGTGCTCACGAACATCGTCGGTGAACCCCCGCGCCCTGACGACCCCTACGACACCCTCAATGCGCTGCCCGCGAAGCTCGAGGCCGCCGGCGTGCTGTTCGCCATCGCCAGCGGCACACGCGCCGGTGGCTCGTCGAATGCCCGGCACATCACGCTGTTTGCCGGGATCGCCGCGGCCCACGGCCTGGACCGCGAGGCGGCGTATCGCTCGATCACGCTCTACCCCGCCAGGATCCTGGGACTCGACGGTGTGCTGGGATCCATCGCGCCCGGCAAGAGCGCGAGCCTGGTGCTGACGGACGGCGACCTGCTGGAACCTGCCACCAGCGTGGAGCAGGTCTGGATCGACGGCACGCGCCCGGGAATGGATGACGTGCAGAAGGAAGCCTGGCGCAAGTGGAGCGCGCGGCCGCGGCCCTAGGCGCGACCGGATCAGAGCTCCGGCGCGGCGAACGTCTCGCAGTCCTGGATGCTGGTGGCTTTCAGCCCTGTCCGGAACCAGCTCGCGCGCTGCTCGGCGCTGCCGTGGTTGAACGGGTCTGGCAGCGCAGCGCCCGGCGCCTTCGTCCTCAGCAACTCGCCGCCGAGTGTGGTGGTCGCGAAGAGGGCTTCATCGACATCAGCCCCCCCGAGTCGGTCCCGGATACCACCGGCATGCTGCACCCACATGCCGGCATAGCAATCCGCCTGCAGTTCCACGATGAGGGCGATCGTCCCCGATTCCTCCTCGTTTGAGGTGTCCAGCAGCTGGCGCGCCAGTTCGGCGGTGCCCAGCAGCGCCTGCACGTGGTGGCCTACCTCGTGGGCGACGACGTAGGCGACCGCGTAGTCGCCGGAGCCCGGAACGCGCTTGCGCAGTGCGCCGATGAAATCCAGGTCCAGGTAGATCTTGCGCTCGGCCGGGCAATAGAACGGACCCATGGCGACGTCGGCGAAGCCACAGGCCCGGCCCACTGTGCTGCTGAACAACTCGAGTACCGGTGGCGCATAGGTTGAACCGGTCTCCGCAAGCAGGGCTTGCCAGGCAACCTGGGTGTCGGCGAGGACTGCCGTGACGAAGGTGCTCTCCGGATCACCGGCCTGGCCTGCTACCTGGGCCGGGTCGGAGGGCGGCGCTGACAAGGCCGGTTTGGCTGCAACTCCGCCGTTGCCCGCCTGCCCCGGCACCGGCGAATCGTCACGCCACAGCAGGTAGGCGGCCGCGAGAGCGACAGGCAGGGCGACCCAGGGTATGAACCGCCGGACCCCCACGGGGCTGCTGGTGCGGCCTGCTGTGCGAGCCCGCTGCCTGTAGCGATCCTGAGTCATGAATGCGGTGGTGGCGCCCCCAAAAAGAATCGGCCCGAAAGTATGCCGAAAGTGTTGGGTTGGTCCAGTCTTAGGCGCTGCGGCGCTTCGCCTTGGCCCGGATACCCACGAGGCCGAGGGCGGTCCCGAGGAGCCAGACGCTGGCGGGCAGCGGCACCACGGCACCCTGAACAGTCACACCGGAGTTGGTGTAATTGTAGGTGACGGGGATTGGCTCGAACGTGTTCGCGTCGGTCCAGACGTTGTCCAGGCCGTCGTCGCCGATGCTGAAGTTAAGGGCACCGGCTGCGAGCGCCGTGAAGTTGAACACCACCGAGCTGAAGCTGCCGGAAGGCAGCGCCGCGGGTGGGTTGCCGGCCAGGAACGTGAACTGGCTCCCCGCGAGGGCGGGATCGCTGGCAATGACGCCACCGGTGAACGGTGACGCCGGCGCCAGGACGATGCCATTGGTGATGGTCGGCGTCTTGATGCTGGCCACCGTGCCATTGAAGTTCACGAGCAGCGTTGCGCCGGCCGTGTCGGGGAAGCCCGCCCCATCCATCTGGATGGAGAAGGACTGCCCGACCTGCACCTGGGAGCAGCTTGCGCTTTGTGCGCAGGTTGCCGTCAGGGTGACCGTCGCCGCGATCCCGGCGGAGGATCCCAGCAGCGCCAGGGCGCCAACAAGGTAACCGAGCTTTTTCATGGTTTTTCTCCCTGAATCCTTTTCCTTAGCCCTGCCGGCGCTTGAGGGCGGCCAGACCACCGATGGCGCTCACGAAGAGCCAGGCAGCGGCCGGGACCGGGATCACCTGCACTGACGCGTTGGCGTAGTTGTAGGTGACCGGGATCGGCTCGAAGGTGTTGGCGTCGGTCCACACGTTGTCCAGGCCATCGTCGGTCAGCGTGACGTTGGCAAAGCCCAGCGCAAGCGCGTTGAAGTTGATCAGGACCGCGTTGAAGCTGCCCTGGGGCAGCGCCGCCGGCGGGTTGCCGGCCAGGAACGTGAACTGATCACCGGACAGATGCGGGTTGTTGGCAATGACGCCACCCGTGAACGGCGAACCACCGGCCAGCACGATGCCGTTGGTGATGGTCGGCGTCTTGACCGAGGCCACGAGGCTGTTGAAGTTCAGCAGCAGCGTCGCGCCAGCCGTTTCCGGGAAGCCGGAGCCGCTGACGAGGATGGAGAACGAGTCGCCCACGTTCACCAGGCCGTCGTTGGCGATACCGCTGTTTTCCTGGACCGTCAGCGTGACCGTGGCGCCGTAGCTCAGCGAGGAGCCGAGCAGGGCAACCGCACCGAGAAGAGACTTGGAAAATCGCTTATTCATGAATCCCCACACTTTCGTTGTTCTGATCGTTGTACTTCTATTAGGAGTGACAGTAGCCGTTCACATGTTTCTTGGCTAGACGCTATTTAACTTAAGGCGACAGGCACGGTGCCGTACCGGCACAGGCCAGGCCCGAGGGCCCCGGCGGCGTGCCAATCCGCGACCGCAGGATCGCGTAGTCAGCTGCCGTTACCGAGCCGCTGGCATTGATGTCCGACTTTGCTGCATTTGCACTGAAGCTGTAGATCTTGCCGATCACCGAGCGAAGGATGGCGTAATCGGACGCCGTCGTGCCGCCGCTGTTGTTCACGTCGGCGTCGCAGGCGTTGCCGTATCCGTCGCTGTCGCTGTCCAGCTGGGACTTGTTCACCACCGGCGCCGAGTTCGGCACCGTGCCGGCTGCCGTGTTGGACGTCAGGCGGCAGTTGTCGCAGGGGTCGCCACGGCCGTCGGTATCCGCATCCACCTGGCTGGCGTTGGAGGTCACCGGGCAGTTGTCGGAGCCATTGGCAAAGCCGTCGCCATCCGTATCGGGGTCGCAGATGTCGCCGATGCCGTCGGCATCGAGGTCCTGCTGGCCGGGGTTGGAGTTGGCAGGGCAATTGTCGAAGCCGTCATAGTTGCCGTCGCTGTCCGAGTCCGGAGCACCGACCGCCGCCAGCATGAGGAAGCTGGTGCTGCCAGGCGACGTGCAGCCGCTCTCCTGCAGGACGCCGTGGATGTAGCAGGTGCCGAGAAACGCGCTTTCCGACACGATCAGGTACGTGCCGTCATCGATGACCACGTGGAACATGTCGTAGGCACCGGACGCCTGGGCGCAACCAGGACCCGCCTGGTTGGCGGCCTGGATGGTCAGGCCGCGGGGTTCCGGCGTGCCGGGCGTGTACGGGCCGGGGGGCGTGTCAGACGGGCCGGTGCCGTCGAGCAGGCTCCAGTCGTCGATCGTCATGGTCTGGGTCACGCACTTGGGGTTGCCGCCGGCGTTCCAGACGGTGTTGGTGTTGTCGGCCAGGTTGACGCCGAGGTGCGTGTTCTTGCAGCCATTGGCGAACACGGTGGCGAGGAACGTTCCCTCGACGCACTCGTAGGTCCCGGCGTTAACCGTGCCGACGCCAGGCGCGGTGACAGCAATCACCAGGTTGGTGACCTTGTCGCTGATGACCGTCGACTGGCTGGGATTGCTGCCGATGAACGACGCGGCCCAGAACAGCCCGGTGGACGTCAGGGTCTGGGTGCCGGTGTTCCAGTCCCAGGTCGGCGCACCGGCGCTGACCTGAGCGATGACATTATTGGTGACCGTCCAGGGCTGGGCCGGAGCAAAGCAGGGCTGGGTGTAGGTGGGACCCGGGCAGCCCTGGGCAGCGCCTGCCTTGAAGGCCAGGGCGCTGAGGTTGCCGCCGCCACTCCGCTGATACCAGCCGACGAGGTTATAGGGCGCGGCGCTTGCGATCCCGGACGCCAGCATCAGCAGCGATGCGGCCAGACCGGCGAAGAGTCTCTTGTTCACTGATAACCCCCAAGAAGGAATCATTGTCTTTCTATCTCGTTGGAAAGGCGGGTGTCCCGCTCTTTCCCCCCACGCACGTCACTCTGGTCGTCCTGGCCCTTGTCAGTTTGTCAGGGCCTGGTGGTCAGGCCCCGCCATTGCTGGCGGGGCCTTCCCAATATTCCAGTATCAGGCGGCGCGGCGGCGACGGGCCACACCGAGGAGGCCAACCGCCGAACCGAACAGCCAGACGGCCGCAGGCACCGGCACCGGGTTGGTGGAGAAGATCAGCCAGTGAGCGCGGTTGCAATTGGCCATGCCGGGAGCGCCCGGCGCGGTCTGGACGCAGGCCTGGTTGAAAGCCAGATCGCTGTTCCAGTTGGCCAGGATCAGCGTGCCGCCGATACCGACGTTGTCCTGAACCATGAGGACCATGTCCAGGGCGCCACGACCCGTGTGGTCGCCGCAGCCAGGACCACCGGCAGCGCTCTGCAGACCCCGGTAGACAGTCAACGGATTGACGGGGTCGTCACCGCCTGCAGTGATCGCCGTGCAGTCGGCACTGCCGCCGACGTTGTAGGCGATCGAGCTCTCGTTGATATTGTTGACGCCGAGGGCATAGCCGCCGCAGCTGGAGGCGCCGGTGCCAGCACCGAAGCCACCCTCGATGCAGTTATAGGTCGTGGCGGACGTCGTACCGTTGACGGTATCAATCACGAGGCCCGTGACCAGGTCGGAGAGAATCAGCGAGGTGCTCGGGCCGGGTACGCTGCCGATCCGCTGGGCCTGCTGCAGGAAGCCGCTCGTCATGGTCAGGACACCGGTGCCGGCATCCCAGTCCCAGGTGGCCGTGGAGGCGGGTCCGCCGTCCTGACCGCCGTAAATCATGTTGTAAGCAGTACCACCGGCCGAGCGCAGACCGCTCTGGTTCAGGTAGACCGTCGTCGCTGATGCCACGCCCGAAACCGTCAGTACGCTGACGGCGAGCAGTGTCTTGGCTGTTAGTTGCTTCATTTGGTCCCCACTTTGTTGGTTTCTAAAAATTAGTTATTCGTCGGCGGCGTCAGGGCCCTGGTTTAGACCAGGTTCGTCTCTGACCACTTCTTCATTACGAAAGATTTATATCAGGATAGGAAATAAGAATATACCCGGAATGAACATAATGAGAGAAAATTCCTGGCGCTAATTCCCACGGGCGATTCTGTAAATAATCTTGTGATTCAGTGACTTCCATCGTAGTGCTTGGCGGGGTCCTTAGAACGCCTTGCGGCATGAACCCCACCACCGTTATTTCACTGCCGCTCCAAACCTCATCCGCGCCAGCACGCCGAACGTGCGCAGGCTCGGGTAGCTGACCGAGTAGCGCAACGGCGGGAAGTCGTCGAAGTTGGAATGGGTCGGTGGCTGCGACGCGGTGACGTCGCTGGTGTTGGTCCAGTAGATGTCCCGGAACGCCGCGGTGGGATCGTCGTTGTCGAACAGGTTGTCCACCCAGAGTTCCACCGTGTAGCGCTCCGACCTGACGCCCATCCGCGCATTCACGTAGGTGTGCTCCGGCAGCCAGGACTGGTTGTCGTTGCCCACGTAGATCTTGCCGGTGTAGCTCCCAAGGCCGTTCATGTACCAGTCCCAGTTGCTCCAGTTGCCGGGCAGCGGGTGCTCGTATTCCAGCGTGGCACTGGCGGTCCATTCCGGCTGGCGCAGGGCCGTGCTGCCGGAAACGTCGCCGGAAATCGCCTGGCACTGCAGCCCCTTCAGCTCCTGGAGGTCGGCCGTGTTGGCATCATCCGAGCCGACGATGGCTCCGATCGCCGCCGGCGTGCAGGTCGGGTCCTTGGTATAGAAACTCGGGAACAGGCTGTAGGTGGCCTGGCGCGCGTTGCTGAGCACGGAGTCCACCCAGGAAGCGGTCACGCGGCCGGTCAGGTTTTCCGTGAACTGGAAATCCGTCGTCATCTCCCAGCCCCAGACGTCGGCATCGCCCGCGTTGATGTTCAGCGACACGGGCTGGACGAATGCCGCGCCGCTGCCCGGCGAGGTCTCCGTCAGCTGGCGCAGCACGATGTCGGTCCAGTCGTTGTAGAACATCGCGAGGTCCAGGCCGATCCTGCCGTCGGCAATCAGGCCCTTGATGCCCAGCTCGTAGGCCGTGATCTTTTCCGGATCGAAGGTGTTCGTGAACTCCTCGGTGGCAGTGCCGGTGGGAGTGATGATGTCGGCCGAGATCACCTGCAGGCCGCCGGGCTTCTGGCCCCAGGCCACGGAGCCGTAGGCCATCCAGCCGCTTTCGAACTGGTAGTCGAGGCTGAGGCGCCCCGTGACCGTCTCGAAGCGCGCCGAGCCGGTTTCGGCGTCCCTGCCGGCCTGGCGACTGCCGGGTATGTAGTAGCCGTCCTCATCCTTGGCCAGGTCGAAGCCCTGGTCCGGATTGTTCAGGTCCCAGTAGCCGTTGCCGCAATCACCCGAGGGCGTCTGGCCGTAGGGGTAGTTCTGCGCAGGGTTGTAGGGATTGGAGGTGACGATGTAGTTGTTGTAGACGGCGGCGGTGACGTTGGGATCGTTCCGGTCGACGGGCACCACATTCGGGTTGACCTGATAGTAGAGCGGATTCGCGCACAGGTTGTTGTACGTGTAGCTCGTGCTCTCCTGGCGTTCCTTGGCAAGGCGGATCTCGCCGCGGGCCTTCCAGGCATCGGTCAGGTTGTAGTCCACGGCCCCGAACAGGGACCAGGACTCGGTCGTTCCCTCGCTGATGACGCGTTCCAGGGGGTCGATGGTCCCGTCAGCCGCGAAGGACGGGCCAAAGATGTAGGAGCCGATGGCCAGCTTCGTGCCGCCGGGCACGGCGCCGAGGCCGATGGTATCGATCGGCGCCGGCAGGCCGCGCGTGGCGATGAGCCCGCCCGGAAAGTTCTTCTGGTCCACGTTGAAGTAGTAGGCGCCCGCGGTGAGCCGCAAACGCTCGTCCTCCGGGCTCTCGAAGCGGATCTCCTGGCTGACTTCCTCGACCGTGGAGCCCAGCTCCCGGTCCACGAAGCCCACGGCGGTGCGCTCGAACACGAGGGGTGTCGGGCAGTTGGCGGGGGCGAAGGCCGTCTGGGCGTTCTCGCAGTACAGGAACGGCAGGCCGTTGCCCGCGCTCCGGCTGAAGTCGGACACGGAACTCTGCTCGGTGCGCGAGTAGCCGGTCAGGAAGGCGACGGAGCCGAAGCCGACGTCCCAGTCGACGTTGAGGTTGCCGCGCGTGAGTTCGCGCTCTTCGCCCGTAGCCTGGGCGACCTTGGGCATGGAGTCGCTGGTTATCGAGCCCGGCATGGCCAGCAGGGTGAGGGGATCGAGGGCGTCCGGCAGGTTCTCCAGGCTCGGGATCTCGCCGCAGTAATTCTGCAGCCGCGGATAGGGCTCCTCGGCGGCATGGGCCGGCGTCGTCTCTACCTGGTCCTCGCAATTGGTCGGGAGGGCCGCGGTGGCGGATTCGTCGATGCGGTCGTTGGAGTAATAGAGCCCCGTATAGACCTCAACGGTCTCCGCGGGCGTCCACAGGAGGCTGCCCTTGAGGCTGCGATAGCGGTAGCCCCCGATGTCCCCGCCGCCCGGCTCGGTGTTGTCGTAGGAACCGTCCCACTCGTCGTACTGGGCGGCGACCCGGCCCAGCAGGCTTTCGCCGAGGATCGGCCCGCTGACCACGCCCATGAGGCGCTGCTTGCCGCGGTTGCCGTATTCGCCCGTGAGGACGGACTCGAATTCCTCCGTGGGCCTCTTGCTGATGAAGTTGATGGCGCCGCTGAAGGCATTGCGGCCGTACATGGCGCTCTGCGGGCCTTTCACGACCTCGATGCGGTCCAGGTCGAGCTGGGCGGCGTTCAGGCCCTCGCGGCCGGCAAGGTAAACGCCGTCGACGAAGATCGCCGCCGCGTTCACGCCGAAGATGTCCTGGGGCACGATGCCCCGGATGACGGGGACGGGCAGGTTCTCACCGAGGGCATTGAAGAACGACAGGCCGGGGGTCAGGTTGGCCACGTCGCCCAGGTTGCTGATGCCCTGTTTCTCGATCGTCTCGGAGCTGAACGCGGTGATCGGCAGGGGCACGTCCTTCAGGTTTTCCTCGCGCCGGCGGGTCGTGACGACGACTTCCTGGAGTCCCTGGACTGAACCCTCGTCATCTTCCTGCGCCTGCACGGCGACCGGAATTCCGGAGCCAGCCACCAGAGCGGCCAGTAGCACCAGCGCCCTGCCCGAAATCTGCGGGACGCCGTTCTTGTCAGTAGTCATGCCGATATTCCCCCAAGCATCTCTAAGAAAATGCCCGCGACGCGGGTCGCGGGCAGTGTTTCGACCTTTGCGGCCCGATGGCGGCCTGTCTCAGCCCGGCACCAGCGCCCGGCGGCCGCGGCGCAGCCACACGAAGCCCGCCAGGAGCGTCAGGAGCGACAGGCTCCAGAGGTCCAGCGCGCCACTGGACGGCGGGAGCTGCGGGCCACCACCGCCGCCACCGCCGCCACCGGCGGCGTTCACCGTGATGGAAAGCGTCCCCGTGTCGGTGTCACCGTCTCCATCCGTAATGGTCACGGTGCAGCTGTCACCGCCGCTGTAGGCGGCATTGGGCGTGTACGTCACGGTGGTGCCGGCCGGCGACAGGGCGCAGGTGCCATTCGCCGCCGGCGTCGTCACGGCCCGGACGTTCTGGGCCGACGACCCGTTGCCGAGGGTGATGGCGAGGGCGAATGGCGCGGCAGCAATGCCCGACGTCGTGGTGACGGACCCGTCACCGAGCGCCGGCGCCACGTCGGTGATCGTCACGGTCACCGTGCCCGTGTCGGCCTCCGGCGTGCCCGTGTCGGCATCCGTGATCGTGTAGGTGTAGGTATCGGTACCGGCGAAGAAGTTGGCGGCGGGGGTGTAGGTCACCACGTTGCCCGCGACGCTGGTCGTGCCGCTGGTGCCACTGGTTGCGGAGACCACGCTCGGCTGGTTGCCGAGGTTGTTGCCCGCAAAGGTCCCGGCATTGAACGCACTGGTGGTGGTTGCGCCGGGCGCAACGCCCGCTGTCGAGATCGTCACCGCGGCATCGCCCGCCACCGGCGTGGCGTTGTTCACGGTAACCGTCACGATGGCCGAGTCCGTCACGCTGCCATCAGTGATCTCGTAGGTGAACGTCTCCGTGTAGGTCGCAGCGCCCGGCGCCGTCGCAGCGGGGGCGTAGCTGATGGTCTGGCTGGCAGCCGTGCCCGGCGCCGACGGTGTCGCCGTGCCGCCCTGGTTCGGCGCGCCCGTGATGGTGACGGTCACCGGATTGGTGAAGCCCACATCGTTGGCGCCGACATTGATGGACACCGGCGCGTTGCGCGTCGTGGTGGCGGCGTCGGCGTTCGCGCCGAACTGCAGGATGGTGATGTTCACCGTCGCCGTGTCGCTGGTAATGCCATCGGCGTCGACGGCCGTATACACGAAGCTGTCAGTTCCCGTCGCCGCGGGGTTCGCGGTATAGCCGATGCTGATGCCGGCCTGGGGTCCAGGCGACCCGGTCACCACGGCCGTGCCCTGGGTTGGCTGTGTCGTGACCGTGACGGTCACGTTGTCCGTATAGGCGATGTCATTCGCCATCACGGCGATGGGCGTCGTCCCCGCCAGGTCCGCGTTGAACGGGCCGTCATCGACGGCAGTCGGGGCGGCAGCGAAGGTCATCCAGTTGGCGCCGGCGGCGCAGTTGGTTGCCGCTGGCGGCGGGCAGCTGATCGGGGTGCCGTTTGAAATCTGCAGCTGGCCGCCGGCGAGCACGTCGTCGATGAGGACGGTGTAGAGATTGAAGGCGCCGTCGGTGTCATCGCAGCCGAAAGTCAGGCCGAAGGTGTCCCGGACGCCGCGGCCATTGCCCGTGTCCACGTCGTCGCCGCCCAGCGTGACCACGACGCAGTAGGGATCGGGATTGGGCGTGGTGTCGATGCTGACCACGTTGTAGAGGATCGAGCTGTTGTCGATGGCGTTGAGGCCAAGGTCATAGCTGCCGCACCCGTTGGCATTCACTCCGCTGAGGAAGTTGCCTTCGACGCAGTCATATTTCGTGGCGGACGTCAGCTCATTGGGAATGTCGATCGAGAGGTTCTCGGCCCGGTCGCTGATCACGGAAAAGGCCGACGGATTGCTGCCGATGTGCGAGGTGGCCCAGTAAAGGCCCGTCGAGCTAAGGACCTGGGTGACCGGGTCCCACGTCCAGGTGGCATTGGAGCCGAGGATGCTGTTGGCAACTACCCACGCATTGGCCGGATTGATGCAGGGGGCTGCATACGTTGCCGGCGCCACGGGCGGGTCGCAGGTCTTCCAGACCAGCGTGCTCACGGTGCTGGTGCTCACCTGGTTGTGCTTCACCAGCGTCACATTGATTGGAGCGCTGTTGACTGCGCCCGACAGCGCGATCAGCGCCAGTGAGAACAATGCCAATATGCTTCTTTTCACGAAAACTATCCCCTCGGTTCGATCATTGGAAAGCCGGCCCGGGCACGCGCCGTCGGGCTCAGTTGCTCTCAGTGAATTCCAGCGCCACGCGGCGGTTCTGCGCGCGACCTTCGGCCGTGTCGTTCGGCGCCACCGGCTCGCTCTCGCCGAAGCCCGTCGCCGACAGCTTGTCGGCGGAGACACCACGGCTGACCAGGTACTCCATCACCGCGTCAGCGCGCTGCTGCGAGAGATTCAGGTTGTACTCGTCGGGCCCGCTGCTGTCCGTATGGCCGCGAACCTCGATCTTGAAGGTCGGGCGCTGCTTGATGATCTCCGCGACCGAGTCGAGGGTCAGCGTGGAATTTGGGGTGAGCTTCGCCGAGTTGTTCTCGAACGTGACGCCCTGGAGGACGAGCTGCTCTTCGCAGCCCCTGGCGTTGACCCTGGCGCCGGCCGGCGTGCCGGGACAGGCATCGGCGCCGTCGAGCACGCCATCACCATCGCTGTCGGCCGGGGGCGGCGGAGGCGGAGGCGGCGGGGCTACCAC
>JBEBHH010000077.1:0-7223 GCA_040080965.1 Gammaproteobacteria bacterium | reverse complement strand
CCCGCGAGAATCGAGTCCGCGAGTCTCTCGCGGGAGGGACTTCCCGGCCCCGCCTCGGGATGCACCACCGTACTCGCGCGTGAACGCGCTCCTACGGGGATTGCCAGGCGATCTCGAAGAAGAGCTCGCGGTCGCGTCCCGGAAAGTACCGGTAGTCCCCGAACGCGAAGTCCGCCCGGTCCGCGTACAGCTCGTCCGTCACGTTGTTCATCCGGAGCGTCGCCGTCCACGCCGGTGTCACGGCCCAGGAGGTCCGCAGGTTGAGCAGGTCGTGGCCGGGGTAGTCCTGGGCTTCCTGGGCGGTCAGGTAGTACCGGCCCTGGTGCAGCCACTCCGCTTCGGCCAGCAGCACCTCGCCGGTCCAGCCGAGCCGGAGGCTGCCGAGCGTGCGGGGCGCCGTGTCGATGTCGTTGCCGTCGGTGATCGTCTCGCCGCCGGTGATCACCTGGCTGAAGCCGTAGGTCTGCTTCGCCCAGGTCGCCGCGAGGGAGGCGTAGAAACCCGGGTCGCTGGTCAGGTCCACGCCGAGCTCCATTCCCAAGTGCTCGCTCTCGCCGTTGCTCACGTTGTAGCGGTTGGAGTCCTGCAGGATGTAGTCCTTCTTGCGCATGGCGAAGACGGCCGTCTCCACCTGCAGGTGGGGCGACTGCCACCGCCAGCCGGCCTCCAGGCTGTCGATGGACTCCGCGTCCAGGTCCGCCGCGTCCTGCCCGGCCTGCAGGCGGTACAGCTCGGCGGCCTGGGGTGCGCGGAAGCCCCGCGTGAGCGTGGCATAGACGGCAGTAAAGTCGCCGGCCCGGTAGTTGACGCCGATGTTGGGCGCCAGGTTCGTGAAGCTGTCACTGCGGTCCGCGGGCCGGTTGAAGAGGCAGTCCGGCGTGCAGGGCGTGCCGTCGTCGCGGGTGTTGCCCGCAATCATGTTGTTGTCGTAGTCGTAGCGCAGCCATTCCAGGCGCAGGCCGCCGGTGAGGGTGAGCCGCTCGCTGAGCGGGTACTCCGCCTGGGCGTAGGGCGAGGCGAGCCACTGCCAGGCGTCGTAGTCATAGTGGAGGCCGGCCGGGCGGGGCGGGGTGCCCACCTCGGGATTCGACTGGAACTCCTCGAGGAAGCCGCGGGCGATCTCCACGTCGAAGCCGGCCGTGACGCGGGCGCGGCCCAGCGTCGCGTAGCGGAGCAGCGTCATGCCGCCGCTGGCCTGGCCGTTCTTCTCGGTGGGCTGGCCCAGGAGGAAGTGCTGGAGGAAATCCATGTCGGAGCGGCGCAGGTAACCGATCAGGTCCCAGCCGCTGTCGGCCGTGTTCGCCGCCGGCTGCCAGCGCGCGCTGAGCCGCTGGGCATTGGCGTCCCGATAGGACTCCGGGTTGGGATTGGTGAGGCGGACGGCCTCGTCCTTGTAGCTGTCCTCGCCGATGATGAAGCCGGCCGTCTCCTGGTCGAGCACGTCGCCGCTGAAGCCGAGTTCCAGGCGGCCGGTGGCCAGGTCCGCCGCGTACTTGAGGAAGCCCTTGGCCTGCCGGTAGTCGGATTCGGCGCGGAAGCCGCCGTCGTGATCCAGCAGCAGGCCGCCAATGAAGCCCGTGTCGCGGCCATTGCCGGTGCCCTCGTCGGTGTCCTGCGCGTCGCCGCCCGGCGTGCTGAAGAGAACCTTGCCGCGGACGAAATGGTTCGGCCCGGTCTCGCCGCTGACCTGGATGCCGCGTTCGCCGGGTTCCGGCAGCAGCACGTTGAGGGTGCCGTGGACCGCGTTGGAGCCGTAGAGCGCCGTGCCGGGGCCGCGGATCACCTCGATGGCCGTGGCCTGCTCGGAGGGCAGCTCGAAGAGTTCGTTGACGTTGCAGAAGCCGGTGGGCCGGATCGGGATGCCGTCCTCCAGGATCAGGAAGCTGCCGCAGGAACCCGGGCCGGTGAGCACCGGGGAGCGGATCGCGGTGAGGTGCTCCTGGCCGCTGCCGCGGGAGAGCCAGACGCCGGGCACCTGCGTGCCGATCTCGTAGATGTGGGACGCGTTGAGGAGATCGATGCGGTCTTCGTCGACGCGGGCGGTGTTCCCGGCGAACCCGATGGCTGGTGTGGGGTAGCGGGTGGCCGTGACGATGATCTCGTCTGGCAGGGTGCGCGGGGCGGCACGGGACGCGGCCAGCGGCGCGAGCTGCGCGGCCACGAGGAGGAGCAGGGCGCGTCGCGCTGGCGGTTTCACGGGACGGGCGCCTGCTCGATGCCGTCGGCGCCTCAGCGCTCGATCGCGTCGAGGCGGATGCTGGGGGTGTCGCCGATCCTGCTGAAGTTGTGGCGCCGGGCCATCTCCGCGAGCGTGCTGTCACGTTCCTCCCGGGTCGGGAACCAGTGTTCCTTGTGCCAGTCGTTGCCGAGCACGCGGCGGAGGGGGTCCAGGGGCGGCATCGTCACGCGAATCCCGAAACGCAGTGCGACCGCCTCGGGCGGCGGGGTGCGGAGGTTGTGGGGATTGCTGAGTTCCATGCGGGTTGCCGAAGCGGGGGGAGGCGCAGGATCATAACGGACCCCACCCTCACCGGGAACGGCCATGTCCGAGCACCGCGCCACCGTCCGCTGGCAGAACACCGAGTCCACGCTGGACTACGACCACTTCAGCCGGGACCACCAGTGGGTGGTGAAGGAAGGGCGGCTGACGGTGCCGGCCTCGTCGGCGCCGGCCTACAAGGGCAATCCGGAGCTGATGGATCCCGAGGACGCGCTGGTGGCGGCCCTGGCCAGCTGCCACATGCTGACGTTCCTGGCGATCGCCGCCCGCCGGCGGCTGGTGGTGGAGGGTTACGTGGATTCGGCCCGGGGCTGGCTGGAGCCTGATGCGGCGGGCC
This sequence comes from Gammaproteobacteria bacterium, assembly GCA_040080965.1. Lineage (GTDB taxonomy): Bacteria > Pseudomonadota > Gammaproteobacteria > Steroidobacterales > SHZI01. Next base: position 4,386 of record JBEBHH010000077.1, on the reverse strand, counting down.
AGCTGGCCGTCACGCGGGTGGAACTGCGCCCCGCGGTGCGCTTTGCCCCGGGCACGCTGCTGTCGGAGGCCGACTTCCGGACGCTGCACGAGAAGGCCCACCGGGGCTGCTTCATCGCGAACTCGGTGAAGACGGCCGTGACCGTCCTGCCGGAAATGTCGTCGGACGTGTAGGAGCGCCTTGAGGCGCGACCCGCCTCCCGCGAGAATCGAGTCCGCGAGTCTCGAGCGGGAGGCGGGTCGCGCCTCAAGGCGCTCCTGCAGCGGTCAGAACTTCGTTTCCGCGGCCGGCTGGGCGCCGTCCTCGATGGCGTAGGTCTTGCTGCCGGTCTCCTCCGCAGGCGCTGCCGCCGGCGGCTGGCTGGCGAGGGCAGCGTCCTTCCAGTTGACCTGCGGCGCCATGGTGCCGAGGGTCGCCACCAGTTCCTGGCCCGCCGCCGGGGCCGCCAGGCTGCGATCGGTGAAGATCGTGTTGGCCGTCGTGTCCCGCGCGCCGGCGTACCAGTTGGCGTTCGCCACCTGGTCGATCGTGATCGCGCCACCGTCCACCGACACGCCGGCGAAGAGCCCGCGGCTGCGGGCGTAGGTGTAGATCTCGGCCTTGAACTCGCCGGCGGTCATGGCCAGGGCGGTGCGGCCCACGGGGCCGGCCGACGCGGACGCGCTGCCGCCGAGCGTGAACTTGCCCCGGGCGATGTTGTCGACGCCCCGCCGGGTCTTGAACACCAGCACCAGGTCAGCGCCCTGGGCGCCGGCCTGCCAGCCGATGCCCATGTTGGCGAGCGTGATGAACGACGGATTGCTCCAGGCGCCGTCGGACTGCCGGACCAGCAACACGCCCTTGCCGTAGCTGCCGCCGACGATGAAGCCGCCCTTGATCACATTCGGAAGCACGGCCACCGCGTAGGCGCTGTTCAGCAGGTTGGGCGGGATGGCCTGTTCGGGAATCTTCTGCAGGTCCTGCAGGACCCAGGTGGCGGTCTGGACGCGGCGGTCCAGGTCCTCGGCTGCCTGGGCGTTGAAGGGGGCAATCAGCGTGGCGGCGATGGCCAGCAGCGCGACGACGAGGGAATGAATACGGTTCATGGTTTCCTCCTTGATCTGGATAAATCAGTGCCCGATCCGTCGGGTCCCCTGCATTGAAGGGTAATCTAAGCGAATCAGCGCCTTATGTAAACGTTCTGTGCGGTCCGGTAGACGCTCTGGAACTCCGCCGGGCTCGACGAGTTGACCTGGAGGTCGCGGATCAGGCCGTCGGCGAGGTCGTAGATCCAGCCGTGGACGGTGACCTCCTGGCCCCGGGCCCAGGCGTCCTGGATCACGGTGGTCTGGCACACGTTGGCCACCTGCTCCAGCACGTTCAGCTCGCACAGGCGGTTCACCTGGTCGTTCAGCGAGCCGGCGTGATCGAGGCTCGACCGGTGCTTCTGCGCCACGTCCTGCACGTGCCGCAGCCAGTTGTCCACCAGGCCCATCCGCTCGTCCTGGTACGCGGCGCGCACGCCGCCGCAGCCGTAGTGCCCGCAGACGATGACGTGGCGGATCTTGAGGACGTCCACGGCGAACTGGAGCACCGACAGGCAGTTGAGGTCGGCGTGCACGACCACGTTGGCCACGTTCCGGTGCACGAAGACCTCGCCCGGCAGCAGCCCGACGATCTGGTTGGCCGGCACGCGGCTGTCGGAGCAGCCGATCCAGAGGTACTCGGGACCCTGCTGGGCCGCGAGCTTGGGGAAGAAATCCGGATCCTGCTGGCGGATCCGCTCGGCCCAGGTGCGATTGTTGTCGAGAAGCCGCTGGAGGGAGTTCATGGCGGAGAGCTTGCCGGATGAGTCGGGGCTTTGCCAGCGAGGCAGGCCCCGCGGGACTTTAAGCGCGGGTTCAGCACGGCGGGATGATAGTGCCGCCACCGGCCGGATTCCCGGCCGATGCGCCATTGCCACCACGCCAGCGACCCTCGACAATGACCCACATGTTCCCCGCCCTTCGTCGCTGTGCCACCGGTGCCTGCCTGGCAATCCTGGCGGCCGTGTCGGCGCCTGCCCCCGGCGCGCACGCCCAGGAGCCGGGCAGGGAGTCGCTGGTGCGGGAGGGCATTTCCGAAGACGCCGCCGTGGCCCTGGTGCGCGAGCAGACCGACGGCAAGGTGGTCCGCGTGGAGCGCAAGCTCGAGGGGACCGACCTCGTCTATCGGATCCGGGTCCTCACGCCGGACGGCCGGCTGCGCGAGTACCGGGTCGACGCCGCCACCGGCGCGCTAAGATGATCGACGCCGCGCCGAGGTGACCGAATGCGCCTGCTCATCGTTGAAGACGACGCTGCCCTCCGCCAGTCCCTCGCCGGCAGCCTGAGGGCCGCCGGCTTTGCCGTGGACGAGGCGTCCACCGCTGCCGAGGCCGAGTACTTCGCCTCGGAGTTCGCGGTGCAGCTCGGCATCGTGGACCTCGGACTGCCGGACCGGTCGGGCGTCGAGCTGATCACGCGCCTCCGGGCGAGTGGCGCCGAATTCCCGATCCTCATCCTCACCGCCCGCGAGCACTGGCAGGACAAGGTCAACGGGCTGAACGCCGGTGCCGACGATTACGTCGTCAAGCCCTTCAACCTGGACGAACTCAAGGCCCGGATCAACGCGCTGCTGCGGCGGACGGCGGGCCAGGCCCAGCCGATCCTCCGCGCCGGCCCGCTGGAGATGAACACCCACGCCCGCGAAGTGCGGGTGCAGGGCCGGGTGGTGGCGCTCACCGCCTACGAGTACCGCCTGCTGGAGATGCTGGTGATGCGCGCGGGGCGTGTCGTCAGCAAGCAGGAGCTCACCGACCAGCTCTACGACCAGGACTTCGAGCGCGACAGCAACGTGGTCGAGGTGCTGCTGACCCGCCTGCGCAAGAAGCTGGATCCCGACCGTTCGCTCGGGCTCATCGAAACCGTGCGGGGCCAGGGTTACCGGATGCCGCGTCCGCCGGACGGCGACTGAGGCAGAGCCGGATGGCAGGCCGGCCTGGCTCGTTAAGCACACGACTCCTCCTGATCACCGGCGTGATGCTGGTAGTCGCCTTCGGCGGCACCATCGCGGTGCTCGACATCGTCTTCCGGCGCAGCGCCGAGGAGGCGCTGGCCGACCAGCTGGAAACCCAGGTCTTCGCCCTCATCGGCGCGGTCGAGCCCGACGACGGGGGCAACCTCACGATCCCCGACCGGCTCCTCGAGCCGCGCCTCGCCAATCCCGGCTCCGGGCTCTACGCGGAGATCCTCGACGCGTCCGGGCTGCCGCTGTGGCGGTCCCCGTCGGCGGTGGGCCTGGACCTCGCCACCGGCGCCACGCTGAATGCCGGCCAGCGCACCCTCACGCGCCGCAGGCTGGCCGATGGCACGCGGGCGCTCCTGCTCGGGGTGGCGATCAACTGGGAGCTGGGCCCCACGGCCAGGCCGGCGTTCCAGGTGTTCACGGCCGCCGACCTGGCCGCCTCGGAGCGGCAGCTGATCCAGTTCCGCCGGCAGCTGCTCGGCTGGTTCTCGGGCGTGATGTTCGTGATGCTTGCCGCGCTCTGGCTTGCGATCCGCTTCGGACTGCAGCCACTGCGGCGCATGTCCACGGAAATCGCCGAGATCGAGAAGGGCGGGCGCGAGGCGCTGAGCGAGGAATACCCGCGCGAGCTCGAAGGCGTCGGGCGCGGCTTCAACACGCTGCTCCGGTCCGAGCGCCAGCGCATGGAGCGCTACCGCACGACCATGGACGACCTTGCCCACAGCCTGAAGACGCCGCTGGCGGTGGTGCGGAACGAGGTGGCCGCGGGCCATCTCGATCGTCCCGCCCTCCAGGCCCAGGTGGACCGCATGCAGAGCGTGATCGACTACCAGCTCAAGCGCGCCGCGGCCATGGGGCCGCGCAGCCTTGCAGCCCGGCCGGTCGCGCTCCAGCCGGTGCTGACGGAACTGGTGGCGAGCCTCCGCAAGATCCACCGGGACAAACCGGTCGCCTGCGAGCTGCAGGTGCCGGAGGGGGCCAGCTATCCGGCCGAGCAGGGCGACCTCTACGAGATCCTCGGCAACCTGCTCGATAACGCGTGGAAGTGGTGCCGCAGCCGCATCGTCGTGATGGTGCAGTCGGGGGAGGGCTTGTCGGTGACCGTTGCCGACGACGGCCCGGGCATCCCGGATGACCAGACCGAGGCTGTCCTGGACCGGGGCATCCGGGCCGACCAGCGCGGCGACGTGCCCGGCCAGGGCATCGGCCTCGCGGTCGTGCGGGAAATCGTGGCCCTCTACGGCGGCACCCTGCGCCTCGGCCGCTCCCCCCTGGGCGGCGCCGAAATCTCCGTCCTGCTCCCGAAAGGTGCCGGACCTTAGTTATTGGATTTATTTAGTTGTATGCCGCAAGCGGTCATAC
>JBEBHH010000100.1:0-1875 GCA_040080965.1 Gammaproteobacteria bacterium | reverse complement strand
GTACCGCGTACCACATTCCGCTGCTTGTCACGATAGCCGGCGAATTGAATCCAGCCTGCTTCGTTGAGGCCCTGAGGATGCTGGCCCGGCGGCACGAAGCGCTGCGCACGGCCATCGCCGCGGACGCCGGTACGCCCACACAAAAGCTCCTGGCGTCTCTCGATATTCCGGTGAGCATCGTAGATGCGGGAGAGGCCACGGACGAGGCCGAACTCGGTTCTATCGCCCGGAGCATGCTGAGCGAGGCGGCACGGGAAACCTTCGATCTGAACACCGGCCCGCTGTGTCGCCTCACGCTTTTGAAGGCGGGCCCGGAGCGCTGGTTTGCCCTCTTCGTTGTACACCACATCGTCTTCGATGGATGGTCCATTCGCGTGCTTCTTGAGGACTGGAGCGAACTCTATGCGGCGCTTGCGGAAAAGCGGGAGCCGGACTTGCCCGAGCTGACCGTTCAGCAGGCCGACCACGCCGCCTGGCAGCACCACTACCTGGATACGCCCGCGTATCACGATCAGATCGCCTACTGGACTTCCCCCGGCCCATTCACCAGACCTGGTCCGGGGCCCTGGCGGAAGCGTGGGTGGACGTCGAACTGAGCGGCGGCGTCATCGAACTGGCCCGGGACAAGGGCAAGTCACTTTTTACGCTGCTCTTTTCCGCTTGGGGCATCCTCATGGAACGGTATACCGGACAGCATGATACCGTAATCGGAACGGCCCTGTCCGGACGCCACCGCCAGGCGCTGGAACCACTCCTGGGCATGTTCGTTCATACGGTCGCGCTGCGCACGCAGGCGGACCGCGACCGGACGATGGATGACTACCTCGATCACGTCGAGGCAATCATTGTCGAGGCGCAGGAACATCAGGAAGCGCCCTTTGAACGGGTCGTGGCGGCGCTGCTGGATGAGCGCGACCCCGGCCGGTCGCCGCTGTTCCAGGTCGTCTTCGTGCTGGATGAGATGATGGAGCATGAAGTCCAGGCGGGCGGGCTGACGCTGACCGTGGAGAGTGTCCACAACGACAGCGCCAAGTTCGACCTTACCATGAACGTCTCTCAACTGGGAAGCCGCTTGAAGTTGAGCCTGGAATACAACACATCGCTGTTCCGGGCGGAGACGGCGGAGCGGATGCTGCGCGGCTACGAGACCCTGCTGAAGTCCATTCTGCAGAACCCGGTCGGGCGGCTGGGTGACTTCCAGATCGTGGACGGCCCCGAGCGGGCCCTGCTGCTGGAGACCTGGACGGATACGGCGTTCCCGCTGGACCGCAGCAAGTCGCTGCACCAGCTCTTTGAGGCCCGCGCGGCGGAACTCCCCGATTGCGTCGCGGTGGCGGACGACGAGATATCTCTGACCTATGGCGAGCTGGATGCGCGGGCCAATCAGCTCGCTCGCTACCTGCTGGCGCGGGGCGTGTCGCCCGAAGAACCCGTGCCCTTTTTCCTGGGCCGTACCGCGCGCGTGCTTGTGGCGATTATCGGCATCCTCAAAGCGGGCGCGGCCTATGTGCCCCTGGACCTGCTCGATCCCCCCGGACGGCGCGCGCGGGTCCTGTCGGTGTTGGAGCCCCGCCTGATCCTGACCGAAGGCGAGCTCGCCCCCCAGTTGAGCGACACTGCGATGGAATGCGTGTGTCTGGATGAACCGGGGCTGCTGAACGGCTTTTCCACCGATTCTCCCGGCATCGGGGCAAGCGGCGAGAACCTGGCCTATGTCATTTTTACCTCCGGTTCGACCGGCGCCCCCAAGGGCGTGTGCTGCACCCACCAGGGCGTGATCAACCTCTACCAGGACTTGCAGTCACGCCTTCCCGTGGGGCCCGGCGATGCGTGCAGTATCTGGACCGCCTTCAGCTTCGACGTGTCCGTCTATGA
>JBEBHH010000099.1:0-1908 GCA_040080965.1 Gammaproteobacteria bacterium | reverse complement strand
GTCCCGGCAGCCGCTTCGCCGTCCGCCCCCATCGGCCTGCTGAATCACCTGCAGGTGGAGTACCGCCCGGCCGAGCAGCTACGCCCGGCCGACCGGAACGCCCGGACCCACTCACCGAAGCAGATCCGCCAAATCGCGGCCAGCATCCGCCGGTTCGGCTTTACCAACCCGATCCTGACCAACGGCAATGGCCAGGTCATCTCTGGGCACGGGCGCCTCGCCGCTGCCGCGGAGCTGGGCCTCACCCAGGTTCCGACGCTCCGCCTCGACCACCTGACGCCGACCGAGCAACGCGCTTACGTGCTCGCCGATAACCGGCTGGCCGAGCTGGCCGGTTGGGACCGTCAGCTGCTGGGCCTGGAGCTCCTCGACCTCTCGCGATTGGAGCTGGACTTCGACTTGACCATTACGGGCTTCGACACGGGCGATATCGACGTGCTGGTGGACGAGCTGGAAATCGCCGCCAACGAGGATGACCTCGTCCCTGCGCTGGCCGAAGGGCCGGCGGTCAGCCGGCCCGGCGACCTCTGGCAGGTCGGGACCCACCGGCTCTTGTGCGGGGACGCCACCGATTCCCAGGCCTACGCCCGGCTCTTGGGGAGCGAGACGGCCCAACTGGTATTTATCGACCCGCCCTACAACGTGGCAATCCAGGGGCACGTCAGCGGGCTCGGCAAAGTCCAGCACCGGGAGTTCGCGATGGCCTCCGGCGAGATGTCGGCTCCAGCCTTCACGGCGTTCCTGCAGACCGTATTCACCCGGCTGGTGGCGGTGAGCGACGACGGCGCCATTCACTTCGTGTGCATGGACTGGCGTCATATGGGCGAGGTCTTGACCGCGGGTACGGCTTACAGGGAGCTCAAGAACCTCTGCGTGTGGACCAAGACCAACGGCGGCATGGGCTCCCTGTACCGGTCGCAACACGAACTGGTCTTTGTGTTCAAGGCGGGCACGGGACCCCACATCAACAACGTCGAGTTGGGGGTGCACGGCCGCTACCGAACCAATGTCTGGGCGTATGCGGGCATGAACACCTTCAGCCGGGACCGGAATGACGAGCTGGCCCTGCACCCCACCGTCAAGCCCGTGGCACTCGTGGCAGATGCCATCCAGGACTGCTCCCACCGGGGTGGTCTGGTCCTGGACGTGTTCGCCGGCAGCGGCACCTCCCTGCTCGCGGCCCATAAGACCGGGCGGCGAGGCTACGGCATGGAGTTGGATGCCCGGTACTGCGACGTGATTCTCCGACGACTGCGCGAGGCGACCGGATTCGAAGCGGTCCTGGCTGACGACGGGCAATCCTTCGACACGATCCAGCAACTCCGCAGCGCCGCGGTGAAGGGGGCTTAATGGGGAAGCGCAGAGATCCAGAGACCTACGAGGTGGGCTTTTGCAAGCCACCCCAGGAGACTCAGTTCAAGAAGGGTCAGTCCGGCAATCCAAGAGGTCGGGCTAAGGGTTCGAAATCCTTGTTTACCGTGTTCGAGAAGATGCTCCAGCAACGGGTGACAGTCCGGCGGGACAGCAAAGTGGTGCGACTGAGTCAACTGGAGGTGATGATGGCGACACTGTTGCGCGAGGCCATGCAGGGCAATCTGCGGGCAGCGGAACTGGTCATTAAGCTCGCGACGGCGCTCGAAGCCAGGGCGAAAATCTCGACGGACGCTGAGCAAGCACCGCGCCATGGCGTACTGGTCGTCCCAGCTGAGCTCACGGTGGCCGAGTGGATGGCCCGATACGGCCCGAAATTCCCGGACGAAGTGAACTGGGAAGCGGATCTGGAGACTGCGGCAGCCGCCAAAGGCTCCGACGAGGGCGAACCCACAGAGCACTGACCTACCGCACTCGCAAAATGGGGGAAGGTGTCGGAACTTTACCCAACCGCCGACTCGACTTCCTCCCCCACAC
>JBEBHH010000098.1:0-1916 GCA_040080965.1 Gammaproteobacteria bacterium | reverse complement strand
GGCCTGCGGTACGCTGGTCCGACGGGTCGGCGTGGTCTGACCTGTCGGACGTAGCAGGCACTCACAACGACGTTTTCGCCTAACGCCTATGCCTAATAACGCCTAATGCCTGACGCCTACTAGCCCCGTAGCAGAAGCGCGAGAGGACGAAGGCCCGTCATCGAAGGGTTGCGATCCAGTTCCGGGGCAGCCAGGGAGCAGTCGGCGTTTCGTCAGTCTTGCCCATAGGAGTGACCCGGCGAGGTTGCCCCCAGGACTGAATCGCACCGTCATCGACTCCTCTAGAGTCCCACGCGCGCCCGCTATCGCCTGCTTTGTCTTCGGGAGGCAAAGGCATTTCAGCCTCCACAAAGATAGGCGAAACCGCCTGTGGGGGCTTAGCTTGAGTCGAAAGTCCTGACCCCGGGAATCTTGGGTGGTGCCGCTTCGTACCTTGTGTCGAGGAGGCGCTGCACATGGAGACGAACTGGGCCGAAGTTGAACTGCGGGGAACGAGATTCCGGGACCCTCGCCGGGTGAAAACCCTCGCGCGCACGGTCACGGCGCTCTTCAATCAGCCCCAACTGTCGCTCTCTGCCGCGCTGGGGAATGGTACGCGCCAGGCAGCAGGAGACCTTTTCAAGCACGTGGACACCAGGGTTACGGACCTTATCGCCGGGCATGTGGCGTCAACGGCGGCGCGTTGCCAGGACTACGACCGGGTGCTCGTGGCCCAGGACACTACCTACTTCACCTACGGGCAAGAGCAGATCGTCGGCTTGGGGCCGCTCAACGGCAGCACGCGCGGCATGGTCGGGCATGCCGCGCTGGCTGTCAGCCCGGACGGCGTGCCGCTGGGGGTTCTGTCGCTGCAGCTATGGGGCAATACGGACACCCCCGTTCCCGGCTACGAACTCCAGGTCGCCCCGGAAATCGCGCGGTGCGAAAGCGCCAAATGGGAAGTCACCCTGGCCGGCCTTCAAGCGGCCTTGCCGGCCGGGCAGGCCGCCCTGGTGATCGCGGATCGCGAGTCCGACGTGACGTCCTATCTGCGAGCGCCGCGCCGTGCCGGGATTGATTTGCTAATCCGCGCGGTCGGCGGGCGAAAGGTCAACGGGGCTGCAGGGGAAGTCGACCAACTGCCAACGGAGCGCGGGATACTGGCCGAGGTCGTGGCCCAAGCCCCGGTGCTCGGGCAGCATACGGTGGCAGTTCCGGCCCTGCCGGCGCAGCCGGGGCGTGCGGCGCAGAAGGCGCGCCTCGCCTCCCTGGAAATTCGGGTAGCCGCCGTGACCCTACCGGCCGTGGCCGCGACGCGGCGTCGGAAAGGGCAGCCGGAGGTGCCGCTCTGGGCGATCCTGGCCGTGGAGGCGGAGCCGCCGGAGGGGACCACGCCACTGTGCTGGCTGCTCCTGACCACGCTGCCAGTAAACGACCTCGAGGGGGCGATCGAGATGATCAGTCTCTATGCCCAGCGTTGGGTCATCGAGCGGCTGCATTACACGCTGAAGTCTGGGCTCAAAGCCGAAAGCCTGCAAATTGATGATGCCCATTCGCTTTCCCACTGCCTCGCTACCTATTACCTTGTGGCGTGGCGACTACTCTACGTGACGCACCAGGCGCGCGAGACCCCGGACGCACCACCCACAACGGTGTTGACCGAATTGGAGGTGCAAGTGCTGGAGTCGGTGTGCGGGAGAAAACTCCCCACGCTGGCGCTTGCTGTGCGAGAGATCGCCAAGCTCGGCGGGTATGAGCACTACCAGAACAAGCGCTTGCCGCCTGGAGTGAAGGTGATGTGGTGGGGCCTACAGCGTCTGGAGGCCATGATGAGCGGCTGGACGGCAGCCCTCAAGTCGCTCCAGAGGCAGGGAGATATGACCCAAGCTTAGGCCGGTATGGGGACGCGAATTTCGAAATTGGCGGACTCTCGACGC
>JBEBHH010000076.1:0-7560 GCA_040080965.1 Gammaproteobacteria bacterium | reverse complement strand
GGCCACGGTCGATCACCCGGTCGGCGGCTGGACGGCGGGCCTGCGCACGCTGGTCGAGCAGCTGCCCATCGCCGCCTGCGATGTGGTGGCTGACGGCGGGGTGTTTGCCGTCATCGGCCCCACCGGGGTCGGCAAGACCACCACCATCGCGAAGCTCGCGGCCCGCGCTGCCCTGCAGTACGGACCCGAGGCCGTGGGCCTCGTCACCACGGACACGTTCCGGGTCGCGGCCCGGGAACAGCTCGAAACCTTCGGCCAGATCATGGGGGTCAGCGTCGCCTCGGCGACGGACGCCCAGAGCCTCACCGAGGCGCTGTCGGCCCTGGAAAACCGCCGGGTCGTCCTGGTGGACACGGCCGGCATGAGCCAGCGGGACCCGCGCCTGCCGGAACAGCTGGCCCGCCTGGCTGCGGCGGACGTCGGCGTCTCCACCCTGCTGGCCCTGCCGGCCACCACGGCCTCCGGCGCAATGCAGGAAATTGTGGACGTGTTCCGGACGGCCCAGCCGGTCGGGTGCATCCTGACCAAGACCGATGAGGCCACGTCGCTTGGGGGCGCCCTCTCGGTCCTGATCCGTACCGGCCTGCCGCTCGCCTACGTGGCGAACGGCCAGCGCGTACCCGAGGACTTGCACCTGATGCGCAATCGCCAGTCCTGGCTCGCCAAGATGGCTGTCGAGCTCATGCGGCGCGAGAGCCGCGTGGTCGACGCCGACACACTCGCGCGGAATTTCTCGGAGGTTGCGAACCATGCTTGCGCCTGAAGGCCAGAACGTGACCGACCAGGCCGAGGGCCTCCGGCGCCAGCGCAATCCGAAACCCGTCAAGGTGCTCGCCGTCACCGGCGGCAAGGGCGGCGTCGGCAAGACCAACATCTGCGCCAACCTGGCGATCGCCATGTGCATGCTCGGGCGCCGCGTCATGCTCCTGGATGCCGACCTGGGCCTGGCCAACGTGGACGTGCTGCTGGGCCTGCAGCCCTCCCACTCGCTGGCTGATGTCGTCACCGGGGAACGCCAGCTGCAGGACATCATCGTCACGGGTCCCGCCGGAGTCCGCGTGATCCCGGGCGCCTCGGGCCTGGCCGAGATGGCCAATCTGACCCCCGCCCAGCACGCCGGCATCATCCACGCCTTCAGCGAACTCACCGAGGACCTGGACGCGCTGCTGATCGACACGGCCGCCGGCATCTCGGACGGCGTCCTGCGCTTCTGCTCGGCCGCCAATGAAGTGCTCGTGGTGGTCTGCGACGAACCGACGTCCATCACCGACGCCTATGCGCTGATCAAGGTCCTCAGCACCGAGCACAACGTGTCCCGGTTCCGAATCGTCACCAACATGACGCACCAGGGCGGCGACGGACGCAGCCTGTTCGAGAAGCTGCTGCGCGTGTCCGAGCGCTTCCTGCAGGTCACCCTGGATCACGCCGGCAGCGTCCCCTACGACGACCGGGTGTGGCGCGCCGTCCAGCTGCAGACGCCGTTTGTGACGGCGTTCCCAACCAGCCTCGCGGCCGGCGCCCTCAAGAAGCTGGCCCACCGTGCCGATAACTGGGAGGGACCCCGTGCGGCGCGAGGGAATATCGAGTTCTTCGTCGAGCGGCTGCTCAAGGGCGGCGGTGCCACCGGGCGGGAGCACGCCGCGGCATGACCCCCGCCAACCGGTATGCCACGGCCGCCGGGCACTCGCCCGACGCCCTCGTGCAGGAGTACGCGCCGCTCGTGAAGCGGATTGCGAACCACCTGCGCGGCCGGCTGCCGGAGGGCGTGGATCAGGACGACCTGATCCAGGTGGGACTGATCGCGCTGCTGGATGCGGCGCGCCAGTACTCGCCGACGAAGGGCGCAAGTTTTGAGACGTACGCGGGAATCCGCGTGCGGGGCGCGATGCTCGACGAGGTCCGGAACACCGACTGGACCCCTCGCTCGGTGTATCGCCGGCAACGGGAACTGACAGCGGCGATTCAGGCAGTGGAAAACAGGACTGGCAAGCCGGCAGACGCCCGTGAGATCGCCGCCGAGCTCGGCGTGCCCCTCGAGGAGTACTTCCGCATCGTGACCGCCGCGGCGGCACACCGCCTTTTCAGCCTGGACCAGGAAGGAGAGGACGGCGAGATGCCCGTGCACCAGATCGAGGATCCCGACACCGAGCCGTCGGCCGAGCTCGAATCCGACGAATTCCGCCAAGCCCTCGCCGCAGCCATCCGGGCGCTGCCCGAGCGGGAGGCGCTGGTGATGTCCCTCTACTACGAGGAAGAACTGAACCTGAAGGAAATCGGCGAAGTGCTCGGCGTGACCGAGTCCCGCGTCTGCCAGATCCATGGGCAGGCCCTCGCCCGCGTCCGGGCGACCATGCACGGGTCGCTTGAGACCAGCACGATGGAAGCCCGCTAGCGATGGACGCACTGAGCGTTGGCGGCTTCATCCTGGCGTTCTTCGCCATCATCGTCGGCAGCATCCTGAAGGGTGCTGGCGTCGGGTCGCTGCTGAACGGCGCCGCCTTCACGATCGTCTTCCTCGGGACCTTCGCCTCAATCCTGATCCAGACACCCAAGGCCACGTTCATGCGGGCCTGGAAGATCGTGCCGTGGATCTTCAAGCCGCCCATGGAGGATCACGAAAAGCTGATCGCCAAGATGGTCGAATGGAGTGAAACGGCGCGCAAGCAGGGCCTGCTGGGCCTGGAGCCCGCCCTGGAGACGGAGCCGGACCCGTTCGCGAAGAAGGCGCTCCAGATGCTGGTGGACGGCACCGAGCCCGACAAGATCCGCGAGGCACTCGAGGTGGAACTCGAGGCCAGGGAAAAGTCCGAGACCCAGAGCGCCAAGGTCTTCGAGGGCCTGGGGATCTACGCCCCCACCCTCGGCATCATCGGCGCCGTGCTCGGCCTGATCGCGGTGATGAAGAACCTGGCAGACCCGAGCAAGCTCGGGCCCGGTATCGCGGCCGCCTTTACCGCCACGATCTACGGCATCGGCCTGGCCAACCTCTTCTTCCTGCCCATCGCGAACAAGCTCAAGGACATCATCAAGAAGCAGACGCATTCGAAGGAAATGATCATTGAGGGGATCATCGCCATCGCCGAAGGCGAGAACCCGCGGAATCTCGAATCCAAGCTGAAGGGGTTCATGGGCTGACGCCCGGAGCAGGACCATGGCGCGGAAGCACGAGCACGAGGATCACGTCAATCACGAGGCCTGGGCAATCCCCTATGGCGACCTCGTGACGCTCCTGCTCGCCTTCTTCGTGGTGATGTACGCGGTGTCCTCGGTCAATGAGGGCAAGTACCGCGTGCTTTCCGACTCACTCACCGCCGCGTTCCGCGGCACGCCGCGGACCATGGAGCCGGTGCCGGTTGGCGACAAGCCGGCCAAGGCGAAGGGTGACGACACGCTCGCCGGCATCAAGCCGAACCAGGCGATCAAGTTCCCCGAAAAGGTCGAGACCGAGGAAAAAGCCCGCGAGGACGAGGCCCTGCAGGCCCAGCTGCGCCAGATGACCGATGACCTGCAGGCAGCGATGCAGGTGCTGATCGACCAGGACATGATCCGGGTCCAGCGCGCGCCCTCCTGGGTCGAGGTGGAGATCAAGACCGACATCCTGTTTCCGAGCGGCAGCGCCGAGATCGAGGTGGCCGCCACCGAGATCCTCGAGCGGCTGGCAGGGATCCTTGCCGACCGTCCGTACCCCATCCGCGTCGAGGGGCACACCGACAATCGCCCTATCCACACAACCCAGTTCCCCTCCAACTGGGAGCTCTCAGCCGCCCGGGCCGCGCGCATCGTCCGCCTCTTCGAGCAGCGGGGCATCACGGCGAGCCGCATGGTCGTGGCAGGCATGGGGGAGAACCAGCCGCTGGCCGACAACACGACGCCGGATGGCCGCAACCGGAACCGGCGCGTGGCGCTGGTGATCCTGGGCGCGCCGCCGGCACCCACGGATCCCAGGCCGGGTGGCCTGGCTCCCGGGGCCGCGGCCGAGCCCGCGCCAGCCCCGGCTATCGCTCCCGAGCTGCCGATTCCGGCGGTTGCCGCACCGGCCGCCGAAACCGCCCTGACGACGGAGGTGACCGGATGAGTCCCCTGGAGCCCGTACATCCGACGGTTCCCAGTAACTGGGTCCGGCGCGTCGAGGAAAAGAATCGTCGCCGCCAGGATCCGCACGGCCGCGAGCAGAAGAAGGATCGCGACCCGAAGAACCCGCCCGGGCACGACCCGGACGGCCGTACCCACATCATTGATGATCTCGCCTGAGGGGAATGACCATGCCCGCACTCGACACTCTGGGAATGCCCGCACTGGACGCCGCGCTGGCCAGCGCCGCCGGCCTCATGAACAGCGTCTACCTGCCCGCTGCCACGGCCACCTCGGTGGCGGTCGGCATCGCGGCCCTGCCCTGCCTGCTGGCCCTCGCCTGGCTGGTGCGCAGGATCACCGCGGGCCCGCGGCCGGCGAGCGCGCTCGACAGCCGGCTCGACGAGCTTCTCGATCGCCTGCAGTCGACCGAGCTGCTGCTGGCCGACGCCACCAGCGAGACCACGCAGCTCCGCCACCGGGTGGACCAGTTGACCTCCCGGCAGGACTCGCTTTCCACGGGCAACTCGCGGAGCGGCCTGCGCCAGGCGATCGCCCTGTCGAAGCACGGCGCGACCACGCGGCAGCTGGTGGACACCTGCGCGCTGAGCCATGGCGAAGCCCACCTGATCCAGACCCTCTACGGACGGCCCCCGGGCGACGGTCAGCCCGAGGACCTGCATTGATCCACATCACCAACGAGAACAACGCCTTGGAGCGACGACGATGAGCCAGATCCCCGATCACATCATGCAGCGCCTGCGGACGTGCACGAATTTCCCGACCCCGCCGCCGGTGGCGATGCAGGTCCTGCAGCTCGCGCAGAACCCGGACATCGACCTCGGCAAGGTCGCCGACGCCGTCAGCGCGGACCCGGCCATCGCGGCCAAGGTGATGCGGATCGCCAACTCTGCGATGTACGCCCGCCGGCGGCAGAGCGCCAACCTCCGCCAGGCCCTCATCACCCTGGGGCTCAACGCCACACTGACGCTGGCGCTCAGCTTCACGCTCGTGCAGGCCCTGAAGAAGACCACCACCGGTGGCTTCGACTTCCAGGCCTACTGGCGCCGCACGGTGCTGTCCGCCGCCTGGGGCAAGCTGCTCGCCAGCGAGCTCGGCCGGCGCGACGCCGAGGAAATCTTCCTCGCGTCCCTGCTGCAGGACCTGGGCATGCTGGTGGTCTTCAAGCTCTGGCCCGAGGTCTACGAGGGCATTGCGCCCTTCAAGATCGAGCACCCGCGCATCTGCCAGCACGAACAGAACTGCATCGGCACCGATCACCGGGCCATCGGCTCGGCGCTGCTCGGCATCTGGAACATGCCGTCCAACCTCGTGCAGGCAGTCCAGCACAGCCACGATCCGAGCGCTGCCGGCGTCGAGGGCGAGGAGAAGCCCTTCGTGCGCACAGTGGCGATGTCCGGCGAGCTCAGCGACGTGTGGCTGGGCGCCCGCAACGACGTCACCCTGCGCCGGGTTGGCCAGCAGGCGCACAAGTACCTCGGCATCCAGCCCCACCGCCTTGGCGAGATGTTCGAGCTGGTGCGGGAGCAGCTGCCGGTCGCCGAGGAACTCTTCCAGATGGAGCTGTACGATTCAGCCCAGCTGCAGGACATCACCGATGCGGCGCGCGAAACGCTGATGGTCCGCAACCTGCACCAGATCAACGAGGCGCAGGACCTGCAGAAGCGCACCAGCAAGCTCGAGGAAGAGAACAGCGAGCTCAAGACCGAGAACGTCCGCGACCCGCTGACGAACGCGCACAACCGGCGCTACTTCGAGGAGTCGCTGGCTCGCGAGTTTGAAACCGCGTCCAGGCACGGCTGGCCCCTGTCGGTGGTGTTCGTGGACCTGGACAAGTTCAAGCAGGTCAACGACGGCTTCGGGCACCAGGCCGGCGATGCGATCCTGCAGACGGTGGCCGAACTGCTGCGCGACACCCTGCGAGACTCCGACATCGTGGCCCGCTTCGGCGGCGACGAGTTCGTCCTGCTGCTGCCCGGCGTCGACGCCACGAAGGCGGACAGCGTGGGCGTGCGGGTCTGCGAGGAAGCGCGCAAGCGCACCGCCCAGACGGCAGATGGCCAGCGGGTGGGCATCACACTGTCGCTCGGCATCGCCACCTGTGATTCGCACAATGCGTTCGACAGCCCGAAGGCGCTGCTGGCAGCGGCGGACTCGGCGCTGTACCACTCCAAGCGCAACGGGCGGGACCGCTACACCTGCTACGAGTCGATCCAGGCCGCCTAGACGCCGGAATGGGGACATGCCTCATTTGCGCATTGCGCAAATGAGGCATGTCCCCATTCCTTTCAGATGCCGTAGCGTTTCATTTTTTCGGCGAGCGTGGTGCGCCGGACCTGCAGCTTCTCGGCGGCGTGGGCGATGACGCCCTCCGCGTCGTGCAGGGCGCGGCGGATGAGCGACATCTCGATCTGCTCGAGATATTCCTTGAGGGGCAGGCCCTCGGCGGGAAACTCGATGTCCTGGGGCTGCGGGCCCGATGCGCGCGTCGCCGCCACTTCCTGGCGGTCGGTCTCACGCAGCGGAGCGGCAGCCGTGTAGCGCGTGGGCAGCTGGGGAATGTCCACCGCGCCGTCCGGATAGAGGACGCAGAGGCGCTCCAGCAGGTTGGCCAGCTCCCGGATGTTGCCCGGCCAGCCGTAGTGCTTGAGGATGCGCACCGCGCCCGGCGTCATGTGCACGGGTGACAGCCCGGTGGCCCGGCACCGTTCCAGGATGTTGCCGATCAGGTCGGACAGGTCCTCGAGGCGGTCCCGCAGCGGGGGCAGCTCGATGGGAAAGACATTCAGGCGGTAATAGAGGTCCTCGCGGAAGTTCCCTTCGCGGATGGCGGTCTCCAGGTTCCGGTGGGTCGCCGCGATGATCCGCACGTCGCAGGGGCGCGGCCGGTTGCTGCCCACCCGCTCGTAGATCCGCTCCTGGAGCACGCGCAGCAGCTTGACCTGCATCGGCAGGCTCATGTCGCCGATCTCGTCCAGGAACAGGGTGCCACCCTCGGCCGCCTCGAACCGGCCGACGCGGGCGGAGATGGCGCCGGTGAAGGCGCCCTTCTCGTGGCCGAACAGCTCGCTCTCCAGCAGCTCCGCTGGGATGGCGCCGCAGTTCACCGGGACGAAGGCCTTGTCGGTCCGCGTGGACAGGCCGTGCACGTAGCGCGCCGCCCATTCCTTGCCGGTACCGGACTCTCCAGTGATGAGGACGCTGGTATTGAAGGCCGCCACCTGCTCGATGAGGCGCCGGACGCTGGTCATCCGGGTGCTGTGCCCGGTCGGGAAATAGCCGGCCACCGCCGCCGGGTTCGCGCCGGGAACCGGGGGCGCGGACTCGAGCGCTTCTACACTGGCATTCATGCGTCTGGATCGGGTACCCCGTGAAAGTTGGCGCTATGATCGGGGTGCGCCGCGACCGAAGTCAAACAAAACGCCAATTTCCCGTCACCGGACCGATGCCAGCCCCCGACCATCCCTC
>JBEBHH010000002.1:0-211826 GCA_040080965.1 Gammaproteobacteria bacterium | reverse complement strand
GCTTCAGCCGCGACCCCCGACGGTCGCGGCTGAAGCCGCTCCTGCCGGGAAATCCGCATGTTGCGCAATACCGCCACCGCCTGGGGCCTCGTCTCCCGCAATCTCCACTGGCTCATCGTCGCGATGATTGCCGTGCAGGTCCCGCTAGGTTTCTGGATGAACTCGGTCTATGACGAGTTGATCGCCACGAAGAGCTACGACTTCTCGCAACTCCTGCTGATTTCCCGCATCCACCACACCAACGGTTTCATGATCCTGATCCTGGCCACCCTGCGCCTGACCTGGCGAGCGACGAACGCCACGCCGGACATGCCGGCCAGTCTCGCCACCTACCAGAGATGGCTCGCCCGGCTGACCCACGTGTTCCTCTACGCGCTGCTCTTCGCGTTCCCCCTGAGCGGCTGGGCCACGCTGTCCGCCTACGAGGGTGAGTTTCCCATCTTCTTCTTCGGGTTTGAGAACGTGCCGCGCATCGTGCCGCAGGCTGTGGACGGCTCCCACGCGCCTTACGAGTTCTACGCCGAGATCCACGAAGCGTGCTGGAAGGTCGGCAGCGTCGTGCTGGGGCTGCACGTGGCGGGTGCCCTGTGGCACCACTTCGTGGCGAAGGACAACGTGCTCCGGCGGATGCTGCGCGGGAGCTAGGGTGCCCGGACGGGCGGGCCCTGGTGGCAAGGCTCCACCGCGGGCCCGGATTGCCCGGGCCCGCGGCGGACGATACTCAGGGCTGCGGTGCTGCCGGCTCCGGCGCCGGTGCTGCCGGCGTGGTGTCGGCGGCAGGCGGACTGGCCGGGGCCGTTGCCGCCGCATCAGCCGCTGGCGCCTTCGGCGTCGTGGCGTAGGTAGTCAGCGCCGCGGTGAGCTTCTCCGCATCGATCTTGGATTCCTTGCGCAGGTCCAGCAGGTGGGCCGTGACCCGTTTCCTCTGCACCAGCTGCTTCACCCGGTCCTGGACCTGGTTCAGCGGCGGGAGCTGGGCCGGACGGGTGTCCTCCAGCTGGATCACGTGCCAGCCAAACTGGGTCTGCACCGGGGCCGTGGTGAACTTGCCCTTCTCCAGGGCAGCCACGGCGTCCGCGAACTCCTTGACCATCGTCTGGGCGCTGAACCAGCCCAGGTCGCCGCCGTTCCGGGCGGAACCATCCTTGGAGTATTCCTTGGCCAGGGCCGCGAAGTCGCCGCCGGCCTGCAGCTTCTGGATGATCGCCTCGGCCAGGCTCTTGTCGTCCACGAGGATGTGCCGGGCGTGGAACTCGGGCGGCGTGGCGGCCACCTGGGTGTCGTACTCGGCCTTGACGTCGGCGTCGGTGATCGGATTCGCCTCCAGGTAGCGCTGGAGCAGCGACTCGCTGAGCACGTTGGTGCGTGTCAGGTCGAGCTGGGCCCGGACCTGCGGGTCCTTCTCCAGGCCGGACTTCAGCGCGGCTTCCGCCGCGACCTGCATGCCGACGTACTGGTTCACCGCTTCCTTGAGTTCGTCGGGCGTGAGTTCCGCGGCGCTCTTGCGGGCGGCGGCTTTCACGAAGGCATCAAATGCGGCGTTGGTTTCGGCGGGCGTGGGCGCCTTGTTGCCGAGCTGGTCGCAACCGGAGAGTACGAGCAGCAGTGCCGTGCAACCGGCGAGGGCGAGACGATGGTTCATTGGTTTCCTCTGTCTTTAGGTCGTGATTCAGGTCTTGGGCTTCCGCTTGACGCCAGTTGGGCCGCCAGTTGAGCCGCCCGCGGGCTTGGCAAAGGGTTTCCGGGGTGGAAAAGCATGGCCCGGGCCCTTGCCGGGCCTGGACTTGCTGAACCGGGGTTTATCGGTCCGGGGCTTCCCGGTGCCGGGCTGGTCGTCGCCGAGCGCAAGTTTACCGGTTTTCCGCGGTGGTTCGAACGGCTGGCCGTCCTCGACGATGCGCAGCTGCTGGCCGACGACCCACACGCTTTTCAGGTGCTGAAGGATGTCGGCCGGCATGCCGGCGGGCAGGTCCACCAGGCTGTGGTCGTCCCGGATGTCCACCCGGCCGATGCGTTTGCTGTCCAGGCCGGCCTCGTTGGCGATGGCGCCCACGATGTTGCCCGGCTTCACGCCGTGGGCGTGGCCCACGGCCAGCCGGTAGCGGACCACGCCGGCTTCCGGCGGCCGGGACGGAGGCGCGCCGGGCCGTTTCGCCCGCTGGAAGGGCGAGCCCAGGTCGGGCCGCGGTTTGCCGGGCTTCTCGAAGGCCGGCCGGTCAGACCGTTCCTGCCGGTCGGGCCGGGCAGGCCGGGGCGGCGGCCGCGGGGCGTCCGCGACCAGCAGCGGCGCGTCGCCCTGGGCAAGCCGGGCGAGGGCGGCGGCGATGTCCAACGCCGGCACGCCGTGCTCCTGCTCGTACTGGAGGACCACGTCGCGAAAGGTGGCGAGGTCGGCGCCCTCGAGGGCCTTGGTAATCCGCTGCTTGAACTTGGCGATGCGCGTGTCGTTGACGGCAGCAGCCGTCGGCAGGTTCATGGGCTCGATGGGCTGCTTCGTGGCGCGCTCGATGGCGCGCAGCATGCCCTGCTCCCGGTAGACGACGAAGAGTATGGCCTCGCCCTTGCGGCCGGCGCGCCCCGTGCGGCCGATCCGGTGCACGTAGGCCTCGGTGTCGTAGGGAATGTCGTAGTTGACCACGTGGCTGATGCGGTCCACGTCCAGGCCCCGCGCCGCCACGTCGGTGGCTACCAGGATGTCCAGGTCGCCGTTCTTCAGCCGCGCGATGGTGCGTTCGCGCTGGGCCTGCACCATGTCGCCATTGAGCGCGGCGGCGGCGAAACCACGGGCCTCCAGGCGTTCCGCAATTTCCTCTGTCGCCACCTTCGTGCGCGCGAAGATGATCATGCCGTCGAAGGGCTCGACCTCCAGGATGCGGGTGATCGCGTCGAGCTTCTGCATCCCGCTCACCATCCAGTAGCGCTGCCGGGTGTTGGCGACGGTGGAGGTGGTGTTCCTGATCGTGATCTCGGCCGGATTCTTGAGGTGCTTCTTCGCGATGCGCCGGATCTCGGCGGGCATCGTGGCGGAGAACAGCACGACCTGCCTGCCCGGCGGGGACTTCTCCAGCACGAGCTCCACGTCGTCGATGAAGCCCATGCGGAGCATCTCGTCGCCCTCGTCGAGCACGAGGGTGGTGAGTCCGGCCAGGTTCAGCGACCCGCGATTGAGGTGATCTATAACCCGGCCCGGCGTGCCGACGACCACGTGGGCGCCGCGCCGGAGGCCGCCGAGCTGGGGCCCGTAGGCCTGGCCGCCGTAGATGGGCAGCACGTGGAAGCCGGGCAGGTGCTTCGCGTATTTGTGGAAGGCCTCGGCCACCTGGATCGCCAGCTCCCGGGTGGGCGCGAGGATCAGGGCCTGGGGCCCGAACTTCTGCAGGTCCAGCCGGGCCAGGATCGGCAGGGCGAAGGCCGCCGTCTTGCCGGTGCCCGTCTGGGCCTGGCCCACCAGGTCCCGGCCCGCCAGCAGCGGGGGGATGGTCTCCGCCTGGATGGGGGACGGGGACTCGTAGCCCACGTCCGCCAGCGCCTTCAATAAGGGGTCGGGCAGGGCAAGGCTGGCGAAGGAACTGGGGGTCGGGTCGGCGGACATGTTTACAAGGGGGCCGGCTGGGCAGGGCGCGTATTGTGCCCTAGATTGGGGCGTACCCACCGGCCGCGTATCCTGCGGCGTCTACCCGGGTCCCCGTATAAAAGGACGCAAACCATGACCGTCACAGTCTCTTCCGTCGCCAGAATTGCCACCGACCAGATGTTCGCCGGCCTCGATGGCGTACTCCAGAAGGGTGCCGCCCACGCCAGGTCGAAGAACGTCGAAGATGCGGTGTACCTGAACTGGCGCCTCGCTCCCGACATGCTGCCCCTGAGCCGCCAGGTCCAGTTCGCCACGGAGATCCCTGCGCGGGGCCTGTCCCGACTGGCCGGCGTGGCGATCCCCAGCTTCCCCGACACCGAGAAGACCTTCGAAGAGCTGCGTGCCCGGGTTGCCCGGGCCCGCGCGCATATCAAGGATCTCCCCTCAGCGCCGATCGACGCCGATCCGGACCGGGAGATCAAGGTGCCGGCGGGCAAGGAGGAGCGCACCTTCACGCGGATCAACTTCCTCCAGCACTACATCCTGCCCAACCTGTACTTCCACAGCACGGCGACCTATCTCATCCTCCGCCACCTGGGCGTGGAGATCGGCAAGCTGGATTTCCTGGCGGCGACGCGGCCCTAGGCCATCCCGGTGAAACTCGAGTACCCCTGCGGCGAGCCACCCCCGGCCGGCGAGACGAAGGAAGTCGCGCCCGGTGTGCTCTGGGTGCGGATGCCGCTGCCCTTCGCGCTGCGCTGGATCAACCTCTGGCTGCTGGAGGACGGGGACGGCTGGACGGTGGTGGATACCGGCG
Source organism: Gammaproteobacteria bacterium (assembly GCA_040080965.1). Classification (GTDB taxonomy): domain Bacteria; phylum Pseudomonadota; class Gammaproteobacteria; order Steroidobacterales; genus SHZI01. The sequence goes on along the minus strand of JBEBHH010000002.1, from coordinate 207,435 downwards.
TGGCGACCGACGAGAGCCGCACGCACTGGACGGCGATTTTTGCCAGCCCCGCATTGAAGGGCAGGCCTGTCACCCGGGTGCTATGCACCCACATGCACCCGGATCACGTCGGGCTCGCCGGCTGGATCACGGACCGCTTCAAGTGCGAACTCTGGATGTCCCGGCTCGAATACGTCGTGTGCCGGATGCTGGTGGCGGACACCGGCCGCGAGGCGCCGGAGGACGGAGTGGAGTTCTACCGGGCCGCGGGCTGGGACGAGGCGGCGCTGGCCACCTACCGCAAGCGCTTCGGACTGTTTGGCCGGATGGTGCACGCCATGCCCGATTCGTTCCGGCGCGTCACCGCCGGCGAGTCCCTTGGCATCGGCGGGCGGGACTGGCGGGTGCTCGGTGGCCACGGGCACTCGCCGGAGCATCTCTGCCTCTGGAGCCCGGACCTGAATGTGTTCATCTCCGGCGACCAGATCCTGCCGCGGATCTCGTCCAACGTCTCGGTGTTTCCGACCGAGCCCGAGGCCGATCCGCTGAGCGACTGGCTCGAGTCCTGCGCGCGGCTGCAGCGGGAGATTCCCGCCGGCGTCCTGGTGCTGCCTGCCCACAACGAGCCCTTCGTCGGCGCGCACGCACGGCTGCAGGAGCTGATTGACGGGCACGAGCTCTGCCTGAAGCGGGTGGAGCGGCGCCTGCAGGCGGGGCCCCAGCGGGCTGTCGATCTCTTCGGTGCTCTGTTTCCTGGGACGGTGACGAGCGAAGTCCTGGGCTTTGCCACGGGCGAGTCCCTGGCGCACCTCAACTGCCTCATCGCCCGCGGAAAGGCGCGGCGGCGCCTCGGTCCCGATGGCGTCGCGCTCTACGAGGCGGCCTGAACTGCAGCCCGTGGCCGCGCTGCTAGCAGCAGCCGCCGCCGTCGTAGAACCAGGTGGAATCCGAGAGGTACAGGTCGTCGCGGCCGAGCGCGCCCAGCGCCCCGGCGGTCTTGTCGCACACGGCCAGTGGCTGGTTGCGGCTGAGCACGTGGCCCTTGCCATCGTCGAGGAACTCTTCGTCGCCGTGGTAGATCGCCGTCCGTCCGGTGAAGACGCAGGGCCCGTCGGCGGGCATCGGGTCCTTGATGGCGCAGATCTCGACGCTCTCGATCGGTATCAGCCGCGGCGTCGCGAAGTGGCGCGGCGACAGCACGCGATAGGGGCGCCGGGCTCGGACCTCGACGGTGCCGAAGCCCTGACCCGTCAGGCGGCCGATGTAGTCCTGCAGGGGCCGCGCACCGCTCAGGCACAGGGCGCGGAGCTTCGGGTCGTCCCGCAGGGTGCCGGGCATCGCCGCTTCGCAGACCGGGTCCGAGAGCAGTAGCCGACCCCGGGGCCGCAGGACCCGGTACATCTCCGCGAGCGCCTGCTCCAGGTCCGCGTCCCTGAAGATGTTGAAGAGGCAGTTCTGGGCTGCCACGTCCACGGACGCGTCCGCCAGCGGCAGCGCCCGCGCGTCGGCGGTGCGGAGTTCGACGAATTCGGCGCGGAACCAGGGGTTCAGCTTCTCGGCCTCCCGCAGGTTTTCACGGCAGGCGTCCAGCATCTCGGCCACCACGTCCAGGCCGATGATCGAGCCCGGGCGACGGCTGAAGTAGGCGAATTGCAGCAACTCCAGGCCGCCGCCGACTCCGACGTAAAGCACAGTCGGGCTGCCAGTGAGGTCTCTGGGGTGCACGGTGCTGCCGCAGCCGTAGTTCATGGCCAGCATCCGCGGGGGAATGGCCAGTTCCGGCAGCTGCCAGACGGGGCTGGTGGTGCAGCACAGGCCCACCTGGGGTGTCAGGGCGGCGTCGCGGTAAACATCTGCGGTGGCGGTGAGGTATGCACTGGCATTCACGCGTGAGTCTCCAGCTGTGGTCTGACCGGAGTATGCGCCGACGGCTTTAGAACGTCCCGGTCACTGCCACGCGCACCTGCCGCGGCTCCACCGGGTGGAAGTGGATGTCCTCCACCGGCGCCGATTCACCCGGCAGCTGGGACTCATAGAAGTAGGTGATGTCGTAGTCGCCGCTGTCGAACGCGTTCAGCAGTGAGACCTGCAGCTTCAGGCGCGGCGAGAAGCGGAAGCCGCCCTCCAGGTTGACAACGGTCGTGGACCCGGAGCGGGTGCTGTTGTCCTCGATGAGCGGCGCCTCGCTAAGGTAGCGCAGCCGCGCCCCGCCACTCCACCCGCTCGGGTGGTCCGCCACGAGGCCGATCGAGCCCACGTTCTCCACGGCGCCGGGGATCCGGTCGCCGCCCGGGTCGTCGCCCTTGAAGCGGGCATGGGACCAGGCGTAGTCGACATCCGCGATGATCCAGTCCAGCGGGCGGTAGAGGGCCGACAGCTCCACGCCGCGCCGCTCGCTGGCCCGGTTCGGCTCGGTCAGGCCGGCGTCGCCGATGAACAGCAGCTCCGAATCCAGGTCCAGGGTCCAGAAGGAGGCGCTGAACTGGGTGCGGCTGATGACGGCCGTGCGGAAGCCCAGGTCCACGCCAGTGGCGTCCACGAGCGGATCGACGGGCTCCACGGGCGTCACGCCATCCGTCGGGTCGACAGTGATCGTCGTGCCCCGCGCGTCGTTGCTGTGGAAGCCGCGGCCGTAGTTCGCGAAGAACTCGGTATGGACCCAGGGCGTGACGATCAGCGAGGCCTTCGGGCTGACGATCGAGTCGTCGGCCGAGCCGGAGTTCTCCGGGACGTTGCTGTCGACGTCAAAATCGAAGCGGTCCCCGCGAACGCCCAGCACGGTCCGGATGACGCTGTTCCAGCTGGTGTCGATTGAGGCGTAGAGGCTGTAGCTCACCTGCTCCACGGTGTCTTCCCGGGTCGTTGCGAAGCGTTCCCGCTCGATCGTCCGGTAGAGGCCGACGGTGTTGATGTCGTCGAAGCGCACCTCGCTGCCGAGCTTGAGCGTGTTCGGCAGGCCGGCCAGCTCCAGGGGCCGTGACCAGGCCATCTCCCCGCCGTAGACGTTCCGGTCGTCGAACTGCTCGAACTGGTCACCGTTTACCGGGTCCGTGAAGTAGCTGAAGTTGGAGAACAGCTGCATCTTGTAGTCCACGGCATAGGCCGTGCCGTTCAGGACGCCGCCGGCGAGTTCCTGGTCACCGTTCACGACCAGCGCGTAGCGGTGGGACTCGCCGGCGTCGCTGCCGTCGATGTAGCCGAATTCGTCGATCAGACCCTCGTCCACCGCGCGCTGCGGGATCTGGTCGGTGGATTTCCATTCACCGTCGTAGCCCTGCAGGCTGACGCCCCAGCTCCCGCCGTCCGTGGCCTGGCCGAAGCGCAGCAGGCCGTTCCAGCGCCGCAGGTCCTGTTCCCGGTCCCAGGGCCCGTCACCTGTGGTGTACTCGATGGCGCCCAGCAGGTCGCCGCCGCCCACGCCAGCCGATCCCGCCGCCAGGGCGCGCTGGTAGTCGTAGGCGCCGACTTCCAGTTCCGCCACCGGCGCCGCGAGCCGCGTTTTGTAGGTCATGTCGACCGAGCCTGCTGCGGAGAAGTTGCCCGTCTCGGCGTAGTAGGTGCCCTTGCGGTAGGCGATGGACTCGAGGAGGGAAGGGATCACGAAGCTCGTGTCCGCGTAACCCTGGCCGTGGCCGTGGGTCGGCATGTTGACGGGCACGCCGTCCACCGACAGGGCCAGGTCGGTGCCGTGGTCCAGGTTGAAGCCCCGGAGGAAATACTGGTTCGCCTTACCGTCGCCGCTGTGCTGGGTCACGATCAGGCCGGGCACCACTTCGAGCACCTCGCCCGTGCGCAGTACCGGCCGCAGCTCCAGCTGCTCGGCCGTGACGACGCCCTGGCTGGCTGACTGTGGTGTGCCGGTGAGCTCGTCGAGCTTGCCGATGACGACGATCTCGTCTTTGACGGGCGCCGTGGGGACGCCCCCGGCCAGCACGACCACGGGCAGGGCAACTGGGGCAAGAAGCAGGGCCGCAGGCAGGCGGAATGCGTGTGGATTCAAGAGGAAATCTCCCTGGTGGTTCGACGCGCTCGTGCTTGTTGGCGCTTGCGGTCCGGTATAGCGTGGTCCGGCCCGTTGGCCTTAGGTACGCTGAGGAATGAAAATCGGATGCACTTTCGCGACGAAGTGCATACGCGGCGGGAGCATACCGATTAGTATGATGTTTTCAACAATACATCATACGACGTCAACCGACAGGTGGAGCAACTGATGCAAAGAGTCACGATTACTCTGGATGACGATCTGATGGCGGCCGTGGATGCCTTCATCCTTTCGCGGGGCTACGCGAATCGTTCCGAGGCGATACGGGATCTCGCGCGCGCCGGCCTGGATCAGGCTGCCGAGGCAGGCAGCGAAGGCGGTGCGTCGGTGGGAGCCCTCGTGTATGTCTACGATCACGAATCCCGGGAGTTGCCCCGCCGTCTGACGAACACCTTTCACGAGCACCACAATCTGGTGCTCGCCACCCTTCACGTGCACCTAGATCACGAGCACTGCATGGAAGTTGCAGCCCTCCGAGGGCGCACGGACCAGGTCCGGCATTTTGCAGAACACGTGATGGCTGAGAGAGGCGTCAAGCACGGGCGCCTGATGCTGGTGCCCGGACAATTGGCCCAGGAACGGCACGCCCACGGTGATGAGGCGGCCCATGCCCATTCGCACATCCACGTGCAGAACCGGTAGGATCGCCGTGAGTTGGTGTACACCGCCCGCCCGACTTCAGGAGTTGCCGATGAGTCGCCTCGTTACCCTGTTTGCCCTGTCCGTCTTCATGCTCGCCGGCTGCAGCACCGTGCCGGCTGAACCCGCTTCCAACCTGTCGGGTACCGCGTGGAAACTCACCGGCTGGTCCGAACCTGGCGTCAATCCCCAGAACTTCACAATCACGGCGACGTTCTCCGACGGCCGGGTGGCCGGCAAGGCGGCCGTAAACAACTACTTTGCCGGGTACACCGAGGGCCCCGGCGCCAAGCTGGCTGTGAGCCAGGCCGGAAGCACGATGATGGCGGGCCCGCCGGCGGCCATGCAGGCGGAGAAGGCCTACCTGAGGCTGCTTGGGGAGGTCAGGAGCTTCAGCCGGGCCGACGACGCCCTGACCCTGGCGGATTCCGCCGGGCAGATGCTGCTGGTGTACGCCAGGGTGCCCGCCGTGACGAAGCCGTAACGGCCGCAGCAGCTACTTCATCGTTGGCATCTTGTAGTCGGCGCCGGCAGCGGCATCGTCCGCGAACCAACGCGCCGTGACAGTCTTCAGCCGCGTGTAGAAACGCACGCCGTCCGGCCCGTGCACGTGCAGATCGCCGAACAGGGAGCGCTTCCAGCCGCCGAAGCTGTGGAAGGCCATGGGCACGGGGATCGGCACGTTGATGCCCACCATGCCGGCCGCCACGCCGTTCGCGAACTCCCGGGCCGCCCGGCCGTCCCGCGTGAAGATGGCAGTGCCGTTGCCGAACTCGTGGGCGTTCACCACTTCCAGCGCCTCGCTGAGGTTCCTGGCGCGCACGACCACCAGCACCGGCCCGAAGATCTCCTCCCGGTAGATGCGCATGGCCGGCGTCACGTGGTCGAACAGCGACGCGCCCAGGAAGAAGCCGTCGCCCGCGCCGGGCACTTTCGTGGTGCGTCCGTCCACGACGAGCGTCGCGCCCTCGCTGACACCCGCGTCAATGTAGCTCCGCACGCGCTCCCGGTGCTCGGCCGTGACGAGCGGGCCCATGTCCGCGTCAGTCGTGCCAGGACCGATCTTCAGGGCGGCGATCCTGGGCAGCAGCGCCCGGACCAGCCTGTCGCCCGCGTCGCCGACCGCCACCGCGACCGAAATGGCCATGCACCGCTCGCCGGCCGAGCCGTAGGCCGCGCCCATCAGGGCGTTGGCGGCCACCTCGGGGTCGGCGTCGGGCATTACCACCATGTGGTTCTTCGCGCCCCCCAGTGCCTGCACCCGCTTGCCGTGCTCCGCCGCCGTCCGGTACACGTGCTGCGCAACAGGGGTCGAGCCGACGAAGCTCACCGCGCCCACCAGCGGGTGGGTCAGCAGGGTGTCGACGGCTTCCCGGTCGCCGTTGATGACATTGAACACGCCGGCCGGCGCGCCGGCTTCCGCGAGTAACTCGGCCAGGCGGAGCGGACAGGACGGATCCTTCTCCGAGGGTTTCAGGACGAAAGTATTACCGCAGGCAATCGCGACCGGAAACATCCAGAGCGGCACCATCGCCGGAAAATTGAACGGCGTGATGCCCGCGCACACGCCAACGGCCTGGCGCAGCGACCAGCTGTCCACGCCGGATCCGACGTTCTCGCTGAACTCGCCCTTCAGGAGGTGAGGAATCCCGCAGGCGAATTCGACGACCTCGAGTCCACGCGTCACTTCGCCCCGCGCGTCCGCGAGCACCTTGCCGTGCTCCGCGGTGATGAGCGCCGCAAGCTCGTCCCGGTGCTGCTCGATGAGTTCCTTGAAGCGGAACAGGACCCGGGCGCGCTGGAGGGGCGGGGTGGCGGCCCAGGAAGGGGCGGCCCGTGCCGCCGCGGCGACGGCGTGTTCCGTTTCGGCCCGGGAGGCAAAGGCGACCCGGAGCCTCGGCTGGCCAGTGGCCGGGTTGAACACCGTGCCCTGGCGGCCGGACTGCCCCGGGACCCGCGCACCCTCGACGTGATGGCCGAGGTCGGGAGCAGTGGCTTCCGGGGTCGTTCTCGCGTGCATGGGGCTGATTCCAGAGGGCGTCCGCCCCGGCAATATAAGCGCTTGATGGGCGGGTTGCCTGGGTGCCGGACCTGGTCGTGGTCGGCTGGTATTTGTCATAACCAGGGCATATTTCAGTCTGAATGGGTTGGAAGTGACGTATCTATTCCATAGAATGGAGTCGTGACCAAGACCCCCCAACCGTCCCGCGCCGCCGCCCGGGCTCCGGACCCGGAGCGGTCCCGCGTCCTTACGCTGGCCGTCGCGGAAACTGCCCGGCGCCTCAAGCTCCGGTCCACGGATGTCACCGCGATCATCGGCGTCAGCCAGCCAACGGCTTCACGCCTCCTCAATGGCAAGTTCCAGTTGCCCGAAGGCGCGAAGTCCTGGGAACTGGGTGCGCACCTCGTGCGGCTGTACCGCTCGCTGTCGTCCATGGTGGGCGGCGACGACGAGCTGGCGAGGGCCTGGCTCAGGTCGGGGAACCAGGCCTTTGGTGGCAGGACGCCGCTCGAAGCCCTGCGCAGCGTGGAGGGACTGGTGCATGCCTGCGACTACGTGGACGCCCACCGCGCTCGCGTCTGAGGTCCGCCCCTGGCAGGGGAGTGGCTGGCGGGCCGTCGAGGCCCAGCATCAGGTGGCCAGCATGCGGCTGGTCGACGGCGATCTCGCCGACCAGGCGCTGCTCGAAGCCATCCTCGACGAGGCCAAGCCCGCAGCGCCCGATGAACTGGCCGGCCTGCACTGGCTGCTGGCCACACCGTTTCGCTACCGTCCCCTGGCCACCGGATCCCGGTTTCGCCGGCCCGACGACCCGGGCGTCTTCTACGGAGCCGAGGACCGGCAGACGGCGTGCGCGGAGGCGGGCTACTGGCGTCTCCGGTTCTGGCTGGACAGCGAAGCGCTGGCGGCCAGGCCCGCGGCCCTGCAACTGACTCTCTTCGAGTTTCACGGCGCCAGCCCGCGAGCGCTGGACCTCACCCGGCCCCCGCTGGCGCGCAATCGCCCGATGTGGACGGATCGCAACGACTACCGGGCCACCCAGGAACTCGCCGTGCAGGCGCGTGCCGCGGCGATTGGACTGCTACGCTACGAGTCGGCGCGTCACCCGGCGGGCTTTTGCCTTGCCGTGCTGAAGCCCGCGGTCTTTCGCGCCGTGGCGGAACCGTACCGGAACCAGCAGCAGACCTGGCACCTGTGGCTGGCTCCGCCCCACGACGTGGTCTGGCAGCGGCATCTCGACCGGGAAAGTTTCAGCTTTCGCTTCTGAACGGGAGTACCACCATGACGCTCCACAAGGCATTGACCAGGTTCGCTGCCGCGATTGTTCCGGCGTCGATTCTCCTGGGACTGCTCCCTGGCTGTACCGGTGGACCGACGCTGGATCCGGCGAAGTCGGCGGCCATGGCCGGCAGCGCCGCGCAGGCCGCCACCCAGACGGGACCGGAACTCCGCTCGGAGGATGCCGTGAAGCGCCCCGGTTCCCGGCCGACGCCGGCCGACCCGGTCGAGCAGTCGGTGCTCGCCGCCCTGGCCAATGCCTCGCGGCCAGCTGCCGACCGCGCCCGCGACAAGGCGCGCCAGAGCGCGGCGGTGCTAACCTTCTTCCGCATCGCCCCTGGCATGACCGTGCTCGACCTCTGGTCGGGCGGGGGGTACTACACGGAACTTCTGTCCTACGTGGTTGGGTCCAGTGGTCACGTGGTTGCGCACAACAACACGCCCTACCTGGAGTTCGCGAAGGACGATCTGGCGGGGCGCTTTGCGCCGGGCCGGCTGTCGAATGTCGAGCGCCTGCTGGCCGAGAACAACCAGCTCCTGCTCCCTGCCGGGCGTTTCGACGCCGTGCTGATGACCAATGTGTACCACGACATCTACTTCGTCGACGAGAAGGCGGGCTGGCCGCGCATCGACGGTCCGAAGCTGCTCGCCGAGGTGTTCCGCAGCCTGAAGCCGGGCGGCGTCCTCGGGGTGACGGACCACGCCGCCGTGCCCGGGTCGCCGCCCGGGACCGGCGGCACCCTGCACAGGATCGACCCCGGACTCCTGAAGGGCGAGATCACGGCGGCTGGTTTCGTGCTGGAGGCCGAGAGCGACGCGCTGGTGAATCCCGAGGACGACCGGACGAAGAGCGCCTTCGACCCCTCAGTGCAGGGCCGCACCGACCAGGTTGTCCTGCGCTTCAGAAAGCCCCGGTAGGAGCGGCTTCAGCCGCGACCCCCTCCCGCTCGAGACTCGCGGACTCGATTCGAGCGGGAGGGGGTCGCGGCTAAAGCCGCTCCTGCCGGTGCTATCCTTCGCGGCCTCATGGCCCAGCCCAACAGCAGCCCAGCCGTCTCATCCGACCTCGCGAAGGAGGTCGGCCGGCGCCGCACGTTTGCGATCATCTCGCACCCGGATGCCGGCAAGACGACCCTGACGGAAAAGCTGCTGCTATTCGGGGGCGCGATCCAGCTGGCCGGAACGGTAAAGGCGCGGCGCAGTTCCCGGCATGCCACGTCGGACTGGATGGAAGTGGAGAAGCAGCGGGGCATCTCCGTCACCAGCTCCGTGATGCAGTTCGAGTACGCCGGCCACACCATCAACCTTCTCGATACGCCCGGCCACGAGGACTTCTCGGAGGACACCTACCGCGTGCTCACCGCGGTGGACGCCGCAGTGATGGTGATCGACGCCGCCAAGGGCGTGGAGGCGCAGACCCTCAAGCTGCTCGAGGTCTGCCGGCTCCGGAACACGCCAATCATCACCTTCGTCAACAAGATGGACCGGGAGGTGCGATCGCCGCTGTCGCTCCTCGAGGAGATCGAGGGAGCGCTGAAGATCGAGTGCGCGCCGATCAGCTGGCCCATCGGCATGGGCAAGTCGTTCCGGGGCGTCTATCACCTGCTGCAGGACCGGCTGCTGCGCTTCACGCCTGGCGAGGAGAAGCGCACCACCGTCGAGGAGATCCGCGGTCTCGACAATCCCCAGCTCGACGCACTTTTTCCCGACGAGGTCGGCAGCCTGCGGTCCGACGTTGGCCTGCTCCGCGACGCGAGTGCGCCGTTCGATCCGGAGCTGTTTCTCGCCGGGCAGCAGTCGCCGGTCTTTTTCGGCTCCGGCATCAACAACTTCGGCGTGCAGGAGGTGCTCCAGGCGCTGGTGGAGTGGGCGCCGCCGCCCCAGCCGCGGGATGGCGGTCCGCGCGTCGTGGAACCCACCGAGGCTGCATTCAGCGGCTTCGTGTTCAAGATCCAGGCGAACATGGACCCGAAGCACCGGGACCGTATCGCGTTCTTCCGGATCTGCTCCGGCCGCTACGTGCCTGGCATGAAGGCGCGCCACCTCCGCAGCGGCCGGGACATGAAGCTCGGCAATGCCCTTACCTTCATGGCCAACGAGCGGGTGACCAGCGAGGGCGCCGTGGCCGGCGACATCATCGGCATCTACAACCACGGCCAGCTGCAGATCGGCGATACGCTGTCCGACGGCGAACCGCTCGTGTTCCGGGGAATACCCTATTTCGCGCCCGAACTCTTCCGGGCTGCGCGACCCAGGGATCCCATGAAAAGCAAGCAGTTACAGAAGGGTCTGCAGGAGCTGGGCGAGGAGGGTGCGATCCAGGTCCTCTCCGCCCGCCAGGGGGCGCAGACGCTGCTTGGCGCGGTCGGCCGGCTGCAGTTCGAGATCGTCGCGCACCGGCTGTCGGCCGAGTACAACGTGGACGCGGTCTACGACAACGTGGACATCTACACCGCCCGCTGGCTCACTTTCCCGGACGACGTGACCCGCAAGAAGTTCGAGAAGGACGAGGCCATGTCCCTGGCGAAGGACGTGGACGGCAATCCCGTCTTTCTATCCGGGAACAAGTACAACCTGAAGCTCACCCTCGAGCGTTGGCCGACCATCGGGTTCCACGCCACCCGCGAGCACGGGCAGCGCCTGTAGGAGCGCCTTCAGGCGCTCCTACCTTCGCTCTCCCGACCAGGCCTGCTTCTTCCGCTCGATAAGCCGCCAGATCATCGGGGTGAAGATCAGCTGCATCGCCAGTTCCATCTTGCCGCCAGGGCACACCATGGTGTTCGCCCGGGACATGAATGATCCATTGAGCATCGAGAGCAGGTAGGCGAAGTCGATCCCGCGCGGGTTGGCGAAGCGGATCACCAGCATGGATTCGTCGGCCGTTGGAATCGTGCGCGAGATGAACGGGTTCGAGGTGTCCACGATCGGCACGCGCTGGAAGTTCACGTGGGTCTGCGAGAACTGCGGCACGATGTACTGCACGTAGTCCGGCATCCGGCGGAGGATCGTGTCGGTGACGGCCTCGGTGCTGTAGCCCCGGGCGCTCTTGTCCCTGTGGAGCTTCTGGATCCACTCCAGGTTGATTACCGGCACGACTCCAATCAGCAGGTCGGCGTGGCGTGCCACGTTCACCTTTTCAGTGACAACGGCGCCGTGGAGGCCCTCGTAGAAGAGCAGGTCAGTGCCTGCGGAGAGGTCGTCCCAGTCGGTGAAAGTGCCGGGTTGCTGCTGGTAGGGCGTGGCCTCGGCCTCGTCATGGAGATACCGGCGGAAGCGGCCCTTGCCGGACGTGCCGTACTCCTGGAAAAGCGCCTCGAGCTCCTCGAACAGGTTCGACTCCGGGCTGAAGTGGCTGAAGTGCTGGTTGCCTTTCTCCAGTTCCTCGGCCATCCGCTGGCGCATCTGCAGGCGGTCGTAGCGATGAAAGCTGTCTCCTTCCACATAGGCTGCGGTCACGCCCTCCCGGCGGAAGATCTCGGCAAATGTGCGCATCACGGACGTGGTGCCGGCGCCGGAGGAGCCCGTGATCGCAACGATGGGGTGTCTGGTGGACATCGGGACTGCCTTGTCAGGAGTGGCCGGGCTTGCGGAACAGGCCACGGGTGCCGAATAGCGGCGAATCGTATTCGCGCTGGTTGTGATCCCGATGATAGCGGTCGATGCGCTCCACTTCCTCCCGCGCGCCGAAGATGAAGCCGGTGCGCTGGTGGATGTCCGTGGGAACCAAGTCCAGCAGCCGCCGGCTGCCGGTGCTGGCCAGCCCGCCGGCCTGCTCCACGATGAAGGCGACCGGGTTGATCTCGTAGAGCAGGCGCAGCCGGCCCCCGGTTGCGGGCTGGCGCGTGTCCCTGGGATAGAGGTAGACCCCACCGCGCATGAGGATGCGATGGGCCTCGGCCACCATGCAGCCCATCCAGCGCAGCGAAAAGTCGCGGCCGCGGGGCCCGTCCTGGCCCGCCACGCACTCGTCCACGTAGAGCTTCACCGCCGGCTCCCAGAAGCGGCGGTTGGACGCGTTGATGGCGAAGTCGCTGGTGTTCGGCGGGATGCGGATGTCGGGGTGCGTGAGCAGGAATTCGCCGAGTTCGGGATCGAGGGTGAAGCCATGCACACCGGTGCCCACGGTCAGGACGAACATGGTGGCCGGGCCGTAGATCGCGTAGCCCGCGCAGACCTGCCTGGTTCCGGGCTGGAGGAAGTCCTCCTGTGATGCGTCCTCACCCGGCCGCGCGGCGCGCAGGATGGAAAAGATGCTGCCGACGGAAAAGTTGAGATCGCTGATCGCGGACCCGTCCAGCGGATCGAACAGCAGCAGGTACTTGCCCTTCGGGTACCGGGCCGGAATCCGGTACGCGCCTTCGAGTTCCTCCGAGACCATGCCGGCGAGTCGGCCGCCCCACTCGCTGGCGCGGATGAAAATGTCGTGGGTCTCGATGTCCAGCTTCCGCTGCTGCTCGCCCTGCACGTTGATGCTGTCGACGTAGCCAGTCGCGCCGGACAGGGCGCCGCGGGCGACGAGTTGGCTGATGGCCTTGCAGGCCAGCGCCACGTCGAGGATGACCGCGTTCAGGTCGCCGGTCGCTGTCGGGTAGCGGCGGCGTTGCTCGATCAGGAACTGCGTCAGGGTGCGATGTTCGGTCAGCATTCAGGCCGCCAGGGTCTCGAGTGTCGGGACTTCCGTCAGGTTCTGCAGCACCCAGTCCGGCGCGCTCGCGCGGATGAGTGCCTCCGCAGTGTAGCCGTAGGTCACAGCCGCGACCGGGCAGCCGGCAGCCCGCGCCGCCCGGATGTCCTTCGGGGAGTCGCCGACCATCAGCAGGCTGGCCGGAGTGACGTCGAGCTGCGTGCACAGGGTCCGGAGCAGGGCGGGAGAGGGCTTCCTGTCTGCCGGGCCGGTGGCGCAGAGGATGTGGACGAAGTGCCCCGCCAGCCCGGCGGCGCTCAGGAGCGGCGCCGTGAACCCGGCGGACTTGTTGGTGACGCAGGCCAGCCGGAGCCCGGCGTCGCCGAGGGTCCGGAGCGTTTCCTTGACGCCGGGATAGATGCGGCTCCGCACGAAGATGGCATTGGAGTAGGCCTCCTTGAAGCGGTCGATGGCCGTGCGCAGCACCGGCTCCGGCGGCAGCTGGTTCAGCGCCCGGGCGAGGGCGCGTTCGACCAGGGCCTCGACGCCGTCGCCAATCATCGAGCGCACCTGCTCGTCGCTGAGCGACGGCAGGTGCATGGCGCCCAGCATGTGGTTGGTGGCGCTGGCAAGGTCGGGCGCCGTGTCCAGCAGGGTGCCGTCCAGGTCAAAGGCGACGGCCCGGATGCGCTTGATGAGGCGGATTGGCGGTGGCCGGCTGGTCATGGGTCAAGTTCCCTGCGGGCTGCCGGGCGGAAGATGCGGCTCGCGCGGATGTCGGCGGCCTCGAGTGTCGCGAGCATTCCGGGCGTGATTGGCTGATCGCGCTGCTCGAAGAGCCTGTTGGCCTGGCGCAGGCGGGCCCGGTCCAGCGCATTGCGGATCGAGCGGGCGTTGGCGAAGTTGGCCTGCTTGCGCCGCAGGGGGATGTACTCCCGGAGCGCGGCGGCAGCTTCCGGGCTGAGCTCGTAGTGCATCTGGCCGAGCATCCGACCGGCGATGGCGACCAGCTCGTCGTCGGCGTAATCGGGGAACTCCAGGTTGTGGGCCACGCGGGACGCGAGCCCGGGATTGGAGGAGAAGAACTGGGCCATCCGGTCCGGGTAGCCGGCCAGGATTACGACCAGGTCGTCCCGGTGGTTTTCCATGGCCTGCAGCAGGATCTCGATTGCCTCCTGGCCGTAGTCCCGTTCGTTCTCCGGGCGGTACAGGTAGTAGGCCTCGTCGATGAACAGCACGCCGCCCATGGCGCGCTTCAGCACCTCTTTCGTCTTCGGCGCCGTGTGGCCGATGTACTGGCCCACCAGGTCGTCCCGGGTGACGGACACCAGGTGACCCTTCCTGACGTAGCCGAGCCCATGGAGGATCGAGGCCATGCGCAGCGCCACGGTGGTCTTCCCGGTGCCTGGATTGCCGGTGAAGCTCATGTGCAGCGGCGGCGGGTCGGCGGACATCCCCACCTGGCGCCGGAGTTTTTCCACCAGTAGGAGCGCGGCGATCTCGCGGACCCGGGTCTTCACGGGGGCGAGCCCGATCAGCTCGTGGTCGAGCGCCGCCAGGGACTCGTGCACCTTCGAGTCCCGGTAGAGCGCCTCCAGGTCGAGCGCGGCTTCCATGGACTAGTACCGTTCACCTTCCGGGCGGTCCGTGCCATAGGCCTGGGTCGTGTAGACCACCTGTCGGCCGGGCCCTTCGGTCCGCGTCAGGCGGAAACCGGGCTCGGCCGCCGGGCGGTTGACGATGAAGGACAGCCGCAGCGATTCCCAGCCCGCGGTCGAGTCGAAGGCGTTGACCTTGATGTAGTGGTTCGGCCAGGTCTTGCGGCAGCTTTGCACTTCCTGCATGACGCCGGCGGCGTCCTTGAGGTCGAAGAGCGGCTGGCCGTACATCTCCCAATAGGTGTTCCTGGGGTGTGGATCGTCCGTGTACTCGACGGACACGGCCCAGCCCTTGCCGAGGCAGTACTCGATCTGGCTGCGGATCTGGTCGTCCGTGAGCTCGGGCAGGAAGGAAAAGGTGCCTTGGGTGATGCGCATCTGGTTGTTCTCCCTTGTCAGCGTGCTCAGGCCATGCTCGGCGTGGGCAGCACGTCCGCCGTGTCGGTGGACTCGTAGTTGAAGGTGATGTCGCCCCAGGTGTCGATGGCGGCCTTGAGGGGCGAGCAGTGCCGGGCGGCGGCGGCCAGGATCTCCGGGCCCTCGTTCCAGATGTCGCGGCCCTCGTTCCGTGCGAGCACCATGGCTTCCAGAGCGACCCGGTTCGCCGTCGCGCCTGCGGCGATGCCCATGGGATGGCCGATGGTGCCACCGCCGAACTGGAGCACGCAGTCCTCGCCCAAGTAGTGCAGCAGCTGGTGCATCTGGCCGGCATGGATGCCGCCGGACGCGACGGGCATGACCTTGCGCATGCTGGCCCACTCCTGATCGAAGAATATCCCCCGCTGCAGGTCCACGGTGTTCCGCTCTTCGCGCAGCACATTGTAGAAGCCCTGGACCATGTTGGGGTCGCCCTCCAGCTTGCCGACGACCGTGCCCGCGTGGATGTGGTCGACGCCGGCGAGCCGCATCCACTTGGAGATCACCCGGAAGGAAATCCCGTGGCTCTTCTGCCGGGTGTAGGTGCCGTGGCCGGCGCGGTGCAGGTGCAGGACCAGGTCGTGCTTGCGGGCGAAGTTGGCCATGGACTGGATGGCGGTGTAGCCGATCACCAGGTCGATCATGATGATGCAGCTTCCAAGCTCCTTGGCGAACGTGGCGCGCTCGTACATGTCCTCCATGGTGGCGGCAGTGACGTTGAGGTAATGGCCCTTGACCTCGCCCGTGGCAGCCTGTGCGCGGTTCACGGCCTCCATGCAGTAGAGGAAGCGGTCGCGCCAGTGCATGAACGGCTGGCTGTTGATGTTCTCGTCATCCTTGACGAAGTCGAGGCCGCCCCGCAGGGCCTCGTAGACCACCCGGCCGTAGTTCTTCCCCGACAGACCGAGCTTGGGCTTCGTCGTGGCGCCCAGCAGCGGGCGGCCGAACTTGTCCAGCCGCTCCCGCTCGACGACGATGCCGGTGGCGGGGCCCGGGAAGGTCTTCACGTAGGCGACTGGCAGGCGCATGTCCTCGAGGCGCAGGGCCTTGAGTGCCTTGAACCCGAACACGTTGCCGATGATCGACGCCGTGAGATTGGCTATGGAGCCCGGCTCGAAGAGGTCCAGGTCATAGGCGATCCACGCAAAGTGCTGTTCGGGATTGCCGGGCACCGGCTCCACCCGGTAGGCCTTGGCCCGGTATTTCTCGCAGGCCGTGAGCCGGTCGGTCCAGACCACCGTCCAGGTGGCCGTGGAGGACTCGCCGGCCACCGCGGCCGCCGCTTCCTCCGGGTCCACCCCCTCCTGGGGCGTGATGCGGAACAGGACGAGGACGTCCGTGTCCTTGGGCACGTAGTCCGGCTCCCAGTAACCCATCTGGGTGTACTTGAGCACGCCGGAGGCATAGCGCTTACGGGCGTCGGTGATGGTGGCGGTCTTGTCTTGTGGTGCCATTCGGGCTCCCCTTGGCTGCCGGGACTGCGTTGACGGAGAGGCTAGGCCTGCAGGAACATAGGGTCCAATCACATTTATTTACCCGCAGCATAAGTCCAGACTGATATATTCACGCCCATGGCCGACATCTCCGGCACCCTGCGCAACGTCTCGCTCCGCCAGTTGCGGGTGTTCGAGGCCACTGCCCGGCACCTGAGCTTCACCAAGGCGGCGCGGGAGCTGCATCTCACGCAGCCCGCCGTTTCCATGCAGGTCAAGGAGCTGGAACAGAGCTGCCAGATGAGGCTGTTCGAACGGGTGGGGCGCGGCATCCGTCTCACGGAGGCGGGTGCGGAGCTCGCGCGGTGCGCCGGCACCATCGCCGAGCAGGTCGAACTGACCCGGGAGCACCTCGACGCGCTGCGCGGGCTCAGGACGGGTCTCCTGAAGCTCGGCGCCGTCAGCACCGCCAAGTACTTCGCTCCCTCCCTACTGTCCGCGTTCCGGCGGGAGTATCCCGGCGTCTCGATCCGCTTCTCCGTCGGCAACCGGCAGGAAATGATCAGCCAGCTCGCCGACAACCAGGTTGACCTGATGATCATGGGCCGGCCACCGCGCGAACTGCAGACTGTCGCTGAACCCTTTGCCCGACATCCACTGGTAATCGTCGCGCCGCCAGGCCATCCCCTGGCGCGCCGGAGGAAGATCGCGCTCAAGGAGCTGGCCGGCGAGAGCTTCCTGATCCGGGAGGATGGGTCCGGCACGCGGGCGGTCATGGAGCGGCTGTTCCGCGACCGCCGCGTCGGCTACCAGGCCAGTATGGAAATGAGCAGCAACGAGACCATCAAGCAGGCGGTGATGGCCGGCATGGGAATCAGCCTGCTGTCGTCCCACACGGTGGGGCTGGAGCGGAAGGCGGGCAGGCTGGTGGTGCTCGATGTGGTCGGCCTGCCGATCGTCCGTGACTGGTACGTGATTCACCTGACGGCGAAGCGCCTGTCGCCGATCGCCGGGGCCTTCCGTGAGTTCCTGCTCGAGAAGGCGTCGGCCCTGATCGAGGAAGCGGTGAAGGGCACGCCGGGGCGAGGGCGGCGCCAGTGATGGGGGTGATGAAGCCGTTCATCGCGCTGGCAGCCTTGCTCGCCGTGACGGTCGCCGTCTGGCAGCTGGAGAGCACGCGGTCGGGCCTGGAAATCAGCACGCTGCAGGTGGCGGCGATTCCCGTCACCGTGTTCCGGCCGCGCGCGGCGGAACCGTCGCCCGTTGTCATCGTCGGGCATGGTTTTGCCGGTTCCCAGCAGCTGATGCAGCCCTTCGCCATCGCCCTGGCGCAGGCGGGCTATGTTGCCGTCACCTACGACCAGCCGGGGCACGGCCGGAACCCGGTGGCCCTGCCCGGTGACTTCCTCGAGAGTGACACCCGGGACCGGCAACTTCTGGCGGCACTGGACGACGTGCTGGTGGCCGCACGGCCGCTCGGTGACGGCCGTGTCGCGCTGCTCGGACATTCCATGGCGGCTCAGGTGGTGCTCGCTTACGCCAGCCGGCATCCGGAGATTGCCGCAACCGTCGCCGTATCGCCCTTCGCCGCGGACGCCGTGACCGCCGCACTGCCCCGCAACCTGCTCGTCGTGGACGGCGCACTGGAGCCGGAGATAGTCCGCGCGGCCGCCGCCCGGGCGGTCCGGATCGCAGCAGGTGAGAGCGCCGCGCCCGGCATCACCTACGGGGACTTCAGCCGGGGCACGGCGCGCCGCTACGCATATGCCGGCGGCGTCGAACACATCGGCGTGCTCTACAGCAGGGACAGCCGCGCCGAGGCTGTGGACTGGTTCAATAAGGCATTCAGCCGTGCCGGAGCCGCGCCGCGCCTCCCGGACTTCGGCCTCTGGCTGGGCGTCCTGTACACGGCGCTTGTGGCGCTGGCCTGGCCCCTCGCAGCGCTATTGCCCCGACTTTCCCGCGCCCCTGACGGGATCCGGGCAGTTCCTGCGTCGCGATGGCGGCAGCTCGCTGCGCTCCTGCTCCCTGCGCTGGTGACGCCCCTTGCGCTCTGGAAGGTGAATGTCAGCCTGCTGCCGGTCATGCTCGCCGACTACCTGCTGCTGCACTTCGCGCTCTACGGCCTGCTGACGCTGGCGGCAGTCCGGTGGCTGAATATCCAGTGCCGGCCGGCCGGCACGGCGGCGCTGCTCGCGGTCATGGCCGCCGTCACCCTCTACGCCGTATTCGCCATTGGCCTCGCCACCGACAGGTACGCCGCGGCCTTTCTTCCCGGGCCGGGACGCGGCCTGTACGTCGCCCTGCTGCTCGTCGGCACTCTCCTCTGGTTCCCGGCCGACGAGCTCCTGACGCGGAGCCCAGGCATGCCACGCTGGGCCTACCTCCTGACCAAGGCATGCTTCGCCGGCTCGCTGCTTCTGGCGGTCGCGCTGAATCCACCACGCCTTTTCTTCCTCGTCATCATCGTGCCTGCCCTGGCGCTTTCCTTCCTGGCCTATGGCCTGATGAGCCGATGGTTGTTCCAGCGAACGGGCGAGCCGGTGGTGGCCGGAGTCGCCAATGCAGCCGTTTTCGCCTGGGCGATCGGGGCCAGCTTCCCGCTGGCCGGCTAGCGCGGAACTCAGCGGGGCCAGGTTCGCCAGAGGTCCAGGACGTGGGTGGCGCCCGCCGCGGTGAGCCACAGCGCCAGCCAGGCACTGCCCGCTCCGCGCAGCGCGCCTGCCAGCGCCAGCATCAGGCACACGCCGGGCGCAAGCTTGATCAGGAGCGCCGCCGGCGCGAAGCCCCGTCCCGTGCGCAGGAACCAGCCGGCGAGAGCGGCCATCTCCAGGAGGACGATGCCTAGAGCGGCGCTGACGATCCGGCCGTCACTGATGAAGGCGTCCATGATTGCTGCCCGGTCAGAATGGCGCGTTCAGCCGGACCACGGCAAGGTTCAGCGCGGCCGCGAAGCTGACCCACGCGAGGTAGGGGAGCAGCAGGCCGCTGGCCAGGCGTGAGACCCGGGCAGTCGCGAGGACCAGCACGCAGATGGAGGCCCAGAAGGGGACTACTTCGTAGAGCGCCCAGTCAGGCCGCTGGAAACGAAAGAACAGCAGGCTCCAGAGAACGTTCAGCGTGGCATTCACGCCAAAGAACGCCAGCAGGTTGTGGCGTGCGGCCCCCGGTGCGGCCTTCTGGAGCGCGAGCAGGGCGGAGAGGGCCGTGAGCGTGTAGATCACCGTCCAGGCGGGCCCGAACAGCACGTCGGGCGGCTTCCAGGCGGGCTGCTCGAGTCCCTGGTACCAGGGCCCGAGATCCGTCGCGAGCGCACCGAGCGCTGCCACGGCCAGGGCGGCCAGGGCGGCGAGCGCCACCGGCCGGCGCCGCCGCAGGGTCGTGCCTCCGGGATGCGGCTGGGCGGTCAAGGCGGCACGATGCCGAGCAGATGCCCCAGATCCTTGAAGAAGATCCGCACGTGGGCCAGCGGCTTGCGCCGTTGCAGCCGCTTGTTCATGTAGGCGTCCCAGGTGAGCTGCTGGACGTCCCGGTCCTCGCAGATGCTGACGAAGCGCTCCCGGCGCTTGTCGCTGCTGTACCAGAAGCGCTGCATGATGCCGAGCACCCAGAATACCTTGCCATGGTTCCGCATGAACTCGCGCCTCGCGCCTTTCAGCGCGCTGGCATTCCCCGTTGCGAGGAAGCGGTCCACGGCATCGGCCACGAAGCGCGCGCTGGCCATGGCGTAGTAGATGCCTTCGCCGGACGCGGGAGCCACCACCCCCGCCGCATCGCCGGCGACGACCACGTTGTGCCCGTCATCCCAGCGCCGCAACGGTTCCATCGGGATCGGCGCACCTTCGCGCCGCACGGTCTCACAGCCACCCAGGCCGGCGGATTCCCGCAGCAGGCTCACGGCGTGCCGCTGGGAAAAGCCCTTCTGTGCGCTGCCGACGCCGACGCTCGTGGTCTCCCCGTGGGGAAAGATCCAGCCGTAGAAGTCGGGTGACACCTGGCCCTGGTAGTAGACGTCGCACCGGCTGCCATCGAAGCCGGCAGCCGGGGGCGAGCGGACGATCTCGTGGTAGGCGGCGACGAAGGGCATGTCGGCGGCGCCAGGAATGCACTGGCGCCCGACCTTCGAGTTGGCACCGTCGGCGCCGACGACGGCCCGGGCCCGCACGGCCTGGTCACCCGCGTCCCGGCAGTGGAATCTGACCAGGACCGTGCCATCGGGCTGGCGCTCGAGTTTCTGGAACGCTCCCGTGCGGCGCTCAGCCCCCGCCGCTGTCGCCCGCTGGCGCAGCCACTCATCGAATTCGTCGCGGTTGACCATGCCGACGAAGCCGTCGCCCACCGGCATGTCCACCGACTTCGCGGACGGCGCGACCATGCGCGCCGACGTTGCCCGGGCCACGAGCAGTTCCAGGGGGATGTCGAATTCCCGGAGCAGCGCCGGCGGTATGGCTCCGCCACACGGCTTGATGCGCCCGGCCCGGTCCAGCAGGAGCACCGAGCGCCCGGCGCGCGCCAGTTCGGTGGCGGCAGTGGCCCCCGCCGGCCCGCCGCCGACTACCACCACGTCAAACATCGATCCGGCGCTCATGCCGACCGGAGCGCGAAGGCGCTGGCGAGCATGCCGAAGGCATAGAGGGATATTGCGGCACCATTGAACCAGGGCGCGAGTTCCTTCGGCCGCGTAAGCCACTTCCGCATGGCAGGCAACTGGCCGAGCAGCAGCACCGTCACGCCGGCGGCGTGCAGCGGCCGGTCCCAGCTGAGCAGCAGGCCCACGACGATCACCTGGGCGGTCGCCATGAAGATGCACGTGAGGAGGGCCGCGCCCCGTTCGCCGTGCTGCACGGGCAGGGTCCGCACGCCCAGCTGCCGGTCGCCTTCGAGGGACTTGAAGTCGTTGATGGTCATGATGCCGTGGGCGCCGAGGCTGTAGAGCACTGCGAGCAGGATCACCCGCAGGTCGGGTGCCGAGGCGGTCATGACGGCGGCACCCGTGAACCAGGGCAGGCCCTCGTAGCTCAGCGCCACCGCACTGTTGCCCCACCAGCCGTTCTGCTTCAGGCGGATCGGCGGGGCGCTGTACAGCCAGGCCAGCACCAGGCCGACAACCGTGGCGACGAAGCCCCACGTGCCCAGCACCGTGCCCACCAGCAGCGACAGGATGGTCCAGCCGATGGCGAGGAAGAGCCCGGACTGGCCGGGCATGCGGCCCGATGGAATCGGCCGCCCGGGCTCATTGATCGCGTCGACGTTGCGGTCGTACCAGTCGTTGACCACCTGGCTTGCCCCGCAGACCAGCGGTCCCGCCAGCAGGATGCCGGCTATCAGCAGCGGCCAGCGGCCCGAGAGGGGCTGGCCCGACGAGACGACGCCGCAGCCGTAGGCCCACATGGGCGGAAACCACGTGATCGGCTTCAGCAGCTCGACGGCTGCGAGGAGCGACGGCGCGCCCGCCGGCGGGATTTCAGCCCTCGTCCTGTCCAATGCCACCAATCCCGTGCCGATGCAGCTTTACGTAGAGGCTCTGCCGGCTCAGGCCGAGTATTTCAGCCGCCGACGCCCGGTTGTCGCCCGTCAGGTGCAGTGCTGCCTCGATGCACATCGTTTCGATCAGGTCCGTAGTCTCGCGGACGATGTCTTTCATCGGGACGCGGCCCACCAGCTCCGCGAGCTGCTGCACGGACTGGGGCAGGAGCTTTTCCTCGCCGATGGCCTTGGTCATGCGCCGCCCGATGTGCCGGATCGCGAAGCCGATGCAGGGCTGGCCTGCCTTTGGCACCGAGACTGCGGAGATTTCCACGTCCACGGAGCCGCCGTGGGCGTCCTTGAGGGTCGTGGCGTAGAGGCGGATGGAGCCATGGTCCCGCAGGTTGACCAGGAGCACGTTGAGGTCCACGGCACCCCGGCCGAGCCACTGCTGCAGCGGGCGGCCGCGCACGACGTCTTCGGTCGCCGCGTGCACGAGATCCATGAAGGCGGGGTTCGCTGCGAGGATCAGCCCCTGGGGGTCGGTCACCACGAAGCCATCCGGCATTGCCGTGACCACCTCCAGCAGCCGCGATCGGGCACTGCTTTCATTGCTCGTGCCGGGCAGGAACACCGGGACCTGCTGGGCGACCGGCACGAGCCGCACCAGCGCCTGCATCACCTTGTCCTGGCGGAGGAGGGATACCGTGACCGTGAAGGGGTGGTCGTAATTCGGCACACGGACCTGCACGTCGTCGATTGCCCCGGCCGCGGCGGCACGTTCCAGGAGGCCTCGCACGGCTCCGACACTCTCAACGGACATGAACTGCGTGAGGCTGGCGCCCTGGATGTCGTCCGCGGGCTTACCGAGGATGCGCGCCGCCGCAGGATTGGCCTCGACCACCTTCAGGGTGCTGCAGTCGAGGACCAGCACGGCCTCCGAGGCGATCTGGAACAGCAGCCGGTAACGGAGCTCCGCCTGGCGCAGTCGCCCATAGTCCATTTCCATGGACTGCTGGGCCCGGACCAGCCGTTGCTGGAGTGCCGAGACCGCCCGCAGGTCGCGTCCGACGGCCACGATGCGGCCGTCATCCCCGACCTTCACCGTCCCATAGAGGATTGGCACGTCACCCTGCGCCGAGGGGTGATTGACCTGGCGACGGCGCGTTGCGCCACCCGAGCCCGCATCCCGGAGCAGAGCTGCGACCTTGGGCCGGCTCTCGACGGTTACTGTTTCCACCCACGGCTTGCCGATCCAGCTGGCATAGCCTTCGGCCTCCAGGTCCTGGCTGCCGAAGGCAATGTCCCGCACGACGCCTTCGCCATCGATGATGAGCGTGACATCCGCAGCAGCGGCGATGAGATCGGCGGCTGCCTGGGGATCGAGTCCAGCCACGGCGTCCTGGGGTTTGTGAAATGGGGTAACGGCTGTCATTAGTCCTGTCTTCCTTAACTCTCGTGTCGATCCATGAGTCGGTTGATCGGGTTGATGGAACGGCGCTGGTCTGCCATGTGGTTCAGGCGTGTGGCTCAGGAGGCGTCGCGGCCGGGCCTCGAAGCGTACAGTTTGGCAGCCGCGGCCGTGGCTCCCCGTGCATCGACGGCCGTGGCGTCGGCCCCCACCTTGCTGATCAGGTGCGGATGCTCAACGAAGAGCGGCCCGCCCACCAGCACGCCGATATTCCTGTTGAACGACGCCCGCCGCACGAGGCTGACCGTTTTCGCGAGGTCATCCAGCTGGCGTTCGCAACTCAGCGACAGACCAGCCACGGAGAACCACTGGTCATGGACGATGTCCGTCAGCTCGGCAGGCGACAGGCGGGGCTGGCTGACCACGTCCCACCCGGTGCGGCGGAGGAACTCGCTGACGAGCGAGACGCCCAGGGTGTGCTGCTCTCCGGGCACCGGCGCCAGCAGCGCCCGGCGATCACCGGCACCCGGCGTGGGCTCGGCCACGTAGGCGGGGCAAACGGCGTGCAGCACTTCCTGCAGCCGGCCCACGGCCACGGTGACTTCGCCGAAGTCGGACAGGTCGGCATTCCACAGCTCGCCCAGCGTGCGGGCCGATGGCGCCAGCAGGTCGAGCAGTATGTTCTCGAGGCTGCAGCCCCGGCTGCGGATGACGTTGACGTAGGTCAGCGCCACCTCGACATCGTGCTGGAGGACCAGGCGCGTGAACTCGGCCACGTCGGTGGGCGTCGGTCCGGCCGCGGCGATTTCCGCGCCGCGGCCCGGCAGGGCGTGGGCGAGCAGCAGGCGTGGCACGATTTCGCTCTCAATGGTGCTGGCCAGCTTCTCAAGCCGGTTGGAGTTACCCCGCCGCGTCGAACCCGCCATGGCCTTTACCCCCGGGAATTGTTGCCGGCATTCTTTATTAGTATCCCGGGCGCATCGTCCGTGGCCACCCTGCGAGTGTCAAGCAAAGCGGACGTCCAGCCGCGTTGACAGCCGGGAACCCGCGGGCCTACAGTCGCCCCGGTACAGAACACCGCCGCCAGGCCAATACCAATATGCGCGGTTCCGACGCCAGGGCCATCAACGACGGCGCCACCCGACAGGGCGCGACGAGACAGAGCATGGCGCTGGCCTGGAGCCAGATCGGGCTCCGGTTCCTGCCGTTTGCCGACGCGGTGAGCACGGAACTGCCCCTCGCCCGACTGCTCCGGCTTTCCCTGTTCCAGATCTCCGTGGGACTCGCCGTGGTGCTGCTGAATGGCACCCTGAACCGCGTGATGATCGTCGAACTCGGCGTTCCGGCCTCACTGGTCGCCCTGATGGTGTCGCTGCCGCTCCTGTTCGCGCCGGCGCGGGCACTGGTAGGGTTCCGCTCGGACCATCATCGCTCCTACCTGGGATGGCGCCGCGTTCCATATATCTGGATGGGTACGCTGCTCCAGTTCGGCGGACTGGCGATCATGCCCTTTGCCTTGCTGGTCTTGTCCGGAGACACCCACGGGCCCGTGGTATTCGGGCAGATCGGCGCAGCGCTGGCTTTCCTGCTGATCGGCGCGGGTCTGCATACCAGCCAGACGGCGGGCCTGGCCCTCGCCACGGACCTGGCGCCGGAGGCCACGCGGCCAAGGGTCGTGGCCCTGCTCTACGTGATGCTGCTGGTCGGGATGGTCGTGAGCGCCGCCATCTTCGGCCGGCTGCTCCAGGACTTCAGCCAGTTTCGCCTGATAGGGGTCATCCAGGGCGCCGCCCTGGTGACGATGGGTCTCAACATCGTCGCTCTCTGGAAGCAGGAGGCGCGCCAGCCCCGGAAGACATCTCCGGATCTTCACCGGGACAAGCCGAAGGCCACGTTCATCGACGCGTGGCGACGACTCGCGGCTGAAGCCGGTTCCGGCCCGGGCGGTTCGGCACCCGGCAGGGCCCGTTCCATTCACCGGTTTCTCGTCACCGTCGGCCTTGGCACGGCAGCCTTCAGCATGCAGGACATCCTGCTCGAGCCCTTCGGTGGCCAGGTTCTCAGGCTGGGCGTGGGTGCCACCACGGCGCTGACGGCCATCCTGGCGGGCGGCAGCCTCGTCGCCTTCGCGCTGTCGGCCGGGCATCTCGGCCGGGGCGGCGATCCCTACCGGCTCTCCGCCACCGGCGCACTCGTCGGTGTGGCCGCCTTCTCGCTCGTGATCTTCGCGGCGCCGCTCGATTCGGCGCTGCTCTTCCGCGTCGGCACCGGCCTCATTGGCTTCGGCGGCGGACTGTTCGCTGTTGGCACACTCACGGCGGCGATGGCCTTTTCGGCCGACGGCGCGGCAGGGCTCGCCCTGGGCGCCTGGGGCGCCGTGCAGGCCACCGCGGCAGGCATCGGCATCGCCCTCGGTGGCGTGATCCGGGACGCGGTGTCCGGGCTTGCCGCTTCCGGGGCACTGGGTCCAGCCCTCACCGACGCCGCGGTGGGCTACAGCGTGGTTTACCAGCTTGAGATTGTGCTGCTCTTCGCGACCCTTGTCGCGCTGGGGCCGCTGGTGCGAAGAGTCACGACGACGGGCGCGGCCGGCGAGGCGCCGCGTTTTGGAATGGCGGAATTTCCCGGCTGAAGCCGGGCTGCACTGGCCAGACGCCAGAGAGGGGGTTGCTGCATGATTACGAGCTACATCGACGTTCCCCAGATGGTCCTTTACGCCTTCTGGATCTTCTTCGCCGGCCTGATCTGGTACCTCCGCCGCGAGGACAAGAGGGAAGGTTATCCGCTCGAGAGCGACCGGGGCGGTAACGTCAAGGTGCAGGGATTCCCGGCCATGCCGGATCCCAAGACGTTCCTCCTGGCCCACGGCGGCAGCGTCGCCGCGCCCCGGGCCGAGAGCCCCGAGCCGCCGGTCAAGGCGATGCCGACGGGCCCCTGGCCTGGCGCGCCGCTGCAGCCCACCGGTGATCCGATGCGGGACGCCGTCGGCCCGGCCGCGTACGCCCAGCGGTCCGACAAGCCGGATGTCACCCACGAGGGTCATGCCCTCATCGTGCCGATGCGCGTGGCCCGCGATTTCTCCACAGCCCCGAAGAGCCCCAATCCCGTCGGCATGGAAGTGCTCGGTGCGGACGGCCAGCTGGCCGGCACGGTGCGCGACGTGTGGGTCGACCGGGGCGAAGTCATCGCCCGGTACTTCGAGGTTGCGTTGGCAGGGGCGGGCGGCCGCAACGTGCTGTTGCCCGTGGCTTTCAGCCGCGTGGACGGCGCGCGGCGCCAGATCCGCGTGAACTCGATCCTGGCATCGCAGTTTGCAGGCGTGCCGCCGCTGAAGAGCCCGGACCAGGTGACACTGCGCGAGGAGGACCGGATCACGGCCTACTACGCCGGGGGCACGCTGTACGCCACGCCGGAACGTTCCGAGCCGTTACTGTAGCCGTCCCGCATCGCTGAGGTGAACCTGCGCGACATGAGCAAACCGGCATGAGCAACACCACCCGCCAGGAGCCGTTGCCCGAGCCCCTGCCGGAAGGGGAGTGCATCCTGTGGCAAGGCGCGCCCGGCTGGGCCGGCCTGGCCAGGGGCGCGTTCCGCATCTGGCACGTGGCGGCGTACTTCGGCGTGCTCGGTCTGTGGCGAGCGGTCGCGCTTCTGGTGGACGGCGCGCCGCTGGCCTCGGCCATCACGACGGCCCTGTGGTTCGTGCCGCTGGCACTGGCCTGTATCGGCATCCTGCTGGTGCTGGCCTGGTTATCGTCACGGGCCACCACGTACACCATCACGTCGCGCCGGGTGATCCTGCAGATCGGCGTGGCCCTGCCGATCACCATGAACATCCCCTTCGGCAAGATTGGTGCGGCCGCACTGCGCCCCTATGGCGATGACACGGGCGACATTCCGCTCACGCTGGTCGCCGGGGAGCGCATGCCCTACTGGGCTCTCTGGCCCCACGCGCGACCCTGGCGCTTCACCCAACCCGAGCCGATGCTCCGGGCCATACCCGACGCTGCGGCGGTCGCCGGCATCCTTGCCGATGCACTGGCCGCCACGGGACCCTCCACGCGTGACTCGGGCGTGCCGGCTTCCACGACCTGGGCGGGCGCCCCGGAGCACGCTCATCAGCGGCTCGGCAGCTGAGCCCCCGTTTCCGCGCGGGCCGTTGATCGGTGCTGCGCTGCTGATCGGTTTCGCGCTGCTGATGGCGGGTCTCGGCCGCGTGGCGGGACCCTGGCAGGCACCTCCGACAGACGTCGTCGCAGTCAGGCACCTGACCTTCACCGATCGACCTGATGGCAGCGTGATCGTGCAGGACGTGGATGCCGGCTTCCAGGTCGACGTGTTCGCGCCAGGCACCAACAATTTTGCCCGCGGCATCCTCCGCGCGCTCGCCCGCCAGCGCCGCCTCCAGGGCGTCGGTCCCGAGCAGCCATTCCGGCTGGCGCGGCTCGCCGACGGGCGGCTGACGCTGGACGATCCCGCCACCGGGGAGCGTATCGACCTCGGTTCATTCGGCTCGACCAACACCGCCGACTTCGTGCGGTTGTTGCGCTAGCCAGTCCCATGGCCGCCGCCGTCACCTACGCCGCCTTCCTCTGGTGGTTCACCACGGGCGTCGTGCTGTGGCTCTGCGGGAGACCGCGTGCCAGTTACCGCTGGAGCCTCGCGGGCGCGACGCTGCTCCTGGCCGTTGCATTGGTCGGACTCTATGTCTCCAGCCGGGAAACCACGGCGCCATCCGCTTTCCTGGCGTTCACCTGCGCCGTGGTCGTCTGGGGCTGGCACGAGATCAGCTACTACATGGGCCTGGTGACGGGGCCGCGCCCGGCGCCCCTCCGTCCGGGATCTGGCGGCTGGCAGCGCTTCTCCCAGGGCATAGCGACGAGCCTCTACCACGACCTGGCCATCGTCTGCACGGGCCTCGCCCTGCTGGCACTGACGGCGGATTCGCCCAACCGGGTGGGCGCCTGGACGTTCCTCGTGCTGTGGGTGATGCGCTGGAGCGCGAAGCTGAACCTGTTCCTCGGTGTCCCGAACCTGAACGAGGATTTCCTGCCCCCGCACCTGCGCTACCTGGCCACCTACATGCGCCGTCGCGCCATGAATCCGCTGTTTCCGGTGTCCGTCACCGCCGGAACGGGCGTGGTGGTGTGGCTTGTGTACCCCGTCGCGGCGGGGGCATCGGCGTTCGATGGTGCTGCTGCGGGCCTCGTTGCGACGCTGCTCGCGCTGGCGGTGCTCGAGCACTGGTTCATGGTCCTGCCAATGAACGAGGCGGCACTGTGGGGCTGGGGCTTCAAGTCCCGCAAGACCCCGGCTTCGCCCCGTGCACTCGATGCCGGACGCAGCTGACGTGCTGCCCCCCGACTGGCCCAACCGGGACGCAAGCCGCTTCGTCCAGGCGGGCGGCATTCGGTGGCACGTGCAGCAGATGGGCAGCGGGCCCGTCCTTCTCTGCCTGCACGGCACGGGCGCGTCCACCCACAGCTGGCGCAGCCTGGCGCCGTTGCTCGCCCGCCGTTTCCGCGTCGTCGCTCCCGACCTGCCGGGACACGGTTTCACGACGGTGCCCCGTCCGGGCGCGCTGTCGGTGGCGGGGATGGCCGCCGCCCTGGGCGAGTTGCTCACCGAGCTGGGGGTTGAGCCGCAACACGTGGTGGGCCACTCGGCCGGCGCTGCCATCGGTGTGCGCATGGCGCTGGACGGTGCCTTGCGGCCGCGTGGCATCGTCAGCCTGAACGGCGCGATGCTGCCGCTCGACGGTGTCACCGGGCTGTTGTTCGCCGGCGCCGCGCGCCTGCTCTCGGTGGCGCCCTTCGCCTCCCGCGTGCTGGCCTGGCACGTCTCCCGTCCCGACGTGGTGGAGCGGCTGATGCGGGACACGGGCTCGCGGCTGGACGAGGAGGGACTGGCGCTTTACGCGCGCCTCGCCCGGCAGCCGGACCACGTGGCCGCCGTGTTCGACATGATGGCGAACTGGGACCTGCAGCCCCTGGCGCGGGACCTGCCGCGCCTTTCCTGTCCGCTGCTCCTGGTCGTGGCGGAGCGGGACGGTATGGTGCCGCCCTCGGCGGCCGTGCGTATTCGCGCGCTGGTGCCGGGCGCCACGCTGCTGCGGCTGCCAGGGCTCGGGCACCTGGCCCACGAGGAAGCCCCGGCACTGCTGGCGGGCCACATCGGCGACTTTGCGGCGGAGGCCGCCCGGCATGCGGCCTGAGCAGCACCCCCAGCGCGCCCTCATCAACGACGAGGTCCATGCCCGGCCGTCGAGTCCGCTGCCCACCCCGGCCCGCGTCTCGTATCTCGCGCTCGTCTCCGGCTGGAGCGAGCGGGATACCGAATGGCAGCACGTCTGCGCGCTGGCAACGCGCTTCTACAAGGCCCCGCCGCCACCCGGGGCGAATCACTACAGCGCCGACCTGGGACCATTCCGGCTCGTGTGGGAGCGCCACACGGAATTTGCGCGGTACACATTCCTGGTCCCGGGCCCCGGGCCGGGGACAGCATCGACCGCGCTGGCCGAAGTGCCCCCCGACTGGGTCAAGTCCCTCCCGGGCCAGACGCTGGTTGCCGCCCACGTCACCCTCATCACGCGGGAGCTCGCTTCGGAATCTCTCGCGAAGGAGATGTTCGGCGCCAACGTGCTCATCGGCTGCGCCATTGCCGGCGGTGCCGCCACCGCCTGGACCGACTTCCGCATCCAGCCCGACGGCTTCAGCCGCCTTCTCGTCCAGGACCTCGGCATGACGCCCAACCAGGCGGGCCGGAACCTGCAGCGCCTGCTCGAGATCGAGACGTACCGGATGATGGCTCTGCTGGCGCTGCCCGTGGCCCGGGACCTCACGCCGCAGCTGACGCGCTATGAGCGCGAACTCGCCGAGATCACGGCGAACCTGGCCGAAGGCGCCGTCGCCGACGAGCCCGTGCTCCTGGACCGGCTGACGAGGCTCGAGGCGGAGATCGAGAACCGGGAAGCCGAGAACCACTACCGGTTCAACGCGGCGGCGGCGTACTACGACCTGGTGCAGACGCGCATCGTCGAATTGCGCGAAGGCCGCATCGAGGGCTTGCAGACTTTCCGTGAGTTCACGGAACGCCGCCTTGCGCCCGCCATGAACACCTGCCGCGCGGTCGCGGCCCGCCAGGAGTCACTGTCCCAGCGCGTGTCTCGCGCGACCCAGCTGCTTTCCACCCGCGTGGACCTGACCCGGGAACGGCAGAACCAGGCCGTGCTTGCGTCCCTCGACAACCGTGCGCGCCAGCAGCTCCGCCTGCAGGCGACGGTGGAGGCACTCTCGATTGCAGCCGTCAGCTACTACATCGTCGGGTTGATCGGCTACCTGGCGAAGGGCGCCAGGGTCCTGGGCATGCTGGACAGCCCGGCGCTGGTCCAGGGGCTCAGTGTGCCCGTGGTCCTGCTGGTCACCGCGTTCCTCGTGCGCAAGATCCGGCGCATGGTCACGCGCTCCGCCTAGTTCCGCCGCATCCGGTAGGGAATCAGCTGCTGCACCCAGCGCGAGGCGAACCGGTCCAGTGACAGCGACTCGTGCACCGCGGTGACGTCCCGGCCGCCCTGCCGGGCGCTGACGACCGAGCGCGAGTAGAACGGGGTGTCCTCCAGGGTGCGGGCGACGCGCGCCACGCCATCCTCGGAGCGTGTCTCCCTCTGGATCCGCCAGATCAGCGTGGGCGGAAGAGGCGCGCGGACGGGACGGGCGATCTCCTCGACGGCGCCGGTCGGGCGCACGAGGGCCGCAATTTCCGTGCGCGTGCCGTCGCGGCAGTTCACGTCGTAGTGGATGCGCGTGCCTTCGGGCGTAAGGGCGCGGGACCAGGTCCAGCTCGCGAAGGCGCGCTCCAGCGGACTGTTGCCCCTGTTGCTGTCGAAATACCCGCGGCCCGCCCAGCGCAGCGCCGGTTGCGCCAGCGCGACCTCGATGCGGCTGGCCGGCGCGACCGGCCACCAGTGGTGGTTGCGGCTGCCGTCCAGGCTGACCTCGTGCTCGGTGAGGCTCTCCGGGTGAATGCGCAGTTCGCCACGGATCGGCGTGCCCAGTGGCGAGCTGCGTTCGTCGATGCGCGCCACGAGGGTGTTCCCGTCCCAGTGCAGGCTGCTGGGGCCGATCGCCAGCTGCCCCGGGCCTGCCGGCATGCCGGCGACCCGCCGCTCGGTCAGCGCCCAGCGCCGCCGCGGTCCGTACAGCGCAACATTCACCGCGCAGTGCTCCAGCGGCTCGGCCGGCCCGCCGCGGCGCGCGGCGGCGTAGAACGGCGAGAAGACACTGCCGATGAACACGATCAGCGTGAGGCCGTGGCGGCCGTCGTCGCTCAGCGCATCGACATACCACCAGCGGTACCCGTCCGCCGGAATCGGTTCGTCGAAGCGGGGAAATAGCCGCACCGGTGGCGGGACAGCGTCAAGGCGGATGTCGGTGGCGGCATTCATGGGTCCTGATAGTCGCCGATCACGGCCTGCGCCGCGAGATGTCCAGACAGCGCGGCCATTGGCACACCCGCTCCCGGATGCACGCTGCCGCCGGCCAGGTAGAGTCCCGGCAGGCGGGTGCGGGGGGCTGGCCTGCGGAACGCCGCACGCCAGCCGTGGCTCGCGGCGCCGTAGAGTGCCCCGCCCGTCGCCGGGAACAGGGCTGCAAAATCCCGGGGCGTGGTCCGCACCCCGGCCGATGACGGGGTGTCGAGTTGCAGGCCCGCACGGCGCAGGCGGTCGAAGACCCGGGATTCGAACTCGTCCAGTTCAGCCGGGTCCGGGGTCTGGCGATCACCGGTGGCCGGCGCGTTCACCACGCAGAGCAGGCGCTCGGGGGCGGCGGAGGGCGGGCCATCCGCCCCGCCCCGGTCCTGGGCGCACAGGTACACGCTTGGAGAGCGGGGGAGGCGCTGGTGACGGAAGCAGTCCTCGAATTCGCTGCGCGACTCGGGAGCGTGAAAGACGGTGTGCCGGACGAGCGGGAGTCCCGCCGTGTTCGCGGCCAGGCACCAGGTGACAGCCGAGAGCGAGCGCCTGCCGGGTGCCGGCGCTGGCACTGCTCTGGCGGCAGCAGTGCCAAAGTGCCCCGCACCCACGGCCGCCACGTCGGCGTTGACGATCACCGTGTCCGCCGCCAGTCCAGGTCCCGACGCGCAGGAGACGCCGGTGACGCGCCCGTTCGCGACGTGGATCTGGTCCACGTGGGTCCCGTAGTGGAACGTTGCACCGCGCTCCCCGGCGAGCCGGGCCAGGGTCGCGGCGAGGGCGTGCATGCCGCCATCCACGAGCCAGACCCCGCCGCGTTCCACGTGGGCAATCAGCATCAGCGTGGCTGGCGCCCGCCAGGGCGACGAGCCGCAATAGCTGGAGTAACGCCCGAAGAGCTGGCGCAGCCGCGGGTCGCGAAAGTGCTCGCCCAGTGCGCTCCACAGGCTGGTGTAGGGGCTGATACGCAGCAGGTCCGGCCACGGCGTCTGCCTGATCAGTGCCGGGAGGCTGGGGCGCGGTGCGCGCAGGAACGGCTTGAGCAGCGTGTCGTGGATACGCCGGGCGCGGGCGCAGAACTCCAGGTAACGCCCGGCCTCGGCGCTGCCGGCGAGTCGGCCGATCCCGTCGGCCGAACGTTGCGCGTCCGCGTGAAGATCCAGCGAAGCACCGTCATCCCACACGTGCCGGCCCAGGATTGCGGCCTGCTCGAGGCGCAGGTGCTCGTCGAGGCGGATCCCGGCGGCGGCGCAGACCTCGTCGAAGACCCAGCGCATGGTGAGGACGGTCGGGCCGGCGTCCACCCTGGCGCTGCCGACGACGACCTCACGCATCTTGCCGCCGGGACCGGCGGCCCGCTCCAGTACGGTGACGCGGTGCCCCTGGGCCGCCAGTTCCAGGGCCACGACAAGCCCGCCGATGCCGGCGCCGATCACGACGATGGAACGTGCTGGTTGGCCCAAGTTGCTGTCGTTGACTGGCCGCAGTGCGCTTCCTATCGTACGTCATGCCGCCCGTGATGCAGCGCCTCAGTCACCGATGGTTCGCGTGGCGCGACCGGTTGCTCATGAGCCCGGCGTTCCAGCGCTTCGCGCTCGATTTTCGCCCGACCCGATTCATTGCGCGGCGCCGGTCCCGGCAGCTGTTCGATCTCTGTGCGGGCTTTGTCTATTCCCAGGTGCTGCTGGCCGTGGTGCGGCTGCGCCTGCTCGAGCAGGTGCGCGGCGGGCCGCTGCCCCTGTCGCGGCTGCGCACCGCGCTGGACCTGCCCCCCGACGGAGCACTGCGGCTCGTGAAGGCGGCCGTGTCCCTGGGTCTGCTCGAACGGCGTGCGGCAGCGCCCGGCCCGGATCAGCAGTCTGGCGACGCCTACGGGCTGGGTGAAGTGGGGGCCGCCCTGCTTGGCAATCCCGGAGTGCTGGCGCTCATCGAGCACCACGGTCTGGTCTATCCGGATCTCGAGGATCCCGTGGCGCTGCTGCGAGGTGCGGCGCCCCGCACCCACATGGCCGACTACTGGCCCTACGCCGGCAGCAGCGACCCTGCGGCGCTGGAACCCGATGCCGTTCGCCGCTACACGGACGTGATGTCGGCGTCCCAGGCGCTGATCGCCGCCGAGGTGCTGGCGGCCTGGCCTCTTGACGATCACCGCAGCCTCCTCGATGTGGGCGGCGGCGACGGCCAGTTCCTGCGCGCCGTGGCCGCACGCTATCCCCACCTCGCCCTCGCGCTGTTCGATCTGCCGGGCGTCATCGACCTGGCGGGCCCCCGTTTCGCCGCCGCCGGCCTGGGCGACCGGGTGCAGCTGACTGGCGGTAATGTCTTCGTTCAGCCATTGCCGGCGGGCGCTGACCTGATCACGCTCGTGCGGGTCCTCCACGACCACGATGACGACGCAGCGCTCGCGATCCTGCGCGCCGCGCACGCCGCCCTGCCAGCCGGCGGGACGCTCCTGATCGCCGAACCCATGGCCGGAAGCCGTGGCGCGGAAGCGGTCGCGGATGCCTACTTCGGGTTCTACCTGCTGGCCATGGGCAGCGGCCGCGCCCGTACCCCGGCGGAGCTTGGCCGGCTGGCCGGCGCGGCCGGTTTCGGACCACTCCGTCTGCTCCCGGCCCGCGCACCGCTGCTCACCCGGGTGGCCATCCTCCGTCACCACTAGCCGGTCACCCGGGCTGCGAGCCATATCCCGGGCCGCTTCCAGGCCGTCAACCTGGCTTGACAATTTACCGAGTCAGCGTAAGGTGACAGCGGGGTGCAGTCTTAACGGACTGTGAATGCAACAAGAACTCGGAGGACGGCGAATGAGCTCATCCGGTCTGTCGGATCAGGAAGCCAAGGAATTCCACGGCATCTTCATGACCAGTTTCATCATCTTCACGATCATTGCCATCGTGGCCCACTTCCTCGTGTGGCAGTGGCGGCCCTGGCTGGCGCCCCTCGGCGGCTACGCAGCCGTGATCGATCAGGCGCAGTTCGCCGTCGACCACGTTCGCAGCCTGCTGTCATAAGCCCTGCTGTAACAAGCACGGCCATCCACGTTTCGGAACCCAGGGGTAAGAATCCATGTATCGCATCTGGCAATTGTTTGATCCGCGTCGCGCGCTGATTGCGCTGTTCACGTTCCTGTTCGTCCTCGCCCTGCTGATCCACTTCATCCTGTTGAGCACCGACCGCTTCAACTGGATTGAAGGTGCACGCACCGGGAGCGCGGCGGCAGTGCCGACCGTGATGGCGCCCAAAGACTCGCTTCCCGGCTGACCTGAGAAAAAGACCAACGAGGTGAGCGGACGGTCCGCCTGACGGCGGGACCGTCCGCTTCTACCCCGCGGGCATCCGGGAACTTCCCGAGCCTGCGGCCGTCTGGAAGCGTCCCCACGGGGGGAGGACGACAAATGGCGATGCTCAGCTTCGAACGCAAGTACCGCGTTCGCGGAGGAACACTGATTGGCGGGGACCTGTTCGACTTCTGGGTCGGACCGTTCTACGTCGGCTTCTTCGGTGTCACCACCCTGTTTTTCACTTTTCTCGGGATCGGCCTGATCCTCTGGGCGGCGGCTCTTGGCCCCACCTGGAACCTCTGGCAGATCAGCATTGCCCCGCCGGATCTCAAGTACGGCCTGGCACTGGCGCCGCTGCAGGAAGGCGGGCTCTGGCAACTGATCACCGTGTGCGCACTCGGGGCCTTCGTTTCCTGGGCACTGCGGGAGGTCGAGATCTGCCGGAAGCTCGGCATCGGTCTGCACGTGCCCCTGGCGTTCGGCGTGGCGATCTTTGCCTACTTCAGCCTTGTGGTCATTCGCCCGGTACTGCTGGGCGCCTGGGGCCACGGCTTTCCCTACGGGATCATGAGCCACCTGGACTGGGTGTCGAACGTCGGGTACCAGTACCTGCACTTCCACTACAACCCGGCACACATGCTCGCCGTGTCGTTCTTCTTCACCACGTGTCTCGCCCTGTCGCTGCACGGCGCCCTGGTGCTCTCGGCCCTGAATCCGGCCAAGGGCGAGCCGGTGAAGACACCGGAGCACGAGAACACCTTTTTCCGCGATTCGATCGGCTACTCCATCGGCACGCTCGGCATTCATCGCCTGGGGCTCTTCCTGGCACTGAGCGCGGCGTTCTGGAGCGCCATCTGCATCATCATCAGCGGGCCGTTCTGGACCCGCGGCTGGCCCGAGTGGTGGGGCTGGTGGCTCAACCTGCCGATCTGGGGATAAGTCCTCCCACAGCAGCAGCCAAGGACAACCGGGGGAAGAATGGCTGAATATCAAAACATCTTTACGCGCGTGCAGGTCCGGGCACCCGCCTATGCCGGCGTGCCGGCGTCCGTTGCCGACGGGCCCCGCAATCCGAAATCGTTCTTCATCCACCTGCTCGGGCGGGTTGGCGATGCCCAGGTAGGACCGATACGGCTCGGCTGGCTCGGGGTCGCTTCCCTGATCTGCGGCTTCATTGCCATCGAGATCATCGGCCTCAACATGTGGGCGTCGGTGGACTGGAATCCGCTGCAGTTCGTGCGGCAGCTCTTCTGGCTGGCGCTCGAACCACCCTCACCGGAGTACGGTCTCAGCATTCCGCCGCTGAACGAAGGCGGCTGGTGGCTGATGGCGGGCTTCTTCCTGACTGCCTCGATTATCCTCTGGTGGTTCCGGCTTTATCACCGGGCGAGACTGCTTGGCATGGGAACCCATGTCGCCTGGGCCTTTGCGGCGGCAATCTGGCTCTACCTGGTGCTGGGGTTCATCCGTCCGGTGATGATGGGCAGCTGGAGCGAGGCCGTACCGTTCGGGATCTTCCCGCACCTGGACTGGACGGCGGCGTTCTCGATCCGCTACGGCAACCTGTTCTACAACCCGTTCCACATGCTTTCCATCGCGTTCCTCTACGGATCAGCGCTGCTCTTCGCCATGCACGCGGCCACCATCCTGGCGACCGGCCGGTTTGGCGGTGAACGGGAAATCGAGCAGGTCCTGGACCGGGGCACGGCCGCCGAACGCGGTGCGCTGTTCTGGCGCTGGACCATGGGCTTCAACGCGAACATCGAGTCGATTCACCGGTGGGCCTGGTGGTTTGCGGTGTTGTGCCCCCTGACCGGCGGCATAGGCATCCTGCTGACGGGCACGGCCGTGGACAACTGGTATCTCTGGGCCGTGAATCACGGCGTGGCGCCGGCCTATCCGGCGGTCGGCCCGCCGATCATCGATCCGGCGACGGGCGCCGTACTGACGCCGCCGGCAGGGGCCCAGCCATGATGGCCCTCCTGACATCACGCCACCCGGTGGCGGCCGCCTTTGCGCTGGCGGGGGTGCTCGCGCTGGTTGCCGGTTGTGAGAATCCGGCCAACACCAGTGTGCAGCAGCAAGGTTATCGCGGCACCGGCATGGTTGCCGTGTCCGGCGCCCGGGCCCTGGCCGTCAACAATGCGATACCCGAACCGATGGCGCCGGTGCCTGGCGGCGGGCCCCTGGCGAAGGATATCTACCAGAACATCCAGGTGCTCACGGACCTGGATGTCGGGCAGTTCACCCGGCTCATGACGGCGATCACGCAATGGGTCGCGCCGGAGCAGGGTTGCGCCTACTGCCATGCCGATGGGGACAACGCGTCAGACGCCAAGTACCAGAAGGTCGTCTCCCGCCGGATGCTGGAGATGACCCGGCACATCAACGGGGAGTGGACGACCCACGTCGCCCAGACGGGCGTCACCTGCTACACCTGCCACCGGGGCAACAATGTTCCGGCCCAGAAGTGGTTCGCTCCCGCGGATCCGCACACCCGCCGCTCGGCGGGCAATCGGGCGGGACAGAATGCCCCGGGGATAGGCCTGACCGCACTTCCCGGGGATCCGTTCTCGGCGTACCTGACGGGTGATTCGGATATCCGGGTCGTGGCTAGCAACGCCCTCGCCACGGCGGACCGTGGAGCGACCATCCAGGATACGGAACGTACCTATGCGTTCATGACCCACATCACCGAGTCGCTGGGCGTGAACTGCACGGGCTGCCACAACACCCGTTCCTACTTCGCGTGGGATCAAAGCCGTCCGCAACGCGTACCGGCCTGGCACGGGATCCGTATGGCCCGGGACCTGAACAACAACTACCTGATTCCCCTGACAGGCGCCTTTCCGGCGGAGCGGCTGGGCCCGACGGGCGATGTGGCGAAGATCAGCTGCGCCACCTGCCACCAGGGCGTGAGCAAGCCCCTGAACGGGGTGAGCATGCTGAAGGATTACCCGGAACTGCTGCCCGGTAAGCCCGCCCCGACGCAACCCTTACCCGAAGAGGCCGCACCCGAAGGTGCGGCCCCTGGCGAAGCGCCAACCGCGATGCCGACGGCAACCGGCGCGTAGCAGTGTCCGGCGCGCTGGCTTCAGGTCGCCTTTGGCATCGCCGTCCAGCTGCGGCACCAGCCCGTGGAAGTGACCAGAAGCAACTGCTTCGGGTTCTTCAGGTCGGGGAACAGGGCGCAGGGACGGAGCTTGTCCCCGACCTTGCCTTTGAGCTGCGAGCAATTCGCGCAGGTGCTGCCAGGCTTGTACATGGAATCGGCCTTGGCTTTGGCGGCATCAGCAACATACCCCAGGGCTGGAACCCGGGGGTCATCCGGGGTTAGCGGATTGAGAGCTGCCGTGGCCGCTGGGGCTGCTGGAGTGGCTGCCCACGCCTGGGACTGCCAGGTGCTGAGGCCAGCCGCACCGGCAACTGTGAGGCCTGCGGCGCGGCTGAGGAAACGGCGACGGGAAAGCGTATCGGTCATGTCCGGGACTCCCTGCCTTGATTGATGGCGCAGAAAACAGAAGTTACTTCGAGACTCTAACCCAACCGGATTCCGGAAGCAGAGGCTGATGAAATTATGCCCAACGCACTGAACGCTGCCTTAAGGATCGTTCGCCTGGCGCTGCCGAAAGTCGGCCTGGGCTGGATGTTTGCCCTGCTCACCGTCGACTTCAACCGGATTGCCGTCGTCGAGTTCGGTATCGCCGCCGTGCTGATCACCACCATGCTCGCGATGCATTACTTCCTGTCGCCGTTCCAGGTGGTGATCGGCCGGATTGCTGATCGCTACCCCCTGTTCGGCATGCGCCGCACGCCGTATCTCCTGCTCGCCAGCATCGTCGCGAGCCTCATTTTCCCCCTGCTGCCGTCGATTGCGCTATCCATGTCCGATGGATCCACGCTAGCCGTGGCAGGAAGCTTCGGCCTCTTCGCCGTATTTGGTGTCTCAATAGCGATCATAGGTGACGCCCATCACTCGCTCATCGTCGAATGCACGTCGGAGCGTTACCGGGGAACGGTCATTTCGGTCGTCTGGACCATCACCATCCTGAGCACCATTCTCGCGGCGGTCGTGATGAACATCGTCCGTCCCGAATTCTCCCAGGAGGGCATGCAGCAGCTCTACAACCTGACGCCGTTCATCGTAATTACGTCGGCGCTGCTCGGGGTCGTCGGGATGGAAAAGCGGCTCCGCGGCGTGGCGCTGCAGTCGGCCATCGAGCTTGCCCGCGTCGCTGCACCGCCGGGAAATCCGCTGGTCTCCGCGGCGCGGATCCTGCGGGACAGTCCCCAGACCCGGGGCTTCTTTGCCTTCATATTCGTCTCGATCTTCGCGATCTTCCTCCAGGACAACATCCTGGAGATCTTCGGCGCCGAGGTCTTCCGCATGACCGTCCAGGAAACCACCCGCTTCCAGCCCACGTGGGGCGGCGGCGTCCTCCTCGGCATGATCATCATGGGGATTGCGACCTTGTTCGTGCCGATCACCAAGAAGACGATTGCCCTGATCGGTTGCTACGGGACCGCAGCCGGCATGGCCGGGCTGGCGCTGGCGTCCATGACGGAGCACTCCGGCATGCTGATGCCGGCCCTTTTCACCATGGGCTTCTTTACCGGGTTCTTCAACGTGGGCGCCCTCGCCATGATGATGGACATGACGGTGGAGGGCGCCACCGGCCTCTACATGGGGATGTGGGGTGTCGCCCAGGCCTTCGGCACCGGCCTGTCGTCGATCGGCAGCGGCGCATTGCACTCAGGCCTGATTGAAAGCCACCTGCTGCACCCGTCGTCTGCCTACACCCTGATCTTCGGCGCAGAGGCCTTCGCCATGGTGGGCGCCGCCCTGATCCTCAGGCACCTCAGTACGGAGCAGTTCCGGAAAGCCCATCAGGAGCGGTTGTCCCGCGCAGACCTCATGCGGGGCATGGAGTCAGGAGCTGCCGCGTAGGAGCGGCTTTAGCCGCGACTCCCTTCCGGCTCGAGACTCGCGGACTCGATTCTCGCCGGAAGGGAGTCGCGGCTAAAGCCGCTCCTACGTCAGGGCCTTGACCCGATCGACCGTCACGCGCTGCTCGCCGTCCAGGCGGGCGGTGGTTTCGGCGGCATCCCGCAGGCGCTTCGCCGCGGAGATCCGGGTGAGCACCGGGTGTGTTTCCACCAGTCTGTCCAGCAGCGCCTTGGCCTCGTCGTCCCAGGGCAGTTCCTGGTGCAAGCGGGCAGGCGTTGGCTCCACCTTGTCCAGGTCTGTGCCGAGCGGGAGGATGTGGAATAGGGCATCGAAGAGCGCGTTGCACACTTCCTGGACGAGATAGGTGGCGCCGGAGTAGCCCATGAAGGGAGTCCCGGTGTGCCGGCGAACCAGCGTGTTGGGAAATGAGGCGGGCATGAACACCGCCCGGGCCCCTATTTCAGCCAGGTACATGCGTTCGTTGAAGCTGCCGAACATCAGCAGGGGCGTCTTCTCCTTGATGGCCTTGCGCACCGCCTCGTTGTCCGGCTTCCTGCCCGGGCTGCGCGAGAACGAGAAGGTGCAGGGCAGGCCAAGGTCCTTCTCCAGGAAGTTACGCACACCCCGGGCGTAGGTTTCGTTGGCGACGATCGCGAAGCTCGCCGTGGCGAAGAAGTCCTGGGTGACCGAGCGCCACAGGTCCCACAGCGGCTTGATCGTGGTGTGTTTCTCGCGCTCTATGAACGGCTCCGGGTCCAGGCCCGTGAGCTCGCCCAGCTTGCGCAGGAAGCGGGTGGTGCTGTGCAGGCCGATAGGCGCCTGAAGGTAGGGCCGCTCCAGCGCTTCGCAGAGCATGCGGCCGAATTCCCGGTACATGCAGACATTCACGTCGGCATCGATGAGTTTCGGGATCTCGGTGAGGTGGGTGCCGAGCGGAAAGACCAGGTTCACCTCCGCGCCGATGCCCTCGACCAGCCGGCGGATCTCCGCCAGGTCGGACCAGGTGTTGAAGTACCCGTAGATCGGACCAACGATGTTGACCTTCGGCTTCTCACCTGGCTTTCGCGCTTTCGGTGCCGGGATTTTCTTCCGGCCATACTCCGTCCACAGCCAGGACATTGCCCGGTTCGCACTCTGCCACTGGTCCTCGTCGATAGTTCGCGGCAGGAAGCGCTTGATGTTGGTGCCTTCCGGAGTGACGCCGCCGCCGATCATCTCGGCGATGGACCCGGTCACCACGACGCTGGGCTGCTTCGGGTCAAGGGTACGGTGGGCGCGCTTCATCGCCTGCTCGGTGCCGTGCTGGCCCAGTTC
This sequence comes from Gammaproteobacteria bacterium, assembly GCA_040080965.1. Taxonomy (GTDB): domain Bacteria; phylum Pseudomonadota; class Gammaproteobacteria; order Steroidobacterales; genus SHZI01. Next base: position 166,473 of record JBEBHH010000002.1, on the reverse strand, counting down.
CTCCTCGGACAGGCCTGTCACCACCACCGGCAGTTCATGCGGGGGAAGGGCGTCGGTGTAATGGAGGACCGACGTGACCGGCAGGTTCTCGCAGCCTACGGGCCCGTCGATGATTACCTGCAGGCCCTTGATGGCGGTGAATACGTAGACGGAACCCCAGTAGCCGCCCGCCCGGTCGTGATCGAGGACCAGCATCAGCTGTGCTCCTCGCTGGCAGTGGAGTCGGCAATCACGCGCTTGCTCCGGGCCCGCTCGACGGGTGCCGGCGGTTCCTTCGGCATGTCCGGCCAGATGCCGGCAGCGTACCCCGTGCCGACGCCGTCGAAGAACTCCCGCATCTCGTCGAATTGCCGCTGGCGGCCCAGCGCGCCATTGATCACCTGGGCCAGCGAGCCGGCCCCGGCCGGCCCCATCAGAGGACGCGCCGATATCAGGTTGGTGAAGTACAGGCCCGGAATGGCCCGCTCCTTGGCGTATTGCACGACCGGCGTGGTGCCGATGGCCAGTTCCGGCTGGAACTCGTCGATGGCCGCGACATCCTGCTCCAGGGAGGCCCGGTACTGGACCCGGACGCCCCTGGCCTCCAGCCATTCCCGGTCGGGCTCCGACCAGCGGGTGCGGGGGCAGGCGGTGCCGGCGTAGCGCAGGTCCGCGCCGCTCTCCACCAGCAGCCGCGCCACCAGCAGTTCGGAGCCTTCGTAGCCCGAAAGCGTGATTCGCCCCTTGATCGGCGAACCAGCCAGGGCGCCGCGGATGGCGGGCAGGAACTTGTTCTTCGCGGCGTCCACCTTGTCCCGCGCGACGCCGCAACTGGTGCCGATGGCATCCAGCCAGGCTGCCGTGCCGTCGACCCCCACCGGTGCCGAGCCGACGATGCTCCGACCGGCGGCCTCGAACTCCCGAACGGACGCCGTATAGAAGGGGTGGATTGCAGCCACGACAGCGCAGTCGAGGGCGGCGTAAAGCTCGCGCCATTCCCGGGTGGGGACGACGGGTCCGGCAGCCAGGCCCAGCGGCTCGAGCAGCATGCCGATGCCGATGGGGTCGGCGGGAAACACTTCGCCGAGCAGTGTCACTGTCGGCCGGGTCTGGCGGCCGCCCCGGGGCGCCTGCACGGGTCCCTGCTCCGCCTCTAGACGGGCGTACCGGAGCATGGCGCCGGCCAGCACGTCTTTGGCTTCGGCATGCGTGGGCACGCCGAAACCCGGCACGTCGATTCCGATGATCCGAACGCCGTTGATCTGCTTCGGAAGGAGCTTCAGGGGCACGCCTGACGCCGTTGGCACGCAGAGGTTGATTATCACCACCGCATCGTGCTGCTCGGGATTGGCGAGGCCAAGCACGGCCTCGCGGATGTCCTCGAACAGTTTGCCGGTCACGAGCGTTTCGGAATTGAACGGCACATAGCCCACCGTGCGCCGCGCCCCATAGAAATGGGAAGTGAAGGTCAGGCCGTAGACGCAGCAGGCGGAGCCGGACAGGATCGTGGCGGTCCGGCGCATGCGCAGGCCCACCCGCAGCGAGCCGAAGGCCGGGCACATGCTCTGGGGCTGGTCGTGGGGCCCCTTGGGGTAGTCGGCGGCGTACTGGTCCAGTATCTCGCTCTTGCCGGCTGCCGCCGCTGCCTTGCGCTTCTCTGCTGCCCCTGCGTGGCAGCCCGCGCCGTCTGTCGCCTGGGGCTTCGTTCCCGGATCCATGGTCGCCATCAGACGTTCTCGTACACGACTTCCAGGGATTCGCGGCGGACATCGGCCTTGCCGCACATGTCCGCCGTCGTGGCGGGCTCCAGCCTGACGCCGCGCCCGACGGCCTCGCCCTTGAAGAGTCCCAGCAGTTCGTCCTGCGTCAGGGGCTTCGGCTGCACGGGCGGCGCGTTGGCGACGTTCTCCGACAGGAACTCGAACACCGGGCCCCATTCGCCGCCCGGCTGGCCGATGATTTCGTAGTTGGCGCTCTTGCGCCGGATGTCTTCATGGGCCGGAATGGCCGCCAGCACGGGGATGCCGACGGCGGCCGCGAATGCGGCGGCCTCGCCGGTGCCGTCGTCCTTGTTGATCACCATCCCGGCGACGCCCACGTTACCGCCCAGCTTGCGGAAGTACTCGACGGCCGAGCAGACGTTGTTGGCCACGTACAGTGATTGCAGGTCATTCGAGCCGACAACGATGACTTTCTGGCACATGTCCCGTGCGATGGGCAGGCCGAAGCCGCCACACACCACGTCGCCCAGGAAGTCGAGCAGCACGTAGTCGAAGTCCCAGTCGTGGAAGCCAAGCTTCTCCAGCGTCTCGAAGCCGTGGATGATGCCGCGCCCGCCGCAGCCACGGCCGACTTCCGGGCCGCCCAGTTCCATGGCGTAGACCCCGTCGCGCTTGAAGCACACGTCGCCGATGGCGACTTCTTCGCCAGCCTGCTTCCTTTTCGACGAGGTCTCGATGATGGTGGGGCAGGCCCGGCCACCGAACAGCAATGACGTGGTGTCGCTCTTCGGGTCGCAGCCGATCAGAAGGGTCTTGCGGCCCTGCTGGGCCATCATGTAGGACAGATTGGCGAGGGCGAAGCTCTTGCCGATGCCACCCTTGCCATAGATCGCAATGATCTGGGTCTTCTTCGCGGCGGGTGACGTGGCCACCGGGTCGGGCGGAATCGCCGCCTCGGCCCGAAGTCTGCTGTGCAGGTTGCCAAGCGGCACTTCGGCCACGATGTCGGCGGGGCGGTTGCTCATTGAATTGCTCTCCAGTCGAGAATCATTTTGAGACAGGCGGGATCGTGAAACGCCGTGCGATAGGCCGTATCAGCCCTGTCCGCCGGCTCCCGGTGGGTAATGAGTCCGTCGAGTGACAGACGACCGGATTCAGCCAGCGTCTTGACCGTCTCCAGGTCCGGACGCTGCCACTCAGCTGCCACGCGCAGGCGCATCTCGCGCATGAAGGCCGGCGCGAAGGCGAAGGAGAGGGGCTCGCTGTAGAAGCCGGCCAGGACGATCTCGCCGCCGGGGGCGAGGCGGCCGATGAGCTGGTCGAGCAGTGCGGAATCGCCGCTCACGTCGTAGATGGAGCGATAGTCGCGCCTCTCATCCGCGCCGGGGTCCACCACGGTGTAGCCCTCGGCGCCCACAGCCCGCTCCGGATTGCGCTCCCACACCACGGGCGCCGGGCCGCCCGACAGGACGGCGAGCCGCGCCAGCAACCGGCCGAGCACGCCATGGCCGATGATGAGGTCCGGTTGCCGGGCACCGGCCGCCGCGATGGCGTGCTGGGCCGTTGCGGCCAGGGCCAGGAGCACTGCCTGCTCGCCCAGATCGGCTTGCAGGGGAATGACGCGGGAACCGGCGACCACCAGCCGGGAGGCGGCGCCGCCGAACAGGCCGCGGACCGGGCCGAAGCAGTTGGCGCCCGGGACGAAGACGTGCTCCCCGGCCTGACGCCCGGACCGGGTCCCGGCACTGGCCACCCGGCCCACGGACTCGTACCCCGGAACCAGCGGGTAGCCCATGCCGGGAAAGGCCGGCATGCGCCCGGTCCACAGCAGGCGCTCGGTGCCGGTGCTGATCCCGCTCCAGTGAATATCGACGACGATGTCCTCATCTCCCGGCTCGTTCAGGTCGAGTTCGCGGAAGACGAGACGTTCAGGCTGTTCCAGCACGACGGCGGTCGTGTTCACGGTGGCCCGAGCTCTTGGTGGCGGTTACCCGGTGGAACTCTACGCTGACAGGCCCGTGTGTCAATGCATCCTTACAGTCGGTCAGTAGCCAGCAGGGCGTCCTCCCGCTCCTGGCGGCGTGCCGCCCGGAGCTTCAGCAGGAACTGGGTGGCATTGATGGCGTAGGCGGCGTATCCGGCCAGGGCCAGGTACATCTGGCCCCGCAGGCCGAGGGCACCCGTGATCAGGGCGACCAGGTAGGCCGTGTGCAGCGCCAGCACCAGCATGCTGAACACATCCTCCCAGAAGAAGGGCCGGGCGAAGAGGTAGCACCCGAAGATCTCCTTCTCCCAGATGGAGCCGGTGATCATGATCGCGTAGAGGACCAGGGTCTTCACGACAATCGAGATCGTCGCGATCAGCCAGCCGTCGCCCGTGTTCAGGTAGCGCAGTACGAGCCAGGTGCTGATCACGACGATCAGTAGCTGCACCGGGGCGAGGACGCCCTGGACGATAGTCCACACGGAGGCATCGCGGCGCTGCCGTTCCTCCGGTGTATAGAGTGGTGGACGTCGCGCCATGGCGAATTTATATAACAGCCTCCACTGGACAGGCCAGACATGTCGGCCTAGTGTCGGCCCATGCAGGTCGACACTGTCCTGAGCGCCTGTCGTGGAGTTACCCCGTGAAAGAGCGGGTCCGCATCGACATCGACGGACCCGTTGCTCTGGTCTGCCTCACGCGGGCGGAGCAGCACAACGGCATGGACTTCCGCATGCTCGACGCCGTGCGCCGGGCCGCCCGCCGGCTGCGGAAGGACCGGCAGGTTCGGGCGATCATCCTCCACGGGGAAGGCCCCTCCTTCTGCGCCGGGCTCGACGTGAAGTCCGTGCTCGGCAGTCCCGCGGCCGCGGCGGTGGGCTTCGCGGCGCTCCTTTCACCGTCGCGCAATCGATTCCAGGACTGGAGCATGGCCTGGCGCGACGTGCCGGCGCCGGTGATTGCCGCGATCCATGGGAACTGCTTCGGCGCGGGCCTGCAGCTCGCCCTGGGGGCGGACATCCGCATCGCGACGCCCGCCGCACGGCTCTCCGTCATGGAGATCAAATGGGGGCTGGTTCCCGACATGGGTGGCGCGGCACTGCTGCGTGAGCTGGTGCCGATTGATGTGGCCAAGGAGCTCGCCATGACGGGCCGCGTCCTGTCGGGAACCGAGGCACACTTGCTCGGCCTCGTGACCCACGTGACCGAAACACCGCTGGAGCAGGCGAGGGCGCTGGCCGGCGAGATTGCCACGCGTTCCCCTGACGCCGTCGCCGCGGCCAAGCTGCTGCTGCAGGAAGGCTGGCACGGCACGGAGGCCGAGGCGCTGGCCGCGGAACGCAAGTGGCAGCGGCGGGTCATTGCCGGTCGCAACCAGCGGATCGCCGTCCGGCGCAACGCGCCGCGCAATCCCGACCAGCCCGAGTTGCCCTTCCTGCCACGACGCCTCGGCAGTTGAACAGGGAGAACTTGCCTTGACCGCTTACCCGCACCTTCTCGAGCCGCTTGACCTGGGATTCACCACGCTCCGCAACCGCGTGCTGATGGGTTCCATGCACACGGGTCTCGAGGATCGGGCCAATAACTTCCCGAGGCTGGCAGCCTACTTTGCGGAACGGGCGCGGGGTGGCGTGGGCCTGATGGTGACTGGCGGCTTCGCGCCCAACATCGAGGGCTGGCTACTGCCGTTTGCCTCCCGGCTGGCGTCCCACGCGGCCGCGCGGTCCCATCGGCCGATCACCGACGCCGTGCACGCCGGAGGCGGAAAGGTCGCCCTCCAGATCCTGCACGCGGGGCGCTACGGCTACCACCCGCTGTCCGTCGGCGCCTCGCACATCCAGTCGCCCATCACGCCGTTCAAGCCCCGGGCGCTGTCGACGGCGGGCGTCGAGCGGCAGATCAGGGGATTCGTCCGGTGCGCGGCCCTGGCCCGGGAAGCCGGTTATGACGGCGTGGAGGTGATGGGCTCCGAGGGCTACCTCATCAACCAGTTCCTCGTCACCCACACCAACCAGCGGACGGACAAGTGGGGTGGCAGCTTCACCAACCGGATGCAGCTGCCCGTCGAGATCGTCACCCGCGCCAGGGAGGCGGTGGGCCGCGACTTCATCATTATCTACCGGCTTTCCATGCTGGACCTGATCCCGGACGGCCAGTCCTGGGACGAGGTGGTGACGCTCGCGAAGGCCATCGAGCGGGCCGGTGCCAGCATCATCAATACGGGCATCGGCTGGCACGAGGCCCGGGTGCCTACCATTGCAACGTCCGTGCCCCGGGCCGCCTTTGCCTGGGTGACGCGGAAGCTGAAGGGCGAGGTATCCATTCCCCTCTGCACGACCAACCGCATCAACACGCCTGACGTGGCTGAGCGGATCCTGGCCTCTGGCGACGCCGACATGGTGTCCATGGCCCGGCCGCTGCTGGCCGACCCGGAATTCGTCAACAAGGCGGCTGCGGGCCGCGCGGCGGAGATCAATACCTGCATCGCGTGCAACCAGGCCTGCCTGGATCACGCTTTCGTGAAGGAGGTGGCGAGTTGCCTGGTGAATCCCCGGGCCTGCCACGAGACGGAACTGAACTACCTCCCGGCCGCAACGAAGAAGAGGATCGCGGTGGTCGGCGCCGGCCCGGCGGGCCTCGCGGCCGCCACCGTGCTGGCGGGGCGCGGCCACGGGGTGCAGCTGTTCGAATCAGCCGGCGAGATCGGCGGCCAGTTCAATATGGCCAGGCGGATCCCGGGCAAGGAGGAGTTCCACGAGACGCTGCGCTACTTCCACGAGCGGCTGGCCAGCCTCGGCGTCCCCGTGATGCTCAACAAGCGCGTTACAGCCGACGAGCTGATCCAGGCCGCGTTCGATGACGTCGTACTCGCCACTGGCGTCACGCCGCGTGACCCGGGCATTCCCGGTCAGGACCATCCCCGCGTTCTCTCCTACGTCGACGTGGTCCTGCACGGCAGGCCGGTTGGCAGGCGGGTCGCGATCGTCGGTGCCGGTGGCATCGGCTTCGATGTTGCCGAGTTCCTCGTCCAGGACGGGCATTCTCCGACGCTGGACCTGCCGGCCTGGCTGGCGGAGTGGGGCGTGCAGGACCCTGCCACCGCCCGAGGCGGCGTGGCGGGCGTGAAGGCTGTCGTGACGCCACCCGTGCGTGACGTGTATCTCCTGCAGCGGAAGTCCGGTAAGCCGGGCGCGGGCCTCGGCAAGACCACGGGCTGGATTCACCGCGCCGCCCTCAAGATGAAGCGGGTACAGATGCTGGCCGGCGTGACCTACGAGGGCATCGACGACGCGGGCCTGCACATCAGCATCGACGGGGAGCGGCAGGTACTGGCGGTGGACAATATCGTGCTGTGCACTGGCCAGGAGCCGCTGCGGGAGTTGCTGGCGCCCCTCCAGGCGGCGGGCATCACGACGCACCTGGTCGGGGGTGCCGACGTGGCAACCGAGCTGGATGCCAAGCGGGCCATCAGGCAGGCCTCGGAGCTGGCTGCCGGGCTCTGAAGGACGCAGGGGCTCGAAGGCCGGGAAAATTCTTGCGCCAGGTACCTTGTAACGCAAGGTACTGTGCAATACAATGCTCTGAAATCATCAGGGCAGGGTTCCGTGGCCGAGTCAGACCAGATTCAGCTCAAGAAGGGCGTACTGGACTTGTGTGTCCTCGCACTGCTGTCCCGCCGGGACAGCTATGCCTATGAGATCGCCAGCAGCCTTGCGGAGAGCATCGGCATGGGCGAGGGGACGATTTATCCGCTGATGCGCCGCATGCAAACCGATGACCTCGTCAAGACGTACCTGGTCGAGTCCGCGAGCGGCCCGCCACGCAAGTACTACAAGCTAACCGCCGGCGGCAGGGCGGCCTTTGCGGCCCAACGGGCCGAATGGGAAGTCTTCACTCGTGCTGTTGACGGAATTCTGGGAGGTGGCCTATGAACCGCGATGATTTCCTGGCTGAGCTACGCACCGCCCTCCGGGGGCTGCCGGCGGCGGAGATTGATGAAATCGTGGCCGACTACTCCGCGCACTTCAGCGAGGGGCGTGCCGCTGGTCGCAATGACGCGGAAATCGCTGCCGCGCTTGGGGATCCGGCGCGCCTCGTCCGGGAATTGCGCGCCGAGTCGGGGCTGAAACGGTGGCAGTCCCGTCGCACGCCGGCCAATTTCTTTGCGGCGATCGTCGCTGTCTGCGGGCTGGTTGCGGTCGACCTGATCATCCTGCTGCCAGTGCTGTTCGTCCTGGGGGTGATTGCCTTCGTGATCGGCGTTGTCGTCTTCGCCGTCGTCGTTGCGGGACTCGCGCTCTTTGCGAGTCCCCTGTGGGCACCGTCCTTCGAAAGCTGGAACCGGACGGCCAGCGTCATCCTGGCAGGTGTCGGGCTGGTAACAGGGGGTATCGGGGCGGGTGCCCTGCTGCTCCTTGGACTGGAAGGCGTGCTGGCGATCCTGACCAGCTACGCGCGCCTCCACTACCAGGTCATCAAGCCGGCGGACGGACTTACCTGACTGGGCCTCGGTGTTACGAGAGGAGATCGATCATGGCGAAGTCGCTCGTTGTAGTTGCGTGTGCCGGGCTGGCAATTTCGGCATTAAGCCTTTCGGTGGCCAGCATGCTGAGCCCTGAAGACGGCATGTGGATCGGACCGCCCGGTGACGACGGCTGGTGGGACTCGTCCCACGGCCCGTGGGCGGAACGTAGCCCCTTCACCGACTCGGGGGACCTGGTGACCCGCGAGATGGCCTGGACCAACGGCGACGCCGTCGAGATCGACATTCCCGGTTTTGTTTCCTACGAGCCGGCGCCCGACTGGCGCGTGACCGTCAAGGGCCGGCAGGGCAGCGTGGACCAGCTGCGCATCGACCGGGGCCACATCTTCTTCGCCGGGTCCTTGCGATCTTCCGGCAAGTCCTCGATCGAGGTTCGAGTGCAGGGGCCCGAGCTGCGCAGCGTCGCCCTCAACGGGAGCGGCAGCCTGAACCTGATGAATTTGTCCCAGGAGGCCATCGAGATCGATGTCCGCGGCAGTGGAACCGTGCGGGGAAGTGGCTCCGTCGAGAGGCTGGAGCTGCGGATCTTTGGTTCTGGCGAGGCCGAGCTGGCCGACCTCAAGACCGTCGACCTGGATGTCAGCATCTTCGGCAGTGGCGATGCTGACGTTGCACCCACCGGCGATGCCGAGATTTCCATGTTCGGCTCCGGGAACGTGCGCCTCCGCACGACGCCCACGCAGCTGTCGACCCGGTCGATGGGCTCGGGACGGGTCATTCAGCGCGGCGCGGACGCCAGTGAACGCAGCTGATGCACTGGCCTGAGCAGGAAAGAAATGGTGCCGGGAGAGGGACTTGAACCCACACGGTGTCACCACCAACGGATTTTGAGTCCGGCAACCGGTGTTTTTGCGCACCGCGCTGCACAACTCAACGCCGCTGAAAGCCTTATGCTGTAGGGGTTTTGGCCTGTGTGCAAGAAATGTCGAGTTGTGACGGTTTGTGTGGGGTACTGCACCCTGGCTGCACCCTGTCCCCGCGGTTCTTCTCGAGTTGTGCCCTCGAGAATGGCCCCCATAGGTTAAGTCCGCCATTGTGATCTGGGACGCGGCAGTAGGATTGGCAAAACGAATCGGCCTCGGCGGGTGCGTCAACACCCGGCCAAGGCCTGACCCGGCACATCTGCAAAGGAGATGCCCGTGGCTGCTCAAGATCGTATCGCCCTTCTGTCCGCAGTTCTGGCCACCGTGGTTCTTGGAGGGCCGGCCCAAGCGGCGCTGCTTGGCCGGGCTCCACTGACGTCAGGGGGGACGGACTACCAAGCGTATTACGACAATGCGCTCAATATCACCTGGACGGCGGACGCGAACCTTGCGGCGACCGAGTCGTTTGGGTTGCCGCGAAACGCCATATATCCAGATGTGAACGGTAACAATTCCATCGATACCGGTGAATTGGGGCCGCAGGGGGAGATGAACTGGTACACGGCCTTCATCTGGACTGATGCCATGAACAGTGCTGCTTATCTGGGCCAAACAGGTTGGCGACTTCCGACGATTCGTCCGGTCAATGGAGTGAGCTTCAATTCTCTTGACTCGCAGGTTGGAGAAACCGACAACGGCAGGAACATTAGTGCGGCTGGCACGTTGTATGCCGGCAGTACAGCCCACGAAATGGCCAATCTTTTCTACAACACACTTGGAAATGTGGCCGGCTATTACCCCGCGGGCCTGGGCGGGCAGTGCCTCACGTTTCCTGTGAACGGCGGAGTTCAAATCATCCCGTCGTGCTTCCAGAATCCCGGGCCCTTCGCCAACCTCTTGCAGACGTTCTACTGGGAGGGCTTAGCCTGGAGCGAGACGGACGCGTGGATATTTCATTGGCGGGAGGGATACCAGGGCATTTGGTGGAAGAATTCCGCCGCGATGGATGCGCCAGTGCCTCCGGATACCAACTACTACGTTCACGCTTGGGCGGTGATCGACGGCGACCCCCTCGCGGTTGTCCCAGTTCCATCCGCTCTCTGGCTATTCGGGTCCGCCCTCGGGGTGATGGGGTGGATGCGGCGGAAGGTCATCGAATTGCAGGTAGAGTGAGTATCCGCGTGGCGTTTGCGAAAAGCCGCGCAATAGCAGTCGAACCTTGAGACTAAATCTTGGAGAGCACTAGTGACCGCACCAATCGTCGCTGCCCTCTGCGGAGCATTCCTTCTGCTCAGCCAGCAATTAGCCAGCGCTCAGGAACTATGGCGAGGGGCGAAATATGGGATGACGCCTGAGCAAGTTCACTCATTGTTCCCCACCGTGGTAACACCTTCAGAACCAAGCGTTCTGGGTGGCCCGAACGATGCCCCGGGTACGCAGCTGCGAGGTCTTCGAGAACTTGAGGATATTGCGATAGCCCGTCACGACTTTAAGGCCATCTTCTATTTTCAAGATAAGCGCCTCCAGCAAGTTACTCTGAAGGCAAAGGACCTTACCGACACAACTGAAGCTATGGTCCTCTTTGACTCGGTCAGTAACTTACTCCGAGAAAAATACGGACAGGAGTTGTCCAAAACGTTTAAACCATCCTCTAGTCTCTCAAGGGCCTATGGTCATTGGTTATCCGGGGGTACACACATTAGCGTCCTTGCCCTTTCAGTTGGCGACGGAAGCGAAGACGCAACAGTATTTAACATCAACTATCAAACACGCCTCACTGGCGAGGCCGACAATCTGTAAGACGCGTCACCGGCCTCAACATCTCTAGCTGAACCTGCCCGCTTTAACTCCCTCAACGGCAGCCCAGATGAGACCCAGCGCGCTTGGTGGAAGCCGGGGCAGAAGTCAGCCTGATCCGATTCAGGTTCCTGCCCGCCTTGGCCTGAACAGCCGGCGCCAAATCAGCCGAGCGGCGTGATACTGGCCGGTATCGTTCAGGAACAGGTACATCGCCACTGACGCCGGCTTGCGGGCATTTCGTGAGCTGTCCTGCTTCCCGCGCTCTGTTTGTGGGCCAGTGCTGAACCGCCAGGGTCGGTGCTGCCGGCATAGCTCCGCCTGGTGGGTGCGCTGCTCGGTAGTCCATTCGCGTGGCATCGGCGGGTACCTACAATTCTTCGCGGGTCAATTGATTGATTCGCCTAACGTTTCCACACTAGGTTATGCCAATCGAACTGTATCGCTATTCGCCAATCGGGGTGGCATCCCTATGCCACAGGGTCCAGGCGTACAGGGCTAGCGCGCCGCGGGTCATCAGCTCCGTGTCCACGAAGTCGGCGCTAGACAATTCCGCCAGGTAATCAGCCTTTGTATGTCTGTCCCCGGTGACCGCATTCCAGGTTGCGACCAACGAGCTAATGAACTCGCGTGCGTGATGCGGTGACAGCACGTCGCCAGCGGATTGCCGAACCGCAGACCACTCACAGTGCCAAGTGTCCAGGATGACCCGACGCCGCCAGCCCGGATCTAGGTCCGGAGCGGAGTCGGTCCATTCCTCTGACTTAAGGAGCAACGCGATAGCGGGCTTCTCAGCGCGAAGAACTGGCCGCCATCGGTCTACAACCGTACGCTCGCCCGACACCCACAGGTTCCCCGCCTCGAGGCTGATCGCCAAGCCCTCGCGTCGGGCGGCAGCGATGATGGCGGCAGGGGTCATATTGCCTCCCTGACGTACGCGGCGGCATGGCCAGCGATGCCGTTTGCGCCAGTTGCGTTCAACGTGAGGCGACTGAGACACATGGGATCGGTCCAACTGCCGGGGCGCTGATTGCCACTGGCGGCGCCATGTGTCTCAAGACCTCCATGTGTCTCAAGGTTCTCAGGGTTAGACCGCGTTGCGACAGTTGGAACCGATGGCAGCGACCAGATTCGCGCCTTGCCGAACCCGCCGGACTCAGTGATGACGCCAACAGCAGGCTTCGCCCTGTACAGCGTGGCCCGGGATATGCCCGCCTTTCGGGCGAGGTCTTGAAGGGTGGCGCCAGAGAGCGGCCCACTTCGCAGGCTCTCCCGCAGCCACTCCCCGGCCTCGGTTACGGCGCTCTGCTCCTCGGGGTCCCGGTACACCTCGGCGGTTGCCAGGATGTCACGGGCCTGGCCGGCGACAGCTCCCAGCCAGGAGACACGGCTCGCCAGGATCAGCGGATTGCCTGGCATGGGTGACTGTTCCAGCTCGTACCGAAAGCCCCCGGTATCCTCGCCAAGATTGCTTTTGGCCCGGACCAGAATCCGACCAGGACCGTCCGCGTGATCGTCCGGCAGCTTGGCAGCGCCCATAACGATCCGGGCGACGGCACCAAAGGCAATGCTGCCGCTGACACGCTCCACCGGATCGCGGCCGGCAGTGCCCTTGCTGAAGTGGGTGATGCCCAGTACTGCGCACCCTATGGCCCCAGCCAGGTCTGCGACAGGTTGCAGCGAGCGGCGGACCTCGGCGTTCTTGTGCGAATCACCGGCGACGGCGGATACCAGCGGGTCCAGCAGGAGCAAGACGGGTGGCTCCGGGAGCTGGTCAACGGCGGCCTGTAGTGCCGGCATATCCCACGCCGGATCGAACGGCGTGCCGTCCGTGCGGCTGCCGACAAAGTGGACTCGGCTCAGGTCGGCGCCATTCACCGCCAATCGCGGTACCAGCGTGTCGCCCGGGTCGTCCTCTCCGGACCAGATCAGCACATGGCCTGGCGCGGCCTGCGCGCCATCGGGGAAAGTCCAGCCGGCCGATACCAGAGCGGCCAGGTTCACGGCAACAGTTGTCTTGCCAACCCCGGGCGGACCGGCCAGGACGTGCAACTTGCCTCGGGCTATCCAGCCAGGCCATAGCCAGTTGATGGGCTGCGGCGTGATGCTGTCGGCCGCGATCAGGCGGACGACGGGTCCGGCGTCCGCCACCTCGAGGGCGCGGCTCGCGGCCTGTAGCTGGTCCTCTAGCCCGCTCATCGGCGCATCTCTTGGAGATGATTTGCCGCGGCAGCAATCCTGCCGACCGCCCAGGCCAGCACTTGCCATTCGGCGTCCGTGAGTTCCCGCCGCTCGAGGAATCGCGCGCCGCCAATGCCGACGGTCAGCGAGTCGCGCTCGATTACCCGTAGCAGATCCGCCGCAGGAATACGGCTCCGGGTTGGTGGGGCATGATGCGTACGGGCCCCTGCTGGGAATAGATCCGCCATCCTCAGCCCGACCGCCTCGAGAACGGACTCGGGGTCGCACCCGGCAAAGCAATGCACCAGGGTCCGGCCGTCCGGCACCTCGCGGACGCTCAGTGACGGTCCGCGGTCTGAATGTGCCGGGCAGCGCGCCAGCCACCGGCCCGGTGCCGTTTGGCGCACACGCTCCAGGCGGGCAATCAGGTTGTCGGCAGTCATGCCCGCACCCGACGAATGTTTGCCAGGGCTGCCGCCGTTTGGATTGCGGGCCGCTTCCAGATCCCTGCAACCTGCACCAGCCCCACGGCACAAGGATGCAAACACGCGCCCTGGCGGCGGTGCCGGTCAAAGTTGCGAGGATTGCTGAACACCTGGCCGCAGGATCGGCACAGGCAGCGGTTACCGGTCAGGCGCGGTAACATTCCCGGCACGCGATTCCCCATCGCAAATTGGCCCGGTGCGGCGTGACCAGCGCCGCCCGGGCTTTCGCATCTCAAGGCGCACCGCCTATGGCAGCCCGCTGCGACCGCTGCCGGGAACCTTGGCTGCCGCCGGCCTGCATCCAGGCAAACCAACTCGGGACGTGAATGTAGATTGCCGGGCGGTCGCCGGCGTTGAACACTTCGACAACGGCACCAAACTGAGTCAGTCCGTTGGTGGTGCGGTCGCGTACCAGCCAACGGACTCGGTGCGTGTTCTTGTAGAGGTGGGGGTACCGCGCGGCGAATTGCGCCACGGTCATTAGGGAATCACCGTACTCGGGGCTCAGTAAGGCCGGGGACGACTGCGACATGGTTCACTCCGTCGTGTTGAATGACGAAGTGAATTGTCCAGTTGCGTGGCTGTGAGACTGCCGCGAAATACTGCAGCCTATTTTCGCGGCGTCGATTTCCTTCGCTTGGTTGCCCGCCTGATCGTCTCGCGGTCAAGGCCCAGTCTCTCTGCGGCTACCTTTTTCGGAATACGCCGCTCAGTCATGTTGGTGAATTCCGCCATGACGGCCTCAGTCACCTTAGCCGGGCGTCCCCGAGTCTCGGGTAATACGAAGTCAACCAAGAGAGGTCCCGCCTTCCAAAGTTCATTGGGATCCGCTTTCACCGCCGCGGCAATCTGCCTAATTGCGGGAGCCATACGGGATGCAAGTTCTGCCTTCCACTCGTCCCAATCTCCATCGATCGGCGGTGGTTTCAAGACGACCTTCGGGCGACGGCGGTTGCCGGACAGTGCAAGTGCTTTCCTTCTCACGACTGCGCCCGCTTATTCAACGCCGCCAGGGCGTGGGTTTCGTCCGTCTTGGTGTACCGCTGCACCATCGCCAGGGTCTTGTGGCCCGTAAGGGCTGCAATCTCAAATGCGGTCGCACCGTTGCGGCCTGCCTCCGTGGCCGCGGAGTGCCGCAGGGAATGGATAACCAGGACTTCGCCGCGGGCATCGGGAGTGTTCAATTTCGCGGCCAGCCTGGCTTCGGGGAACGATTCGTCAAACGAGGCGGGTGCGTGGTCCGTGAGAGGCGACGGAAACACCCAAGGGCACCCGTCCCGCCGGGCCGCACTCTGATCCGCAACGGCAGCCAGGGCATCGCCAATCAACGGAACGGCTCGCGCATCGCCGGTCTTGGTTTCGTGGAACACCAGCCGGCCGGCTTCGAGGTCCACATATTCCCAACGAAGGCGGTGAACCTCGCCGCTCCGCGCGCCCGTGCCGTACGTGACCCGCAGGAAGTTGGCGAGCTGGGCCCGGGTGGCGCCTGGCGGATTGTCAGCCGCAAGCGCCCGCGCCGCCTTCAGCAATGCGGTCCACTCGGCCGGCTTGATGACCCGCTCCCGGCGCCGGCCTTCGGTCCGCCGTTCCACCATCCCGCAGGGGTTGTGATCGGTCCACCGGCGGGTCTTTACCGTGTACCGGAACACCCGGGAGAGGGCGGACCGGTAGCGGTTCACGGTGGAGCCCGTCAGGCCGTCAGCCTCGAGCTTGTGCAGGTGGTCGGCAATGAGGTCCGGCGTGATCTTGGAGAGGGGCAGGGCTCCCAGTCGGTCAATCCACCAATCCAGGTGCCGCTGCGTGTCCTTGCCGGACTTCCGTTGCCGGAACTCCGCCGTCTCTGTGAAGTCCTTGATCGCATCACTAAGGGTCTGGCGGCCGCGCTTGATGCCGGCCAGCCCGGCCTGGCGATCCACCTCCACACGCCGGAGGAACTGGCGGGCGTCCTTGAGGGCGGAGAACGTCTCGGAAAGGGTGGGGTAGCCGGTCGTCCGGTCTTGGACGCGATAGACGAGGACTCCATCGGCCCGCCGGCGCTTGATCAGGGTTGCCATGCAGTGGCGCTCCGTTGCACTAACGGTCACCACTATGGGGAAAAAGCGGGGTCACTGCACCCGGACTGCACCCGGAGATTTCCGGGTCTGGTAGCGCAGATCAGGTGCTAACGGCTGAAAGCCTTACGGGGCGAGCGTTTCAGGCTGGTGCCGGGAGAGGGACTTGAACCCACACGGTGTCACCACCAACGGATTTTGAGTCCGCCGCGTCTACCAGTTCCGCCATCCCGGCCCGGGCGCGATTCTACACGACTCGCGCCGGCACCCTGGAGGCCTGCTGCTTCCTCGCCCGGCCGCAGAATCATGCTGGTGGTCTCCAGTGTGGGAGGATGGGCGCTTCAGTTGGCAGAACTACTCGTGCCGGGCCGGGCCACCCATGGACAATTCAGGGTTTCACTTCGAACTCCCCCCAGAGCTGATTGCCCAGCAGGCACTGCCAGAGCGCTCCGCAAGCCGATTGCTGCAGCTTGGTGCCGGGGTGCCGGGCAGGGGGCGCGACGGTTTTTCCGTGCAGGATCTGCACTTTCGCGACCTCCCGCAGCTGCTTCGTGCGGGCGACCTGCTCGTCGCCAACGACAGCCGCGTGCTCCCGGCGCGCCTGTTCGGGCAGAAGGCAACCGGCGGCAAGATCGAACTGCTGCTGGAGCGCGTGCTGGGCGATACCGAGGCGCTGGTCCAGCTCCGCTCGAGTCACGCGCCGAAGCCCGGAGCCATGCTGGAGTTTGGCGCTGACCTTACGGCGCAGGTTCTCGAGCGCCGGGACGAGTTCTTCGTACTCCGCTTTTCCCGGCCGGTGGTCCCTGCCCTGGAGGACCGGGGGCACGTGCCACTGCCGCCCTACATCCGCCGCGACGATGCGCCGGTTGACCGGCAGCGTTACCAGACGGTTTATGCCCGGGAGCAGGGATCCGTGGCCGCGCCCACCGCCGGCCTGCACTTTGATCAGGGCCTGCTGTCGGCCATTTCTGCCAGTGGCGTGGACTTCCGCACGTTGACACTCCACGTGGGGGCGGGCACCTTTGCGCCGCTTCGTCCGCAGCAGTTGAAGACGGGCCGGCTGCATGCGGAGCGCCTGGAGGTTTCGGCGGAACTCTGTGGGGCCGTCGCTGCCTGCCGCGCCCGGGGGGGCCGCGTCATCGCCGTTGGCACGACCGCCACCCGCGGCCTGGAATCGGCGGGGGAGTCGGGCGAATTGCGGCCCTTCAGGGGCGAGACCAGCCTGTTCATACGGCCCGGCTACCGGTTTCAAATCGTGGATGCGATGGTCACCAACTTTCACCTGCCTGAATCGTCGCTGCTCATGCTCGTCTGCGCCTTTGGAGGCACGGACCGGGTGCTGGCCGCGTACCGGCACGCGGTTCAAGAGCGCTATCGGTTCTTCAGCTACGGTGATGCCATGTTCCTGGAAAAGGCTCCTACGGCGTCGCCATGAAGTTCGAACTGCTCGCCACCGACGGTGCTGCCCGCCGCGGCCGGCTGACCCTGGCGCACGGCACCGTGGAAACTCCGGTGTTCATGCCGGTGGGCACCTACGGCACGGTGAAGGCGATGACGCCCGAGGACCTGCAGGCGCTCGGCGCCGAGATCATCCTGGGCAACACGTTCCACCTGATGCTTCGTCCGGGCGGGGAGATCGTGCAGGCGCTCGGCGGCCTGCACGGGTTCATGCACTGGCAAAGGCCGATCCTCACGGATTCCGGAGGGTTCCAGGTCTGGAGCCTCGAGACCCGGAACAAGGTGAGCGAAGCCGGCGTCGAGTTCCGGGCGCCCACTGACGGCAGCCTGGTGTCCCTGTCGCCGGAGCGCGCCATGGAAGTTCAGGCGCAGCTGGGCAGCGACATCCAGATGATCTTCGATGAGTGCACCGATTACCCGGCTACGGAGGCGGAGGCCCGCACCTCCATGGAGTTGTCCCTGCGCTGGGCGCTGCGCAGCCGCCAGGCCTTCGACATTGGCCCCGCGCCGGGGCTCGGCTCCGCCATCTTCGGCATCATCCAGGGCGGCATGCACGAGTCGCTCCGCAGCGAGTCCCTCGAGGGGCTCGCCGCCATCGGCTTCGATGGCCTGGCGATCGGCGGCCTGTCGGTGGGCGAGCCGGAGGAGGACCGCCTGCGCATCCTGGAGCACACCGTGCCCCGGATGCCGGCGGACAAGCCTCGTTATCTCATGGGGGTTGGCACGCCCTCGGACATCGTCAAGGCGGTGGTGCGCGGTGTGGACATGTTCGACTGCGTGATGCCCACCCGGAACGCCCGGAACGGCTCGCTGTTCGCCACCGATGGCGTGGTGCGGATCCGTAACGCCCGGTACCGGGACGACCCCCGGCCCGTAGAGGAGGGGTGCGCCTGCTACACCTGCCGGAACTACAGCCGGGCCTACCTGCGGCACCTGGACCAGTGCGGGGAGATGCTGGGTTCCCACCTGAATACCATCCACAACCTGCACTTCTATATGCAGCTCATGGCCAGCCTCCGCCGGAGCATCGAACGGGGCGAGCTCCCGGCATTCGCGGGGGACTTCCTGGCCCGCCAGCAATCCCAGGCTTCTGTGCCATAATGGCGCGCCATTTTTCCCGGGACTGCCACCAATAATGGGCTTTTTCATCCAAGACGCACTTGCGCAGGGCGCGGCCCCCGCGTCCGACCCGTGGCTCAGCATGCTGCCCCTGGTCATCATTTTCGTCGTCTTCTACTTCCTGCTCATCCGCCCCCAGCAGAAGCGCCAGAAAGAGCACCGCGACCTGATCGCCAAGCTCGCGGTGGGGGACGAGGTGGTCACGGCCGGCGGCGTACTCGGCAAGGTCACCGATCTGGGCGACTCCTTCGTCCACGTCGAGATTTCCGACGGCGTGACGATCAAGGTGCAGCGCCAGACCATCGGCGCCGTCATGCCCAAGGGCACGTTCAAGAACGCGTGAGCAGGAACGCCTGAGCAAGAACCCGTGGTTCTCCCGCTCCTTCGGCTGCTGAAATAGTCATGAATCGTTATCCCCTCTGGAAAAACCTGCTGGTCGTCGTGCTCGTGGTCGCGGCGACGTTTATCGCCCTGCCCAACCTCTTCGGGCCGCAGCCCGCCCTGCAGATCAGCCTGACCGACGGGAAGCCCCTGGAGGCGAGCGGGCTCGAGCGGATCCGTCTGGTGCTCGAGGAGAAGAAGATCCGGAGCACCACGATCTTCACCGAGAATGGACGGATCACCGTCGGGTTCCCGTCGGTGGATGAGCAGATCAAGGCTGCGGACGTGCTTCGCGCCGCGCTTGGCGAGGGCTACACGGCTGCGCTCACCCTGTCGCCCACCATGCCGGGCTGGCTGCGGGCGACGGGCCTGCGCCCTGTGCCGCTGGGCCTCGACCTGCGTGGCGGCGTGCACTTCCTCTTCGAAGTCGACATGACGGCCGCGATCAAGCAGCGTCTCGATACCTATGCCGCCGACTTCACCAAGGTGCTGCGGGACGAGCGCATTCGCCGCTCCGTTGCCGTTGTCGGGCAGGAGATCCGGATCACCCTTCCGGAGCGCGCCGACGCCGACCGTGCGGAGAAACTGTTGCGGGATTCCGATCCCGACATGAAGTTTGAGCGCCGGGATTCCGGCGAGGCTGTTGTTCTCGTCGCCCGCATGACGCCGGAACAGGTGAAGGCCCGGCAGGACTTCGCCATCCAGCAGAACACGACGACGCTCCGGAATCGCGTCAACGAACTCGGGGTCGCTGAAACCGTGGTTCAGCGCCAGGGCCTCGACCGGATCGTCGTCCAGCTTCCCGGCGTGCAGGATCCTGCCCAGGCCGAGCGCGTCCTCGGCGCCACGGCGACCCTCGAGTTCCGGCTGGTCTGCGCCGAGGAGAACGCCTTTGAGGCGGAGCGGTCCGGCCGGGCGCCCCTGGGTTGCGAGCTGTTCAAGGCGAGGACCGGCGAGCCGGTGCTGCTGAAGCGCCGCACCATCGTCACCGGCGACCAGCTCGTGGATGCCACCCAGGGCTTCGACCAGGGCCAGCCCGCAGTCTTCGTGCGCCTCGACAGCAAGGGCGCGCGCAACATGCTCGACACGACCAAGGCCAACCTGAAGAAGCCGATGGCCGTGGTGTTCGTGGAGCAGAAGCGGGAAACGATCGAGCGCAACGGGCAGAAGATCGAAGTCCCGCGGGAATCCCGCGAGGTCATCAACGTTGCGACGATTAACGGGGTCTTCAGCAGCAATTTCCAGATCACTGGGCTCGAATCCGCGGAAGCCCGGGACCTGGCGCTCCTGCTCCGCGCCGGCGCCCTCGCGGCGCCGATCTTCAAGGTTGAGGAGCGCACGGTCGGCCCCAGCCTGGGTCAGGACAACATCGACAAGGGCATCATGGCATTCGTCCTGGGCTTCGGCCTGGTGGCACTGTTCATGGTTGTCTACTACCGGGCTTTCGGGATGGTCGCCAACCTGGCGCTGCTGATGAATGTGGTGATGGTCATGGCGATGCTCGCCATGATCCAGGCGGCGCTCACACTCCCGGGAATCGCAGGCATCGTACTGACGATCGGCATGGCCGTGGACGCCAACGTGCTGATCAACGAGCGTATCCGCGAGGAATTGCGCAATGGGAACAGCCCGCAGGCGGCCATCAACGCGGGCTACGATCGCGCCCTGGCGACCATCACCGACTCGAACATCACGGCGCTGATCGCCGGGGTCGTCCTGTTCATCTTCGGCAACGGGCCGATCAAGGGTTTTGCCATCACACTGTGCTTCGGGATCCTGACCTCGATGTTCACGGCAGTCGTAGGCACCCGCTCCATCATCAACTTGCTGTACGGCCAGCGGAAGTCGCTCGAGCGGCTATCGGTCTGACCGCGGCCAGGGCTCAGGCAGCGAACCATTCATGGACAAGACAACTGACAAGGCACGCTTCACCGGGCTGGAGTTCTTCAGCAAGAAGACGAACTTCAATTTCCTCGGGCGTCGCCGCCTGCTCGGGATCATCTCCGCGGCCCTCATCGGCCTGTCACTTATCCTGCTGATACCGTCGGTACGGGGGCTGAATTTCGGCATCGACTTCACCGGCGGTGTCCTGCTGGAAGTCGGCTACGCCGGGCCGGCAGACCTGGCGGACATCCGTTCGCGCCTCGGAGCCGGGGGCTTCGGTGACGCCCAGGTGCAGAATTTCGGCACGTCGCGGGACGTGATGATCCGCGTCCTGCCCCGCGAGGGCGAGAACAACCAGCAGGAAGCGGACAAGATCCTCGCGGTGCTCCGGGCGGGGGATCCCTCAGTGGAACTTCGTCGCACCGAGTTCGTGGGACCCCAGGTCGGCGACGAACTGTCGGAGCAGGGTGCCCTGGCCGGGCTCTTTGCCTTCATCATGATCGGCATCTACGTGGCTGTGCGCTTCCAGTGGAAGTTCGCCGTCGGCGCACTGGTGGCCACGCTGCACGACCCCCTCATCACCCTCGGGATCTTCGCCCTCTTCCAGATTCCATTCGACCTGTCGTCCCTCGCGGCGATCCTCGCCATCGTCGGCTATTCCGTTAACGATACCGTCGTGGTCTTCGACCGCATCCGCGAGAACTTCCGGAAGATCCGCCGGGGCACGCCCGAGGAGATCATGAACCTGTCGGTCAACGAGACCCTGAGCAGGACAATCATGACCAGCGTCGTGACCCTGCTCGTAGTCGTGGCCATGCTGGTTTTCGGCGGCGAAACCCTGCGGGGCTTCTCGATCGCCCTCTGCATCGGCATCTTCATTGGCACTTACTCGTCGATCTACATCGCGAGTGCAGTAGCCCTGGCGCTTAAAGCGGGTCCGGCCGACATCATGGCGGTCAAGAAGGACAAGGACGCGGTCGACTCGATGCCGTGACCGGGTAGGAGCGCCTTCAGGCGCGACCTCCGAATGAGTCGCGCCTGAAGGCGCTCCTACGGGGTGGCGTTCAGGTGCGGAGCCAGCAGGGCGCGAAGAGCGTCATGCACTTTCGGGTTCCCCGCCAGCACGTCGCCGCTTTCCAGGTGTGAGGTCTTGCCGGTGAGATTGGTCACCAGTCCGCCCGCCTCCTGGATCATCAGCGAGCCCGCGGCGGTGTCCCAGATCTCCAGGCCAAACTCGAAGAAGCCGTCGAGGCGGCCGGCCGCGACGTACGAGAGGTCCAGGGCGGCGGAGCCCGGGCGGCGGACGCCGGCGGTGTTCTCCATCACGCTGCCCAGCATCTGCAGGTAGGTCTTCATCCACCGCGTGTTGCTGCGGAAGGGAAAGCCCGTGCCGATCAGGGATCCGTCCAGTTCCTTGCGCTCGCTGACGCGGATGCGCTTGCCAT
This sequence comes from Gammaproteobacteria bacterium, assembly GCA_040080965.1. Taxonomy (GTDB): domain Bacteria; phylum Pseudomonadota; class Gammaproteobacteria; order Steroidobacterales; genus SHZI01. The sequence goes on along the minus strand of JBEBHH010000002.1, from coordinate 144,582 downwards.
CCAACTGGGCACCGCGGCCGCGCATCGCCGTGAACAGTTCCTGGCGGCAGGGGTCATAGACCACTCCGACCTCCAGAGTGTCGTTCCGCCGGAGCGCAATGGAGACGGAAAAGGTCGGGAAGCCGTGGACGAAATTGGTGGTGCCATCCAGGGGATCCACGATCCAGGTGAACTCGTGTTCGCCGCTGGCGCCCGACTCCTCGGCCAGGAACGCATGGTCGGGGTAGCGCTTGCGGATACTTTCCAGGATTGCCTGCTCGGCCGCCTGGTCCACCTGCGTCACGTACTCGTTGCGGGCCTTGGCCCGGATCTCGAGCTGGTCGAGGCGTGAGAGGGCCCGGACGGCGATGTCGCCGGCGCGGCGCGCGGCCTGTACAGCGGTGTTGAGGAGGGCCTGCATGGGGCGGGCATTGTACAGAGGGCCGCCAGCCAACGGCATACTATGTGGATAGCGGGAACACCATGACAGCTTCGCCCCCGATACGCTTCGTCCTCTTCGAGCCCACCCACCCGGGAAATATCGGGTCGGTGGCGCGCGCCATGAAGACCATGGGCTTTTACGAACTCGTGCTGGTGAACCCGCCCGAGGAATGGTTGTGCACCGATTCCCGCGCCATGGCCTCCGGCGCCCAGGACGTGCTGCTGGGCGTGCGCGTGGTGCCGACCCTCCAGCAGGCCCTGGATGGCTGCGGGCTCGTGCTGGCGGCCAGCGCCCGGCACCGCCGCATCGGCTGCCCCGAAATGACCCCGCGGGAGTGCGCGGCCGAGGTGATGGACCAGGCCCGGAACAGGCCGGCGGCGATCGTGTTCGGCCCGGAGCGCTCGGGCCTGGCGAACGAGCAGCTCGATCTCTGCAATGCCATCGTCTACATCCCCGCGAACCCGGACTACACGTCCCTGAACCTGTCCCAGGCGGTGCAGATCATCGCCTACGAACTGCGCCAGCAGCAGGTCCTGGAGCGCAGCGTGCCGCCACCCGAGTCGCCGCTCGCCGGCCCCGCCCAGCTCGAGCTCTTCTACGAGCACCTGGAGCGGGTCCTGCTCGCCAGCGGGTTCCTGAACCCCGCCAATCCCCGGCACCTGATGCGCCGCCTGCGCCGCCTGTTCAATCGCACCCGCCTCGACGAGAACGAACTCAACATCCTGCGCGGGATCCTGAGCAGCCTCGCCCCGGGGTCGGGCGACAATCCCCGGCGGGACTGAACGCTCGTGGCCGGTGCGATCTATCTCGACTACGCGGCGAGCACGCCAGTGGCGGAGGAGGTCGTCGAGGCGATGACCAATGTCCTCCGGTCGGCGGCGCTGGCCGCCAACCCGGCGGCGGGCACCCACGAACCCGGCCGGCAGGCGTCAGCTGTCGTGGAGCGGGCGCGGGGCCGTATCGCCGGCCTGATCCACGCGGACCCTGACGAAGTGATCTTCACCTCCGGCGCCACGGAAGCCGACAACCTGGCGATCATCGGCGCCGGGCGGTTCCTGCAGTCCCGGGGGCGGCACATCGTCACGGCGCTGACCGAGCACAAGGCCGTGCTCGAGAGTTGCCGGCACCTGGCCCGGGAGGGCTGGCGCGTCACGTGGCTGAAGCCCGGCGCCGACGGCCTGATCCAGCCCGCCGCCGTTGCCGCGGCGCTGGAGCCGGACACGGTCCTCGTGTCGCTGATGCACGCGAACAACGAGACGGGCGTCGTGACGGACGTCGGGGCCATCGGCCGGCTCTGCCGGGAACGCGGGGTCCTCCTGCACGTGGACGCGGCCCAGAGCGCCGGCCGGCTGCCGATCGACGTCCGGGCGCTCAGGATCGACCTCCTCTCGCTATCTGCGCACAAGCTCTACGGGCCCAAGGGTATCGGCGCGCTGTTCATCGACCGGGCGAGGGTCCGCCGCGTCGAGCCGCTGCTGTTCGGCGGCGGGCAGGAGCGCGGGATGCGGCCCGGCACGCTCCCCACCCACCAGATCGCCGGCATGGGGGAGGCCTTCAGGATCGCGGCTGCCCGGCTCGAGGCGGATCGCCTGCACGTGACCGGACTCCGGGATCGCCTCTGGACCCGCCTGCAGGCGATTCCCGGCGTGCTCCGGAATGGCCACGCTGGCCCGGACGCCGGCCACATCCTCAACGTGAGCGTGACGGGCGTGGAGGGGGAGAGTCTCCACGCGGCCCTCGCGGAGCTGGCCGTGGCGAGTGGTTCTGCCTGCACCAGCCTGACCGACGAGCCGTCCTACGTCCTCCGGGTCCTGGGGCGCTCGCCCGCACTGGCCCGGAGTTCGGTCCGCTTCTCCTTCGGCCGGCCAACGACCGCCGGGGACATCGACCGGGCCGCGGCGATCTTCGCCAGCGCTGTGGCCGGGTTGCGGCGAATCGCGCCGGGCGCCTCCCCGCCGGCCACGACCGACGGGGAGCCGGCGGGAACCCTGCTGGCACGCGGCGAGGCGGGCTCGGAGGAGGCGGGCACCTGGGTGGTCTTCACCGCCCGCGTCCGGGAGGGGCGGGTGGCCCGGCTGGACGCCGGGGTTTTCGGCTGTCCCGATACCCGCGCTGCCTGCGACCAGGCGGTCCGTATGCTCACGGGGGCGCCCGTCGCTGACCTGGGACGCCTGGAGCCGGGCCCGATGGGCGCCGGACTCGGAATTCCGCCCGAAAAGACCGGCAGGCTGCTGATCATTCAAGATGCCTTGCGCAACTGCTTGGCGGATTGGGACAATGGGCCACTGAAGCCTGCCCCCTAATGCCGTTCAACCAGAGGAGATGCCGGTGGCGGTCACACTGACCGAGAACGCCTTGAAACGGGTGCGCGCGTTTGGCTCGGGCTCCGGCTCGGGCCAGGGTGCCGGGCTGCGGATCGGTGTAAAGCGCACCGGTTGCTCCGGCCTGGCCTATGTCGTCAACCATGCCGGGGATGTCACCGCTGACGACGTCGTCTTCGACCAGGACGGCGTGCAGGTGGTGGTCGACCGCCAGGCCCTCGACCTCATCGATGGCACCGTGGTGGATTTTGTCCGTGAGGGTCTCAATGAGGCATTCCGCTTCCGCAATCCCAACGCCAAGGGTGAATGCGGCTGCGGCGAAAGTTTTACCGTCTAGCACCGAGTATTTTTTCAGGAGTTTTTGTGGCTATCGAACGTACCTTGTCCATCATCAAGCCCGACGGCGTGCAGAAGAACCTCATCGGTGACGTCTACCGCCGGTTCGAGCAGGCCGGCCTCCGCATCGTCGCCGCCCGCATGCTGCACCTCACGAAGGCGCAGGCGGAGACCTTCTACGCCGTGCACCGCGAGCGCCCGTTCTACAAGGACCTGGTCAGCTACATGACCACCGGCCCAGTGATCGCGCAGGTACTGGAAGGCGAGAACGCCGTCGAGGCTCATCGCAAGATCATGGGCGCCACCGATCCGAAGAAGGCCGACCCGGGCACGATCCGCCGCGACCTCGCGGCGAGCATCGAGGAAAACGTGGTGCACGGTTCCGACGCCGTGGAAACCGCCCGGCAGGAGATCGCCTTCTTCTTTGCCCAGGCCGACATCTGCCCGCGTACCCGGTAGCGGCCCGATGAGCGACACCCTGCCCGCCACGGACGTTGCGCCGCCCGAGTTGCGGCCCATCGGCCTGCCGCGGCAGGAACTGGAGCAGCTGTTTGCGGACCTGGGCGAGAAGCCCTTTCGTGCGCGCCAGTTGATGCGCTGGATGTACGGCCGCGGCGTCCTGGATCCCGCGGCGATGACCGACCTGTCCGGCAACCTGCGCGAGACCCTGAAGCGGCGGGCCGACTTCACGCTGCCCGTGATCGACACCGTGCAGGAGTCGTCGGACGGCACCACCAAGTGGCGGCTTGCGGTCGGCGCCCGCCAGCTGATCGAGACCGTGTTCATCCCGGAGGAGGGCCGCGGCACGCTCTGTGTGTCCTCCCAGGTCGGCTGCGCGCTTGACTGCTCCTTCTGCGCCACCGGCCGCCAGGGCTTCAATCGCAACCTGACCGCCGCCGAGATCGTCGGCCAGGTGGTGCTGGCCAACCGGGAGCTCGGCCTCGTGGCCGGCCGGTCCCGGATCACCAACGTGGTGTTCATGGGCATGGGAGAGCCGCTGGCCAATTTCCGCGCGCTGGTCCAGGCCTGCGCCGTACTTATCGACGACCTCGGCTTCCAGCTTTCCCGCCGGCGCGTCACCGTGAGCACGTCCGGGCTCGTGCCCCAGATCCGCAAGCTTTCGCAGGAGACCAACGCGGCCCTTGCCGTGTCGCTGCACGCGCCCGACGACGAGCTGCGGAACGTGCTGGTGCCGATCAACAGGCGGCACCCGATCGCGGAACTGCTCGATGCGTGCTGGGACTACGCGGCCGCCACCAACGCGGTGGGCATCACGTTCGAGTACGTCATGCTTTCCGGCGTGAATGACTCGGAGGCCCAGGCGCGCGCGCTTGCCAGGCTGCTGGTCAATCGTCCCGCGAAGGTCAACCTCATTCCCTTCAATCCGTTCCCCGGCACCGACTATCGCCGGTCGACGCCGGAGGCCCTGGCCCGCTTCCGCCAGGTGCTGCTCGAGGCCGGCATCATGACGATCACGCGGCGCACCCGCGGCGACGATATCGCCGCGGCCTGCGGCCAGCTCGCCGGACAGGTCAACAACCGGGTGCGCGTCCCGCTCGGCAACAGGCTGCACGAGACCGGTGCTGTCCACGAAGTCCGGTGGCAGTCCTGATGGGTGCCCGCGGACGCCGCCTGGTCTTCCGGCTTGCCGCGCTGGCCGGGATGCTTTGGTCACTGGCGGGATGCATCACGACGTCGTCGCGACCCGAGCCGACGCCGACCTCCAGTGAGGATGCTGCCAACTACAACATGCAGCTCGGCATCAGTTACCTGCGGCAGGGCAACCTGCCGGCGGCGCGGGACAAGCTCGAGAAGGCGCTGGAACAGGATCCCAATCTCGCCACGGCCCATGCCGCACTCGGCGTGGTCTTCGAGCGTCTCGAGGACCCCGACGGAGCAGAGCAGCACTACCGGCGCGCCGTGGACCTGGACGCTTCCGACCCCGACAACCTGAACGCCCTCGCGGTCTTCACCTGCTCCCGGAAGCAGAAGCCCAGGGACGCGCTGAAGCTGTTCGACAGGGCCATCGCCATTCCGCTCTCCGTGAAGAGCGCCAATCGCACGATGCTCTACACGAACGCGGGCACCTGCGCGAAGCAGGTGGACCTGGCACGCTCCGAGACCTACCTGCGCGGCGCGCTTGCCCAGGACCCGAAGTTCCCCGACGCCCTCTACCAGCTGGCCGACGTCTCGCTCGAGCGGGGCAATGCGTTGCAGGCGCGCGGCTTCATCGAGCGCTACCTGGCAGCAGGCAAGCCCACGCCCGCCGCCCTGTGGCTCGGCGTGCGCATCGAGCAATCGCTCAATGACCCTGTTGCCGCCGGACGCTACGGCGACCAGCTGCGCAGGAATTTCCCTGAATCCAGCGAAACGCGCCTACTTCTCAATCAGTCCCGGTCCAGGGGCTGAGCCGGGACGCTCCGGAAATCATGATGGCGGATGGCAAGAACGACACGGCTCTGGGGCTCGGCGAACGATTGCGGTCGGCCCGCAAGGCCCGCGCGCTGACGCTGGAGCAGGCCGCCTTCACGCTGCGGCTGGAGGCGCCGGTGCTCCGGGCCCTCGAGGACGAGCACTTCGAGGCGCTGGGCGCCGCCGTGTTCGTGCGCGGTCACCTGAAGGCTTACGCCAGGCTGCTCGGCTTGTCCGAAGAGGCGGTCCTGGCGGCGTATCGCGCTGCCGACCCGAACGCGGATGCGCCACCCAAGGTCACCCGCGAGCTGGAAAAGCCGCTGACGACGACCCCGGGACCCCTCGCGCTCGCCGCGGCGGTCGGCTTCGCCCTCCTGGCCATGCTGGTGATGTATGGTCTGAGTTCGGGCAACGGCCCTTCACCCACGGGCGAGGCGCCAGCTTTCGAGCCTGTGCCAGCCACGGCACCGGCGCCAGCCATGCAGGAACTGCCGATGCCCCTGCCCGAGGCTGCGCCGCCCCCCGACGCCGCAGCCCCCGCTGCTCCTGCTGTTCCGCCTGCCGTTGCCAGCCAGGAGCCGGCGCCAGAGATCACGGCAGCACCGCCGGCGCCGGCATCGACCGGCACCTTCGAATGAGCGAGCAATTGCAGGCCATCCGCGGGATGGAGGACATCCTGCCGCCGGCGAGCGCCACCTGGCAGCACGTGGAGGCCACCATCCGCGGCCTGCTGCTCGACTACGGCTACCAGGAAATCCGCGTGCCCATCGTCGAGCGGACGGAGCTTTTCAAGCGCTCCATCGGTGAGGTCACGGACATCGTCGAGAAGGAGATGTACACCTTCGAGGACCGCAACGCGATGTCGATCACGCTGCGGCCCGAGGCCACGGCGGGCATCGTGCGGGCCTGTATGGAGCACGGACTGCTGCGCAACCAGCGCCAGAAGTTCTTCTCCACCGGCCCGATGTTCCGCTACGAGAAGCCCCAGAAGGGGCGGTACAGGCAGTTCCACCAGTTCGACGTGGAGGCCCTCGGTTTTTCCGGGCCGGACGTCGATGCGGAACTGCTCATACTGCTGGCGCGCCTCTGGCGCCTGCTTGGCATCGAGCACGTGAGCCTGCAGATCAATACGCTCGGGACCGCCGAGTCGCGCCAGATGTATCGCGCGGATCTCGCCGCCTACTTCCGCCAGAGCTTCGACCAGCTCGACGACGACAGCCGGCGCCGGCTCGACCGCAATCCGCTGCGCATCCTCGACAGCAAGAACCCGGACCTCCAGGCGCTGATCGCCGGGGCGCCACAGCTCACCCAGTACCTGGACGGAGCGTCGGAAGCTCACTTCGCCGAGCTTCGCGCCTTGCTGGACGACGCGGGTGTGGCCTACGTCGTCAATCCGCGCCTGGTGAGGGGACTGGATTATTACGGCAGGACCGTCTTCGAATGGGTCACCGACCGCCTGGGCAGCCAGGGCGCGATCTGTGCCGGCGGCAGGTATGATGGCCTGGTTTCCCACCTGGGGGGCGAATCGACGCCAGCGATCGGCTTTGCCATCGGCCTCGAACGGCTGGTGGAGCTGTACTCGCTGGCGGGTGTGCCGGCGCCCCACCGGACTCCGGATGTCTACGTGGTCGCGGTCGGCGACGGCGCCACCCGGCTGGCCTTCCGGGTCGCCGAGAGCCTCCGCAACGCCACCCCGGCGGTCCGCGTGGAGACCAACTGTGGCGGGGGCGGGTTCAAGGCGCAGATGAAGCGTGCCGACCGGAGCGGCGCGGCGGTCGCCGTGATCCTCGGGGAAGACGAAGTCGCCAGCGGCACGGCGGTGGTCAAGCCACTGCGGGCCGAGGTCGAACAGCAGAAGATCGCCGTGGCGGACCTGGCCCAGGCCATCCGGCCGCATCTCGAGGCTTACCGGGCAGGCCCGTTGGCCTGATGTCCAAACAGAAACGCAGGCGGGAATGACGTCGTGGATGATTTACTGACAGATCAACAACAGGCCGAACAGGTCAAGGGCTGGCTACGGCAGAACGGCGCCTTCCTGGCTGCCGGTGTGGTCCTGGGCCTTGGCGCCCTGTTTGGCTGGAACCAGTGGAACCGCTACCAGGAGCGCAGGGCGGAAGAGGCGTCCGCGTTCTACGAAACTTTCCTGCAGGCCGTCCGGGCCAACCAGGTCGAGCAGGCCGAGGCGGGCATGGCGACGCTCACTGCTGACTTTGGCTCGTCTCCCTACGCTGACCAGGGCCATCTGGCCATGGCCCGCCTGTACCTGGACCAGGGCAATGCCGACAAGGCAGCCGAGGCCCTGCGGCAGGTCGTCAGTTCGGCAACCACCGAGGAGTTCCGCAACATCGGCCGCCTGCGCCTGGCACGGGTGCTGGTTTTCCAGGAAAAGTATGACGAGGCACTGAAGGTTCTCGTCGATCCCGGCTCCCGGGCGTTCGCGCCAGCGTTCCACGACGTCCGCGGCGACGTGTATTTCGCCATGGGCAAGATTCCCGAGGCCCGCAGCGAGTACGAACAGGCCCTGAACGGGGAGGCCGCCACCACGGTCATCGACAAGACCTACGTACAGGCCAAGCTCGACGACATTGGCGGGCCCAGCGCGGCACTGGCGGCGGTGAAGCCCCTGGCGCCAGCGGCCACCGGGCCTGCTCCAGCCGCGCCGGCCGCACCGACCGCACCGGCCCCGTGATGCACGCGGCGATGGCGCCAGCAGGGTCCCGGCGGGTCCGGTTCCCGGTTGCCCGGGCGACGGGCCTTGCCGTGCTGCTCGCCGCGCTCGCGCTACCGAATGCCGGCTGCAGCCTCTTCGGGGGCGACGACGATGTCGATCCGCCGGCTGACCTCACCGACTTCAAGGCGACGATCCGGATCAAGAAGGCCTGGTCGGCAGGGCTTGGTGACGACAGCGAATTCCTGCGCCTGGCCCTCCAGCCTGCGTCCGACGGAGCCCGCGTCTTCGCCGCCGCCCACGACGGCAAGGTGTCCGCCTTTGACGCCGTCAAGGGCAAGCGCCTGTGGCGCGCCAAGACCAAGCTCCAGTTGTCGGGCGGCCCCGCCACCGACGGTGAGGTTGTGGTCCTCGGCTCGAGCAACGGCGAAGTGATTGCGCTCAACGCCGCCGATGGTACGCAGAAGTGGCGGGCGAACGTGACCAGCGAAGTGCTCGCAGCCCCCGCCATCGCTGGCGGCCTCGCGCTGGTGCGCACCGTCGATGGCAAGCTTACGGCCCTCGATATCACCGACGGCCGGCAGCGCTGGTTCGTGCAGCAGGTGATGCCCCGGCTCTCCGTGCGCGGCACCGGAGCACCCGTGGTGGTGAAGGACGTCGTCATTTGCGGCTTCGACAACGGCAAGCTGGCGTCCTACGCGCTTGCTGATGGGTCCCCGGGCTGGGACGTGATGCTGGATCCGCCGGCCGGGCGAAACGAAATCGACCGGTTGTCAGACATCAACGCTACCGTGCGGACGATCGGTGAGGACCTCTACGTCGTTGGCTACCGCGGCCAGCTGACGGCCGTGGCCGCCGAGTCCGGGCAGTCCCTGTGGACCCAGGACGCCCGCAGCTACGAGGGGCTCGCGGTGGACCTGGAGAATGTCTATGTCTCCGGCGCCGCCAGTGAACTCGTGGCGCTGTCGCGCGTCTCCGGCGCCGAGGTGTGGAAGCACGAGCTGCTGAAGAACCGGGACATCTCCGGCCCCACCGCGTGGCAGAACTCGGTCGTGGTAGGCGACTACGAAGGCTACGTCCACTTCTTCGAAGCCGCCTCCGGCGCACTCCAGGCCCGCGTGCGCGCCGGCCGCGACAGGGTCACCTCGCCGCCGCTGGCGGTGAACGACATGGTCTACGTGCAGACCGACGGCGGAGACCTGGCTGCCTTCCGGCAGATAAAGAAATAGCGGCGCGCTGACGTGCTGCCGGTATTCGCACTGGTCGGCCGCCCGAACGTCGGCAAGTCCACGCTCTTCAACGCGCTGACCGGCACCCGCGACGCGCTGGTCGCGGACTTTCCCGGCCTCACCCGCGACCGGCTCTACGGCTACGCGACGCTCGCGGGGCGCCTGTCCATCGTCATAGACACCGGCGGACTGATGACCGGGGCGACCGCCGGCGACCGGGCGCTGCGGGAACTCATCGAGCGCCAGATCGCCTACGCCGTCGCGGAGGCGGACGTGGTCGTGCTGGTGGTGGACGCCGCAGAGGGCCCGCTCCCCGACGACCACGCCATCGTCGCCCGGATCCGCAAGGCGGGGAAGCGGGCCGTGCTGGCGATCAACAAGTCGGAGGGCCGGGAGCCGCTGCAGCTCGGCGCCGCCTTCTACGAGCTGGGCATTGGCGAGCCCGTGGCCATTTCCGCCCTCCAGGGCGACCGCCTGGCGCTGCTCGGCACCCGGATCCTGGCCGAGCTCCCCGTTCCGGACATGGCAGCTGTGCCGGCGGCCGATGCGGGCGCCGACGCCACTGCGCAGGATGGTCCCGCGCCACCAGGCACCCGCATCGCCGTCATCGGCCGTCCCAACGTGGGCAAGTCCACGCTCATCAATCGCTACCTGGGCGAGGAGCGGCTGCTGACCTCGGACCAGGCCGGCACCACCCGTGACAGCATCCAGGTGCCGTTCAGCCACGAGGGGCGCAACTTCGTGCTGGTGGACACCGCTGGTATCCGCCGCAAGGCTCGCGTGGACGAGATGGTCGAGCGCTTCAGTATCGTGAAATCCCTCCAGGCGCTGGAGGAGGCGGACGCAGTCCTCCTGCTCCTGGACGCGCGCTCGAGCGTCACGGACCAGGACGTTTCGCTGATCGGGCTCGTCCTCGAGCGTGGCAGGGCCCTCGCCATCGGTATCAACAAGTGGGATCGCCTGCCGACGGACCAGCGCGAGAAGGTGAAGAGCGACCTGGACCGCAAGCTGCCGTTCCTGGACTTCGCCGACGTCTACTACATCTCTGCCCTGCACGGCACGGCGATCTACGACCTCCTCGACAGCGGCCGGCGGGCGGCGGAAGCGGCCGTGCGGGACCTTCCCACGCCGGATCTCAACCGCGTGCTGAAGGACGCCATCCAGGCCTATCCCACGCCCGTTGCCCACCGGAGCCGCATCAAGCTCACGTACGCGCACCAGGGAGGCCGGCGTCCGCCGCTGATCATCATTCACGGCAACCAGACGGCGGCGCTCCCCGAGAGCTATCGCCGGTACCTGGTGGGCTGCTTTCGCAAGGTGTTCCGCCTGCGCGGGACGCCGATCCGGATCGAGTTGCGGGCCGGCAAGAACCCGTTCGCCGGCCGGCGCAACAAGCTCACGCCCCGCCAGGTGAAGCGGCGCGAGCGGGTCCGCACCCTCGGCAAGAAGCGCAACTAGACCATATCCATATAACCAATCGGTGGACCGCGGGCCGCGCCGCCCCCGGCGCTCTGGCGGCATAATTCCGGCCCATGACGTCAGCCCGGCAGTACTTCCAGTTCCCCGGACGGTTCGACATGTTCCGGGGCGGGCACCTCGACCGGCCGGTCATCGCGTACGAGAGCTGGGGCCGGCTGAACGCGGCCCGGGACAACGCGATTGTCATCTTCACCGGGATGTCGCCGTCCGCCCATGCCACGTCCTCGGCGGCAGATCCGTCGCCCGGCTGGTGGGAGGAGATCGTGGGTCCGGCTCGGCCCATCGACACCCGCCGCTTCTTCGTCATCTGCATCAATTCGCTGGGCAGCTGCTTCGGGTCCACGGGTCCCGCTTCGCCGGATCCAGCCACGGGCAAGCCCTATCGCACGTCGTTTCCCGTGCTCAGCCTGGAGGACGTGGCCACCGCCGGCAAGGCCGTGGTGGAGCATCTGGGCATCGGGCAGCTGCACACCGTCGTCGGCCCCTCCATGGGCGGCATGACGTCGCTCGCCTTTGCAATCCTGAACCCCGCGATCTCGCGCAATATCGTCCTCATCTCCACGGCGGCACGGGCATTGCCGTTCTCGATAGCTATCCGCTCCCTGCAGCGGGAGATGATCCGGCGCGATCCGGCCTGGGAAGAGGGCAACTATGCGCCCGGCGCTGGTCCCATCACCGGCATGCGCCTGGCGCGCAAGCTCGGCATGATGACCTACCGGTCGGCGCGGGAATGGGAGCAGCGCTTCGGCCGTGAACGCGTGGCCGGTGAGCGACAGACGGGGAATGCCTTCTCCGTGGACTTCGAGGTGGAAGCCTACCTCGAGTCCCACGCACAGAAATTCATCGGCCAGTTCGACGCCAACTGCTACCTGTACCTCTCCCGCGCCAGTGACCTTTTCGACGTCGCTGACCACGGTGGGTCCGTATCGGCGGGGTTCTCGAAGGTGCGGGCCGAGCGGGTGCTGGTCGTGGGGGTCGAAACGGACATCCTGTTTCCCATCGCCCAGCAGCGCGAGATCGCCTCCGGGCTCGATTCACTGGGGCGCGACGTACACCTTCTGGAGCTGCCGTCGATCCAGGGGCACGATTCCTTCCTCGTGGACATGGACCGTTTCCGGCCCGTTCTCGCGTCGTTCTTCGGAGCGTAGGAGCGCCTTTAGGCGCGACCCGGGATTCGCTGTCGCGCCGGTCGGCGATCCTACCGAACCGTTGCCTTGATGATGCCGTCGGCCACGCGCGCGGTAATGGAGTCACCCGACTGCACCTGCGTCGCGCTTCGCACGACGCTGCCTGCGGCGTCCTGCACGATGGCGTAGCCGCGTTCCAGGGTGCTGAGCGGGCTGACGGTGTGCAGCCGGCCACTGAGCACGGCGAGCCGGGTTCCCGGCGCGGTGAGACGGCCGCGTGCGGCGGCGGCGAGCCGCAACCGGGCGTTGGCAACGCGCTCGGCCGTCATCCGCACGCGGACTGCCGGAGAATTGCTGCGCAGGCGGGCGAGGGCGTTCGTGACGCGGAGCTGATCGAGCGTGAGGCGGTTCCGAAGCGCAGCGCCCAGCTGCGACCGCAGCTCGTCCAGGCGCTGGGCATTCTGCCGGAGCATGAATCCCGGGTGACAGCGGGCCAGGCGCGCATTGAGGGCCCGGAACGCCAGGTGACCGCTCTCGACGACGCGGCGTGCCGTCAGCGTCAGTCGCCTCTCCAGTACCTGGACGCGCCGCAGCCAGTCCCGCCCGTCCGGCACGGCGAGTTCCGCGGCGCCGGAGGGTGTTGGCGCGCGGACGTCGGCGACCAGGTCGGCGATGGTGAAATCCACTTCGTGGCCGACGCCCGACACCAGGGGTATCGGGCACGCGGCGATGGCCCGTGCCACGATCTCCTCGTTGAAGGCCCACAGGTCCTCCAGGGAGCCGCCGCCCCGGGCCAGGATGAGCACGTCGCACTCGGCGCGTGCAGCGGCCGTCTCCAGCGCCGCCACGATGTCGAACTTCGCCTGCTCGCCCTGGACCTGCACCGGGTACACGACCACGGGAATGGCGGGAAAGCGCCGCCGGAGGATGTGCAGCACGTCCCGGATGGCGGCGCCGCTGGGCGAGGTGATGACGCCGATGCGGCGGGGCAGGGGCGGCAGGTCCTGCTTGCGGGATTCGTCGAAGAGCCCCTCGGCCGCCAGCTTGCGCTTCAGTTCCTCGAGGCGGCGGCGCAGCAGGCCTTCGCCCGCCGGCTCCAGGTGGTCGACGATCAGCTGGTAGTCGCCCCGGGGCTCGTAGATGCTCACCCGGCCCCGCGCCAGGACCTGGTGGCCGTTGGCCACGCCCACGTCGGTGTTGCGGCCCCGGCCGCGGAACAGCGCGCAGCGGACCTGGGCCTTGTCGTCCTTCAGCGAGAAGTACAGGTGCCCGGAGGCCGGCCGGGCCAGGTTCGAGACCTCGCCCTCCACCCACAGGACGGGCAGGTCGCTCTCCAGCAGCTGCCGCGCCATGCGGTTCAGCTGGGACACGGACAGGACCTTCTTGCCGGGGACGTCCACCATGCCGGCAGTTTACGTGCCCGGACGGCCTGCGTAGAATGGCTTATGCGGATCACCCACGATGCCCTGACGTTCGACGACGTCCTCCTCAAGCCGGCTTACTCGGAGATCCTGCCCCGGGAAGTCAGCCTCCGGACCCACGTGACCCGCGGCATCACTCTGAACATCCCGATCCTGTCCGCGGCCATGGACACGGTCACCGAGGCCCGCCTGGCGATTGCCCTCGCCCAGGAGGGCGGCATGGGCATCATCCACAAGAACATGAGCCCTGCCGACCAGGCCCGCCAGGTGGCCCAGGTCAAGAAGTACGAAAGCGGCATCGTCAACGATCCCATCACCGTCCGGCCGGACCAGACCATCCGGGAAGTCCTGGCCATCACCCACGCGCACAACATTTCCGGCGTGCCGGTCGTGGACAAGGGCCGCACCGTAGGCATCGTGACCAATCGCGACCTCCGGTTCGAAACGCGCCTCGACGCGCCGGTCTCATCCGTGATGACGCCGGAGAGCCGGCTCGTGACGGTCCGCGAGGGCGCCGACAAGAAGGAAGTGCTGGACCTCCTGCACAAGCACCGCATCGAGAAGGTGCTGGTGGTGGCCGAGAACTTCCAGCTGCGCGGCATGATCACCGCCAAGGACTTCCAGAAGGCCAAGGATTATCCCTACGCCTGCAAGGACGACCGGGGCGCGTTGCGGGTCGGTGCGGCCGTCGGCACGGGCGGCGACACGGCGGAGCGGGTCAAGGCGCTGGTCGAGGCGGGCGTCGACCTGCTGATCGTCGACACGGCGCACGGTCATTCCAAAGGCGTGCTCGACCGGATCAGCCAGATCAAGGAGCAGTACCCGAAGCTCCAGGTCATCGGCGGCAACATCGTCACGCCGGAAGCGGCGCGCGCCCTGGTGGCCGCGGGCGCAGATGGCGTGAAGGTCGGCGTGGGCCCCGGCTCCATCTGCACCACGCGGATCGTCGCGGGCGTCGGCGTGCCCCAGATCACCGCGGTGGCGGACGTGGCCGCCGCGCTCGAGGGCACCGGCGTGCCGCTGATCGCCGACGGCGGCATCCGCTACTCCGGCGACTTCGCCAAGGCGATTGCCGCGGGCGCCCACTGCACCATGATCGGCGGGCTGTTTGCCGGCACGGAAGAGGCCCCGGGCGAGGTCGAGCTGTACCAGGGACGCTCCTACAAGTCCTACCGGGGCATGGGCTCCCTGGGCGCCATGGCCCAGCGCCACGGCTCCAGCGACCGCTACTTCCAGGACTCCTCCTCCGAGCTGGAGAAGCTGGTTCCGGAGGGCATCGAGGGCCGTGTGCCCTACAAGGGCAGTCTCTCCGCCATCATCACCCAGCTCGTCGGCGGACTCCGGGCGGCCATGGGCTACACCGGCTGCGGCAGCATCGACGAGATGCGCACCAAGCCGGACTTCGTGCGCATTACCGGCGCCGGTATCCGCGAGAGCCACGTCCACGACGTGACCATGACCAAGGAACCGCCCAACTACCGGACGGAAACGTGACCGAGGACGCCGCCGCCCGGCGCATCCTGATCCTCGACTTCGGCTCCCAGTACACCCAGCTGATCGCGCGCCGCGTGCGCGAGGCGGGCGTCTACAGCGAGATTCTCCCGTGGGATGCCGAGGCGGCCGACATCCGCGCCTTTGGCCCGGCCGGCGTGATCCTGTCCGGCGGACCCGAGTCGGTCATTTCCGGCGCTACCTTCAGCGATGTCACGCCAACGATTCCGGCTCTCGTGTTCGAACTGGGCGTGCCCGTGCTCGGCATCTGCTACGGCATGCAGTCCATGGCGGCGCAGCTTGGCGGCGAGGTCGAGTCCTCTGCGCACCGGGAGTTCGGCCACGCCACGGTGAAGGCTGCCGCGGGTAACGCGCTGCTCGACGGCGTTGCCACGGACGAGATGAGCGTCTGGATGAGCCACGGCGACCGGGTGAAGCGCCTGCCGCCGGGTTTCAAGCCCATCGCCAGCTCGGCCAACGCGCCGCTGGCCGGCATGGCCGACGAGAAGCGTTGCTTCTACGGGCTGCAGTTCCACCCGGAAGTCACCCACACCGAGCAGGGCCAGCGCATCATCGAGCGCTTCGTCCGCAAGATCTGCGCCTGCCCCGACACCTGGCGCTCCGGCAACATCATCGCGCGGGAGATCGCGAAGGTCCGCGCCCAGGTGGGCCGGGACAAAGTGCTGCTGGGATTGTCCGGCGGCGTGGATTCCTCCGTAGTGGCCGCGCTGCTCCACGAGGCCCTGGGCGACCAGCTCATTTGCGTGTTCGTGGACACGGGCCTGCTCCGCCTGCACGAAGGCGACCAGGTCATGGACGTGTTCGCCGAGCACCTGGGTGTGAAGGTCATCCGCGTGAACGCGGAGGAGCGCTACCTGAAGGCGCTCGCCGGCGTCTCCGACCCCGAAGCCAAGCGCAAGATCATCGGCCGCCTCTTCGTCGAGGTCTTCGATGAGGAGGCCGGCAAGCTCCAGGACGTGAAGTGGCTGGCCCAGGGCACGATCTACCCCGACGTCATCGAGTCGGCGGGCACGAAGACGGGCAAGGCCCACGTGATCAAGTCCCACCACAACGTGGGCGGCCTGCCCGAGAACATGAAGCTGAAGCTCGTGGAGCCCATCCGGGAGCTGTTCAAGGATGAGGTCCGCCGTGTGGGCGTCGAGCTCGGCCTGCCGCGCGAGATGGTCTACCGCCACCCGTTCCCCGGCCCGGGCCTCGGCGTGCGGATCCTGGGCGAAGTGAAGCGCGAGTACGCCGACCTGCTTCGCAAAGCCGACCACATCTTCATCGAGGAGCTGCGGCGCGCCGACCTCTACGACAACGTCAGCCAGGCCTTCGCGGTGTTCCTGCCCGTGCGCTCGGTGGGAGTGATGGGCGATGGACGGAAGTACGACTGGGTCATCGCGCTCCGCGCGGTCGAGACCATCGACTTCATGACGGCGCGGTGGGCGCACCTGCCCTACGAATTCCTCGACCACGTCTCGCGGCGGATCATCAACGAGACCCCAGGGATCTCCCGGGTGGTCTACGACATCTCGGGGAAGCCGCCGGCCACCATCGAGTGGGAGTAGGGCGCCTGTAGGAACGCCGGCCCGCGCGAATCCCCGCTACCGGGCAGCCAGGCGGGCCTCGGCCACGGCGGCGCCACTCGGCGCGTGCCGTGCGACCACGTTGAGCTCCGTGCCAGAGCTCCACCGCGCGGTCCTGCAGCGGGACACCGTGTCGCCCAGCGCCTTGCCGCCATTCGCGGTGTAGGCCGACCTGATCGTGAACTCGCGCCACATGCCACGGACGGTGACCTCCGTCACCGTGTGCCTGGCCGTGGCGGCGCCGACATCGGCTGCTTCGGGGCGCAGGGCGACGACGCAGCGCTGGAGTTCGTCCCCGTAGACGGGCTGGGTCGCGGCCGTATCTGCCGAAGCCTGCTGGGCCAGGATGCCGGCCAGGCTGCCGAGGATCAGGGCGGTGCGGATCGTGTTGTTCATGGCAGGGCTCCTCTTTTGGATTGCCGGCGGTACCCCCGCCGTTGGACAGACAGTGCGCCGGCCCGGGCCCGGGCTCTGTCAACTGGTTGACACAAGGGGCGCAAACGTCGCGACCGCGCCGTTGCCGGGAGCAGAGGCTGAAGGGGGAGTTCGAGTTGCGGCGAACGGTCTGCTGCGCCCCGCGGTGCAAGAATGCGCGGGTGAAGGGTAGATTCGTGGGGGAGGGGCTGCGCGTGCCTGGGCCCGGCGGCCCTCTCCGCGCGTGGCGGCGGGTGTTCGGGGCTGGCACACTCAGTTGATGGGGTGTTTGAAGTTCCTATTCCCCCCATGGAGTTCGAAATGGCGCCCCAAAAAGACCTTCCGCAGCTGACCGGCAAGCTCATGACAACCGCCGGCGGCTTCGAGACCTGGATGCAGTACGTCGACGGGTTCAAGCTCCGGCACTTCTGCGGCTTCGAGCTGCTCAACGACGCGCGCGGGGTGTCCTGCCTCAAGGACTATCACCGGAAGGTCGTGGAGGCCGCCGTTGCAAACGGGTTCGGCATCATCAACGAGGGCCTGCACTACCGCGCAAGCCGTGACTGGGGCGAACTCACCGGCTTTTCCCGCGAGGCCCTGGCGGAGATCAACATCCGCGGCATCGAGTTCTACCGGGAGTTCGCGCGGGAATACTCGAGTCCCGACACGCCGATGCTGGTCGGAGGCGTGATCGGCCCGCGGGGCGACGCCTACAACACCGGCCGCACGCCCGACGCGGCGGAAGCCGAGGACTACCATGCCGAGCAGATCCTGACCTTTCGCGATGCCGGGGCCGACCAGGTCACGGCCATGACGTTCACGAGCGTGGAGGAGGCGATTGGGCTGGCCCGCGCCGCAAAGGCCGCGGACATGCCCGTGGTCATCTCCTTCTTCGTCGCCCGGGGCGGGCGGCTCAAGGGGGGCGAGACACTGGAGGAGGCAATTTCCCGCGTCGATTCGGCCACGGGCAATGCGCCGGCGTACTACATGATCAACTGCACCCACCCGACCGAGTTCGAACCCGGCCTTACGGCCGGTGAATGGACCGCACGTCTTGGCGGCTTTCTGCCGAACGCGGTGGCCATGGAGACTTTGGACCTGTGCAAGCTGGGTCATCTCGAGGATGGCGACCCGGTTGAACTGGGAGCCCAGATGGGCGCGTTGGCCCGAAGGTTCCCGCACATCAATGTCTGGGGCGGATGCTGTGGCACCGATGGACGTCACATTGGCCAGATCACGCGCCAGGTCAGCGAGGTCCGGAGGAGCGCAGCAGCGGCCTCTCCACAGGAGCAACCATGAACCCGCGTCAATGGCTTGCCGTACTCGCGCTGGCGGGAATCGCCAGTTCCGCTTTTTCCCAGGCCAAGAACTGCGGGTTCTACTCCTGCTCGGAAGAGGAGGAGAAGAAGTGGGATCAGGAGCGCCAGGACGACGCCTACGAACAACAGCGTCAAAGCGCGGAAGATTTCGAGAGCCGGTCCGCACCCGGACGGGCCGAGCAGGCACGGCAGATGGCAGAAAACGATGCCGCGCTAAAGGCCCTGCGCGCCAGGCTTCTCGCCTCGCCCCCACTGCCACCGGAGCGCAATCCCCTGCTCGGGCGCTGGCAGGTCGCTACCGGCGCGACGCCACGCGGTGGAGATGACCTGTCCCAGCTGATGGGGATGCTCTCCAATCCGGGCGCTGCGATGTGCGAAGTCGTGTTTGGCGGGGGCACCACCGAGTTCAAGCCCGCGTCCTGGGCCGCCAGCGACAGCTCTGGCGATGACTCGCTCGGCCCCATCCAGTACCGCATGCAGGGCAGCCAGGTCTTTGCGCTCCCGGACCTGGGCGTGCCGCTGCTGGGCTTCGACATCGTCGACCAGGGCACCATCCGGGAATTCCGGTTGGCGGACTGCGCACTCGTGCGTGTGGATGCGCCGATCGGGGGAGCCAGCGCGATGTCCCCGCAGCCGGTACGGCCTGCGCCGGAGGTCTGCCGCCAGACCCTCCTCGACCAGCTCGGATCATCGCGGGTCGAGCAGGCCCGGCAGGTCATCGGCCGGCGCTTCAGGGAGACGATCGACGGCAAGGTGCCGAACCAGCCGGCCGGTCTGCGCATCGACGCGCGGGGCAGCGACTGCGACGACCCGCGCGTGAACGCGTCACTTTACGACTTCGATTCCGACGGCGTGCTGCAGTCGATCACCTACGTGTGGGCCCGGCCACCCGGCCCCGCGCCGGCGCCGATCTTCAGTGAGCGCGTCGCAACCCTGTCACGGTTTCATTCCCTGCCGGCGCCGCAGTCTCCTGGCCGCCTCCAGGCTGACACGTCGCTGGGCCGCCTGGTCCTGCAGGACCTGCCGGAACGCAACCTGCTCCTCGAGGCCTACGCCGCGAAGCAATAGCCACGCCGGCAGGGGCGACAAAACACCGCATGGATTCGTCGGTGGGCCGTTCTAGTCTCCTCCGAAGTGACCGGCAGAACCGCCGTTGAGGAGGAGGTCCCATGTCCACGACCGTCGCCACCCCCGAACCCGCCAAGTCCAGGCTCTGGAAGCCCCCCATCGTCGGGCTCGTCACCTTCGTTCTCATGTTCGTCGGCGTGGGTCTCGCCCACACCCTTATGGTTTTGATCGAGCACAACCTCGGACGGGAGACCACGCTGGCCGTCTCGCCGCTGCTCGGCTTCACCGGCATCATCCTGCTCTGGTACGGCGTGAAGTCGAAGAACGAGACCTTCCAGACCTGGGTCGGCTTCTTTGGCGGCCTGATCGTCTGGATGTGCTGGGTCGAGTTCTTCTACATGTGGTACGGCCGCATGAACTGGGGAATGCTGCCCCGGATGGACGGCGCGGGCGGCCTCGAGGTGAGCGGCACCTACCCCGAGTACATGATCATGGGGTCCACGGTGGGCACGCTCCTCATGATGCTGTGCTTCTACACCTTCGACAAGGACACCCGCTGCAACATGTTCCTGTGGTTCCAGGACAAGCTGGGCCTGCGGGAGGGCCTGGGTCCCACCACCAAGACGGCGAAGGACCGCAACTACGCCATCATCACCTTCATGGAGACCGTCTTCGTCACCTGGTTCTGCTACGCCTGGAACCTGCTGACTTTCGATCCGGCCCTGACGGGCAAGGGAAATCTGTTCGTCGCCGTCAACCTGGCGTCGGTGTTCGTCGCCGTCGTCTGGGCCGGCTTCTGCCTGACCCGGCTCATCCAGTTCAAGCGCACGGCCACCGCACTGCGCTATGCCATCCCGGTCGGCAACATCGCCTGGGTGAACGTCGAGATACTCGAGAAGCTGGACCTGATGAGCCACGCCGTCTTCATCGATCCCTGGAGCTACAAGCTGGAGGCGTCGGTTCTCTTCGGCGCCTTCCTCACCCTGATCGCCCTGCTGGTGGTGGCGCCCAAGAAGCCGTCGGAAGTCGGCGCCCGGCGCGTGAGCGCGGCGGAATGATGGACGGACCCGGTCGCATGGAACAGAAGCACACGTCGCCGGCCGCCCGGCGTACCCGGCCGGCCCTGACCCTGCCGGCTTTGGTCCTGCTCCTCGCCTCCGGCAGTGCAGTGGCGGAGAAGCTCGTGATGCCGCCCGGCATGGGCGGCGTGCCGGACATCGGCGCGATACCCTGCTCGGTATTCAACGAGATGATCAGGATCGCGCCGCTCGGCACCCGGCATTCGCTGATCACCTGGTCGGCCGGCTACCTGAAGGCGGTCTCGGGCAAGCCGTTGCAGGAGGTGGTCAATGCCGCCGACCGCACCGGACCGCCCTGGACCTACGACCGGCTGGCGGGCGATCTGGTCGCCTACTGTGCGGCCAACCCGACAGCGATCACCGGCGATGCCGTGTCCACTGTCGCGAAGACGCTGGGTGCTTCCGGCCCGGTGCCTGCGGTCACAGCAACACCCTAGCCGTCACGCACCCCGCCCGGGCGTCAACACCCCGGGGTTCATCAGCCCCTGCGGATCCAGCGCAGCCTTGAGCGCGTCCAGCAGTCCCCGCGTTTCCGGGGCCAGGTTGCCGTAGTAGCGATAGGTGCGACCGAGCTGGTTCGAGGCCACGCCCAGTTCGTCGTACAGATCCAGCGTGCGCTCGCGCAGCTCCGCCACCAGTGCCGACCCAGCCGGGTTGGCCGTGTCCGGCGGCAGCTTCGCGAGGAACGCGGGATCCGCCGTGGCCCGGTGCAGGGGCAGCCACCGGTCGGGCCAGTGGTAGACCGCCTCGAAGCTGAAGGCGTGGGTGTTCATGGCGGTGAACAGCGTCGAGTAGGTGACGCGGGCGGCCACCATGCGCTCGCGGTACCCCGCGATCATCGTGCCGAAGCGGTTGATGATCCGTGGTGCATCGCCATGGCGCACCTTGGCATTCAGGGCCATCCAGCGCTCACCCTTCGGTCCCACCACGCCGTTCAGGTTGTCGAAGGGCTGCGCGCGCACGCCCATCGGGATGGAATTGGGGATCTCCTGGCCGCCGTGCCGCACCAGCAGCGTGGCGCAGTGGTCCAGGTCTGCGGCGAGGGCCGGCGCTGTGCGGGCCGCGCAGACCAGGTGGAGCGAGTAGCAGCCGTCGGGCACCAGGCCCTTACCCGCCAGCACGACCCGTGCGCCGGCCTTGAGGCCTGCGAGCAGGCTGCCCTGGCCGGCGACGATGCCGCCGAGCCGGCGGAGATCGCTCGCCAGGTTGCTGGCCGCCATGCCGCGCGCCGTCGTCGCCGGGTCGAACACGTAGGCTTCCTCGGTCGCGCCGCTGCGCCCGATGGCAGAGACTGCGGCCGCGGCGCTCGCCGCGTCCGGATAGGCCCACGACAGGAACCCGGAATGCGCCGGGCGCTCGATCAGCCGGAAGGTGGCCTCGGTCTTTATCCCTAAGGCGCCGCCGTCGTGCAGGAAAAGCCCGGTGAGGTCGGGCCCGTGGGTGCGGTAGAACGGCTTGCCATTGCGCAGGGCCGCCTGCCCGGTGCGCAGCACCCGGCCGTCGGCGCAGACGACCTCGAGGTCCAGCACGTTGTCTGCGGCTGCTCCATAGCGGGCTGTCCCGTAGAAGAGTGCGCCACCGGACAGGCCGCCGCCGACCGTGGCGGCCCTTCCCGAAAAGGTCCCGAAGTAGGGCAGGCGCAGGCCGTGGGGCGCAAGCGCCGCGTCGATCGCCTCCCAGGTGGTGCCGGCACCGACGGTGAGCGTCATGCCCACCGCGTCCAGCTCCACGATGCCGGCCAGGTCCCGGGTGTCGACGATGATCGACCGGGCGGTGTCCGGTACATAGCCCCGGGTATAGGACAGGCCGCCGCCACGGGGAATGACGGCGTAGCCGGCGCGGGTCGCCGCGGCCACGGCTGCCGCCAGTGAGGCGGTGGCGGCGGGACGGATCGCGGCGGCGCAGGTTGCTCCCTCCGCGTAGAGATCCGTGCTGAGCAGCTGGCGTTCGACCGGGTCGATGATGACGCGGTCGGGGCCGACGCAGGCAGCCAGCGCGGTGATCAGGTCCTGGGGTGCGGGTGTTGTCATGAGTGCAGGGCTGGTCGCGGCTGAAGCCGCTCCTACGGCGCCTTCGCGTCGCCGGCCGGATTCAGCCACCGGCTCGCCCGGTCCAGCAGGGCCTTCATATCCGCGCCCGATTGAGGGAGTTGGTCCGCGGGCAGGTCCAGGTGGTTCATTGGCAGTTCCTGCCGGTACTGGTCGAAGACGGGCGCGACGACTTCCAGCGGGTAGCGCGGGATTCGGCGGTTCTTGCGGAACTCGGCAATCGGGATCGTTGCCTCGATGATGCCCTCGTTGTTGGTCGGGTCCTCCGCCAGGACCTCGCCCCTCGGACTGACGATCAGGGAATGCCCGCCCCCGGACGCCACCGGGCTGTCCGGCGGAAAGGTGATGTTCGACATGGCGGAGTACACGTTGTGGAAGCGCGCGGTCGCCTTCACGTCGTCCGGAGAGAACAGGGTGGCCGTCCGGAACATGATCTCGACGCCGCGCATGGCGAAGGCGGCGAAGATGAAGGGGTCCAGCTGCACGGTACTGACGGCGATGTTGCCGTACTCGGTCTGCAGCACCGGGAACTCGGCCTCGATGCCGTAGCGCTCGCGGAACTTGTCCCGCACGTTCTCGATCGTGGTGGTGGGGATCTCCTCGCCGGGCGTCAGGCGCGTGATGTTGCGGGTCTTCCAGTACTTCTGGGCAATCCGGCCCTGGCGGTCGAGCACCGTGTTGATGCTGAGGATGTGTCCGGGCCAGTCGCTGTCACGGGCGTAGCTGCCGAAGATGATGTACGTGTCGCACTCCCGCGCGAGGTCGCCGAGGCGCTCGGTCTCGGGCCCCGGGATCGTGATGGTGAACCTGAGCTTCTCGTCCCTGGAGCCCGCCGAATAGCCGGTGAGGGGGAACTCGTTGAACAGCAGGAAATCGGGTTTCGCGCCGGTGGTGCAGGCCTTCTGCACCAGGGACGCCATCTTCTCCAGGTTGGCCTTCAGCCCTGCCTCGATGCTGGGCGCCTGCTGAAGGTTCTGGACGCCGTTCTGGATCACCTTGACGACGATGGTGTCCTTCTCCAGCGCCTTGACGGGGTAGGTCCCGTCGGGGCGGACCAGCGCAGGCAGCGGTGAGACAGCCGGGCGCTGGTCGGGTGCCGGGACAGCCGGGTTCGCGGTGTCCCCGGGACTGCAGCCCGCTGCAAGGACGGCGCCGGCCAGGCCCAGCATGCCAGTCAAAAGCGGTCTGCTCATCAAAGCTCTCCAATGCCCTGGCCGGGCACATTGCCACGCCGGGCGGGAATCTAGCACGTTGATTCCCGTGCCCTGCCGGGGCTTAGGGCTCCTTCAGCAGCTCGAAGCGTCCCGTGGCGCCGCTCAGCACCTCGTCCAGGGTTTGCTGGTGAAAGGCGATGCGCCAGTCGCCATCGCGGTTCACGTAGACGCTCGAAGCCAGCGTCCGGTAGGTTGTGAGTTCCTTGCGCCGGTGGGCGCTGGCGTTGTACGCGAGCAGGATGATGCGGTCGTGAAGGCGCAGCAGGCGCCGCCCGCCGAAACGGACCCCGGTCCAGCGCGGCGTCTCCCGCACCAGGGCCACGGCCGCGTCCTTCCCCAGCACGCCGGCGGGCGGGGGCAGCAGCAGCACGCAGTCGTCGGTGAGGTTCCGGACGTGGAAGTCGGCCTCCTCCAGCCAGAGCTTCTGCTCCATGTCCCAGAGGGTTTCCTGGAGAGTCATCATAGGGCTGCCATCCATAGCTGCCGGGAGCGGGAAGCCGATGGTACCCGTACCGGCCCGCTGCTACGCGGAAGCCTGCCTCGCCTCCTATACTGGCCCTCCATGGCGGAGCCACCCGAGAACAGCAGCCCCATCCCTGCCTGCGGCGTACCTGCCCCACGCGAGGACGCGACGTACATGGGCCGTGCCCTGGAGCTCGCCAGGAATGCGGAGGCCGCGGGGGAGGTTCCCGTCGGCGCTGTCCTGGTGCTGGAGGGGGTCGTGATCGGGGAGGGGTGGAACCGGCCCATCGGCAGCGCCGACCCCACATCCCACGCGGAGATCGAGGCGCTGCGCGCCGGCGCCCGGCAGCTCGGCAATTACCGTCTCACGGGCAGCACCCTCTACGTCACGATGGAGCCATGCCCCATGTGTGCCGGCGCCATGATCCACGCCCGGGTGGCCCGGGTGGTGTACGGCTGCGAGGACCTGCGGGCCGGCGCGACGGGCACGGTGATCGACGTGCTGGGCAGCCCGGCCGCCAACCACCGGGTGACCGTGACCGGCGGCGTGCGGGCCGACGAGTGCCGGGCAATCCTCCAGGCGTTCTTCCGGCAGCGCCGGTAGGAGCGCCTTCAGGCGCGACCCCCTCCCGCTCGAGACTCGCGGACTCGATTCTCGCGGGAAGGGGTCGCGCCTGAAGTCGCTCCTACCGGCGCTGCGGGGTGTGACGGGCGTCTTGCCCGATCGAACGCCTTCGGCCTATAGTTGACGTATACGTCAACTATATCCCCGGAGCAGAGGCCTTGGCAGACCAGCGCTACACGATCCAGCAGCTTGCCCAGGAGTTCGGGGTCACGGCCCGGGCCCTGCGCTTCTACGAGGACAAGGGGCTGATCGCCCCGGCGCGGCGTGGCCAGACCCGCGTCTATTCCGACCGGGACCGGACCCGGGTCCGGCTGGTCCTGCGTGGCCAGCGGCTCGGCTTCTCTCTGGAGGAGTGCCGGGAAATCATCGACATGTACGATCCCCGGCAGGCCGGCAGCGCCCGCCAGCTGCTGCGCCTGTGTGACAAGATCCGTGAACACCGGGCCGACCTCCTGCAGAAGCTCCGGGATATCGAGGCGACCCTCGTGACCATGGGTGAGGTCGAGGCGAAGTGCTTCGCCGAACTCCTGAAGAGTGACGTTAACGTCAGGAAGGCGGGCTGATGAGTGGCATGGCAACCGATTTCCTCGACTTCGGATTCGCTGACGACACCTGCCTGCTCCGCGACACCGTCCGGGCCTTTGCGGCGAGCGAGATCGCCCCGCGCGCGGCGGACATCGACGCCACGAACCAGTTCCCCGGTGAGCTCTGGACCCGCATGGGTGCCGTGGGCCTGCTTGGCATCACCGTCGAGCCCGGCTATGGCGGCGCGGGCCTCGGCTACCTGGAGCACGTGCTGGCCATGGAGGAGATCAGCCGGGCATCGGCCTCGGTCGGCCTGAGCTACGGCGCGCACTCCAACCTGTGCGTCAACCAGCTGCGGCGCAACGGCAACGCCGACCAGAAGCGTCGCTATCTCCCGAAACTGGTCAGCGGGGAGTTCGTCGGCGCGCTGGCCATGAGCGAGGCAGGCGCGGGGTCCGACGTGGTCAGCATGCGGCTCCGGGCGGAAGCGTGGGGCGACGGCTTCGTGCTGAACGGCTCCAAGATGTGGATCACCAACGGCCCGGACGCAGACGTGCTGATCGTCTACGCCCGCACGGAGCCCAATGCGGGGGCGAGGGGCATCACGGCGTTCCTCGTGGAGAAGAGCTACCCCGGTTTCTCCACGGCCCAGAAGCTGGACAAGCTCGGCATGCGCGGGTCGAACACCTGCGAACTGGTCTTCCGCGACTGCCACGTGCCAGGGGAGAACCTCCTCGGGGTGTGCAACGAGGGTGTGCGGGTGCTGATGAGCGGCCTCGACTACGAGCGGATCGTCCTCAGTGCCGGGCCCCTGGGCATCATGCAGGCGTGCCTGGACGCCGTGCTGCCCTACGTGCACCAGCGCAAGCAGTTCGGCCAGCCGATCGGGGAATTCCAGCTGATCCAGGGCAAGCTGGCCGACATGTACACGACGCTCCATGCCTGCAAGGCCTACGTGTACGCCGTCGCACGGGCCGCCGACGCCGGCCGGACCACCCGCCGGGACGCCGCAGGGGCCATCCTGTACACCGCCGAGCGCGCCACGCAGATGGCGCTGGACGCCATCCAGATCCTGGGCGGCAACGGCTACATCAATGAATACCCGACGGGCCGGCTGTTGCGGGATGCCAAGCTCTACGAGATCGGCGCCGGCACGTCGGAGATCCGCCGGATGCTGATCGGCCGAGAGCTGTTCAACGCCACCGCCTGATACCTGGAGCACCACGATGGCAGGCTGCTACTTCGACGAACTGAGCGTGGGGACGGTCATCCGCCACGACATCCACCGGACCGTGACCGAGGTGGACAACCTGCTGATCTCGACGCTGACGCACAATCCCGCGGCACTGCACCTCGATGCCGAGTACTGCAAGTCCACGGAGTTCGGCCAGGTGCTCGTCAACAGCTGCTTCACCTTGAGCCTGATGATCGGCGTGTCCGTCCACGACACCACCCACAGGACTGCCGTTGCCAACCTGGGGATGGACGACGTGCGTTTCCCGAAGCCGGTCTTCATCGGCGACACGTTACGGATCGAGACCGAGGTGGCCTCGCTGCGTCCGAGCGCATCCCGTCCCAACGCCGGCATCGCCACCTTCATCCACCGGGCATTCAACCAGCGCGACGAGGAAGTGGCCAGCTGCAAGCGGCACGCGCTGCTGCTGAAACGGGGCAACGCATGACCCGTGGCGTGCTCCCCCGCAGCTGGCTCTTCGTTCCCGCGGACAGCGAGCGGAAGCTCGCTCGCGCACTGGACTCGGGCGCTGACGCGGTCATCCTGGACCTGGAAGATGCGGTGGTGGCCGGACGCAAGCCGCTGGCCCGGCAGATGGCGGCCGCCTTCCTGCGTGAACATGCCGGTCGTGGCGGACCGGCCCTCTGGGTCAGGGTCAACCCCGTGTCCTCGGGCCTGATGCAGGACGACCTGGCTGCGGTGCTGCCCGCCCGCGCCGCCGGCATCGTGCTGCCGAAGCCGGATTCCATTGCGGATGTCCGGGAACTGGACCGGGCGCTGGGTGAGCTGGAAGCGCGCTCGACCGGGCGCGCGGCGACGCCCATCGTGGCCATCGCGACCGAGACTGCGCTGGCCGTGGCCACCCTGTCCGGCTACGTGCGGCCTCCGGAGCGCCTGCTGGCGCTGGCCTGGGGTGCCGAGGACCTGTCCGTTGACCTGGGCGCCCGCGCGAATCGGGAGCCGGATGGCGGATTCCGCTTCACCTACCAGCTGGTCCGCAGCCTCTGCCAGATTGCGGCCGCTGCGTCGGGACGGGCCGCCATCGAAACGCTGTCGCCGGATTTCAGGGACGAGGCCGCGCTGGGCCGCCTTGCGGCGCGGGCCGCCGAGGATGGCTTCAGCGGCATGCTCGCCATCCACCCCGCCCAGGTGCCGGTCATCAATGCCGCCTTCACCCCGACGGCGGAGCAGATCGAGCGCGCCCGCCGGGTGGTGGAGGCATTCGCCGCAGCCCCTGACGCCGGCGCCGTGCAGCTTGACGGCCGGATGCTCGACCGGCCGCACAGGCTGCAGGCGGAGCGGCTGCTGGAGCGGGCGCGGTGAGCGTCCTCGACTCCGTGCTGGACCGGGGCTCGGCGGAGTTCGCGCGGAATCGCGCGGCCAACGAGGCGCTCGTCGCCGAACTGCGGGCCCGGGTGGCCGCGGTTGCAGAGGGCGGAGGGGAGCAGGCACGGGCGAAGCACGTGGGGCGGGGCAAGCTGCTGGTCCGTGACCGGATCCGCGAGCTGCTCGACCCGGGTTCGCCATTCCTGGAGCTGTCCCAGCTCGCCGCGACCGGCCTCTACAACGACGAGGTTGCGAGCGCCGGAATCGTCACGGGGATCGGGCGCATTGCCGGACAGGAATGCGTCGTCGTCGCCAATGACGCCACCGTGAAGGGCGGAACCTACTACCCGCTGACCGTGAAGAAGCACCTGCGGGCCCAGGAAGTCGCACGGGAGAACCGGCTGCCCTGCGTCTACCTCGTCGACTCCGGCGGCGCCTACCTGCCGCTGCAGGCCGACGTCTTTCCCGACCGCGACCACTTCGGCCGGATCTTCTACAACCAGGCCAACCTTTCCGCGGATGGCATTGCCCAGATCGCGGTGGTGATGGGGTCGTGCACGGCCGGTGGGGCCTACGTCCCGGCCCTGGCCGACGAGAGCATCATCGTCCGTGGCCAGGGCACGATTTTCCTCGGCGGTCCGCCGCTGGTGAAGGCGGCGACCGGCGAGGTGGTGAGCGCCGAGGACCTGGGTGGTGCCGACCTGCATTCCCGCACGTCCGGCGTGACTGATCACTATGCGCTGGATGACCGGCACGCGCTGGCGATCGCCCGGCAGTGCGTCAGTCACCTCAATCGGGCGAAGCCTTCCTGGCTCGTTACCCGGCCCGTCAGCGAGCCCCTGTACCCGGCGGACGACCTGCTTGGCCTCATACCCGCCGATACCCGCAAGCCCTGGGACGTGCGCGAGGTGATTGCACGGCTCGTGGACGGCAGCGAGTTCAGCGAGTTCAAGCAGCTCTACGGCACCACCCTCGTCTGCGGTTTCGCCCACCTCCATGGCTACCCCGTGGGCATCGTCGCGAACAACGGCATCCTGTTTTCCGAGTCGTCCCTGAAGGCCGCACACTTCATCGAGCTGTGCTGCCAGAGGCGTATCCCGCTGGTGTTCCTGCAGAATATCACCGGGTTCATGGTCGGCCGGAAGTACGAAGCGGGCGGCATAGCGAAGGACGGCGCCAAGATGGTCATGGCCGTTGCCAATGCCCGCGTGCCCAAGTTCACGGTGATCATCGGCGGCAGCTTCGGCGCCGGCAACTACGGCATGTGCGGCCGTGCTTTCAGCCCGCGCTTCCTGTGGATGTGGCCCAACGCGCGGATCTCGGTGATGGGCGGGGAGCAGGCGGCAACCGTGCTCGCGCAGGTCCGGCGTGATGGCGCGCAGGACGAGGAGGCCTTCAAGGCGCCTATCCGCGAGCAGTACGAGACCCAGGGTAGTCCCTGGTACGCGACAGCCCGGCTGTGGGACGATGGGATCATCGACCCGCGCGACACGCGCCGGGTCCTCGGCCTCGGGATCTCGGCCGCGCACAATGCGCCGCCGGAGGACACCGCGTTCGGCGTCTTCAGGATGTGATGTTCGGCAGGATTCTCATCGCCAGCCGCGGCGAGATCGCCTGTCGCGTCATCCGCACGGCGCGCCGCCTCGGTATCCGGACGGTGGCCGTGTACTCCACCGCCGATACGGGCGCCCTGCACGTGCAGCTGGCCGACGAGGCCGTGGCCATCGGGCCGCCCCCGGCCAGGGACAGCTACCTGCGCGCGGACGCGATCATTGCGGCGGCGCAGGCCGCCGGCGCCGAGGCCATTCACCCCGGCTACGGGTTCCTCTCCGAGAATGCGGACTTTGCCGCGGCCTGCGCGGCGGCCGGCCTGGCATTCATCGGGCCGCCAGTCGAGGCGATTCGCGCCATGGGCAGCAAGTCGGCCGCGAAGACGCTCATGGCTGCGGCCGGAATCCCCGTGGTACCGGGCTACCACGGCGACGACCAGTCCGACGAGCGACTGCTGGCCGAGGCGGCCCGCACCGGCTACCCCGTGCTGCTGAAGCCCGTGGCGGGGGGCGGTGGCAAAGGGATGCGGGTCGTCGCTGGCCCCGGTGAGCTCGCGGGCGCCGTTGCGGCCGCCCGTCGGGAGGGAGTCGCTGCATTCGGCGACGGGCGCCTGCTCGTGGAGATGTACCTCCCCAATCCCCGGCACCTGGAAGTGCAGGTGTTTGGCGATCACCACGGCCAGCTCGTACACCTCTTCGAGCGCGACTGCTCCGTGCAGCGCCGCCACCAGAAGGTCCTGGAGGAAGCGCCGGCCCCGGGCTTCACGGCCATTCAGCGCCAGGCCCTCTGCCGGCTGGCCGTCGATGCTGCGCGGGCCGTGAACTACACCGGCGCCGGCACCGTCGAGTTCATCGCCGGAGAGGACGGCCAGTGCTTCTTCATCGAGATGAACACCCGCCTGCAGGTCGAGCACCCGGTGACGGAATTCATCACGGGACAGGACCTCGTGGAGTGGCAGTTGCGCGTCGCTGCCGGCGAGCGGCTGCCGCTGACCCAGGAGCAGATCACCCTGTCGGGTCACGCCATCGAGGTGCGCCTCTGTGCCGAGGATCCGGCACGGGACTTCCTGCCCGCCACCGGGACACTCCGGGAACTGGTGTTTCCTGCCGCCAGCGGGAGCGTCCGGGTGGACTCCGGCGTGCAGGCCGGCGATGCCGTCACTGTTCACTATGACCCGCTGCTGGCCAAGGTGATCGTGCACGGTCCAGACCGGGCGGCGGCGGTGCGGCGGCTGCAGGCGGCGCTCCGGGCCACGCGGGTGGCCGGTGTGCGAACGAACCTGGAGTTTCTCGCGGCCCTGGCGGGCTACCCGTCGTTCGTGGCCGGCCCGGTGAACACCGGATTCATCGAGAGTCACCGGGCCGATCTACTGGGCTACACCGTGCCGGGCACGGTGGCTGCCGGTGACCCCTGGAACAGTCGCGATGGCTGGCGGGTCAACGGCCCCGCGGAGTCCCGGGTAGCGGACGGATCATCCGGCGGCTGCCAGGGGGTGATGGCGGCGGTGACCGGGCCGCTCACCTCCCCGATGCCGGGGCGGGTCACGGCGGTCCACGTCGGTCCCGGCGCCACCGTCCGGCGTGGCGCCGTGCTGCTGGTGCTGGAGGCCATGAAGATGGAGCACGCGATCCTTGCCCCGGCGGATGGCATCGTCAGCCGCCTGAACGTGGTCGTCGGGGAGCAGGTGGACGAGGGCGTCGAGCTGCTGGTGATCTCGCCCGCGCCGTAGGAGCGGCTTCAGCCGCGACCGCGACTCGCCGATTGGGGGTCGCGGCGGTCGCCGCTCTTACCGTCGTCGTCGGCGTTGTCTGCCGTCACCGGCGGTTTCCCGGGCTGGCCCGGCTCCTGGTAGTCCTCCGGCCCGTCCTCGAGCCACACCAGGATGTCGTAGTAGTTGCGGATGTTGCGCACATAGGCGCGGGTTTCCCGGCCCCGGGCATAGCCCCATCGCGCCTGGGTGTACCAGCGCCGTTCCATGAGCAGTGGCAAGGCGTCCTTCACGTCGACCCACCGGTCCGGGTTGCCGCCGTTGGCCTTGGTGACCTGGCGGGCGTCGAGCAGGTGGCCGAAGCCCATGTTGTACCCGGCGAGGGCCATCCAGGTGAGATCCTGGT
Organism: Gammaproteobacteria bacterium; assembly: GCA_040080965.1. Lineage (GTDB taxonomy): Bacteria > Pseudomonadota > Gammaproteobacteria > Steroidobacterales > SHZI01. Next base: position 113,109 of record JBEBHH010000002.1, on the reverse strand, counting down.
CGGGAATATCCGGCGACAGTTTTGCGATCCGGCGCTTCATGCGCCACAGGTACTTCGACCCGCCCACGATGCTCTGGCCCGCGTCCATGGGATTTTCTATGCCCATCAGGGTGGCGGTCTCCGGCGTCAGCATCATCATGCCTTGCGCGCCCTTCGGCGAGATCGCTTCCGGATTCCAGTGGCTCTCCTGGTAGCCGACCGCGGCGATCAGTCGCCAGTCGATGCCCGCGCGCTCGGCCGCTGCCTCGAATTGCTTCCGGTAACGCGGCAGCAATTGCTGGTAGTCGCGCATGAACTTGCGGGTGCCGGCGTAATCGAACGTCGCCTTGTGCCCGTAGTACCGGTCCATCACGTGGGCCAGCTGGCCCGAGGCGCGGATTCCGGCCAGGTACGCCGCGGCCTCGTCGATCAGGCTGCGGTCACCGCGCCGCTGGAAGGCCCATGCCAGCGCATCACCGTCGGTCATGTTGAACGCGACGCGGAGCTCCGGATGGAAACGCTGGTAGATGGCAAAGAGGTTCGAGTCGACCAGCGTGTAGTCGGCGTCACCCCGCGCGACCCTGTCCAGCAGTTCGCCGGCATCGGCGGTTGGATCCTCAGTCCACGCGAGGTCCGGGAACTTGCCGCGGGCGGCCGTCAGCGTCTCCACGTAGCTGGACTGGGCCACCACTTCGATGCGCTTGCCCACGAGATCGGCCGGTGAGCGGGGAGCCTTCCGTCCCCGGTGATGGACGAGGCTCTGGCTGACCTGCTGGTAGGGCGGGCCGAAGTCCACGCGCTTGGCTCGCTCGGCGGTCACGGTAAGGCCGGCGGCGGCCAGGTGGGCGCGGCCTGACTCGACCTCGGAGAGCAGGTCACCGAAGCGGTCAGCCTCGACCAGCTTCAGTTTCACGCCCAGGTGATCGGCAAAGCCGCGCACGAGATCGTAGTCGGGCCCCTCGGGGCCCGCCTGGCCGATGAAATAGGTAATGGGGCTGTTGCGGGTGACGACCCGCAATTCGCCAAGGGCCCGGACTTCCTCCAGGAGGGTGGGCTGGACCCCGCAGGTGGTGAGCAGGGCAGCCAGCAGGATGATCAGCACGCGTCTCATTGGTCAGCGGTTTCAGGCTTGCGCCCGACCTCATGGCCCTTCGACGGGGTGCACCGTATCACGCTGGTTTCGGGCCGCTCCAGGCGTCGGGTCTCCGTTCCGGGCCTTCGTGTTATGTTTGAAATCAGGATAAACAGGGACTTACGGAATTGTCTTCGGGTTATTGTCATGTCGCGGTGCGGGCGGCCATTCGGCTATCGTAGCGGTCCATGAGCGCACCCACCCCCGCTGCCGACCCGGTCCCCGTGGAGAACTGGCGCCGCCGAGCCCGGGCTGCCGGGATTGACCCAGCCGAAGTGGAAATGGTTTCCAGCCGCTACAGGGCCTACCGGGATTTCATGGCGCCCAGGGGCGGCGGACTGACCCTTGAGGCGTGGTTCCGGTTCTATCGCCAGGAGAAGCAGTCCGAGGCCCCGGACCAGACGGGCGGAATCGTGAGCGGTTGCTCCGCCACGGGTGAGGCAACCGAGCAGAACGTGCTGACCCGGCCGGCCGAGTTTCTCGCCCTGCTCACGGAGTCTCTATAGAATGCCCCGCGATGGAGGGGTGCCGGAGTGGCTGAACGGCCCTGACTCGAAATCAGTGGAAGGCTAACGCCTTACGGGGGTTCGAATCCCTCTCCCTCCGCCAACTTTACGAAAATTAAGACAAATGGCCGCAATCCGCGCGTCATGGGGACTAGACTACCCTTGAGGCCGAATGATCATGAACCCGGTCGCCGAGCCGGGCCTGCCAGCCGATTCGTGGGGAATCGCTCCTTGGTTCACATCCAGCCGTCAACCGCCCGGCGGCCCTTGAGCCGGGTCCTTGCCTGCCCGCTCGTCGGGCTGTTGGTCGTCGGCCTCGCGCCGCTGAATTCCCTCGCGGACCACCGCAGCGACGTCGGATATACGCTGTTGCAGCAGGAACTCGGGGTCTCCATTCCCGATGGAACTGCCGTCGTCGTGAGCCAGGTGGAGGGCACCCAGCTGGTCAACGGCCAGAACGCCTGGATGCCGGACATACTCGATGCCCAGTTCGCCGGCAAGACGATCACCAACTCCTCCAATGCCCCCGCAGGGCTGTACTCCTATCACGCCACGGGAGTTGGCCAGGATTTCTACGGCATTTCGACTTCCATGGCCCCGGCCATCGCCAACATCTCCGCGTACTCGGCCGGCGACTGGATTGGGGGCGGATTCCTGCAGACCGTGAATGGCAGCGGTGGATCCCGCCCCAACATTTCCACGAACCGGCTCGGGAACCACAGCTGGGTCGGTAGCGCCGGCACGGCCGACACCTACGTTCTCCGCCGCGTGGACTGGCTGGTGGAGACGGACGAATTCATCCAGGTCGCCGGCCTCAACAACGGCGACGGGATCACGCCCACCACCTACGCGCTGCTGGCCGGAGCCTTCAACGTAATCGCGGTCGGGCGCAGCGACGCGCAGCATGCGCCGGGGTCGCTGGCGCTCGATGCCCTCTATACGGCGGGCCGCGTGCGGCCCGACATCGTTGACCCGATCAATTCCGTCAGCAGCGCCACGCCCCACGTCTCCTCGGCGGCAGCGCTGCTCATTGAGACCGGTCATGCCAACCCGGCCCTGTCCACGGACCCCGTGGCGGTCAGCATGACCAACCGGGCGGGTGTCGTGGTCCGCAATGCCGAGCGGTCCGAGGTGATCAAGGCGGCGCTGATGGCCGGCGCGGATCGAGTGACCCACAACACCGCGCCAAACCCCACCAATCTGGACCTCTACCGCGGCGCCGTGGCCAACCAGACCGCCAACGGCCTGGATCGTCGCTACGGCGCGGGCCAGCTGAATGTCAGGAACAGTTACTGGATCATCGCCGGTGGCGAGCAGAACAGCACGGAAGATGGCGGTCCCGGACCCAGTGCGACCGGCAGGGGTTTCGACTACGACCCGGCCTTCGGCTTTACCGGCACCAGCAACACCACGGCGACTTACCCGCTGCCGGCGCAGGCCTACCCGTCGCTGCTGACGGCGGCGCTGGTGTGGAACCTGGACATCACTGGCGGGACGAACCCGAACAGCTTCAATCCCAACGGCTACCTCAGGGACCTGAACATCGCCCTGATCGACCTGGCCAACGGCAGTGCCGTGGTCGCCAGTTCGTCGAGCGCGAGCGAGAACACCGAGAACATCTGGTTCGTGGTCCCTGCCAATGCCCAGTACGCCCTGCGGGTGACGAGAACCGGGAACTTCACTCACGATTTTGGCCTCGCCTGGCAGCTTATGCAGGACACGGACGGCGACGGGGCCTACGACGGGCAGGACAACTGCCTCACTGCCCATAACGGACCCATGGCCACCGACTCTGGCGGTAATGTCCAGCTCGATGCCGATGGCGACGGCTTCGGCAACACCTGCGACGCCGACCTGAACAACAGCGGGATGGTGACGTCGGCCGACTACGCCCTACTGCGCTCCGTGCTGGGCCTCGATGCCACGGCGGGCCCGTTGGCGGCCGCCGCCGACCTGAATGGCAGTGGCGCGGTTACGGCCGCGGACTTCGCCATACTGCGCAACTCGCTCAACCTCGCGCCCGGACCGTAGGTCCGCCGGCCGGCGCCTCGCCGGGCCGTTACTCCTTCAGTTCGTCCACCGCGTCGTCCAGCTTGGTGGCGGTCGATTCCTCACCGCGCTTCATGGTGTCGATCGCTTCATCGACTTCCTCACCGGCCTGCTCGACCGGACCCTTCTTTTCGCAGCCCACGGCCAGGACCGCGGCGAGGGCAATGGCAGTCCAGCTCATCCTGATCAGGGTAGGGTTGTTCATGGGATTCTCCTGAAGGTGTAGAGGTCAATCTGGGAACTCCGCCAGCCTAGTACTTTCACCCCCAGGCCGTGCGGGTTTCGCGGGCGCCGCTCAGCGCAGGCGCCGTACAAGGCTCGAGGTGTCCCATCGCCCCCCGCCGTTGCGGCTGATGTCCTCATAGAACGTCTCAACGAGACCCGTCACCGGGAGCTGCGCGCCAATCCGCCCGGCTTCCTCAAGGGTCATGCGCAGGTCCTTGATCATCCACTGCACCGCGAAGCCAAAGTCGAACTGGTCCGCAAGCATCGTCCCGCCCCGGTTCTCCATCTGCCAGCTCTGGGCAGCGCCTTTGCTGATCACGTCAAGGACGACGGTCATATCCAGGCCGGCCTTCTCGCCGAAGGCGATCCCTTCGCTCAGACCCTGGAGCAGGCCGGCGATGCAGATCTGGTTCACCATCTTCGCCAGTTGCCCCGCGCCAACCGGACCGACGCGCGTAACGGCCCGCGCGTAGGCCGCAATTACCGGTCGCAGGGCATCGATCACCGGCTTCTCGCCGCCACACATGACGGTGAGTGTTCCGTTCACCGCGCCAGATTGGCCCCCGGAAACCGGCGCATCAACGAAGTGCAGCCCGCGGTCGGCGGCGACTGCGTGCAGGTCCCGGGCAGCCACCGCTGAAGCCGTGGTGTGGTCTACGAGCGTCGTACCGGCAGCCATACCGGCCAACGCGCCGTCGGGACCAAGAATCACGGAACGCAGATCGTCGTCATTGCCGACGCAGGCGAATACCAGGTCTGCATCACGCGCAGCACCACCCGGGCTGCCGGCCACCCGGCCCGGGTACTCGCCAGCCCAGGCCAGGGCCCTGCTGCCGGTCCTGTTGTAGACGGTCACCGCGTGGCCAGCCCTGGCCAGATGGCCCGCCATGGGATAACCCATGACGCCGAGGCCTATGAAGCCGATCCGCCGGGGCCGTGGCGCCCCGCTGGCTGCTGACTTGTCGACTACTTCGGGCATTCGCGTTCGCTCCCGCACGGTGGACGCCGGTCCGGTCCATTCTAGCGCCGGCCGCGACTTCTCCTATCATTCGCACCTCGATCTGCAGGAGGGGCGGCATGAGCAAGCAAAGCGACGTCAAGACGATCCACGAGTTCCTCGCCGACAGTCCCAACGTGGACGTGTCCCGCCAGTGGGAGCGGTGCTGGAACATCCATGGCCGCATCGCGGACCGCATCATCAAGCACTTCGACGCGAAGTTGCATCCGATTTCGAAGGGCGCCGAGTACTACACGTCCCCGGACCAGCAGATGGAAGGCGCATTCTTCGGCTACACGGCGAAGAATATCGACTGGTTCGTGCGCTCCTGGCTCGGCAACCGCAAGGCCAGCATCATCGACATGAACATCAACGTCTGTCTGGGCCAGGAAACCCAGGTGCCAAACCTGATGATCATTTTCGGCACCGTGCCGAACCTGCTTTTCTACGCCGACTATGTCCCCCGCGTGGACCTGAAGGTGAACGAGGACTACGTGAACCGCTACTACAGCGGTGACGTGAACAGGGACTACCTGGAATTTCGCAAGAATACGGACTTCGTCTGGTCCGCCAGCCACGGCCCGATCATCCGGGGCATGCAGTCACCGGTGTGCTCGAGCTACATTACGTCGCTGAGTGACGAGCACATCGACCAGGCCGAAGCCTACCTGAACCGCTTCGTCGACCGCTGGTTCCGGTTTCATGACGACGCGCCGCGCCTCGACCCGGCGAAGCGCGATGCCCAGCAGAATTACGACTTCACCTACCGTGACTACACGAACCGGTCTGACCCGATGAACGTGCTGGCGGAGCGTGTCTTTGGCAAGGAACAGGCCCAATTCATGCTCGATCGCCGTGGCGGCGTCGTGCAGATGCAGGCCGACCGGGGGAAGTGGAAGAAGTAGCGGCGACCACGGGCCGGAGCCACCGGCCCGGCTTCAGGTCTCGCCGCCGGGGGCCCCGTTCGCGGGGCCCTTTGCATCCGGGCGGCGGTAGAAGTGCACCGTGGCTTCCTTCGGCGGCGGACCGGACGACGGGCAGTCGCCGCAGTCGCCCGTCCTGGCTTCACCTGCCACCTTGCCGTCCCGACGCGCCCAGCGGCGCCAGACGAGGCGCCCGGCCACCAGTGCGACGATGCCGAGGGCGAAGAGTTCCTGGGTATCCAGCATGGCCGTTGCTCCGCTCAGCTGCCGAACTGGTAAACAAGCAGGGCGCCCAGGTACCCGAGGCCGGTCATGTAGAACCACGCGAAAATCGGCCAGCGCCACGAGTTGGTTTCGCGCCGCATGACCGCCAGCGTGGCTGCGCACTGCAGGCAGAATACGTAGAAGATCATCAGGCCGATGGCCATCGGCACCGTGTAGACCAGCGTACCGTCCGGCCGGGTGGCCGTCTGCAGCCGTTCCCTGAGCGCGCCTTCCAGGTTGTCGGCCTGGTCGCCGACGGAATAGATGGTTCCCAGGGACGCGACCACGATCTCCCGTGCCGGAAAGCTGGCGATGACTGCGGCCGAGAGCTTCCAGTCCCAGCCCAGCGGCGCAAAGGCGGGGGCAACGAAGTGTCCGAGCCGCCCAAGCCAGCTCTGTTCCAGATAGGCGCCGGCTTCGGCCGAATCGAGGGCGCCCATCCGCTGGTCGCGCTCCGCCAGTGACAGCCTGCTGTTCTCGAGGGACTCGCGTTCCGCGGCATAGGTGCCGGCGATTTCGGGCGGCCGCGGGAAATAGGCGAGGGCCCAGATGAGGATCGCCACGGAGAATATGACCGTGCCAGCCCGTACCAGGAAGACGCGGCCTCGCTCCATCAACTTGAGCAGCATCGATCGCCAGCTGGGCAGGCGGTACGGCGGCAGTTCGATCATGAAGGTCGGTGTCGGCCCGCGGAGCATGGTCCGCTTCAGGAGCAGGGCCGTCAGCACCCCGCCAAGTATGCCGAGCATGTAGAGCGCGAGCAGGATCAGGCCCTGCAGGTTCACGGCGCCCCCGAGGAAATGCCGGTCCGGGACAAAGGCGCCGATCAACAGTGCGTAGACAGGCAGACGCGCGGAGCAGGTCATGAACGGCGCAGCCAGGATCGTGGCCAGCCGGTCCCGGCGATCGGGTATCACGCGAGTGGCCATGATGCCGGGCACCGCACATGCAAAGCTCGACAGCATGGGAATGAAGGACTGGCCCGAGAGGCCGACCGACCGCATCAGCCGGTCGACCATGAAAGCCACCCGGGGCATGTAGCCCGAGTCCTCGAGGAAGATGATGAACGCAAAGAGGATCAGTATCTGTGGCAGGAAGACGATGACTCCGCCAACTCCCGCGATCGCGCCATCCACCAGCAGGCTGGCCAGGGCGCCATCCGGCAGAACGTTCCGGACCCATTCGCCTGTTGCCGAGGTGGCGCCGTCGATGAGTTCCATCAGCGGCGTCGCCCAGGAAAACACGGCCTGGAACACCGCCGCCATCACCAGGACGAACAGGATGGAGCCAATGACCGGATGATTGGTGATCCGGTCCAGCCGGTCACCGAGGGTGACCCTGGGCGTTGCGCGCCGCTCGGTGCGCGCAATGATCGCGTTGATAAGCCCGTAGCGGGCCGTGGCTTCGGACTCCGCCAGCGACACGCCGGCGCCCAGCTCGGCCCGCAGGCGCGACAGCTCGCCCCGGAATTCGCTACCTGCTGTCATCTCGAAGCGCCGCTCGGCGACGCCCTGGGCGTCGATCAGCGCCCGCTCGATTTCGTAGTCCTGCAGATGGGAGCCGGCGGCGCGCAAGCGCTCCCCCAGGGTTGCGGCCGCCGCGCCGACCTCGGGCAGCACGCGGAGGGCCGGCGGCGCGGACGCATCGAGGGCAGCGGCCAGCGCGGCGCGCAGTTCCGCAAGCCCCGTGCCCCGTGCTGCCGACACGGGGACGACTGTGGCACCCAGCTGCCGGCCCAGCTCGTCGGCGTCGATGCGGATGCCCCGGCTGTCAGCCACGTCCGCCAGGTTCAGCGCGACGACGAGCGGCAGCCCCAGTTCGGCGAGCTGGGTCACGAGGAACAGGTTACGGCGCAGGTTGGTGGAGTCGACGACCGCCAGCACGGCGCGCGGCCTGGGAAGGTCCGTGACATGCCCGAGCAGCACATCGATCGCCACCATCTCGTCGGGAGACTGGGCAGCGAGTGAGTAGGCCCCCGGCAGGTCCACGAGCAGCACCGGGTGTCCGGCAAGGGTGATCTCGCCGGTGTGCTGCTCCACCGTCACGCCCGGGTAGTTCGCGGTCTTCTGCCGCAGGCCCGTCAGGGCATTGAAAAGGGTGCTCTTCCCGGTGTTCGGGTTGCCGATCAGGGCAATGACGGTGGCGGCGCCGGAAGGGGTCAGGGTCATGTCCCCCGCACGACCTGGACGCGGCGGGCCTCCTCGCGCCGTAGCGAGAGGGCGTAATCCATGACGGCCACCTCGATCGGGTCGCCGCCAATGGCCCGGCGGGTGATCCGGACCGGTGACCCGGCCAGAAGGCCCAGGGCCATGAGGCGCTGCACCACGGGACCCTCACCGTCAATACGGGTGATGGTCCCGGCCTGGCCGATCTTTAGTTCATCCAGTGTCATGGTTGTGATTCTAAATGAGAATCATTGTCATTTGAAAGCCCGAACCTGCACCACGATGCGGTTTCGCAACGCAACGGGGTATCCGGGAAACTGCGGAGGGCCGGCGGAAGTCTAGCGGCTGCGGGCGGCCTTCTGGCCGTCGAGTTCCTGCATGTAAGCCCGGGCGAACTCCTCGGTGAACAGCTGGGGCGGCCCGCCTTCCTCGCGCTGGGTCAGCGCGGGGTAGCTCTCCTCGTAGAGTTCCCAGTACTTGAGCTTGTTTGCGCTGGAGAGCAGGCCGCCACGCTTCAGGCCCTTGTCGAAGCGGGCCTTGAGTTCTTCCGGATCGAAGCGCTCGACGTAGTCCTGCACCGCCTGGAGCATCGCCTTGACGAGCGCCTGCTCGTGCTGGCGCACGTCGCGGAAGGCGGCACGCACCGCATCCTCCGCACTCAGGTAGGCGCCTTCGCCCCGGTCGTTGAGGAGATAGCGGAGCGCCTCGTCCACGTTGGGGGAGAACTTCAGGGGATTGTTCTGGGCCGCCTGCATCACGGTCTGGGGCAGGCGGAACGTGTCCTTCATGTGGCTCCGCTCGCGGAGCAGCTCCATGAGGCCGCTGACCATCACACGCAGGAGCTTGGCCGAGCCCTGCAGGACTTCGGCGGGCGAATGGCCCGCGATGGCCTCGGGCTTGATGCCTGCAGCCTCCAGGAATTGCGCCAGGGCCCGCTGCTCGGGTTCCACCCCGCCTGTCGGCGCGGCCGGTGCCGGTGCCCGGGCTGATGCGGGCGGCGAGTCCTTCGCGCCTGCCTTTTTCGGCGGGCTGGGCACCGCCACCGGGCGCGGCGGCGCGACCTTTGGCTTTGCCACGATGGAACTGGAGGCCGTCAGGTGGCGTTGCAGGTGCGAGTCGCGGGTCAGCTTGTCCTCGGAGACGAGCATCAGTTCCACGGACTCGTCCTCGGGGACCAGCTGGGCGCGGACGATCGAGTCCCGCATTCCATCCTCGCGCAGTTCCTCGTCGCCGCCGCTGATGTCCACGGAGATCTCGAACTCGCCGATGCGGAGCTGGTCGCCGTCGAAGAGGCGCTGGGGGTGCCCCTGGCCCACCGGTGTGTCCGAGCCATTCACGAAGACGCCATTGCGGCTGGTGTCGACCAGGTAGTAGGCGCCGCCCTGATAGTCGACCACCGCATGCCGGCTCGAGACGTACCGGCTATCGTCGGGCAGCACCCAGTCATTGTCCGGGCCCCGGCCGATCGTGCCGCCCACGGCGGGAAATTCCCGCACGCGCTGGTCGCGCGGCAGCGCCTTGCTGTCACTGGTTACTCGCAGTCGGAGCGGCATGGCAGTCCCTTACCCAGCGTGCATCATGGCCGATTAGCTCCGGCGTGGGACCTGCAGCCGGTCACACTTCGGGCCGGCATGGAGGCCGACGCCCAATACCGCGTGGGTTATACTGCGCCCCCGCACCGCGATCCGCCCATGTCCGCCAGGCATCTCTACAAGGTCATCTTCGTCAGCCAGGGCAAGGTCTATGAGATCTACGCCCGGAGTGTGACGCAGGGCACATTGTTCGGCTTCGTCGAGGTCGAGCGCCTGGTGTTCGGCGAGCGATCCAGCGTCGTCGTCGATCCCTCGGAAGAGCGCATCAAGACCGAATTTGCCGGGGTGCGGCGCACGTACCTGCCCATGCACTCGATCCTCCGGATCGACGAAGTCGAGAAGCAGGGCGTGAGCAAGGTCACGGTGGCCGAAGCCGGCAACGTCACCCAGTTCCCCGTGCCCATCTACACGCCGGGTGGTTCCGGCGAATCGGGCAAGTGACACCGCCGCGCGTTTCACCCCTTGTCTGGCCTGGTGGCTCCGCGCTTTCCGGATTCCGGCTGGAGAAGCTGCTGCAGGATGTCCGGGCGCTCATTCCCGGCGTGACTGCCGTCGGCGCCCGGTTCGTTCACGTCATTGACCTCGACGTGCCTCTGTCGGCGGCGGCAGAGAAGACCTTGCGCAGTCTGCTCGACGATGGCTCATCGGGCGCTGCTGACGTTACCGTGCCGCAGCTTCTCGTCCTGCCCCGGACCGGCACCGTCTCTCCCTGGTCCAGCAAGGCCACCGACATCGCCCACAGCTGCGGGCTTGCGGCCGTGCGCCGCGTCGAGCGGGGCGTGTGCTTCAGCTTTGCCACGAACCGGCCGTTCTCGTCCGCCGACCAGGCGTTGCTGGCGCCCCTGCTCCACGACCGGATGACCCAGAGCATCCTTCCGGGAAACCTTGCCGGGCCGGAGCTGGCGTCGGCCCTGTTCGCGGCCGAGTCCCCGCGGCCGCTGCGCCGGGTGCCGTTGTTGAAGGACGGCATCGCCGCGCTCGACCGGGCCAATGCCGACCTGGGTCTCGCGCTCTCGACTGACGAGATCCGCTACCTCGCCGACAGGTTCGGCGCCGAGCAACGGGATCCCACCGACGCCGAGTTGATGATGTTCGCCCAGGCGAACTCGGAGCACTGCCGCCACAAGATCTTCAACGCCCGTTGGGTCATTGACGGCGAGGAGCAGTCGCACAGCCTCTTCCAGATGATCCGCTCCACTCACGCCACCAATCCGCGCGGCGTGCTGAGTGCCTACAAGGACAACGCTGCGGTCATCGAAGGCGCCATGGCGGTCCACCTGCACGCGGATCCGGCCACCGGTGACTACGTGGCCGCGGACGGGCCGGTGCACACGCTGATGAAGGTAGAGACTCACAATCACCCGACGGCGATCTCGCCGTTTCCCGGTGCGGCCACGGGCTCGGGCGGCGAGCTGCGTGACGAGGGGGCCACCGGCCGCGGCGGCCGGCCCAAGGCGGGCCTCACCGGCTTCACGGTTTCGAACCTGGCGTTGCCCGGCTGGGAGCAGCCCTGGGAATTGCCCGCGGACGCCATTGGCAGGCCGGATCGCATCGCCAGCGCGCTCCAGATCATGCTCGAGGGACCGATCGGCGCCGCGTCCTTCAACAACGAGTTCGGGCGGCCGAACATCAACGGCTACTTCCGCACCTTCGAGCAGGCTGACCCCGGCGATCCCCGCATCGCGCGCGGTTACCACAAGCCCATCATGATTGCCGGAGGCCTCGGCAACATCGCCGCGGCCGATGTAGAGAAGGCTGACCCGCCGCCGGGTTCGCTCGTCATAGTGCTTGGCGGCCCCGCGATGCTGATTGGCCTTGGCGGCGGCGCGGCCTCGTCCGTTGGCAGCGGCGTAAGCTCGGCCGACCTCGATTTCGCATCGGTCCAGCGCGGCAATCCGGAGATCGAGCGGCGCGCCCAGCAGGTCATCGAGGCCTGCCGCGCCCTGGCGGCCACTGCCGGGCGACCGAATCCCATCCTCATGGTCCACGACGTCGGAGCGGGCGGTCTCTCCAATGCCGTGCCCGAACTCGTTGATCATGCGCACCGGGGCGGGCGCTTCGAACTGCGCAACATCCCCTGCGCCGACGTCGCCATGTCGCCGCTGGAGATATGGTGCAACGAGGCCCAGGAGCGTTACGTGCTCGCAATCGACCCGGTCGACCTGGCGTGGTTCGAGGCGGTGTGCGCGCGGGAGCGCTGTCCCTATGCGGTCCTTGGTCCTCTCGACGACACGCGCCGCCTCGTCGTCAGTGACAGTCTTCTTCGTGACACGCCTGTGGACATGCCGCTGGAGACCTTGCTCGGCAAGCCGCCGCAGATGGTCCGGCAGGTCGTCCGACAGCCGGCAGCCAGGCGGGCCCTCGACCTGTCGGGCATTGAATTGCCGGAGGCCTGCCTGCGCGTCCTGCGGCTGCCAGCGGTGGCCGACAAGTCCTTCCTCATTCACATCGGTGACCGCACAGTCGGCGGGCTGGTCGCCCGGGACCAGCTGGTCGGGCCGTGGCAGGTGCCAGTGAGCGACGTGGGGGTTACGGCGCTGGGCTTCGACTCCGTTGCCGGCGAAGCGATGGCGATGGGCGAGCGCTCTCCGGTGGCCCTGCTGGATGCGCCGGCCTCGGGCCGGCTCGCCGTCGGCGAGGCGCTGACCAACGTTGCGGCCGCCTCGATTCGCCATGTCTCGGACGTGCGGCTGTCGGCCAACTGGATGGCCGCCGCCGGCGCAGCCGGCGAGGACGAGCGTCTCTACGACACCGTTTCGGCCGTGAGCGCGCTGTGCCGTGCCCTGTCCATTGCCATTCCCGTGGGCAAGGACTCGCTGTCGATGCAGACCAGCTGGCAGGAGGACGGTGCGGCCCGCGCCGTCGTCGCCCCGGTATCACTCGTCGTCACGGCTTTTGCCCCCGTCGACGACATCCGGCGCACCCTCACGCCGGAACTGCGCCGCGAGGCGGGAACCTCGCTCTGGCTCATCGACCTGGGTGCGGGCCGCAACCGGCTCGGCGGTTCCAGCCTGGCCCAGGCATTCGTGCGCACGGGTGGCGAGCCCCCTGACGTAGACGATCCCGCGGCGCTCGGCAGTTTCTTTGCCGCCGTCCAGGAGCTGCGGGCGGCGGGGCTGATCCTTGCCTACCACGACCGCAGCGACGGCGGCCTGTTCGTCACCCTGTGCGAGATGGCCTTCGCGGGTCGTACGGGCCTCGACGTGCGGCTCGACGCAGGGACACACGAGCAGCAGCTCGGCGCGCTGTTTGCCGAGGAGCTCGGCGCGGTCATCCAGGTGCGCGATGCCGACGCGGGCACGATTGCTGCCGTTCTCGGGCGCCACGGCCTGGCTCATTCGCTCCGGCGCGTGGCCTCGGTCACACAGGCTGACGAGGTTGCGATCTCTGCCGCGGGCAGCCGGTTGTTTGGCAGTTCCCGGACGGACCTGCTCCGCGCCTGGTCGGAGTTGTCCTTCCGCATGCAGGCCCTTCGCGACAACCCGGCTACGGCCGCCGAGGCCTGGCAGTCCCAGCTCGATCCGGAGGACCCCGGCCTTTCACCGCTGCTCACATTCGACGCGGCCGGGAATCCCGCTGCGCGGATCGTTGCCACCACGAAGCGCCGTCCGCGCGTGGCGATCCTCCGGGAGCAGGGCGTCAACAGCCAGCTGGAGATGGCAGCCGCCTTCGGACTCGCCGGCTTCGACGCGGTGGACGTGCACATGACCGACGTGCTGTCGGGTCGGCGCTCGTTGCGGGAGTTTGCCGGGCTTGCCGCGTGCGGCGGATTTTCCTACGGCGACGTCCTGGGCGCCGGCGGTGGCTGGGCCAAGTCGATCCTCTTCAACGCACGGGCCCGGGACGAGTTTTCGGCGTTCTTCGCGCGCCCCGAAACCTTCACGCTCGGCGTGTGCAATGGCTGCCAGATGCTGTCGGTGCTTGCGGAGCTGATTCCCGGCGCGGATCACTGGCCGCGCTTCCGCCAGAACCGCTCCGAGCAGTTCGAGGCGCGACTGAGTCTGGTGGAACTGCTCCCGTCGCGCTCGGTGCTCCTCGACGGCATGGCCGGGAGCCGGCTCCTGATCGCGACTTCCCACGGCGAGGGCCTGGCTGCATTTGCGCCCGGGCACCAGCAGGCCTGCGAGGCGGCCGGGCAGGTGACAATCCGCTACGTCGATAACCGGGGCCGTCCGGCGGAGACCTATCCCGCCAATCCCAACGGCTCGCCGGGCGGCATCGCGGGCCTGTGCTCGGCGGACGGGCGCGTGACGATCCTCATGCCACACCCCGAGCGGGTGCACCGCACCGTCCAGCACTCCTGGCACCCGGCGGGGTGGGGCGACGACGGCCCCTGGCTGCGGCTGTTCAGGAACGCCAGGCGATTCGCCGGCTAAAGGGCCGGGCGCGCTGGACGCCGTTCAGGTGAGCTTCCGGACGGGAAGCTCCGGATCGTCCTCGTCGATCCCCGCCGCCTGGTTGGCAAAGAACCGCCGCACCTTCAGCGCCTGCCGCAGCTTCGCCCGCCGCACGTAGGTCTGGGTCAGGAGGTCCTTCATCGTTTCGAGAAGCACTGCGGCCTGGCGGCGATCGTATTCCGGTTCCTGCTTGCCGGCGTCCGGGTCGAAGATGATCCGGCGCACGGCGTTGAAGGTGGCCTCGTCGATGTCCCCGAGCTCCTGCACTTCGGCCACCAGGTCGTAGACCCGGAGGCGTCCCGCGTCACCGACATCGTCGAAGACGGCGCGGGCGGTCTGCCGGCACATGGCGGCGAAGGCCTGCCAGAGCCCGCTGCTGAAGCAGGCCAGTGACTCCCGGAAGCGCGCTGCCACGGCCGGCGGCAGGTAGCTGAGGCTGAAGCGCTCCGGGGGGTTCTCGACCGGCTGGGGGAGCGGGTGCAGTTCGACCCGGTCGTCGCGCCACGCCCGGGTCCGGTAGCGCAGGAAGACCGGCGCCTTGCAGCCCGAGCACTGCAGGACGACCCCCACCTGGGTGGGCCGCTCGGCCTTGAGCTTGTTGAACGCGGGAAAGGCCGTCACCGTCATCGGGCCGATGGCCCCGCAGTGCGGGCATTCCATCGTGCCGGTGCCGCCGTTGCGTTCGAAGCGGCCGTCTGCGGTGATGCTGGCTGTCATTTGCGGGGCATCTTAACCGGTCACGTCAGCGGGTGAGGGGCTTGAAGCGGATGCGGTGCGGATTGTTGGCATCGTCGCCCAGCCGGCGGTGCAGGTCGGCGTCGTACTCGGTGTAGTTTCCCTGGAACCACACCACCTGGCTGTTGCCCTCGAAGGCCAGGATGTGGGTCGCGATGCGATCCAGGAACCAGCGATCGTGGGAGATCACGATGGCGCAGCCGGGGAACTCCAGCAGCGCCTCTTCGAGCGCCCGCAGGGTCTCCACGTCCAGGTCGTTGGTGGGCTCGTCGAGCAGCAGCACGTTGCCGCCGGATTTCAGGACCTTGGCCAGGTGGACGCGGTTGCGTTCGCCGCCGGAGAGCTCGCCGATCAACTGCTGTTGCTGGGTGCCCTTGAAATTGAACCGGCCGCAATAGGCGCGCGACGGCGTCTCGTACTTGCCGATCTTCAGCAGGTCCTCGCCGCCAGAGATCTCCGCCCAGACGGTCTTGGTGTCGTCCAGGGACTGGCGGGACTGGTCCACGGCGGCCAGCTGGACGGTGTCGCCGAAGCGGATCTCGCCCGCATCGGGCTTCTCGAGGTCCGTGAGCATGCGGAAGAGCGTGGTCTTGCCCGCGCCGTTCGGGCCGATGATGCCGACGATGGCGCCAGGCGGCACCTGGAAGCTCAGGTCCTCGATTAGCAGCCGGTCGCCGTAGCCCTTGCGCAGGTGGTTTACCTCGATCACGAGGTCGCCCAGGCGGGGTCCGGGCGGGATGTAGATTTCCTGGGTTTCCTGGCGCTCCTGGTACTCCTGGGAGACCAGTTCCTGGAAGCGGGAGAGGCGGGCCTTGCTCTTCGCCTGGCGGGCCTTGGGGTTGGCCCGCACCCACTCCAGCTCCGCCTTGATGGTTTTCTGCCGAGCCTGCTCGGATTTCTCTTCAAGGGCCAGACGCTTCTGCTTCTGGTCGAGCCAGGACGAGTAGTTGCCTTCCCAGGGAATGCCCTGGCCCCGGTCGAGTTCCAGTATCCAGCCGGCGACGTTGTCCAGGAAGTAGCGATCGTGGGTCACGGCGATGACCGTGCCCGGGTAGCTCTCCAGGAACCGCTCCAGCCAGGCCACCGACGCAGCGTCCAGGTGATTGGTGGGCTCGTCCAGCAGGAGCATGTCCGGCTCGGAGAGCAGCAGCCGGCACAGGGCCACCCGGCGTCGCTCGCCGCCCGACAGCTTCTCCACCGTCGCGTCCCAGTCCGGGAGCCGGAGAGCGTCGGCCGCGATCTCCAGCTTGCGCTCGATCTCCCAGCCGTTCTTCGCGTCAATCTTGTCCTGCAGCTTGCCCTGTTCCTCGAGCAGCCTGGTCATCGCGTCGTCGTCCATTGGCTCCGCGAACTTCTCGCTGATCTCGTTGAACCGCTTCACCAGCGCGAACATCTCGCCGAGACCTTCCTCGGCGATTTCCCGCACGGTCCTGCCCGCGGGCAGTTCCGGCTCCTGGGGGAGGTACCCGATGCGGATGCCGGGTTGCGGGCGGGCTTCGCCTTCGAACTCCTTGTCGACACCCCCCATGATGCGGAGGAGGGTGGACTTGCCGGAGCCGTTCAGGCCGAGGACGCCGATCTTGGCGCCGGGGAAGAAGCTCAGGGAGATGTCCTTGAGGATGAAGCGCTTCGGCGGGACGATCTTGCCCACCCGGTTCATCGTGAATACGTATTGCGCCACTGGAAATCCTGACTGCCGCTCTGGCTCTTGATGATGGCTGGGGTGATTGGCCGCGTGCCGGAGGCAACGGCAACAGGCGATCATTATCGGCCAAGGACCACACCTTGCAAAGCTATACTCGGGACTCCTGCAGTGGATGAGTCGGGTAGTGGCGGTGGCCTCGGGACGCAACGACGTGCTCGTGATGAAGGGCGCGAACATCGCGGCCTACGGCTTTGGCGACGGCCATCCATTCGGCCCCGACCGTCACGACGTATTCCACCGCGAACTGGCGGAGCGGGGGTTCGGCGACCGGGTCACACTGGCCTGCGCGACGGAGGCGACCCACACCGAGATCGCAGCCTTTCACACCCGTGAGCACATCAACCGCGTCGAGACGCTGTGCCTCGAGGGCACCGGCTGGCTGGACGGAGGCGACACGCCGGCCCGCCGAGGCCTTGACGCTGCCGCGGCCGCTGTCGTAGGTGCCTCGGTCTTTGCCATGGAACACATCATGGCAGGCCACGCCCGCCGCGCCTTCGTGCCCATCGCCGGCCTGCATCACGCGGCCCGGGACCGGGCGGCCGGCTTCTGCATCTACAACGATTGCGGCGTAGTCCTGGAGTTGCTTCGCTCCCGGCACGGACTGCAGCGCGTGGCTTACGTGGACATCGACGCCCACCACGGTGATGGCGTGTTCTACGCCTTCGAGGACGATCCCGGGATCGGCTTCGCTGACATCCACGAGGATGGACGCTACCTGTATCCCGGCACCGGCACCGCCGCGGAGACTGGCCGGGGCGCTGCCGCGGGCACCAAGCTCAACATTCCCCTGGCGCCGGGGGCGGGCGACAACGAGTTCCGGAAAGCCTGGGAGCGCGTCGAGGGTTACCTGGCGGACTTCCGGCCCGAGTTCATCCTCCTTCAGTGCGGGGCTGACAGCCTGGCGGGCGACCCGATAACCCACCTCCGGTATTCGCCAGCCGCACACGGCTTTGCTGCCGCGCGGTTATGCGTCCTGGCTGATCGCTGGTGCGATGGCCGGTTGCTGGCGGCCGGGGGCGGGGGCTACAACCGCCGGAACCTGGCTCTGGCATGGACGGCCGTGGTGGAGTCCTTTGTCGCGGCCGGCCAGGCCGCCTGAAGTGGCCTCGAACGAGCCTGGCGGGGCGGGCGTCGGTTAGAATGGCGCGCTTTCCCCCCGCGGAGCCCACCCATGCTCAATACCCATACCGACCTGGCCGGTTTCGACCCGGAACTTGACCGTGCGATCCGGAGTGAAGAGCGCCGCCAGGAAGAGCATGTCGAGCTGATTGCCTCCGAGAACTACGTGAGCCGGCGGGTGCTCGATGCCCAGGGTTCGGTGCTGACCAACAAGTACGCCGAGGGCTATCCCGGCAAGCGCTACTACGGCGGCTGCCAATACGTGGACATCGCCGAGAACCTGGCCATCGAGCGGGCGAAGAAGCTGTTCGGCGCCGCCTACGCCAACGTTCAGCCCCATTCTGGTTCCCAGGCGAACGCTGCCGTCTATCTGGGTCTGTTGCAGCCGGGCGACACGGTGCTCGGCATGAGCCTCGCGCACGGCGGCCATCTTACCCACGGCTCGCCGGTAAATTTCTCCGGGCGCCTCTTCAGGATCATTTCCTACGGGGTCGATGCCCAGACGGGGCTGATCAACTACGACGAGGTGGCCAGCCTGGCCCGCGAGCACAAGCCGAGGATGATCATCGCCGGCTTCTCTGCCTATTCGCGCGTCGTGGACTGGCAGAAGTTCCGGGAGATCGCCGACAGCGTCGGCGCGTACCTGTTCGTCGACATGGCCCACGTGGCAGGCCTCGTGGCCGCCGGCGAGTACCCGAACCCGGTGCCGTTTGCCGACGTCACGACCACCACCACCCACAAGACGCTCCGCGGCCCCCGCGGCGGCCTGATCCTCGCCCGGCCCCCCGTTGACCCGGAGAAGGACGACATCCACAAGAAGATGAACTCGCTCATTTTCCCGGGCACCCAGGGCGGGCCCCTGATGCACGTCATCGCGGCCAAAGCCGTTGCCTTCCTCGAGGCGCTGCAGCCCGAGTTCAAGGTCTACCAGAAGGAAGTGAAGGCGAATGCCGCGCTGATGGCCCAGGTCCTCATGGAGCGGGGCTACAAGATTGTCTCTGGCGGCACCGAGAACCACATGTTCCTTCTCGACCTCATCGACAAGGGCATTACGGGCAAGGATGCCGACGCCGTGCTCGATGCGGCCCACATCACTGTAAACAAGAATGCGGTGCCGAACGACCCGCGCTCGCCGTTCGTCACCAGCGGTCTGCGGCTGGGCACGCCCGCCGTGACCACCCGCGGCTTCCGCGCTGCCGAGATCCGCCAGCTGACGGGCTGGATCGCCGACATCCTGGATGACATCAAGGATGAGCCGCGGGCGGCGAAGATCCGCAAGCAGGTGATCGAGCTCTGCGGGCGTTTCCCGGTCTACCAGTAGTCCGGGGTTACGGTGCGACCCGATGCACTGCCCCTTCTGCAGCCACCCGGAAACCAAGGTCATCGATTCGCGCCTGGCCGGCGAGGGCACGCAGATCCGCCGGCGGCGCGAGTGCCTCGGTTGCGGCGAACGGTTCACGACCTTCGAAAGTGCCGAACTCGTGATGCCGCGCGTGGTGAAGCGCGACGACAGCCGGGAGCCGTTTGACGACCACAAGCTGCGCAGCGGAATGATCCGCGCGCTGGAGAAGCGCCCCGTGAGCAGCGAAGCCGTGGAGGAGGCCCTGGCCCGGGTCACCCACCGGCTCCAGACCATGGGTGAGCGTGAAGTGCCCTCCCGGCGGATCGGTGATCTGGTCATGGAGGAGCTTCGCGCGCTGGATGAGGTTGCCTACGTGCGCTACGCGTCCGTCTACCGGAGCTTCCAGGATGTGGAGTCCTTCCAGGAGGAGATCCGCAAGCTGCGGGAGCTGGGTGACCAGGATCGCCGCCGCGACCAACTGCCGCTGCTGCCGGACGAGCCCGAATGACTTTCAGCCTGGATGATCGCCGGCACATGGCCCGCGCGCTGCAGCTCGCCGCACGTGGCCTGAACACCACGCACCCGAATCCGCGCGTCGGCTGCGTAATTGCATCCGGCGAAACGGTCATCTCGGAAGGCTGGCACGTGCGCGCCGGTGGTCCCCACGCCGAAGCCGACGCGCTGGCCAGGGCGGGCAGCGCGGCGCGCGGCGCCACGGCCTACGTCACCCTGGAACCCTGCTGCCACACGGGCCGAACGCCGCCGTGCACGACCGGCCTGATCGCCGCTGGCGTGCGCCGGGTGGTCTACGGCGCTGCCGATCCAAATCCGCGCGTCAACGGCGGGGGCGAGCAGGCACTCCGGGCGGCAGGCATCGAGGTCAGCGGCGGGCTCATGGCGGCGGAGTCCGAGCTCCTGAATGCCGGGTTCATGCTCCGCATGCGCCGGGGATGGCCGCTGGTCCGGAGCAAGATTGCAGCCACGCTCGATGGACGCACCGCGCTTGCGGACGGGCGCAGCCAGTGGCTCACCGGCGAGGCCGCACGGGAGGACGTGCAGCGGTGGCGGGCCCGGAGCGCCGCGATACTCACGGGCATTGGCACTGTGCTGGCCGACGACCCTGCGCTGACCGTGCGCGAGGTGGGGCAGGCCCTGCCCATCCAGCCGCTGCGCGTGATCCTCGATTCCGGCTACCGCACGCCCGCGATGGCCCGGATACTCGCCCGCCCGGGGGACGTGCTGCTGTTTGGGGCCGGCGCAGGTCCGGACGCGGATGCGCGTCGCAGCGCCCTGGTGTCACGGGGCGTACTGGTCGAGGTGGCGCCGGATGCCGCGGGGCGCGCTGATCTTGCAGCCGTCGTTCGCCGGCTGGGTGAACTCGAGATCAACGAAGTCTGGGTCGAGGCAGGTCCTGTCCTCAACGGCGCACTGCTGGCGGCCGGCCTCATCGACGAGCTCGTGGTTTACCAGGCGCCCAGTGTGCTGGGCGCCAGCGCCCGCGGCATGTTCGAGCTGGCCCCTCTTGATGACCTGCCGGCCAGGCCGCAGTTCCGGCTGCACGAGGCGCGGTGCGTCGGCGAGGATTTGCGCCTGCTCTACAGGCCGGTAACGACTTCGGGAAAATCCAGCTGATGTTCACAGGAATCGTCCAGGCGCTTGGCGCCGTCCGCTCAGTCGCCACGACGTCGTCGGGTCGGCGCCTCGTGATTGACCTCGGCTCGCTGGCCACCCGGCCGGTCAACCCCGGTGACAGCATCGCGGTGAATGGCGCCTGCCTGACCGCCGTGGAGTTTGGCCCGGGGACCTTCGCCGCAGACGTCTCCGCGGAAACCCTGCGGGTCACCACGCTTGGCGACCTCGCGCCTGGCAGTCCCGTCAACCTGGAGCCGGCGCTGACCCTGGCGGAGCCCCTCGGGGGCCACCTGGTCACCGGGCACGTCGACGGCGTTGGCGAGGTTGCCGGGCGGCGCGAGGAGGGGGGTACCGCGATCCTCCGCTTCGCCCTGCCGGAAGCCCTGCGGCGCTATGTCGCGAAGAAGGGGTCTGTCTGCATCGACGGGGTGAGCCTGACGGTCAACGATGTCGCGGACGGCACGGTCCTCGTCACCCTGGTCCCGCACACGCTGGCGAACACAATCATGCAACACTATCGCATCGGGTCGCAGGTCAACGTCGAAGTGGACCTGGTGGCTCGCTATGTGGAAAGACTGCTGGGCAACCCATGACTCCGTTCGACAAAGGCATACCGGCCGGCGCGGTCGCGCCCAAAGGCGCTCCTGCGGGCGCGGCGGCGGTGGGCTTCAGCCCGGTCCCCGCCATCGTCGAGGACTTGCGCCAGGGGCGCATGGTCATCATCGTGGACGACGAGGACCGGGAGAACGAGGGCGACCTGCTGATGGCGGCCGCCCGGGTCCGGCCGGAAGACATCAATTTCATGGCGCGGTTCGGCCGTGGCCTGATCTGCCTCACGCTCACCCGCGCCCGGTGCCAGCAGCTGCGCCTGCCCCTCATGGTCGGGGACACCGACCGCCAGCACAGCACGAACTTCACGGTCTCGATCGAGGCGGCCGAGGGCGTGACCACAGGCATCTCGGCCCAGGATCGCGCCCGTACCGTGCGCGTCGCGGTCAGTCAGGACGCGACGCCGGAAGACATCCGCCAGCCCGGCCACATCTTTCCGCTGATGGCGCAGTCGGGCGGCGTCCTGACCCGGGCAGGCCACACCGAAGCCGGCTGCGACCTGGCGCGACTGGCCGGCTTCGAGCCCGCCGCCGTGATCGTCGAGATCCTCAATGAGGACGGCACCATGGCCCGCCGTCCCCAGCTCGAGGCCTTCGCCCGCGAGCACGGCCTGAAGATCGGCACGATCGCCGACCTCATCCGCTACCGGCTGCAGCACGAGGAGTCCGTCGAGCGAGTCGGCGAGCACGCGGTGGAAACGGAATTCGGTCCCTTCCGGCTGATCGCTTACGAGGATCATGTCAGCCGCAACGTTCACCTGGCCCTGGTGATGGGCGACCTCACCCGGCCGGAGCCGCCGCTCGTTCGCGTCCACGTGCAGGACACCCTTGGTGACGTCGTCGGGGTGCGAAGCCCCGAGCTGGGCTGGCCGCTCCGGTCCGCCATGGAGCAGATTGCCAATGCCGGCCACGGGGTCGTGGTGCTGCTTCACTACGGCGAGTCACCGCGCGAGTTGCTGTCGGCCTTCCGTTCGCTCGGCAGGCTTCCGGGAGGAGAGCGGCATGCTCCGCCTGGCGGCCAGGTGCTCCGCAGCTACGGCACCGGTGCGCAGATTCTCCGGGACCTGGGGGTGCACCGGATGCGGGTCCTGAGCGCGCCCAAGCAGATGCACGGCCTTTCGGCCTTCGGGCTCGAGGTAGTAGAGTACGTGGACGCGCCGGAATGGCGCCCCGGTGGCTGATCGCGGCTCATGCGCATGCTTGAAGGACAACTGATTGCCCGCGATGTACGCATAGTCATCCTGGCCGCCCGATTCAACGAACTGATAGTCCGCAACCTGGTGGACGGCGCGGTGGACGCGCTGAAGCGGCATGGTGCCGGCGACGCCGACATCCATGTCGTTCGCGTGCCAGGCGCCTTCGAGCTGCCGCTGGCCGCCCAGCGCCTCGCGAAACTGCGCCGCTACGACGGCATCGCCGCCCTCGGCGCGGTGATTCGCGGCCAGACTCCGCACTTCGATTTCGTCTG
Source organism: Gammaproteobacteria bacterium (assembly GCA_040080965.1). GTDB lineage: Bacteria > Pseudomonadota > Gammaproteobacteria > Steroidobacterales > SHZI01. The sequence continues at coordinate 90,271 of JBEBHH010000002.1, read as the reverse complement.
CAGCGAGTGTGCAGCGGGCCTCAATCGCGTCAGCCTCGAGCACGGCGTGCCCATCGGTTTCGGCGTGCTTACGACCGACACTGTGGACCAGGCGATGGATCGCGCCGGTGGCAAGTCCGGCAACAAGGGCGCCGATGCCGTTCTGGCCACGCTGGAGATGGTCAACCTCCTGCGTCAGCTGGAGGCCTGAACCCCCGCATGGCTGCCACCGGTCGGCACGGATCGCGCCGCCTGCTGGTGCAGGCGCTCTACCAGCGTCAGCTCGCCGGGCACACGGCGGCGGAAATCGTGGCCCAGTTTTCCTCCCAGAAGGATTTCGAGAAGGTCGACGTGGAGTACTTCCGCTGCCTCCTCGGCGAGGTCCTGGCGGACACCGCGGGGCTCGATGTGCTCATCGCGGGTGACGCGGATCGTCCCCTCGCGCAACTCGACCCCGTCGAGCACGCCATACTCTGGCTCGGGCTGGCGGAACTCCAGGGCCATCCCGAGATACCCGTGAAGGTGGTCATCACGGAGGCGGTGCAGCTGGCGAAGGAGTTCGGTGCAACCGACGGTCACCGGTACATCAACGCCTTGCTGGACAAGGTCGCCCAGAAACTGCGTCCTGCTGCCTGATCCCGGGCGGGAGAGGTCGTGGACGAACGTACGCTCATCAGCACCTGCTTCGACCGTCGCCGGAGTTCCGGCTCGGCGGGTCGCAGCGACGTCGTCCTCGGCATCGGCGATGACGCCGCCATCCTCCGGGTCGACCCCGGATTCGAGCTCCTCGTGGCCACGGACAGCATCGCGGAGGGCACGCACTTCCCGGCGGGGATTCCCGCCGCCGCGGTTGGCCACCGCTGCCTGGCCGTAAACCTCAGCGACATGGCGGCGATGGCGGCCGAGCCGCTGTGGTACTCCCTGGCCCTGTCGCTACCCGAGGCGAAGGCTGAGTGGGTCAGCGATTTTGCCCGCGGCCTTTTCGCGCTCGGTGACCGCTTCGGCGTCGAGCTTGTGGGAGGAGACACCGTGCGCGGGCCACTCGGGGCAACCGTCACCATCCACGGCCGCGCGCGGCCAGGCGAGGCGGTCCTGCGCACTGGAGCAGCCCCGGGCGACGGCGTCTGGGTCACAGGCAGCCCCGGGGACGCGGTGGCCGGGCGGATGCTGTTGCCCGAGCCGGCTGCCGGTGCGGCCGCAGAGGCGCTCCGCGGGCGCTTCCTCTACCCTGAGCCCCGCGTCCTGGAAGGACGCGCCCTCGCCGGAATAGCCACCGCCATGCTCGACTTGTCCGACGGCCTCGATGACGATCTGCGCAAGCTGCTGGCGGCCAGCGGCGTCGGTGCCGAGATGGATGCCGGCGCCTTGCCGCTCAGCGCGGAGCTGCGGAGCTTCCGCGCGGGTGCGGCGGTCGGGTGCGCCCTGACGGGCGGGGACGACTACGAACTGTGCTTCACGGTGCGCCCGGCGGACGAGCAGCGCCTGCGCGACCTTGCCGGGTCGTGGACGGTGCCCGTCACCCGCATCGGCACGATCGTGCCAGGCGCTGGCTGCAGCTGGCGCCTTGACGGCCAGTTGGTCGCCGTGCCGGACACGACTTACAGGCATTTCTGATGGCTGCCGGACCTGCCCCCACCGATCTCGCGCGCAAGGTGTTGCGGGATCCCGTGCACTGGCTGGCCTTCGGCCTCGGGTCGGGCCTCCTGCCCGTGGCGCCGGGCACCTGGGGCTCGCTGCTGGCGGTGGGCATCTTCTGGGCGCTGCCGCCCATTGGGCTTACCGTGATGCTCCCGGCCCTCGCCGCTGCGTTCGCCGCCGGCTGTGTGATCTGCGGCACCAGTGCCCGCCGTCTCGGGGTGCATGATCACGGCGGCATCGTTCTTGACGAAATCGTCGCCATGCTGCTCGTGCTGTGCGTCACACCACGGACGCCCGGGTGGACACTGGTGGCGTTCCTGGCGTTTCGCGTCTTCGACGTGGTCAAACCCTGGCCGATTCGCGAGGCTGATCACAGAATACCGGGCGGGCTGGGCATTATGCTCGATGATGTTCTGGCGGCTGTTTACGCGGCATTGGTCGTCAGGGGAGCGTTGCTGCTGCCGCTGTTCTAGCCTGGTCAGGTCCCCGCCGCATGGTCCAGCATTCGACCCCGAGCGTCGCCTCCGTCGCTGCGGCCGCGGTGCCGAAGAAGATCGGCAAGTACCTGATCATCAATGAAGTGGGCAAGGGTACTACCGGCACCGTCTACCTGTCCCACGATCCGTACTTCCGGCGCGACGTGGCGATCAAGGTCTACAACATTGCCACGGACGACGATCCGTCCCGGGCCAAGATTGCCCGGAAGATGTTCTTCAACGAAGCCCACATGGTCGGGATGCTCCAGCACCCGAACATCCTCCCGATCCTCGATGCGGGCGAGGAGGACGGCAAGTACTACGTCGTGATGGAGCACGTCCAGCGCGCCCGGACCCTTGAGGCCTACTGCCGCCCCGACAATCTTCTTCACGTCGAGGACGTGGTGAAGATCATCTACAAGTGCGCCAAGGCGCTGCATTATGCGCACAAGCGCGGCGTGATCCACCGCGACATCAAGCCCAGCAACATCATGCTGACGAACGACAACGACGTCCGCATCATCGATTTTGGCATTGCAATCCTGCGGGACTCGGACATCTCGAAGATCGAGGGCATCGCCGGCTCGCCCAGCTACATGTCACCCGAGCAGGTTCAGGGCAACGACCTGACGCCGGCCTCCGACCTCTACTCCCTTGGCGCGGTCATGTACGAACTGCTGACCGGCTTCCGCCCGTTCCGGGCCAGTTCGCTGTCGAAGCTGCTGAACCAGATCGTCTACGCGACGCCGCCGCCAATCCACACGCTCCGGCTCGGCGCGCCCGAGGAGCTGGAGGAGATCGTCGCCATCGCCCTGCAAAAGGACCCGGCGAACCGCTTCACGAGCGGCTCCGACTTCGGCGCCCGGCTCACCCGCGTCTACCACCAGCTGAAGGGCCAGTGGGACGGGATCGACCGCCAGGAGCATTTCGATATCCTCCGGCGGCTGTCCTTCTTCCACGACTTCTCCCAGTCCGAGATCCGCGAACTCCTACGGGCCAGCGAGTGGCGCGAGTACTCCGCAGCGGACGAGATCGTGCGCGAAGGCACCGCTGACGACCGCTTCTACGTCATCGTCACCGGCAAGGTGGCCGTCGAGAGCAATGGCAAGGCCCTCGGCACGCTCCGGGAGGGCGATTGCTTCGGCGAGACGGGATACATCTCCGGCGCGCGCAGCACGGCCGGATTTCGTGCCCAGGAGGCCGTAACCGTGCTGTCCGTGAGCTCGACCATGCTCGAGCAGGTGTCCACCGAGTGCCAGCTGCGATTCAACAAGGTCTTCCTGCGGACCCTGATCCGCCGGCTGCAGGGCGCCAACGTCCAGCCGGAATAGCCCTGCGGTTCAGCCGCACCGACCGGGGTGATACTTTGGCCTGATGGTCATCGAACCCCGCCAGGCGTCCCCCGGCGCGCTCCGCCGCTGGAGCGTGCAGGCCCTCCGTCTCATCGCCCGCGGGCTCAGCGTCTGGCTCGGGCTGATCCTGCTGCTGTGTCTCGCCATCTTTGCCGGGCAACGCCTGCCGCTCGTCAGCGGCGTCCTTGCGCTGATGGCCTTCTTCGGCAGCATCCTGGTCGCCGCCCGTCTCGACCAGGCCGACGCCGCATCGCTGACGGACGTGCTCGCCACCCTGCGCCGGCACGGGCCCAGCCTGGTGCTGTTCTCCGTCGTCATCGCGGTGGCCTGCGCGCTGGTGTGGGTGTTGTTCCTCGCCCGTCCCGGAGTGCCCTGGTGGCACGTCGTCTACACGGAGAGGAACGTGGTCACGGCACTCTCGGAGAACTGGTTTGTCGCGCTGCGCCAGGTGTTCGTCTACTCGGCATACGCGCTGGGACTGCTGTTCTTCGGCCTGAATATTCCCGGCCTCACGTCGCTCCTGCAGTTTCCCTGCACAACCCTGCTGGGCCTGCCGTTTCGCGCCGCCTATCAGGCCGGCGTCGCCGCCCAGATGAAGAACCTGGGGCCCATGCTGGGCGTCGGCCTGCTCTTCATCCTGTTGCCGGTGATCACCGTCCTGCTGCTGCCGCCGGCGGTGCCGTTGCTGTACTGCTTTCTCGGCGCCCTGGTCTACGTGAGCTTTCGCGAGATCTTCCTGGGCGTCGGGGACAACCGGGCACGGGTTAGAGCGGCTCGTCGTCTTCCGGGTCTCCCGCCGCTTCCGGCCCGTCCGACGCAAAGTCCTTGAGCTCGCCGCCCATCAGCACCTGGACCCGCTGCTCCGCATCCTTCAGCGCGCCCTGGCATTCCCGGCTCAGGCGCACGCCGCGCTCGAACTCCTTCAGGGATTTGTCGAGTGGGAGTTCCCCTGACTCCAGCTGCTCGACGATTGACTCAAGCTCGGCGAGGCTTTTTTCCAGGTCAACGTTCCTGGCTGGTTGCTTGCGTCGGGGTGTGTTCATCCAAATGCCTGGTTGCCAGCGAATATCGGCGCGAGGTTTGCACAGGGCAGCAGGGGGGTCAAACCAGTTGACAGAATTGACGCCAGCTTCCTATATTTAGACCAAGTCTAAACACCAGCTTCAAACACCGCCAAGGAGAAATCAAAGTGGCACTCAAGGGCAGCAAGACCGAAGGCAACCTGAAGGCGGCATTCGCGGGCGAGTCCCAGGCCAACCGCCGCTACCTGTATTTCGCAGCCAAGGCCGACGTGGAAGGCTTCAACGACGTCGCCGCAGTATTCCGCTCGACGGCGGAGGGTGAAACCGGGCACGCCCACGGCCACCTGGACTACCTCAAGGACGTCGGTGATCCCGCCACGGGACTGCCGATCGGTCCCACGTCCGACAACCTGAAGGCCGCCATCGCCGGCGAAACCCACGAGTACACCGACATGTACCCCGGCATGGCCAAGACGGCACGTGACGAAGGCTTCCGCGAGGTCGCCGACTGGTTCGAGACCCTCGCAAAGGCCGAACGCTCCCACGCCAACCGCTTCCAGAAGGCCCTGGATACCCTCGGCAAATAGGCAATTGCGGAACTCCGGCCGGCGCCGCCGAAGCGAATGCGGTGCGCCGGCCGGCACCTGCGGGTTCGCCGCGAGGCGTTTCCCTCTAACGGCCCACGTCCTCCGAGGGAATCTCCATGGCCACCCGTGAAGGCAGCCTCGACGCACCCACCCGCCACCCGCTCGACTGGCAATCGCCGGATTTCTGGAGCAGGGACTCCCTGGAGAAGGAACTCGAGCGGGTCTTCGACATCTGCCACGGCTGCCGCCGCTGCTTCAACCTCTGCAGCGCCTTTCCCACGCTCTTCGATGCCGTGGATGCCTCCGCCACGGGCGAGTTGGACGGCGTTCCCAAGGCCGTATTCGCCGACGTGGTGGATCACTGCTACCTCTGCGACATGTGCTACATGTCGAAGTGCCCCTACGTTCCGCCCCATCCCTTCAATGTGGACTTTCCCCACCTGATGCTGCGCGCGAAGGCGGTGCGTTTCCGGGAGGAGGGCGCGCCGCTCCGCAGCCGCATCCTGTCGGCCACCGACCAGGTGGGCAATATCGCGGGAATTCCCGTGGTGGCGGAGATCGTCAATGCGGTCAACGGCAACCAGGTGGGCCGGCTCCTCCTGGAGAAGACCCTGGGTGTGGCCCGGGATGCGCCGATTCCGCGTTATGAAAGCGACTCGGCGCGCCAGCGCCTGGCGCGCCAGGGCGCTCCTGCCCTGCCGGTGGAGGCTGTGAATGGCACCAGCGGCAAGGTCATCCTCTACACCACCTGCTACGGCAACCGGAACCTCCCGGACATGGTGGAGGACCTGGCGGCGGTGCTTCGTCACAACGGCATCACCGTGCAGCTGGCGGGCTCTGAACAGTGCTGCGGCATGCCCAAGCTGGAGCTGGGCGATCTCGATTCCGTCGCCCGGGCCAAGGATGCCAACGTGCCCGAACTCGCCCGGTGGGTGGCGGAGGGCTGGGACATCGTGGCGCCCGTGCCGTCCTGCGTCCTGATGTTCAAGCAGGAACTCCCGCTGATGTTCCCTGGCGATGCCCGGGTGCAGGCGGTCGGGCGCGCCTTCTTCGATCCCTTCAACTACCTCTACCTGCGCCACAAGGGCGGCAAGCTGCGCACGGACTTTGCGAAGTCTCTCGGCAAGGTCTCATACCACGTGCCGTGTCACCTGCGGGTGCAGAACATTGGCCTCAAGACCCGCGACGTGCTCCAGCTCGTGCAAGGAACGACGGTCGAGCCGATCGAGCGTTGCTCCGGCCACGACGGTACCTACGGCGTGAAGACGGAGTTCAGGGCAGCGTCCGTGAAGATCGCCACCCCCGTCGCCGAGCAGGTGCAGGCGAGCGGTGCCGACCACTTCTGCAGCGACTGCCCCATGGCCGGCGCCCAGGTCGCCGGACTTGCCAATCGCGGCGATCACCCGCACCCGATCCAGCTGCTCCGCCAGGCCTACGGCATCTGATCCGTCGCCAATGGACAAGCTGACGCGGACAGACCTGTACCCCCTGGAGACCTACGCGCGATTGCGGCCGGAGTTCCGCGAGCGGGTGATCGAGCACAAGGCTCACCGGCGGCTGGCCCTGGGGGAGCACATCACGCTGTCCTTCGAGGACCGGCTGACGATGCACTACCAGGTCCAGGAGATGCTCCGGGCCGAGCGTATCTTCGAGCAGGCGGACATCCAGTCCGAGCTGGATGCCTACAATCCCCTGATCCCCGACGGGACGAACTGGAAGGCGACCCTCCTGATCGAGTATCCCGGCGAGGATGAACGCCGGGCAGCCCTCGGCCGGCTCCGGGGCGTCGAGGATCGGGTCTGGGTTCAGGTTGGCGCGCTGGCGCCCGTCTACGCCATCGCCGACGAGGACATGGACCGGGCCAACGAGACCAAGACGTCCGCTGTGCATTTCCTGCGCTTCGAACTGTCCGGCGCCGCGATCCGGGCCCTGCGCGCCGGTGACGGCGTGTCGGCTGGAGTGGATCACCCCGAACTGACCGTGCGGGTCGCCTCCATACCGGAGCTGCTGCGCGAATCGCTGATCGCCGACCTCGCCTGACGCGCCTGCGTCGCCATCCGGCAACGCCGTTCCGCAACCTTCCTTGCTTAATCCGGCAGGTGCTCTAAGATTCCGCCCGTTGTTGTGCGCGTTGCTGGATTTTTCCTGAATTCCGATGGCCAAGAGCTACGAAGCTGCTGACATCGAGGTCCTGAGCGGCCTTGATCCCGTGCGCCGTCGCCCCGGGATGTACACGGACACCAGCCGGCCAAATCACCTGGCCCACGAAGTCATCGACAACAGCGTCGACGAGGCCCTCGCCGGCCACTGCAAGCGCATCGACGTCAAGCTGCACGCCGATGGCTCCCTCGAGGTGGCCGATGACGGGCGTGGCATGCCGGTGGACAAGCACCCCACCGAGAAGATCCCCGGGGTCGAGCTCATCCTCACGCGCCTGCACGCAGGCGGGAAGTTCTCCAACAATAACTACCAGTACTCCGGTGGCCTGCACGGTGTGGGTGTGTCGGTGGTGAATGCGCTGTCGAAGAACCTGGAGGTCTGGATCCGGCGTGACGGCCACGAGTACAACATGAGCTTCCGGAACGGCGAACGCACCGGAAAGCTCGAGCAGGTCGGGTCCGTCGGCAAGGCCAATACCGGCACGACCCTGCGCTTCTGGCCAGATCCGAAGTTCTTCGATACGGACAAGTTCGCAGTCAACGACCTCAAGCACGTCTTGCGGGCCAAGGCGGTGCTCTGCCCAGGGCTGCGCATCCGCTTCGAGGTCGAGAAGCCTGAGCAGCAGCACGAGTGGCTTTACGAGGGTGGACTCGGGCAATACCTCTCCGAAAGCCTGCCGGATGCGGAGCTGGTGCCGGGCCCGCCCTACGCAGCCAGCATGAAGGGCGAGCGGGAAGAGGTGGAGTGGGCCATTGCCTGGGCCGACACCGACATGCCGGCCATCAACGAGTCCTACGTCAACCTGATTCCAACGGCCCAGGGCGGCACCCACGTCGGCGGCCTGCGTACCGGCCTGACCGACGCGCTGCGTGACTATTGCGAGTTCCGGAACCTGCTGCCGAGGGGCGTGAAGCTGTCCCCGGACGACGTGTGGGACGGACTGCAGTACGTGCTGTCGGTCAAGATGCAGGAGCCCCAGTTCTCGGGCCAGACCAAGGAGCGCCTCAGCTCCCGGGAGTGCGCCACCTTCGTAGGTGGCGTCGTGAAGGACTCCTTCTCGCTGTGGCTCAACCAGCACACGGATGCCGGCGACCAGATCGCCGAGCGTGCGATTCTCGCCGCCCAGCGCCGCTCCAAGGCCGCGAAAGTCGTCATCCGCAAGAAGATCACCAGCGGGCCCGTGCTGCCCGGCAAGCTGGCCGACTGCACCAGCACGGATCCGGAACGCTGCGAGGTCTTCCTGGTGGAGGGCGATTCTGCCGGCGGTTCCGCGAAGCAGGCCCGCGACCGGGAGTTCCAGGCGGTCCTGCCCCTTCGCGGGAAGATCCTGAACACCTGGGAGGTCGACCAGGGGGAACTGCTGGCCTCCCAGGAGATCAGCAACATCAGCCTCGCGATCGGCGCCGAGCCGGGCAGCGCCGATCTCACCGGCCTCCGCTACCACAAGGTGTGCATCCTCGCGGATGCCGACTCGGACGGGCTGCACATTTCCACCCTGATCTGCGCGCTGTTCGTCCGGCACTTTCCCCAGCTGGTCCGTGCGGGCCACGTCTACGCGGCCATGCCGCCCTTGTTCCGGATCGATGTTGGCAAGGACGTGTACTACGCGCTGGACGAGGCGGAGCGCCAGGGCGTCCTCGACCGGCTGGCCGCCGAAGGCGTCCGCGCCAGGCCCACGGTGACCCGCTTCAAGGGCCTCGGCGAGATGAATCCCCTGCAGCTCCGGGAAACTACCATGCTGCCCGACTCCCGTCGGCTCGTGCAGCTGACGATCGACGCCAGCGATGACACCGAGCAGCTGCTCGACATGCTCCTCGCCAAGAAGCGTTCGGGAGACCGCCGGACGTGGCTCGAGACCAAGGGCAACCTGGCCGAGATCTGACGCCAATGGGTACCCGAAAGTCATCGTCGTCGAAATCCGGCAAGGGCGGCCCCCCGGCAGTCCTGCAGAACCGCCTGCAGTTCGATACCGTCGAGAAGCTCCCGCTCCGCACCTTCACGGAAAAGGCGTACCTCGATTACTCGATGTACGTCATTCTCGACCGGGCCCTGCCGCACATTGGCGACGGCCTGAAGCCTGTCCAGCGCCGCATCATCTACGCCATGAGCGAGCTGGGCCTGCTGGCGGCGACCAAGCACAAGAAGTCGGCGCGCACGGTCGGCGACGTGATCGGCAAGTTCCATCCGCACGGGGACTCGGCGTGCTACGAGGCCATGGTCCACATGGCCCAGGCCTTCGCCTACCGCTACCCGATCGTCGACGGGCAGGGCAACTGGGGCTCGGCCGACGACCCGAAGTCCTTTGCGGCGATGCGCTACACCGAGGCGCGCCTGACTCCCTACGCGGCGATCCTGCTGGACGAGCTCGACCAGGGCACGGTGGAGTGGGCGCCGAACTTCGACGGCACGCTCCAGGAGCCCGTGCTGCTGCCGGCGCAGCTGCCGAACCTGCTGCTTAATGGCACCAGCGGCATTGCGGTCGGCATGTCCACGGACATCCCGCCCCACAACCTGCGCGAGGTCGTCACTGCGCTGGTGCGCCTCCTGGAGGAGCCCGACACCACCGTCAAGCAGCTCTGTCAGCACATCAAGGGCCCGGACTTTCCCACTGGCGGCGAGCTCGTGACGCCGCGCAAGGAGCTCAACGAAATCTATGCCACGGGCAATGGCACCCTGAGGCTCCGCGCCACCTGGGAGCGCGATGAGGATGACATCATCATCACCAACCTGCCGTTCCAGGTTTCGGGCAGCAAGGTGCTGGAGCAGATTGATGCCCAGCGGCAGGCGAAGAAGCTGCCGCTGGTCGAAGACCTCCGCGACGAGTCTGATCACGAGAATCCGACACGGCTGGTAATCACGCCCAAGTCCGGCAAGGTGGACGTCGAGGCGTTGATGAGCCACCTCTATGCCACGACCGACCTGGAACGCACGCTCCGGGTGAACATCAATGTGATCGGGCTCGACGGCCGCCCGTCGGTCCGTGACCTCAAGGGGCTGCTCGCCGAGTGGCTCCAGTTCCGCACTGGCACGGTAAAGCGCCGTCTCCAGTATCGCCTGGCCAAGGTCGAGGACCGGTTGCACATCCTCGAGGGCCTGCTGATCGCCTACCTCAACATCGACGAGGTGATCCGCATCATCCGCAGGGAGGACAAGCCGAAGGACATGCTGATGAAGCGCTTCGGCATCAGCGACGCCCAGGCCGAGTCGATCCTCAACCTCCGGCTGCGGCAGCTGGCCAAGCTGGAGGAAATCGAGATCCGGACCGAGCAGAAGGAGCTCGCGAAGGAACGGGACGGCCTGCAGCAGATTCTCAAGAGCGCGGTGAAGCTGAAGAACCTGATCCGGGATGAGCTGCTGGCCCTGGCGGAAAAGCACGGGGATGCACGGCGCACGGTCATCGTTGAGCGGGAGGCTGCCCAGGCCATCGCCGAGACCGAGCTGGTGGCGAGCGAGCCCGTGACGGTGGTGCTGTCGACGAGCGGCTGGGTCCGGGCCGCCAAGGGCCACGACATCGACCCCGTCAGCCTGAGCTACAAGTCCGGGGACAGCTACCTGAGTTCCGCTCCGGGGAAGAGCAACCAGCAGGCCGTGTTCCTCGACAGCGCGGGCCGCGCCTATTGCCTGCCCGCCCATTCATTGCCGTCAGCGCGGGGGCAGGGAGAGCCGCTCACGGGGCGGCTCAATCCTGCGCCTGGCTCCAGTTTCCGTGGCGTCCTGCTGGGCGATCCCGAAATGCGCTGGCTGGTGGCCAGTAATGCGGGCTACGGGTTTTTCGTGAGGCTTGGCGAACTGCACTCCCGCAATCGCGCCGGAAAGGCCTGCCTGCGCGTGCCCGAGGGTGGGGACGTGCTGATTCCCTCACCGGTAGCGGGCCTGGAGTTTCCGGGGGCTGCGCTGGTGGCCGCGCTCAGCTCCGAGGGCCGGCTCCTGGTATTCCCTGCTGCTGAGCTGCCGGAGCTGCCCCGTGGCAAGGGCAACAAGATCTTTGGCATCTCGTCCCGCAAGTTCAAGGCAGGCGAGGAGCAGTTGACCGCCGTCGTGGTGCTGGAGCCCGGACAGTCGCTGTTGCTGTTCAGTAACCAGCGCACGATGACGCTGGCTCCGAAGGATCTGGCGGAGTACCGGGGCGCGCGCAGCCAGCGCGGCGGCCTGTTGCCCCGGGGCTGGAGGAAGATCGATCGGGTTGCGGTGGCGAGCGCCAGCTAGCGCGACTTCTTCCTGGCGGACGCCTCGCGAATCCTGGTGTCGCTGATCTGCGTCGGCTCGTCGGCATCGTGTCCCAGGGCGTCTCTCACCGCTGACATGTCCAGTACCTGGCTCGCGGTAAGTTCTTCCTCGTAGTCCCGTTCAAGCAGGGTCAGCGCCTCGAGCAGGGTTTGAGCCTGCTGCTGGTCGCTGGTTGCCGACGAGGCCAGTGTGCGGAGGTCGACGGTCGGGGACTGCGCGGTTGCTGACAGGTCCGGCCGGGGTTGATCGACTGTGTCTGCCCGCAGGGTTGCTTCCTCCCCAGTTGCTTCACCAACCAGGAAGTCCACATCATTGCCCGCTTCGGGCGGGGCGAAGTCGTCTGCCTCGGCACCGAAGGCGGTTGCGGCAATCGTCTTTTCGGCATCGAGGCGCTTCTGGATCGTGGTGTCCGTGCTGTCGAACAGCTCCTCGAGCTCCGACGTGATGTCCTCACTGGGGACCGGAGCAGACGTCACGGCGCTCCGTGAAGCCTTGGCGGGGGGCGGCGCATAGCCGGCATCGCGATCGTCGGCAAACACGGCTGCGAGCGGGTCGTCTGCCGCTGGCGTGAACGAGACGGAGAACCCTGGCTCGGACGCCCGCGTCACGAGCGGTGCGGGCGTCGTGGCAAACTCCGCCGGTTCCGGCGCGGTCGATTCATCGTTCCGACCCGGGAGGGGGGTAACGGCCCGCTTCCGCGCCGGCAGGCGGCCGCGGAACCAGAGCAGGGTGCTTACGAGAAGGCCGAAGACGATGCCAGCGCCGGCCGCGACGACGGGATTGGGCTCCTCGGCAGCCAGGGGTTCGGAGTCAATTGCGGTGGGCGCGGCCGGTTTACGGGCGGCTGTGCGAGCCGGTACGGACGCCGACGTTGGCGCCGGAGTCGCCAGCACTTCGGGCGCAGAAGCCGCGGTTCCAGGGGACGGTGCCGTTTCGGCGGGCGCCTGGACCTGTGGCACGGATTCCAGGACCTGGGGCAGCGTCGGCGCCGGTACGCCCGCAGGCGCCGGTAGCGTGTCCGTGGCGCCCTGCGGTGCTGCCGTTGATGGCAGTGCCGCGGAAGCTGGTGCTGCCGGGTTGGCCGGGATGACGATCTCGCTGCCCAGTTTGATCAGGTTGGCGTCGTTCCGGATGAAGGCTGAGGGATTGGCGGCCTGGATCGAGTCAGCCATGGCCTGGCGGGATCCGGTCCGGCCCTGCACGCGCGAAGCGATGGCCGACAGCGTGTCACCCTCGGCCACGCGATAGCGCGAGCCGGCCTCGATCTTCCTGGCCGGACTGCTGGCGGCGGTCCGCGGCCTGGCTGCAGCCGAACTGATCGGCGGTGCGACGGCGTCGGCGTCTGCCAGCACCGGGGTGGTCGCGGGCCGGGTGGCGGCGTCGGTCGTGCCGACTGCAACGGCCCCTGGCAGGTCCAGCATCAGGACGTACTGGCGGACCATGACAGGAGCACCGGGGCACTGCACCTTCAGTTCAAGTTCGTACATGGGTTCGTAGAGCGCGGTGTCGCTCGTGACCCGCAGTTCGTAGGTGCCTTCGCGCGCCGCCTGGGGCGCCGAGACCTGGGCGCCGGGAACGTGGCGCAGGTCGGAACGATCCTGGCCGGGGAAGACGCAGGCACCGGCCAGTGATTCACCGGCGCCGAGGCGTACCGGCACCGTGGCATTGAGCCGTTGTCCAAGGCTCGAGAGGACGTTGATATCGCCCAGCGTGAGGGCCTGCCCGGCCGGCGCCAGTCCAAGGAGCAGGGAGCCCGTCAGGGCCGGGACCGCCGGCACCCGCCGGATGGCCAGGCGAAGCAGGTTGTTTGCAGTTCGAACTGGCTGGCGCAGTCGGCGCATGGGTAGGCCCTGAAGTCCCTTGTGTGACAGCCGCTAAGAGACCATCTGGAGGCCTGCGGGTATACGACCCATGTCTCGTTCTGTTATGTCGTGGCAACCCGCTGCCGGGGCGTGCCACCGGAGTGTGATTGAACGCACGTCGGGCCTCAGCCAGCGGCTTGCTGGTCAGGTGCCCCGGCGTCGCCCAGCACCACCCCATGCGTCTGGGTGAAATTCCCCTGGACGAAGGCGATCCCGAGCTGCCACAGCACCGCCATGGTGTTGGCATTTTCGACGCGCTCGGCGATGGTCTTGATCTTCAATTCGCGGGCCCGCGCGGCGATGTCGCCCACCCGCTTCTGCAGGTCCTTGTCCCGGTGCAGGCCCTGCATGAGGCTGCCATCCACCTTGACGAACTGCATGGGCAGGTGGCCGAGAAGCTGAGTCGAGTCCCGTCCCGTTCCGAGGTGGTCAACGGCGAACAGGAAGCCGTTTTCGCGGAGCTTGTCTGCGAGGACCTTACTCTGCTTCAGCTGCTGCAGGACGAGCTCCTCGCTGATCTGGAAGCAGACCTGCGACGGCTTGAGGCGCGTGCTCTGGGCCCTGGCCTTCAGCCATTCGAGGAGCGAGTCGTCCAGGACGGAGTCGCGGGACAGGCGGACGAAGACCAGGTTTGGCTGGCGCGCCACGCAGAAGGAGAACGACGCCCCGATCACCCAGCGATCGATGTTCTTCATCATGTGGGCGCGCTCCGCCGCAGGGATGAAGTCTGCGGGCAGTACGGGCTCGCCCTGTTCGTCGATCAGTCGCACCCGGGTATCGAGGACCCCCTGGACTTCCTCATGCAGGCCGACGACGGGCTGATGCACCAGCCGCAACCGGTTCTGCATCAGCGCGGCGCGAATCCGGGCAATCCACAGCGTATCGGTCTGGCGCAGGCGCTCGGTCACGCTCGTGCTGTCGCTGAGCACCACCCGGTTGCCCCCCTGATCGCGGCCCTTGCGGCAGGCGAGCTCCGCCTCAGCCAGGAGTTCCGCCGGGTTCTGGTCCGACGGGCGGACCTCGCACAGCCCGATAGTGCAGGTCATCGAGGTCGACTGCGTGTCCACCTCGAAGACCTGGTTAGATACCGCCTTGCGGAGCTGGTTGGCCCAGGCCTGCACGTCGGTCATCGTGCCCCGCTCGACGAGCACTGTGAACATCGTCCCCCCGAACCGGCCGTAGAGGTCGCCGGGCTGCATGAGTTCCCGGAGCAGCTCGGCCAGCCTCATCAGCAGCGCCTCGGTGCCGAGGAGGCCGACATCGGACTGGACCCTGGCGAAGTGGTCAGGGCGGATATAGGCCAGCGCCCTGATTCCCCCTTCCTGCTGATTCGCCATGCGGCCGGTCAGTCGTTCGATGAAGTAGTGGCGCTGGAAGAAGCCCGTGGAGGGGTCCTTGGCCACGGCCTGCTCCAGCAGGTCCTCTGGCGCCTGGTCCGGCTGGCGGTCGCCGGGGACGACGACCCGGACGGCCGGATCGCCTTCGACAGTCACTCGCCGGAGGCGCAACTCGAGCGGGACCTCGGATTCATCCTTGCCGTAGGCAACGACGGGCAGGACGCCGTCTTCCTGCCACTTGTCCTTGAGGCAGGCGACGAGCGCGCCCTTCAGGGTGGCCTGGTCAGCCTCCCGAAAGAGGTCCATGAAGGGCTGGCCGATCAGCTCGTCCTCGGCCGGGACCCCGAGCAGGGCGGCCCAGGCGGGATTCACTGCGACGATGATGCCCTCGTGCACGTCTGCAATGGCCTCCGACGCGCCCGTCATCAGGCTGCGCAATTCCTGCTTGTACTGGCGAGCGGAGCTGAGCACACCTTCGAGAGCAAGTCGCAGACGGTGGGCGTGAAGCTCGCGGCCGACGACGGCGCGCAGCCGGTCGCGGTTGGTGAGGGACACCACATCCCGTGCGCCATTGTTCATTGCGGCGGCGATTGTGGATTCGTCAACGCGACCCTGGACCAGCAGGAGGGGCGGAGGTGGCGAGCAGAGCGCCATGGCGGCGGTTGCAGCGGCGGAGTCAACGTCGGTGTCGCCGTCGAAGTACAACACCATTTCCGGCGGGGCGGACTTCAGCTGGTCGCTGAGAGTCGCCAGATCATTGACCCGCAGGCAGTGCACCGGATGCCCGCTGTCCCGGAGAATGGAATTGATCGTCGTGGCGTGATCGTCGCTGCGGCTGACGACGATCAGCGGTATGCCAACAGAACTGCCCAACTCCACACCTGCCGAGTCCCTCTAACGGAGCGGAATTCTGCAGGGCGGTGCGGTGGGATTATGTGACCGTCCTCCGATTATGTGGCGCGGCTGGAATTATGTCGCGCCGAAAGTTCCCAGCAGCGTTTTGGCCGGGGCGCCTGCGATCTCACGGACCAGTTTTGGCACGAGATATCCGGGTAGCGACCTCACCGCAGCTGAAACCAGCTGCAGCGCACACGCATCTGAAACAACGAAGTGCGCGGCGCCGGCCACGGGATCCATCTGGTGCAGGTAGTAGGGAATCACGCCAGCCTCGAAAAGGGCGAGTGACAGGTCGATGATCGCTTCCGGTGAATCGTTGACGCCCCGGAGCAGCACAGACTGGTTAAGGACGGGGCCCGTGGCTGCTCCCAGTGCGCGCAGCGCACTGGCGACTGGCAAGTCGATTTCCCGGGCGTGATTCGCATGGATCACCAGCACGACACGGGTGCTGAGACTGCCAAGGAATCCGAGGAGCCGCTGGTCGACACGCTCGGGCAACACCACGGGGACGCGGGAATGCAGCCGGATGCGCCGGATGTGGGGCAGTTCGTCGAGCACCGTCAGCAAGCCCTCGAGCCTGTGTTCCGCGAGCACCAGCGGGTCGCCGCCGCTCAGGATCACTTCCTCGAGCGACGGGTCGCCTGCAATTGTCTCAATTGCGGCCTCGAGATGACCGGCTGCGGCGCTCTGTTCGCCATAGGGGTACTCGCGCCGGAAGCAATAACGGCAGTGGACTGCGCAGGCGCCGGTGGTTATCAGGAGGGCGCGGCCCGCGTATTTCTGCAGCAGGCCCGGTGTGCGGGCGCTGTCCAGGTCACCCACCGGGTCGTTGACGAAACCGTCGGCCGGCTGCGCCTCGGCGGGGGCGGGGAGGACCTGGAGCAGGAGCGGGTCGCGCGGGTCGCCTGGACGCATCCGTGCCACGAATCCACGCGGGACGCGCAGGGGAAAGGCTGCTGCCGGCCCCGGCGCCAGGCGGCAATCCGACGCGTCCAGGCCCAGGGCGGCGAGCAACTGGCCCGTATCCCGGAAGCCGCGCGCGAGTTCCGCCTGCCAGTGTTGCGGACTGGCTGGCCCGGGAGTTACCTGAGGTCTGGCGGGAAGCATGGTTCAGGCTAGAATACCCGGCTACTCAAATGAATGGGTTTTTATGGCCAGTTACAGCGCGAGTGATCTCCGGGGCGGCAGCAAGGTACTGATCGACGGGGATCCCTGCACCGTCGTCGACAACGAGTTCGTCAAGCCCGGCAAGGGCCAGGCGTTCAACCGGGTCCGCATCCGCAACCTGCGCACCGGTCGCACGGTGGAAAAGACCTACCGCAACAGTGATTCCATCGAGTCCGCCGACGTCATGGACCGGCCCATGCAGTACCTCTACAACGACGGCGACCTCTGGTACTTCATGGATCCTGAGACGTTCGAGCAGTTGCCGGCCGGTGCTACTGCCGTGGATGAGGCCAAGCAGTGGCTCCGTGAACAGGACACGTGCACGGTCACGCTATGGAACGGTGTGCCGCTGACGGTCGTGCCGCCCATCTTCGTGGAACTCAAGATCGTCGAAACCGATCCCGGCGTCCGCGGCGACACCGCGACCGGGGGCCTGAAGCCCGCGCGCCTGGAGACCGGCGCCGTAGTGAAGGTGCCCCTGTTCATCAACGAGGGCGAAGTCATCAAGTGCGACACCCGCTCGAACGCCTACGTCTCGCGGGTCAAGTAAGCACTTCCGTTCCGCCCACCGGGCAGGCCGCCGCTGGTCAGGTTTCCAGCACCGGGAACGTAATCCCTTCCTGAAGCGTAGCCAGGCCCAGCAGGACCATCACCACGCGGTCGAAGCCCACGGCCACGCCGGCGCAGTCGGGCAGGCCGTGCCGGAGCGCCTCCAGCAGTCGCGGATCCGGCACCACGTCCGACCGGCCAAGGCGCGCACGAAAGGCGCGGTCGGTGGTGAACCGCTCTTCCTGCTCGTGGGCGTCCGTCAGTTCCCTGTACCCGTTGGCCACTTCCACGCCCCGGCAGAAGATCTCGAAGCGCTCGGCCAGGCGCGGGTCGGCCGTGTCGCGCCGGGCCAGCGCGGCCTGAGCAGCCGGGTAACCCGTGACCACTGCGATCCCCGTGTCGGCCAGGTGCCCGGCGACCGCGTGGCTCATCAGCAGGTCGAGCCACAACGTGGGCTCGTCGCCCAGGCTGGCCCGCAGACCCGCGATGGCGTTGGCGCCGAGCAATGTGCCTGCGCGGTCCTGCAGTTCCCTCTCCCCGGCGACCAGGGGATCAAAGCCCAGCGCCGACTGGAATAGGTCGGCGTAGGTCCACCACACCGGCGCCGGTGTGCTGATCGTGGCAGGGGCGCCGGCGCGTTCCGCCGCCTTCGCCAGGGCCAGCAGGAGGTCACAGGTTTCGCGGGCCATCTGCTGCAGGGTGTAGCCGTGGCGATACCACTCCAGCAGCGTGAACTCGGGCTCGTGGCGCCGCCCGGCCTCGCCATCGCGAAAGACCTTGCCGAGTTGCCACATGTCCGGCCCACCCGCTGCCAGCAAGCGCTTCATGTGGAACTCGGGCGACGTGTGCAGGTACAACGACTGCCCATTGCCGAATTCCGCGCGGATATTCTGCAGGTGCGGGTCCGTTACCGCATGGCGCACCAATGCCGGCGTCTCCACCTCGAGGAGGCCGCGGTCACCAAAGAAGCTTCTCGTCGCCGCGAGGAGGCTTGCGCGCCGCCGAAGGGTGGCCCACGTTGCTCCGGGTCGCCAGTGCATCAGCCTGAACTCCGTAGATCCGGGTCGCCCTGGAGGCCCTGGCAGATGCCCTGGCCAATACTCTGGCCGAGGCGGGCACCCATCCGGACCGGTGCGCCCGTCACCAGATTCCGGTCCCACCGGAACATGCCGCGCTCCGCGACGATGACCACGGTGGAACCCAGGTTGAACTGCCCCAGCAGGCTGCCGGTGGGCAGTTGCAAGGCGGGGTCGGCCGCGGGCAGGCTCGTCCGGACCACACGCCCGGCAGGCGGCACTTCGCCGCTCCAGGCCAGGGAGATGCTGGCCACGTTCAGGGCCCCGACGAGGACCACCGCGAAGCGACCGGCGTCGTTCTCGCACCAGACGATGACGCGCTCGTTGGCCGCAAAGAGGCCGGGCACCGTCCGGACCGTCCGGCGATTCACGGCCCACCGGCGGCCCGGGATGTAGACCGTCCCCGTGACGCGTGCGCCGAGGGGCAAGTGCACCCGATGATAGTCATGCGGCGCGAGGTAGATCGTGGCCGTCGCGCCGCCCGCGAAGGGCTCCGCTGCGGCGGCATCCAGGGCGAGGAAATCCGCAATCCGGTAGCGGAAGCGCTTGGCCTGGAGTAATTGCCCCTCCTCGGCATAGCCGACCTCCTCGAGGGTCCCGTCACTCGGGCTCACGACGGTGAGGGCGCCCGGTGCAACCGGCCGCGCGCCGGCGCGGAGGGGCCGGGTGAAGAAGGCGTTCAGGTGCTCCCACGCTTCGGGTTCCGGATGTTCCACCTCCGCGAGGTTTACCCGGTAGATGCGCACGAAAGACCGGATTAGCAGGCTGCGCAGCCAGGGCGTGCGGCTGCGGGTCAGCGCACGGACTGCCCGGCCCAGCTGCCGTTCGGGCAACAGGCGCTGGAAAAGGACGAAGAGCTGGTCCAGCAGGGAGGGGAGCATCTGTGGCGGGTTCCCGGGCGCGGCGGCGACGTATTCTATACGCCGGTATGGCAGCAGGCGGTGGGCGCAACATGACAGCACGGCCGGGCGGCGCACGAGGGCGCGCGGGGAAGCAGCGCGGTGCGGGCACGGTGGGCGCCCTGATCAGCGAGTGCGCGGCCCGCCTCGACGAGGCGCAGGTGTTCTTCGGCCACGGCACCGGGAATGCGCGTGACGAGGCTGCCGCTCTCGTCTTCCACGTGATGGGCCTCGACCACGGGGACGCCGACCGCGCCTACCGGAAGCCGGTGCCGGACACGGATCGCCAGGCGGTTGATGCGCTGCTCGGATTACGGGTCACCACCCGCCGACCACTACCGTACCTGACCGGGGAGGCCTGGTTCGCCGGATTGCCTTTTCACGTGGACGAGCGCGTCCTGGTTCCGAGGTCGCCGTTCGCGGAACTGATTGCAGGCCGATTCGAGCCCTGGCTGGATGTGGCCGGCGTCCGCCGCATCCTGGAGATAGGAACCGGCAGCGGTTGCATCGCGGTGGCCCTCGCCCTGGCCTTTCCCGGCAGCAGCGTCGTCGCCACGGACATTTCTGCCGACGCGCTGGCGGTCGCCGCCCGGAACGTGCAGCGCCACGCCGTCGCTGACCGGGTCGAGCTGGTCCGGGCGGACCTGTTCGCGGGTCTCCATGGCCGGTTCGACCTGATCGTCAGCAACCCGCCCTACGTGCCGGAGGACGACGTGGCCACGTTCCCGCCGGAGTACGGGCATGAACCGCGCCAGGCGCTGGTTTCGGGCACCGACGGGATGGAAACGCCGGCGAGAATCCTGCACCATGCCGGTCGCTTTCTGACACCGCACGGCTGGCTGGCGCTGGAGGTCGGGGCAGGCGCAGCCATTCTGGAAGACCGGTTTCCCAAGGTGCCCTTCCTCTGGCCGGAACTCCTCCAGGGCGGGGACGGGATTGCCCTGGTCAGCGCCGCAGACCTGCGGGTCGGTCTGCCCCAGTCGGATAATTCCAGGGCCGGTAATTCCAGGTCCGGCGATCCCGGGTCCGGCGAGTCAGACCCGCCATAGCGAGTAGAGCAGCAATGTCCGGCAATTCCATCGGCAAGTCGTTCACGGTCACGACCTTCGGCGAGAGCCACGGGCCCGCGCTCGGCTGCATCGTCGACGGCTGCCCGCCCGGGATGCCGCTGGCCGAAGCCGATATCCAGAAGGACCTCGAGCGGCGCCGTCCCGGCAAGTCCCGGCACACCACCCAGCGCCGCGAGCCGGACACGGTCAGGATCCTCTCCGGCCTGTTCGAAGGGCTCACCACCGGGACGCCGATCGGGCTTCTGATCGAGAACGTGGACCAGAAGTCGGGTGACTACCGGAAGATCAAGGATCGCTTCAGGCCTGGCCACGCCGACTATTCCTACCAGCAGAAGTACGGGATCCGGGACTACCGGGGCGGGGGGCGATCCTCGGCGCGGGAGACGGCCATGCGGGTTGCGGCGGGTGCCATCGCCCGCAAGTACCTCCAGCTGCGCCTGGGCGTGGAGATCCGCGGCTACCTGCGCCAGCTCGGACCACTGGTACTCGACGTGGTGGACCTCGCCACCGTGGACGACAACCCGTTCTTCTGCGCCGACCCGTCCCGGGTTCCCGAGCTGGAGGCCTACATGGACGCGCTGCGCAAGGAGGGCAATTCCATCGGCGCGCGCATCAACGTCATCGCCAGCGGCGTCCCGGCGGGACTTGGGGAACCGGTGTTCGACAAGCTCGAGGCCGACATCGCCCACGCGATGATGGGCATCAACGCCGTCCGGGCCGTCGAGCTCGGGGCGGGATTTGCCGTGGTGGCCCAGAAGGGTACCGAACACCGGGACGAGATCACGCCCGCCGGCTTCCGGCGCAACGCTTCCGGCGGCGTCCTGGGTGGGATATCCACGGGCCAGGAAATCCTGGTGAGCATGGCGCTGAAGCCGACCTCCAGCATCCGCCTGCCGGGCGACACCGTGGATGAAGAAGGGGAGGCGGCGGAGGTGGCGACGACCGGCCGCCACGATCCCTGCGTCGGGCTGCGCGCGGCGCCCATCGCCGAGGCGATGCTGGCGATCGTGCTGATGGATCACTACCTGAGGCACCGGGCCCAGAACGCGGATGTGCAGCCGCTGACGCCGGCAGTCGAGCAGGGCCCCACCCGCTCCTGAGTGCGCATCAATCTCCGGATCGCCGAACTGCTCATCCGCGACTACCACCAGAAACGGGCGGCTCCGCCTTACGCGGCGGGACCATATCGGCTATAGTTGGAACCACTTCTAGTTCTAGGCCATCGGCTACCTGGGCTCCCCGATGAGGGGTGGTGCTGACGGCTCAATCGGGGATTGGTGATGCCACGAGTTCGACTCGCTGCAGTCCCGCTGCTGGCGGGACTTCTACCGTTGACCGCCGGCGCCCTTGGCCTCGGCGAAATCTCGCTCCGGTCGGCGCTCAACCAGCCCTTCGTGGCGGAGATTCCGGTCACGGCTGAATCCCCGGACGAGCTGAATCAGCTCAGCGTCCAGCTGGCTCCGGCCGCCACCTTCGAGCGCTTCGGCCTCGACAGGCCCCGGTTCCTCGATGACCTCAATTTCCAGGTCCAGCGCGAAGGCTCCCGGGCCGTCGTCCGGGTGACGTCGACCCAGCCCGTCAGCGAACCGTTCATTTCCCTCCTGCTCGATGTCGGCTGGCCCCAGGGCCGGCTGCTGCGCGAGTACACGGTGCTGCTGGATCCGCCGGCCTTCGCCGGCGGTAGCCAGTCCGCTCCGTCGCCGGCCGCGGCCCCTCCTGCCGCGGCCGGACCCGCTGCACCCGCGCCCGTGATCCGGCGCGAGCCCGCGGCCCCACCGGCCGCGCGGTCGGAGGCCCCTGCCGGCGGCAGCATCACCTCGGGTCCCGACGGTGACACCTACGGTCCCGTCCGCTCCAATGAAACCCTCTGGGGCATATCCGAGCGCCTGCGGGCCGACAGCAGCGTGTCCCTGAACCAGATGATGGTGGCCATCTACCGGGCCAACCCCGAGGCCTTTGCCGGCAATATCAACCGGCTGCGGCGCGGTGCCATCCTGCGGGTGCCTGCCGGCAGCGAGGTGGCGGTAATTTCCGGCCGCGAGGCTGCCAGCGAAGTGCAACGACAGGACGAAGCCTGGCGTAGCGCCGCGACGGCCGAATCCGCCGAGCCCGCACGCCTCGAGCTGGTGCCGCCCGCCGAAGAGTCCGCCGGCGCCGGCGCCGGCTCCGGGCAGGGCACTGTCCCGTCAGGTGACAAGGCCGCGCTCCAGCGCGAACTGGCCGAGAAGCAGCGCCTGCTCAGCGTCAAGGACGGCCAGCTCAAGGCGCTCCAGGACCGTGTCAGCCAGCTCGAGGGCCGGACGCCTGCGGCGCCCCTGGCCACCCCGGCGGATGTTCCGCCCGCGGCGGCCGCCCCTCCGGCCACCGTCGTGGCTCCGGCCGAACTTCCCGTTGATACTGCCCCGGAGTCCCCGGCCGCCGCACCGGAAGTCCCGGCCGACAGCACGGCAGCGGCGCCCGTTGCGGCTGACGAGCCGGCGCCCGCCGAGCGCAAGCCCGCACGGCGACCGGCCAGCGAGCGGTCGAAGGGCGGCGGCTTCCTGAGTAGCGTCACCGGTCTCCTGTTCAATGTCTGGTTCCTGGTAGCCGCTGCTGCGGGCCTGCTGGCCGGCCTGTTCCTCGTCTTCGGCCGGCGCCGTATGGCGGCGTCGGACCAGGGCTCCAGCCGCTTTGACAACGACCTGCGCGGCGACATGCGGAGCGGGGCCGCAAGCACGCAGCCGCTGGTTCGCCGCGACGGTTACAGCGTCGAAGAGGGCGCGGCCGACAGGACCCAGGTCACCGGGGCGCCGGGACGTGCCTCGGCCCGCGACGCCGACGCCGACACCGAGACGCCGCTCGAGCGGACCATCAGCACGGAGGGCGCCGTCGAGCTCGACCAGGCTGACGTCGTCGCAGAAGCTGACTTCCACATGGCCTACGGCCTGTATGACCAGGCTGCCGAGCTGCTGACACGCGCCCTGCGGGACAGCCCGGACCGCCGCGACCTGCGACTCAAGCTCCTCGAGGTCTATTTCATCTGGGAGAACAAGGCGGCCTTCCTCAAGGAAGCCCAGACCTTCCAGCGCCAGCAGAAGGGCGCCTCGGATCCCGACTGGAACAAGGTCGTGATCATGGGCAAGCAGATCTGCCCGGGCGAGGCCTTGTTTGCCGGAGCCGTCGGCGCCACGGGCGATGTCGGCATCGACCTTGGTGTTGCCGATGACCAGGGTGGCGTGGATATCTCGTTCGATGAGGGCGAAGCCGACGGTCTCGATCTCGACCTGACCGCGGCCCGCCAGGGTCCGTCATCGGACCTGCTCGATTTTGACCTGGGGACGGCCGACGAGGGCGCGGCCGGCGGCCAGGGGCGCACCTCGTCGACGGAAGGTCCGACCATCGAGGCGCCCTACGGCGGCGACTACTCGCCGACCATGGAAACGCCAACCATCGAGTCCCGCGGCCTCGGCGCGGCCACGATGGAGACGCCCACCATCGAGACGCCGACGGTGGAGACCGCCGCCGGTGGCGGCACCCTCGAGACACCGACGCTCGAAAGCGCTGTCCCGGGCCTCCGGCCGGGCGCCGCCGATTCCCGTCGGCAGGGTGGCGGTGACCAGACCGAGGAGATCAACCTCGAGGACCTGGGGCTCGACCTCACTGGCCTCGATGAAGCCGCTGGCGAACTCGGAACCGGTGTCCACGACGCCATCGAGGGCGCCGACACCCCGGCCGACGAGGACTTTGTTTTCGATATCGGCTCGACGGAGGACGACGACGGCTCCGACCTGCTCCAGGGGCTGGACGCCGATTCGACGGCGGAGATGCGCGGCATGGCCCTCGACGAGGGCACTCTCGACCTTCCGGCGTTCAGCAATGCCATGGAAAAGAGTGCCGCCGGCCGCGCCACTGGCCGTGATTCGACCGGCGACACGGCGGAGCACCGGGTTGTCGACGACACGGCTGAGCAGCCGCGGGCCGCTCCGGCCAGTCTGGGCGACGCCTCGGCCGAACTCAGCCAGGTCGACTTCGACATCGGTGACGACAAGGCCGAGGACCTCGAGCCCACGTCCGTGATGACCGGCAGGCGCCGGGGGCCCGAAGGCCCCACCATGACCGAGGTTGGTACCAAGCTTGATCTCGCTCGGGCCTACGTGGACATGGGCGACCCGGACGGCGCACGCAGCATCCTCAATGAAGTCCTTGAAGAGGGCGATTCTGCCCAACGCCAGGAAGCCCGCCGCCTGCTCGACGACCTGACGGACTGACCGGTCGCCACTGGAGAACGAGGCGTGACTGCCCAGCGCTTCGCAGCCGGGCTCGAGTACGACGGCAGCGCCTTCTTCGGCTGGCAGACCCAGAGTCACGCGCGCAGCGTCCAGCACGTCCTCAATGCTGCCATCGGCATCGTGGCCAACGAGCCCGTGACCACGGCGGCTGCCGGCCGCACGGACGCGGGTGTACATGCCTGCGGCCAGGTAATTCACTTTGAAAGTTCCGCGCGACGGTCGCTGCGCTCATGGCTTCTGGGTGTGAACAGCAACCTGCCGCCGGACGTGGCCCTGCAGTGGATCCGGGAAGTTCCCGCGGACTTCCATGCCCGGTACTCCGCCATGGCCCGCACCTATCGTTACGTGATCGTCAATCGCGAAGTCCGTTCCCCCATCGACCGGGACCGCGCCTGGTGCCTTCGAGGTCAACTTGAGACAGGTGCCATGGCCAACGCCGCCGAGAACCTGCTGGGGGAGCACGATTTCTCCGCCTTCCGCGGCGCAGGCTGCCAGGCCCGGAGTCCCGTTCGCAGGCTGGAGCGGCTCGTGGTGAGGCGGACGACAGACTGCGTGCACGTCGAGGTTCGCGCCAATGGTTTTCTGTACCACATGGTGCGCAATATCGTCGGCGCACTGGTGCGGGTGGGTTCCGGCGAAGCAGAGCCGCAATGGCTGGCGGACCTGCTGGCTGGGAAGGATCGCCGCCTCGGGGCGCCCACGGCCCCGCCCCAGGGCCTCTACCTCGCGGCGGTCCACTACCCGGCGGACCTGGAACTCCCGGCCCCGGCCCTCCCGGCCAGTCTGGCGTGATCGCTGCGCCGGACTTGATTATGATTCGCGCATGACGTGGTACGAAAAGGTCCTGCCCTCGCGCATCAAGACCGAGCGACGTACGCGTTCGGTCCCCGAGGGTCTCTGGATAAAGTGCCCCCAGTGCAGCGCCCAGCTCTACAGGGCCGAGCTCGAGCGCAACCTGCAAGTCTGTCCGAAGTGCAGCTATCACATGCGGCTGGTGGCGCGCGACCGGCTGATGGTGTTCCTGGACCCGGGGACAGGCCGCGAAATCGCCGAGAAGCTCAGCCCCCACGACCCCCTCCGTTTCAAGGACAGCAAGCCCTACAGGACCCGCATCGCCCAGGCGCAAAAGGAGACGGGGGAGCGCGATGCTCTCATTGCGATGACCGGCCTGCTCCAGGGCCAGCCGGTGGTGGCCTGCGCCTTCGAGTTCCGGTTCATGGGCGGTTCGATGGGCTCCGTAGTGGGCGAGAAGTTCGCCAGGGCCGCCGCCTGGAGCCGGGAGAACCGGCACCCGCTGATCAGCTTTTCCGCGAGCGGTGGCGCGCGCATGCAGGAGGCGCTGTATTCCCTGTTGCAGATGGCCAAGACCAGCGCGGCGCTGGCCGAACTGGCGGAAGCCCGGGTGCCCTTCGTTTCGGTATTGACCGATCCGACGACTGGCGGCGTCTCCGCCAGTCTCGCAATGCTGGGGGACGTGAATATCGCCGAACCCAATGCCCTGATCGGCTTCGCCGGGCCGCGCGTGATCCAGCAGACGGTGCGCGAGACACTTCCGGAGGGGTTCCAGCGCAGCGAGTTCCTGCTGGATCACGGTGCGGTGGACATGATCGTGGACCGGCGCCAGCTGCGGGCCGAGATTGCCGCCCTCCTGGCCAAGTTCCTGAAGCAGGCGCCACCGCCGGACAGCCCGGCCTGACCGCCACCTGCCGGAGCTTTCCGGCCATGACTCCGCGGCAGTCGGCCGCGATCCGTCACTCATGACACGCCCTTCATCTGTCGTCGACTGGCTTCGGTGGCAGGAGTCGCTGAATGCCCGGCCCATCGACATGGGCCTCGACCGGGTGCGGGAGGTCCTTGAACGCCTGGCGCTCGCGCCACCCGCCGGCCGCGTGCTCACTGTCGGCGGAACCAACGGCAAGGGCACCACGATCACGCTCCTGCACGATGTCCTTCGGTCCAGCGGCGGCAATCCCGGCCTGTACACGTCGCCGCATCTGGTCCGCTACAACGAGCGGATCCGGATCGCGGATAACCCGGTCGAGGACGCGGTGTTGATCCGCGCGTTCGAGCGGGTCGAGTCGGCCCGGGGCGGCTTGCCGCTGACGTACTTCGAGTTCGGTACGCTGGCGGCCCTGGCCTGCTTCGCTGACGCGGGCTGCGATACGTGGCTGCTGGAGGTGGGCCTGGGTGGCCGCCTTGATGCGGTCAACGCAGTGGATGCCGACGTCGCAGTGATCACCACCATCGGTCTCGATCACCAGGAGTGGCTGGGCGACTCCATCGAGGCCATCGCGGCGGAGAAGGCGGGAATACTCCGGCCCGGGAGGCTGGCGCTCTTTGGCGACGAGCCGGTCCCCGCCGCAATCCGCGCGCGGGCGACATTGATCGGCGCCGACCTGCGCTCGCTCGGCTGTGACTTTGGCTGCACTCGGGACCCGGCGGGTGACGCCTGGACCTGGTCCTGGCCCGGGAACGGAGGAGTGGAGCGCATCGAAGGTCTGATGGCGCCCAGCCACTGGGCTGCCGCCCAGTTCAGGAATGCGACGGTGGCGCTCGCCCTGCTGTCCCGTCTCGCGCCCCCGCTGCCCTTGACCGCGCCGTTCCTGAACCCTGTGCTGCTGCGCTCCAGCCCGCCGGGCCGCTTCCAGGTGGTGCGCCGCGAGCACGAGTGGATCCTGGATGTCGCCCACAACCCCCAGGCGGCGGCAGTGCTGCGTGACCAGCTCGGTACGCTCCCGGCACTGCCAGGCGGCCGTCGCGACGTAACGGTCGTCGTTTCGCTCCTCGCTGACAAGGCGATTTCCGGGTTCGTCGGCGAACTGAGGTCCGTGGCCGCGCGCTGGATCGTCACGGGTCTTGATGACCCGCGAGCGAGCACCGAAGCCCTGATGCGCAGCGCCATGGCAGCCGCGGGGGTGAGCGATTTCTGCTGGGTTGGCACGCCGGCGGGCGCCTTCGAGCGGGCCCGGCAACTGACCCCGGCCGGGGGCCGGATCGTGGTCTGTGGCTCGTTCCGGATCGTCGCGCCCGCCCTCCGGTGGCTTGGTTTATACTAAAACTCTTCCCGGATGTAAGTCTTCATGGACCGCCAGCTCGCAGAACGAATGGTCGGGGCCGCTTGCCTGCTCGCGGTGCTGGTGCTTGTCGTTCCGGCAATCCTCGACGGCAATCCGGACTCGGGCGCCACCATCACCCACCCGGCGGTGGAGGAGGCCATCGACTTGCGGACCCACACGATCCGCCTGGATGGTGCCGAGCGCGAACCCCCGGTCCCCACGGCCGTCCAGGGCCGTCCCAGCCGCGAGCTTCCAGTACCGGCCCCGCCGGAACCCGCGGCCCCGGCCGGGGAACCTCCGGTGGTCGAGGAGGCTGGTGGGATGGTGCTCCCCGACTCCGAGCCGACGCCCGTCGCCGCCGCGCCGGCGGGCTCGCCAGCAACCGAGCCGGTGGTTACCTCACCCGAATCGCTGGCGCAGGCAGCGGGTGCCGCCAGCGGGGACTGGCTCGTCCAGCTGGGCAGTTTCTCCAAGCGCGAAAATGCAGAGCGCCTGGCCGCTGACCTGAAGCGGAAGGGGTTCAGCGTGTCGGTGCAGGGTGGCGGTGGATCCAGTGGCACACTGTTCCGGGTTCGCGCCGGTCCGGAGCCAGACAAGGCCAGCGCCGAGGCCCTCGCCGCGCGCCTGGCGGCAGCCGGCTTCAAGGGTGGCCGGGTTGGCCGCAAATAGGCCGGCCGACACGCCTTGCCCGGCGCGGATCCCCCTGGCGGGACCTTGAAATGAGCACTTTCGACTACATCCTCCTGGGGATGCTCCTCGTGTCGGGACTGGTCGGCGTCCTCCGCGGCCTGATCAGGGAAGCGCTTTCCCTCGTCATCTGGGTTGCGGCACTGTGGTGTGCGGCCCGTTTCGGGCAGCAGGCTGCGCGCCTTTTCACGACGGTCCTCGACGATTCCCTGTGGCAGCTCTGGGCCGGGCGGCTCGCGTTGTTCGTGGGCGTGCTGTTTGCGGGGAGCGTCCTGGCCTGGGTTGTCACCTATTTCGTCCGGCGGAGCGTCATAACCGGCACCGATCGGGTTCTGGGTATGCTGTTCGGGATCGCCCGGGGCGTCGTGCTCGCCGGCATCCTCGTGCTGGCCCTCGACCTGGGCGGGTTTGCTGCCGAGCCTTGGTGGCGGGAGTCCAAGCTGCTACCGTATGCGGCCGCAGTAGGGGCCGAGCTGCGGGACGTGGCGGAAGAGCGTCTGGCCAACCAACAAGGAGTCCGGCTCTAACGTGTGTGGCATCGTTGGCATCGTCGGCCATCGGCCTGTCAATCAGGCCATTTATGATGCGCTGACAGTCCTCCAGCACCGGGGGCAGGATGCCGCCGGCATCATGACCGACTCCAATGGCACCCTTTGCACCCGCAAGAAGAACGGGCTGGTCAGCGACGTCTTCCAGCAACGCCACATGGAAGAACTGCGCGGCAACATCGGCATCGGCCACTGCCGTTATCCCACGGCCGGCACCCTGAATTCTTCCGAGGCCCAGCCGTTCTACGTGAATTCCCCCTACGGCATTGGCCTCGCGCACAACGGCAATCTCACCAATTCCGACGAATTGAAGGCGCTGCTCGTGCAGCAGGACCGCCGCCACCTGAACACTGGCTCCGACACTGAAGCCCTCCTGAACGTCTTTGCCCACGAGTTGCAGCGCCAGGACAACGAGCGGGTAACGCCCAAGGCCATATTCGCAGCCGTCGCCGCCGTCCACCGCCGCTGCCGGGGCGGCTATGCAGTCGTAGCGCTGGTCATCGGTTACGGCATCGTGGCCTTCCGCGATCCGCACGGTATCCGGCCGCTGGTCATGGGCCGGCGGGAAACCGGGGGCGGGGTCGAGCATATGGTGGCCTCCGAAAGCGTGGCCATGGACGCCCTTGACTTCGAGGTAGTGCGGGACATCCTGCCCGGTGAGGCGGTGATCATCGAGAGCGACGGCACACTGCACAGCCAGCAATGCGGTGCGCGGCGAAGCTACACGCCGTGCATCTTCGAGTACGTCTACTTCGCCCGGCCAGACTCAATCATCGACAGGATCTCCGTCTACAAGTCCCGATTGCGCATGGGCGAGCGACTCGCCGACAAGATCCTGCGCGAGCGTCCCGATCACGACATCGACGTGGTCATTCCGATTCCCGATTCAAGCCGCACCAGCGCCCTCGAGGTCGCCCACCGCCTTGGCGTGAAATACCGGGAGGGGTTCATCAAGAACCGCTATATCGGTCGAACGTTCATCATGCCGGGGCAGGACCAGCGCCGTCAGTCGGTTCGTCGCAAGCTCAACGCAATCGACCTGGAGTTTCGGGACAAGAATGTCCTGCTGGTGGATGACTCCGTCGTCCGCGGGACGACCTCCAAGCAGATCATCGAGATGGCGCGCGAGGCTGGTGCCCGGCGCGTGTACTTTGCCTCGGCATCTCCTCCGGTGCGTTACCCGAACGTCTACGGCATCGACATGCCGGCCGCCAGCGAGCTCGTGGCCCACGGTCGCACCGAGCAGCAGGTGCAGGAGTTCATCGGCGCTGACTGGCTGGTCTACCAGGACCTTGACGACCTGATCCGGGCAGTCCGCTACGATAACGGTGACATCACGCATTTCGACACCTCCTGTTTCTCGGGTCATTACGTCACGGGCGACGTCAGTCCCGAGTACCTTGCGCGCCTCGAGCAGGAGCGTTCCGATCGCGCCAAGAGCCAGCGCGAAGGCAAGAAACGTCGAGGGCCGGTCGAGTTCCGCGAACCGGAGGGTGGCGATGTCACACCCCTGACCCCCGGGCCGCGCCTGCGCGCCGGTTAGCGCCTCTGCTCAAGTTCCTCATCATCGACGACCACGCCGACTATCGTCGGCTGCTCTCGCACCATGTGGCCACGCGCTGGCCCGATGCGGTGATCCGCGAGTACGACCCGCTGCTCTCGGGCCGCCTCCCCGAGGCCTTCTCTGGCGCCGGCAACGACGTAATCCTTCTCGGTCACCCATGCGGACGCGGTGACGCCGTGGAATGGGTGAGGCAGTTCCGCGCGCTGCCCCGTTTTCCCCCGATCGTAGTGGTCGGCAGCGGTGACGAGCGGCAGGTGGTTGCCGCCGTGAAAGCGGGTGCCGATGATTACGTGGGCAAGCCGGGCCTCAGCAACGCCCGTCTGGTCGAGGCTATCGAGGAGGCGCTGAAGGCGCAGGGCCGGGGTGCCGCCATCAGCAATGGCGGTGGCGAGCCGGCGGCGGGCCCCGGCAACGACCCGATTCCGCGGAACTACGAGATCGTGCGCAAGCTGGCGCACGGCGAGATTGCGACCGTTTACCTCGCTCGCCAGCGCAGTTCGGAACGGCAAATCGTGCTGAAGGTCCTGCACCAGGTCGCCGACTCGTCCACCGGGAAGATACTCGACCGCTTTCTCAGGGAATACGAGCTGGTGGCCCGCCTTGATCACCCCAACGTGGTACGCATCCTCGACTTCGGTGTCGCTGACGATCATGCGTACATCGCCATGGAGTACTGCGGGGGTGGCAGCCTGAAGCGGCGCATTGGCGCCGGGATGGACCGCTACGAGGCCTACCGGCTGATGCGCGACATCGCCGGCGCCCTGGGCGTACTGCACGCGGCCGGCATCCTGCACCGCGACCTGAAACCCACCAATGTCCTGTTTCGTGACGACGGCTCCATCGCCCTGATCGACTTTGGCCTGGCCAAGCAGGTGGCATTGCAGGCGGAGGTTACGGGCGCCGGCGCAATCTTCGGCACTCCCTACTACATGAGTCCCGAGCAGGGGCACGGTGAGCCTGTCGACGTGCGTGGCGACATCTACAGTCTCGGTGTGATCTTCTACGAGATGCTGACGGGCTCCAAGCCATTCGACGGGGACACGGCGATGGCCGTGATCGTCAAGCACCGGCAATCACCGTTGCCTGGCCTGCCGATGTCCCTTCGGGAGTTCCAGCCCCTCGTCCAGCGCATGCTGGCCAAGCTCCCAGCTGAACGCTTCCAGACAGTCGAGGAATTGCTCGCCTGGCAACCCGCTGTCTGAGGCGGCCGCCTCAGTCGAAGGCCAGGGTGCGGAGTTCCGGGCCGGCCGGTGTCCACTGGAGGACGCTGCCCTGGGTATACCAGTCACCGAGGACGATCCGCCGCGCCATACGCCCATCGACCTGCAGGGCGTGCACCGCCGGTCGATGCGTGTGCCCGTGAATCATCACCTGCACCTGATGCCGGCGGAGGGCATCCACCACTGCCTCCGCATTCACGTCCATGATGGCAGGGGGTTTGCCAGCATTGGCGGCTGAGCTGCGGCGCCTGGCGTACCCGGCGATTCCGGTCCGGACGCGAGCCGGCAGTGCCAGATAGACGGCCTGTGCCACGGAGTTATGCACGAGGCTCCGATAGCGCAGGTAGGCATGGTCGTCTGTGCAGAGCGTGTCGCCGTGCATCAGCAGCACGCGGGTGCCATCGAGATCCTCCAGGGCCTCGTCCGGCAACAGCACCGCACCCGCCTCGGCCGCGAAGCGCTGCCCCACGAGGAAGTCCCGGTTTCCGCGGAGGAACTGGCAGTGGCGGCCTGTGCTTGTATAACGGCGCAGGGCCGCCAGGATCTCGATTTCGTGGGGCCCCGGCGAATCATCCCCGGTCCAGGCTTCGAAGAGGTCGCCCAGGATGTACAGGGTTCCGGCATCCCGGGCCGGTCCGGCAAGGAAGCGCAGGAAGCAGTCGGTGGCGGCAGGCCTGGAGGCGTCGAGGTGCAGGTCGGAAATGAAGAGCGCCGTCATCTCGCGATCGGGGTCTTCAGAACCGTGACCTTGCGGATGATGACCGGCTCCACTGGCACGTCCTGCATGCCGGCCCGGTTCCCCGTCACGCGGTGGCCAATTTCGTCGACGATCTCGAGCCCCTGGATTACCTCGCCAAAGACCGCGTAGCCCCAGCGCGTCGGTTTCGGGTCCAGGGCCAGGTTGTCCGCGAGGTTGATGTAGAACTGGGAATCGGCTGAGTGCGGCTCCCCTGTGCGCGCCATCGCCAGAGAGCCCCGCCGGTTGGTCAGCCCGTTGCCTGATTCATTCACCAGGCCGGGACCAGGCGTTTTCAGGGTCATATCCGGTGTGTAGCCGCCGCCCTGAATCACGAAGCCATTGACAACCCTGTGAAAGATGGTGCCGGCGTAGAAGCCATCGTTGACGTACTTGAGGAAGTTGGCGACCGTGAGTGGCGCGCGGGCCTCGTCCAGCTGGAGAACGAAATCACCCGCGGACGTCTCGACTTTCACCTGTACGGGCTCGGCGGCAGATGCCGGGGTGAGCGCACAGAGCACTGTGAGGCTGATAGCCAGGGCAAGGCGTCTGGTGAAGGGCATGGCTCCGTTCCGATACTGGTAGAGGTGGGGCTATGCGCCCGCGTCCAGGACCCGGGCCTGGAGCAGGGCAGGGCCCGAAATTGCTGCGGTCAGCGTGTTCTCCAGCAGCATCGCAATCGTCATTGGCCCGACACCGCCAGGCACCGGGGTAATCCAGGCGGCTCGCTTGCGGGCATCGTCGAACACCACGTCGCCTGCCAGCTTCCCGTTGGCCAGCCGGCTGATGCCGATATCCAGGACGACGGCGCCCGGCCGGATCCAGTCGCCCGGGATGAGCCCGGCCTTGCCCACGGCGACCGCAAGGATATCGGCTTCGCCGACGTGCCGCTTCAGGTCCCTGGTGAACCGGTGGCACACGGTGATGGTGGCGCCCGCAAGCAGCAGTTCGAGCGCGAGCGGCCGGCCCACGTGATTCGAGGCTCCGACGACCACGGCATGCTGACCCTTCACCGGTACGCCGATGTGACGGAGCAGCGCCATGACGCCGTAAGGAGTCGCCGGCCGCAGCACCGGGATGCGCTGGCTGAGCCGCCCGACGGTGTAGGGGTGAAAACCGTCCACGTCCTTGATGGGATCGATTCGCTCGATCACGGCGATTTCGCTGATATGGGCAGGGAGGGGCAGCTGTACCAGGATGCCGTCGATCTCCGGGTCGGCATTCAGCTGGTCGATGAGGGTCAGGATCTCCGCCTCGCCGGTAGTTACGGGCAAGTCGTAGTCCCGGGACATGATGCCCACTTCATTGCAGGCCATGCGCTTGTTGCGCACGTAGATCCTGGAGGCCGGATCATCCCCTACCAGGACGACCGCGAGGCCGGGGGGGCGATGGCCCGACCGTTGCCTGTCAGAGATCCGCTGGCGCAGGGCGCCGCGGAGCTCGCTGGCAATGGATTTGCCGTCAATCAGGCGGGCGGTCATGGCGGCCGACACCTTATCACGGCCCCACAAATTGACGCTGTCGTCCGGGGTCCTTATCATCGCGGCCCCGATCAGTGGCCCGTCGCGCCGGGCAGGACGCTATAATGCCGGCGCCGGGACAAGTTCGGGGCATGGCGCAGTCTGGTAGCGCATCTGCTTTGGGAGCAGAGGGTCGGCGGTTCGAATCCGTCTGCCCCGACCACCCGGCCCCTCGGCGATTCGTGGGAGTGAATGCCGGGTCGACTCCCGGGAAAGCGGAGCGCCTGTAGCTCAACCGGACAGAGCACCGGCCTTCTAAGCCGGGGGCTGCAGGTTCGAGTCCTGCCAGGCGCGCCATAATGCGATCGGTCAATGGTGGGCGTAGCTCAGTTGGTAGAGCACCGGATTGTGATTCCGGTGGTCGTGGGTTCGAGCCCCATCGTCCACCCCAACTTCGTGCCGTGCCTTGTAGGAGCGCCTTCAGGCGCGATCGTGCGACGGGTCGTTAGCTCAATTGGTAGAGCAGTGGACTCTTAATCCATTGGTTGAAGGTTCAAGTCCTTCACGGCCCACCACCTCCCGGACAGGCGGAATCGTCCTTCCGCAGTTCAGCCGCACCGGCGACTGACGGCCCGCCAACCCGACAAGCGGGTCTCTGAATGTCCTATAAAGACTTGTAATATATGACTAATGCCTCCGCCGCCCAGGTGCGGCGAGGGCCCTCGGGACTTGCGACGCCGGGATGTCCCCAACGTGTGCCATGCCCCGGTGGAGCCGAGGTCGTCCGGTATAATGCCGCGCGTAAAGCCGCTTCAAGACCCCACGCGCGAAAGTGGCGGAACTGGTAGACGCGCAGGATTTAGGTTCCTGTGGGGCAACCCGTGAGAGTTCGAGTCTCTCCTTTCGCACCACGCCCTGCGCCCAAGGCCTTGCTTGCAAGGATTCGGGCGGGTGCACTCAAGCAGGATTAGTCACGAAAATGCAGACGGTTCAGGAAGTCGATAAGCCGATGGCGGACTTGGAAGTTTCACTGGAGACGGGCCAGGGCCTGGAGCGACGCCTGCAGGTGCGCGTTCCGGCCGAGCGCATCGAGCGCGAGGTGGAGGCCCGGCTGCGTTCAGTCAGCCGAACGGCCAACATCAAGGGCTACCGCCCGGGCAAGGTGCCGGAGAAGGTCATTCGGCAGCGCTTTGGCGATCAGGTTCGCCGGGAAGTCCTCCAAGACATCGTCCAGACCACATACAACGAGGCGGTAAATCGCCACCAGTTGCGCCCCGCAGGCGACGCGAACATCGACGCGGCCCCGGACGCGGGCGCCAAGGGCGGAGATTTCTCCTACACGGCCAGTTTCGAGGTGTTTCCCGAGGTCGCGGTGAATGGACTCGACGCCGTTGCCGCCACCCGGCCGGAGCCTGCATTTGACGATGCGGACATCGACTTCATCTCGGAGAATCTGCGGCGCCAGCGCGGGCACTTTCACGCCACGGACCGGGATGCCAGGAATGGCGACCGCGTGGTCGTCGATTTCCAGGGCCGCCTGAATGGCGCACCCATGGAGGGTGGTACAGGTGAGAAGGTGACGATCGTTCTTGGTGCGGGACGAATGATCGAGGACTTTGAAAAGCAGTTGGTCGGCGTAAAGGCAGGCGATACCCGGGAGATCCAGGTGCGGTTTCCGCCCGACTATCCCAACAAGGCTCTGGCCGGCCAGGTGGCCGACTTCAGCGTTCAGGTTGGTGAGGTCGCCGAGGAGCACCTGCCGGAACTCGACGAGGAGTTCATCCGCAGCTTCGGGGTGGAGAGCGGTTCCAGGGATGATTTCGTTGCTGACATCCGCCGGAACATGGCGGACGAATTCGCTGGGAGGGCAAAGGCTGAAGTAAAACGCCAGTTGCTCGAGCAGTTGCTGCAGGCCAACCCAATAGATATTCCAGTGATCCTCGTCGAGCAGGAGGCCACTTCCCTCCAGGCCGATGCGATGCGCAACCTGGGGATCTCGGATGCGGGACAGGCGCCGGCCCTCGAGTCCTACCGTCAGACAGCCGAACGCCGCGTCCGGCTCGGATTGCTGATTGGTGCACTGATTCGCGAGCAGGAACTGGTCGTTGACCGGGAAAGGGTCCGGGAGCGCATCGAACAGCTGTCCCGCGGCTACGAGAAGCCCGACGAGATCCGGAAGCTTTACTACCAGACGGCCCAGCTCCTCAGCCAGGTGGAAAATTCCGTGCTCGAGGAGCAGGTGGTTGACTGGCTGGCTGGCCGTGCTGCAATTACGCCGAAGCCGACGACTTTTCGCGCGCTTGTCGCCGGCTAGGGCGTGATCGCGACATCTCAACCGCAACAGGGACGGTAAGCATGGACATGGATACCAAGGCCCTCGGTCTCGTACCGATGGTCATCGAGCAGACGGCGCGCGGTGAACGGGCTTACGACATCTACTCGCGCCTCCTGAAGGAGCGGGTGATTTTCGTCGTGGGTCCGGTGGAAGACCACATGGCCAATCTGGTGGTGGCCCAGCTGCTGTTCCTCGAGTCCGAAAATCCGGACAAGGACATCCACCTTTACATCAACTCCCCGGGCGGCGTGGTCACATCCGGATTGTCGATCTACGACACGATGCAGTTCATCAAGCCCGACGTGAGCACCATCTGCGTTGGCCAGGCCGCCAGCATGGGCGCTGTGCTGCTGGCGGGCGGTGCCAAGGGCAAGCGCTTCTGCCTGCCGCATTCCCGCATGATGATTCACCAGCCGCTGGGTGGTTTTCAGGGTCAGGCATCGGACATCGATATTCACGCGAAGGAAATCCTGCTGGTCCGGGAGCGTCTCAACCGCATCCTGGCAAAGCACACGGGCCAGTCCCTTGAGCAAGTCGGGCAGGATACGGACCGGGATCGCTTCATGAGCGGCACTGATGCTGTGGCGTACGGGCTGATTGACAGCGTGCTGGAACGCCGCGGAGAGACCAGGAAGGCCGTCTGAATTGACCGCGCGATGTGAACTACTCGCGGTAAACGACGAGGGATTTTGCACGCCCCGCTGAACGCGTGCTATATGTTAGATGAAGCTCCCGTGACGGGCTTCACGGCAGGAGAAACCGGCGGCCATGGTTGACGAAACCCGCGGACGAGGCGACGACGGCAAGCTGCTCTACTGCTCATTCTGCGGAAAGAGCCAGCACGAGGTGCGCAAGCTGATTGCGGGCCCCTCTGTGTTCATCTGCGACGAGTGTGTCGAGCTCTGCAATGACATCATTCGCGAGGAACTCGAGGACCGCCAGGACCATACCAGCGCCAAGCTGCCGAAGCCCCACGAGATCAAGGGGGTCCTGGACGAGTACGTCATCGGCCAGGAGCGGGCCAAGAAGATCCTCTCGGTTGCTGTCTACAACCACTACAAGCGGCTGGAGAACCGGTCCGCTGACGGTGGCAAGAACGACATCGAGCTTTCCAAGAGCAACATCCTGCTGATTGGTCCCACAGGTTGCGGCAAGACCCTGCTCGCCGAAACCCTCGCCCGGTTGCTCAACGTGCCCTTTACCATCGCCGATGCAACCACCCTGACCGAAGCCGGTTATGTGGGTGAGGACGTCGAGAACATCATCCAGAAGCTCCTCCAGAAGTGCGACTACGATGTGGAGAAGGCGCAGACGGGCATCGTCTATATCGACGAGATCGACAAGATTTCCCGCAAGTCCGACAACCCGTCGATCACCCGGGATGTGTCGGGCGAAGGCGTCCAGCAGGCTTTGCTGAAGCTGATCGAGGGCACGATCGCCTCGGTGCCCCCGCAGGGCGGCCGCAAGCACCCGCAGCAGGAGTTCCTGCAGGTTGACACCCGCCATATCCTGTTCATCGTCGGCGGGGCCTTTGCCGGCCTGGAGAAGATCATCCAGAAGCGCTCCCAGAAGAGCGGCATTGGTTTCGTTGCCGATGTGCGGAGCAACGAAGAGTTTCCCATCGGGCAGCTGCTCACCGACGTGGAGCCTGAAGACCTCATTCGCTTCGGTCTGATTCCCGAATTCGTGGGCCGACTTCCGGTCGTTGCGACGCTGGAGGAGCTCGATGAGGCTGCGCTGATCAGCATCCTGATCGAGCCGAAGAATGCGCTGACCAAGCAGTACCGGCGGCTGTTCGAGATGGAAGGTTCGGAACTCGAGTTCCGCGAGGATGCGTTGCGTGCCATCGCCCAGCGAGCCATGCAGAGGAAGACCGGCGCCCGTGGACTGCGGACGATCCTCGAGGGCATCCTGCTGGATACCATGTACGACTTGCCGTCCCTGCGGAATGCCCGCAAGGTCGTAATCGATGAAGCGGTGGTTACCGGTGAGACTCGGCCGTACATCATCTTCGAGTCCGAGGAAACCGCCCCGCTGCGAGCCGTTCAGGAGGAGCGGAGGGCGGCCGGTTCGGGAAGCAATTAGGTTGCCCCGTAACCCTTTTTAGAGAGGGGCGCAGGCCCCGCCTGCGTGAGTCTGCTGCACCGCCCGGCCTCCCCGGAGAGGGCCCGGCGTGACTCTGAAGCAAGGAGAAAATGATGTCTGACACCGAAACGCAGCACCGCTTGAACGTACCCATCCTGCCCCTGCGGGATGTCGTCGTTTACCCTCACATGGTCATTCCGCTCTTTGTCGGCCGTGCCCGGTCCATCCAGGCACTGGACGAGGCGATGCAGGCCGGCAAGCAGATCCTGCTCGTGGCCCAGAAGCAGGCTGATGTCGATGAGCCTTCCCTCGAGGATATTTACCGGGTCGGTACGCTTGCCACGATTCTGCAGCTCCTGAAGCTCCCGGATGGCACGGTCAAGGTTCTCGTCGAGGGTGGCACGCGGGCCAACCTGACCAAGACCCGGGGTGCCGAGTTCTTCTCTGCCGACATCACCCTCGTGGAGGACCAGCTAGATGTCACGACGCGCGAGGCGGATGTCCTCAAGCGGTCGCTCATTTCCCAGTTCGAGAACTACGTCAAGCTGAACCGGAAGGTCCCGCCCGAAATCCTGACGTCCCTGGCCGGCATCGATCAACCCGGGCGCCTGGCCGATACCGTTGCTGCCCACATGGCTCTGAAGCTCGAGCAAAAGCAGAAGGTGCTCGAGATCGTGACCGTTCGCGAGCGTCTCGAGCATGTGATGACGCTCATAGAAACCGAAATCGACATGTTGCAGATCGAAAAGCGGATCCGCGGCCGCGTCAAGCAGCAGATGGAGAAGAGCCAGCGCGAGTACTACCTCAACGAGCAGATGAAGGCGATCCAGAAGGAGCTCGGGG
The DNA here is from genome assembly GCA_040080965.1 of Gammaproteobacteria bacterium. Lineage (GTDB taxonomy): Bacteria > Pseudomonadota > Gammaproteobacteria > Steroidobacterales > SHZI01. The sequence continues at coordinate 51,171 of JBEBHH010000002.1, read as the reverse complement.
ACATGGAAGATGCCCCGAACGAGATCGCAGAGCTCGAGCAGCGGGTATCCCGCGCCGGCATGCCACAGGAAGCCCGGGACAAGGCGACTTCAGAGCTTAACAAGCTGAAGATGATGTCGCCCATGTCCGCCGAGGCCACCGTGGTGCGTAACTATGTGGACTGGCTTCTCAAGGCGCCGTGGCGCAAGCGTACCCGGGTCAATCAGGAACTTGGCGAGGCAGAGCAGGTCCTTGAGAAGGACCACTTCGGCCTGGACAAGGTCAAGGAGCGAATTCTCGAGTACCTCGCGGTCCAGCAGCGTGTCAAGAAACTGAAGGGGCCGATTCTCTGCCTCGTGGGGCCGCCCGGCGTCGGCAAGACGTCGCTCGGGCAAAGCATCGCCCGCGCCACCAACCGGAAGTTCGTTCGTATGTCCCTCGGCGGGGTGCGCGACGAGGCCGAGATCCGAGGCCACCGGCGCACCTATATTGGCTCCATGCCGGGCAAGATCGTCCAGAATCTGGCGAAGACCGGCGTTCGCAATCCGCTGTTCCTGCTTGATGAGGTGGACAAGATGTCCACCGATTTCCGCGGCGATCCATCCTCGGCGCTGCTTGAGGTGCTGGATCCGGAGCAGAATGCCAGCTTCAATGATCACTATCTCGAGGTCGACTTCGATCTCTCCGAAGTAATGTTCGTGTGCACGGCGAACACGTTGAACATACCTGCGCCCCTGCTCGATCGCATGGAGGTGATCAGGATTCCGGGGTACACGGAGGACGAGAAGCTCAACATCGCGCGCAACTACCTGGCGCCGAAGCAGATGAAGGCCAATGGATTGAGGGCCGGGGAGATCTCGATTTCCGATTCGGCTATCCGCGACATCATCCGCTACTTCACCCGTGAGTCCGGCGTCCGGAACCTTGAGAGGGAACTGGCCAAGATCTGCCGGAAGGTCGTCAAGCAGCATCTCCTGAAGCCGGAAACGAAGGCTACCCACGTGGTGCCGAAGGGGCTCGACAAGTATCTCGGAGTGCGACGCTACCGCTACGGACGCGCCGAGGAGACTAACCAGGTTGGTCAGGTGACCGGACTTGCATGGACCGAAGTCGGCGGCGAACTGCTTACCATCGAGGCTGCAGTCGTGCCTGGCAAGGGCAAGCTGATCAATACCGGCCAGCTCGGCGAGGTCATGCGGGAGTCAATTCAGGCTGCCACGACCATCATCCGGGGGCGCGCTGTCCTGCTCGGCATCGACGAGGATTTCCACCAGAAGCTCGATCTGCACATTCACGTGCCGGAAGGGGCTACGCCCAAGGACGGTCCGAGCGCGGGCATCGGCATGTGCACGGCCCTCATATCGGCCTTGACCGGCATTCCGGTTCGCTGTGATGTTGCCATGACCGGGGAGATCACCCTGCGCGGCGAGGTGCTGCCGATCGGCGGCCTGAAGGAGAAGCTACTTGCGGCCCACCGTGGCGGGATTGCCACGGTCGTGATTCCCCGGGACAACGAAAAGGACCTGGCGGATATCCCGAAAAACATCAAGGACAAGCTCAACATTGTTCCGGTTCGTTGGATCGACGAGGTACTGCAATTGACACTGCAGAACATGCCTGCCCCGAAGGCCGTGGGCAGGGCGATCCCGGGCGACGATGCCCAGAAGGCCCAGGCGGACCCGGCGGATACCGGGGTGCGCGCACACTGATAATCAGCCCCGACACCGGGGCAAATATGTTGCCGGGGCCGGGGAACCGCGGTTGACAGCCGTTTTTCGGCCTTGGTATAAGGTTTTCGACTAGCGTCTGGCTGCGGCTTTTCTTGCAGCGACCGTCACCGGATTTAGGGGACGTCACTGAAATCACCAGGCTGAAATGACCCCGATCAGCTCAAAGAGGGGCTTTTCCGGGGCGGATTGGTCGACCGTGGGATCAGTGGCGAGGGAGTAACTCGTCTAATGCTGAAGGTATGTTGATGAACAAGGGTGACTTGATCGAAGTGGTTGCGGATGACGCGGGGCTGTCAAAGGCCGATGCGACCCGTGCGGTGGACGCGGTCATTGGCGCCATCACGAAGGCTCTCAAGGCCGGCAAGCAGGTGTCCCTGGTCGGTTTCGGGACTTTTGCCGTGAAGACCCGGGCTGCCCGGCAGGGCCGGAATCCCCGGACGGGCGAGACCATCCAGATTTCGGCGAGCAAAGTTCCTGGCTTTAAGGCTGGGAAGGCTCTCAAGGATGCCGTAAACTAGGCGGCTAACGCCGGAGCGCTGACGACCAGGCGCCCCGTACTGGCACACACGATGCTGGCACGGGGCGCTGACGTTTAGGTGGCTTGCCGGGCGCCAGGCCAGTAGCGGTCGCTTGTAGCGAAGGGGTGCTTAGCTCAGTTGGAAGAGCGTCGCCCTTACAAGGCGAAGGTCGGGGGTTCGAGCCCCTCAGCACCCACCAGCCCCGGCTGGCCGTCGGACCAGCGTGATTTTTGCGTCAGCTTCCGGTGACTCGGAAGTGCAGTTTCAAACAAGAGTGGAGTGGTAGTTCAGTTGGTTAGAATACCGGCCTGTCACGCCGGGGGTCGCGGGTTCGAGTCCCGTCCACTCCGCCACCAACCGTAACGCGTGAGTCGATGCTGCAAAACATTCGGGAGAAGCTCCAGGGCTGGGTGGCCTTCGCCGTTCTCCTGATCATTGGAGTGCCGCTGGCGCTCACCTTTGTCAGCAGCGATTTCACGGTATCGTCCTCGGGCTTTGCCGCCAGGGTCAATGGCGAGGAAATCCAGACAGCCGATTTCCAGCGCGTATACCAGAATCGCCTCGTCTCGGAGCAGCAGGCTGCCGGAGGTGAGTTGCCCCCGGAAGCCGAGGAGCAGCTCAAGCGTGAGGCGCTCGACGGCCTCGTCCTCAGCCGCGCCGTTACGCAGTTCGTCCGCAATGCGGGCTTCCGCGTAAGCGCCAACCGGGTGGTGGACTACGTCCGCGCCCTTCCGGCATTCCAGGTCGGTGGCCAGTTTTCCAAGCCAGCCTATGACGCCACGCTGGCGGCCCAGGGGATCGCCCCCACGGCGTATGAAAAGGAGCAGGAGTCGCTGCTTGCGATTCGCCAGCTGCAGGACGGGATTGTCCAGAGCTCCTTCTTTACGCCCACAGAATTTCGCCGGCTGATTGCCCTCGATCAGGAGCGCAGGGACGTCGCCTATGTCCTTCTTGACCCGCGCTCGCTCGGTGCCGGTGTAATCGTCACTGACGTCGATGTGCAGTCGTATTACGCGGCGAATTCCGGCCAGTTCCAGTCGGCGGAGAGCGCGATCGTCGAGTATGTGGAAGTCTCTCTCCAGGACATGGCGCGGGGCTACACGCCCGACGAGCAGGAACTGCGCAAGGCCTACGAGTCCGACCCAACGCGCTTCCGGACTTCGGAAGAGCGCCGTGCCCGCCACATCCTCGTGGCGGTGGATGCAAGCCGTACCGATGCAGCTGCGAAAGCCCTGGCCGATGAGATTGCGGGAAAGCTGGCCAACGGCGAGGATTTTTCCGCGCTGGCCGCCCGGTATTCTGGTGACCCGGGGTCTGCAAACCGTGGTGGCGACTTGGGCTTTGCTGCGCCGGGTAACTACGTCGAGGCTTTCGACAAGGCCCTGTTCGCCCTCAAGACGGGTGAGACGTCCGCACCGGTAAAGACCGAGTTCGGTTATCACATAATCCGGCTGGAGGAGTTGCGCCCTGGCGCCGAGCGCAGCTTTGACGAGGTGCGCGACCAGCTGACCGAGGAACTGCGGAAGCAGAAGGCCCAGGACGAGTTCTATGCGCTTGCCGAGCGCCTTGACGATCTGGCCCTGGAGAATCCCACCTCGCTCGAACCCGCCGCCAAGGACACCGGTCTGACGGTCCGCCGCTTCGAAGGGTTCACCCGCGCGGGCGGTGGTCCATTCGGCAATAACGCCAATCTCGTGCGGGCGATCTTCTCCCCGGGCGTGCTCGAGGGTAGCGAGAACACGCCGCTGATCGAGCTTGACGAGACCCGAGCCATCGTTGCCCGGGTAGCCGAGCACAAGCCCCCGGCGGCGCTGCCGCTCGAGCAGGTTCGTGCAGACATCGTTGACCGGTTGCGCACCCTGCGAGCGACAACTGAGGCGACGGCCCGGGGCGAGAAGATCGTCCAGCGCGCCCAGGCTGGTGAGGCTCTGGCAGCCGCGGCGGCCGCCGAAGGGCTGCAGGTTACCGAGGCGGGCCCGCTGACTCGGCGGTCACCTGCGGTGCCGCCCGATCTCCTCGCGGCGGTGTTCCGGGCGCCAAAGCCCGATGGCAGGCCGGTCGTGCAGGGCGCCAGCATTGCGGGCGGCGCATACGTGGTGTTCCAGATCCGTTCAGTGATTCCGGGCGAGCCGGAGCGCATACCGCAGCAGCAGCGCGATGAGCGCAAGGCGGCGCTGGCCCAACGCGCCGCGGGCAGTGAGACCGAAGCCCTGGCCGCCCAGCTGCGCGATTCGGCCAAGGTAGTCGTGGCTCCCGACCTCTTCAAGGCCGAGGAAGAAGACGCTCCGTAAGCCTCCCGCCGCGGTCCTGCGGCTACAGGCTCATGCCAACCTGGCTGTAGCCGCCATCCACGTAAAGAATTTCCCCGGTGATGCCGGCGGCCAGATCCGAGCAGAGGAACGCAGCGGCGTTGCCGACGTCCTCGATGGTGACGTTACGCCGGATGGGCGTCGAGTTAGCGACGTGCTGGAGCATGGACCGGAATCCGCCAATGCCGGCTGCCGCCAGGGTCTTGATCGGCCCTGCCGAGATGCCGTTGACCCGGACTCCTGATGCCCCCAGTTCAGCCGCCATGAAGCGCACGTTGGCCTCCAGGCTGGCCTTGGCCGGACCCATCACGTTGTAGTTGGGGATCGCACGCACAGCGCCGAGATACGTCAGGGTGAGCAGGGCAGACGACGGCGAGAGCAGGTGCCGGCCGAACTTGGCAAGGGCTGCAAAGCTGTAGCTGCTGATATCGTGGGCAATCTGGAAGCCCTCACGAGTCACGGATTCCAGGTAGCTACCTGCGAGCTGGTCCCTGGGAGCGAACGCCACGGAATGGACGATGACATCCACGCTGGTCCAGCTGGCCGACAGTGCGTCGTACATCCGCCTGATTTCATCGTCGCTTGAAACGTCCAGGGGCAGGCAGATTGACGAGCCAGACTCGGCCGCCATCTCCCGCACGCGGTCACCCAGCCGTTCGGTCTGGTAGGTAAAGGCCAGGCTGGCACCCTCCCGGGCCATCGCCTGCGCAATGCCCCAGGCAATCGACCGATCGCTGGCGACCCCGGTGATCAGCGCGCGCTTTCCGGCTAGGAATCCCATGGGAGTCTCACTTCCAAACTGTTCGAATGGCGGCATTGTAAAGCCACCGCCGTGCCTGGGCTAATATAGGCCCATGCGTTCGCACTGGCTCGAGACTGGCACCGGCACGGCATTGCTTCGCGACGAGGCGCGTCAGGCTGCCGGTGCATTCGAGAATATCTTCGGCGACCAATTCCTGCAGATCGGCGCGTGGGGTGATCCTGCGATCTTCCGCCGGTATGCCCGCACCCGGCGTTACGCGGTCGTGGCTGCCAGGCGCGGGCCGGGCGTCGATTTCGTCAGCGCGCCGGAGGACCTTGCCGTAGCCACCGATTCGGTCGACGCCGTATTCCTGCCGCATATCCTGGAATCCACCGAGGATCCTCACGCAGTGCTCCGGGAGGTGGACCGCATTCTCCGGCCCGACGGTCATGTGGTGATCGCCGGCTTCAATGCGTGGGGATGGTGGGGAGTTCGCCACTACCTGTCCGGCCGGAGATTTCCGGCGGGCGCCCGGAGAATGGTGTCCGAGTACCGGCTCCGGGACTGGCTGCACCTGCTCGACTACTACGTCGAGCCTGCCCGTTTCCACCACCTGTCAGCCCCTGTCTACCGCGCCTTTGGTCCGGCGGATACCCAGGGCCAGGGAGCAACGGACGAGGGGGGGGATGGCCGCGACTGGCAGCAGTCCCCGGCCCGCTACCGGCACTGGCACCCCCTCGCCAGCTGCTACCTGCTGGTTGCGCGCAAGGAAGTCTTCACCATGACGCCGATTCGCCCCGTGTTCCGTCGCCGTACCCAGCTCGTCGGCAGCCTGGTGAACCCGACCACTCGGAATGTCGCGTGACCGACGTCGAGCTGTTCACGGACGGCGCATGCCGCGGCAATCCGGGACCTGGTGGCTGGGGCGTGCTGCTCCGGTCGAAGGGTCGCGAACGGGAACTGTGCGGTGGGGCCCTGACCACGACCAACAATCGCATGGAACTCCTGGCCGCCATCGAAGGCCTGCAGGCGCTGACGCGCCCCTGCACCGTGGCCGTCTACACGGACTCCGAGTACCTGAGGAAGGGCATCGGCGAGTGGCTTCCCAAGTGGAAGGCATCGGGCTGGAAGACGGCTGCGCGGAAGCCCGTGAAGAACGAAGACCTCTGGCGCCGGCTCGAGGAGGCGGCCTCCCGGCACCAGGTGGAGTGGCACTGGGTGAAGGGGCATTCGGGGCACGTCGAGAACGAGCGGGCAGACGCACTGGCCAACCGGGGCCTGGATGACGTACTCGCCGCAGTGCGCGCAGCGGAGTTGGGGTAACGAACATGCGACAGATCGTTCTCGATACGGAGACGACCGGCCTCGAAGTGGAAAAGGGGCACCGGGTCATCGAGCTCGGCTGTGTGGAACTGGTCAATCGCCGGCGCACCCACCGCACGCTCCATCATTACCTGCAGCCGGACCGCGAGATCGATCCGGGCGCCCAGGAAGTCCATGGCATTTCTGCCGAGATGCTGGCGGGCAAGCCCCGCTTCCCGGATGTCGCGCGGGAGTTCCTCGAATTCGTGGCGGACGCCGAACTGATCATCCACAACGCCGATTTCGACGTGGGTTTCCTGAACGCCGAGCTGCGCCAGCTTGGCGCGGACGCGCCCCGGATACCTGGCGTGTGCACGGTCGTGGATACATTGGCGATGGCCCGGCGGCTGCACCCCGGGCAGCGCAACAGCCTGGACGCGCTCTGCAAGCGCTATTCCGTGGACAACACGGGCCGCGAGTTCCACGGCGCCCTTCTCGACGCGCAGCTGCTGGCCGACGTCTATCTCGCCATGACCGGCGGACAGGCAGCGCTGCTCCTCGACCAGGGCGCGGGCGAGACCGCCGTCCACCAGTCTGCCGTGCGGCCCGTGTCGCGCGACGGGCGGCCACTCAACATAGTTCGCGCTTCCGCGGAGGAGCTGGCGGAACACGAACGCTTCCTGGCCTTGCTGGACAAGCAGAGTGGCGGAAAGACGCTTTGGCGACGGCTCGGCAATCCGGCGGGATGAAGGTTTTCCCGTACATCGATACCATGGCGGCCACGGCCCTGCTGGCCGTTACGTTTCTGCTGTAGTGTGACGGGTGTGTTGGCCTTCGAACCCGGTCCCCGGCGACAATCCGGGGGCTTCAGAACAGCGCCAGGCGCAAGAACAATATGACCAATTTCAAGAAGATAGACGACGCCAGGATCGCCATCGTCGGTCTCGGCTACGTGGGACTGCCGCTGGCCGTGGAGTTTGGCCGGCACCTGGATACGGTGGGTTTCGACATCGATCCAAAGCGCGTCGCAGATCTCAAGGCCGGCAATGACTTCACCCTGGAGACCGACGCAGAGGAACTCAAGGCGGCCCGGCACCTGAAGTTCACGACCGAGCTGGAGGCCCTGCGGGGGCGCGACGTCTACATCGTGACCGTTCCGACCCCGATCGACGCCGCCAAGCGCCCGGACATCAGCGCACTGCGCGCTGCCAGCCGCACGGTCGGCCAGGTCCTGGGCAAGGGGGCCATCGTTGTCTATGAGTCCACGGTCTATCCCGGCTGCACGGAGGACGACTGCGCGCCGATCCTGGAGCAGGTCTCGGGCCTCAAGCTGAACCAGGACTTCTTCGTCGGCTACAGTCCGGAGCGTATCAACCCGGGCGACAAGGAGCATCGGCTCACGACGATCCGCAAGATCACGGCCGGCTCCACTCCCGACGCCGCAAAGTTCGTCGATGCCCTCTACGGCCGGATCATCACGGCCGGGACCTACCCGGCGTCGAGCATCCGTGTCGCCGAGGCAGCCAAAGTCATCGAGAACACGCAGCGCGACGTGAACATCGCCCTGATCAACGAGCTGGCCCTGATCTTCAATCGCATGGGGCTCGACACGCTCGAGGTTCTGCAGGCCGCCGGCACCAAGTGGAACTTCCTGCCATTCCGGCCTGGCCTGGTTGGCGGCCACTGCATCGGCGTGGACCCCTACTACCTGACTCACAAGTCCCAGGAGATGGGGTACCACCCGGAAATGATCCTGGCCGGCCGCCGCATCAACGACAACATGGGTCTCTACGTCGCCACCGAGGTCATCCGCCTCATGGTGAAGCGCGGGATGAGCCTGCCACGGTCGAGGATCCTGGTGCTTGGGGTGACGTTCAAGGAGAACTGCCCCGATGTCCGCAACACGCGGGTCGTCGACGTGGTACAGGAACTCAAGTCCTACGGCGCCGCGGTCGACGTCTACGACCCGTGGGCCGATGCCCACGTCGTAAAGCACGAGTACGGCCTCGATATCCTCACTCAGCCGCCCACGGCGGGCCAGTACGACGGCATCGTGCTCGCGGTGGCGCACAACCAGTTCCGCGACATGCCGCCCGACGCCATTCACGCCTGGGGCCGCCCTGACCACGTCCTCTACGATATCAAGAGCCTGCTCCCGGCCGACCAGGTCGACGCGCGGCTCTGAGTTGAAGGCGGCACGATGAAGATTCTGGTCACGGGAGCCGCCGGCTTCATCGGCTCCACCGCGGCCCGTTACCTGCTCGCGCGGGGCGACGAGGTGGTCGGCCTCGACAACCTCAATGACTACTACGACGTCAATCTCAAGAAGGCGCGCCTCGCTATCCTGGCGAAGGAGCCACGCTTCCGTTTCGTGCTCCTCGACCTGGCAGACCGGCAGGGCATGGAGGCGCTCTTCAAGGCCGAGCGTTTCGACCGGGTCATTCACCTGGGAGCGCAGGCTGGCGTCCGCTACTCCATAGACAATCCCCACGTTTACGTGGACAGCAACGTAGTGGGCACGCTGCACGTGCTGGAGGGTTGCCGGCACCACGGGGTGCAGCACCTCGTTTATGCCTCCACCAGCTCCGTGTACGGCGCCAACACGAAGATGCCGTTCTCGGTCCACCAGAACGTGGACCATCCGCTGTCGCTCTACGCGGCGACCAAGAAGGCGAACGAACTGATGGCCCACACCTACGCCAGCCTGTACGGGCTGCCGGTGACGGGCCTGCGCTTCTTCACGGTCTATGGACCCTGGGGCCGGCCGGACATGGCCCTGTTCCTGTTCACGAAGAATATCCTCCAAGGCAAGCCCATCGACGTCTTCAACTACGGGAAGCACCGGCGGGATTTCACCTACGTGGACGATATCGTCGGCGGTATCGTCGCTGCCCTGGATCACGTTGCCACCGGTAATGCGGGCTGGGATTCTGACCGGCCCGATCCCGGCACCAGCAAGGCGCCATACCGCCTGTACAACATCGGCAATGCCCAGCCCGTCGACCTCATGCGCTACATCGAGGTGCTCGAGCAGCGCCTCGGCCGCAAGTCCGAGAAGAACCTGCTGCCGCTGCAGCAGGGCGATGTTCCGGACACCTGGGCGGACGTGGAAGACCTGGTTAATGACGTGGGCTACCGTCCCGCCACGCCCGTGGAAGTCGGTGTAAGCCGTTTCGTCGACTGGTATCTCGACTACCATAAGATCACCCTCTAGTGGAGTGATCCCATGGCGGACGACCTGCTCCAGGCCCCGGCCTGGAAGGCCCTGCAGCAGCAAGCGGCAACCTTGTCAGGCACGCACCTCCGGGAGCTGCTCGATCAACCCGGCCGTTTCGCTGCCTTCTCCCGCCGGCATGGCGACTGCCTGCTGGATTTCACCCGTCACCGGCTCACGACCGATACCCTCAACCTGCTGATCACCCTCGCCAACGACCGGGAAGTCCCGGGCCGGATCCAGGCGCTGTTCGCCGGTGAGGTCGTCAACGCAACGGAGAACCGACCCGCCCAGCACATGGCGCTGCGCGGACCTGACGGGCCAGCCCTCCTCGTGAATGGCGTCGATATCCGCGTGGAAGTGGCGGCCGAGCGCGAGCGCATGCTGACTCTCGCCGATGCGATCCGCTCCGGCGAATTCCGCGGCTCCACGGGCGCCCGCATCCGCCACGTCGTCAACATCGGCATCGGCGGGTCTGACCTCGGTCTCGTCATGGCCATCGACGCGCTGCGTGAGTTCTGCACCAGTGACGTCCAGATCCATTACGTTTCCAACGTGGACGGTACGCAGCTGGCGGACGTTCTGTCAGTGGTCCCGGCTGCCGAGACGCTGTTCATTGTCTGCTCCAAGACCTTCATCACCTGGGAGACCGCTCTGAACGCCAACGCCGCCCGCACCTGGCTCCTGGGCCAGCTGGGCGAGGCGGCCATTGCCCGGCACTTCGTGGCGGTATCAGTCAACGCGGCCGCCATGGACAAGTTCGGCATCGCAGAGGCGCACCGCTTCCGGATGTGGGACTGGGTAGGTGGCCGCTACTCGCTATGGTCGGCGATCGGGCTGGCCATCGCGATTGCCATCGGCAGCGAACATTTTCGCGAGTTGCTTGCCGGCGGGCACGAACTCGACGAGCACTTCCGGACCGCTCCACTTGCGGACAACCTGCCCGTGCTCCTGGGCCTGATTGCGGTCTGGAACCAGAACCTGCAGGGCACGACCAGTCACGCCATCCTGCCGTATGACGCCCGCCTGCACCGGTTTCCGGCCTACCTGCAGCAGCTCGAGATGGAGAGCAACGGGAAGGGCGTCACCCGGGAAGGGCGGACCGTCCAATGGACCACCGGCACGGTGATCTGGGGCGAGCCGGGGAACAACGCCCAGCACTCGTTCTTCCAGCTCCTGCACCAGGGCACGGCGCAGTTCGCGGCGGACTTCATCGCGCCCGTGGAGGGTTCGAGCCCCTACGCGGACCAGCACCTGGTGGGCCTCGCGAACCTGCTGGCCCAGGCAGAGGCCTTTGCCCGGGGTTACACCCTGGAGGCGGCCAGCGCCGAGCTGCAGGCCAAGGGCAGGACGCCCGACGACGTGGCGCGGCTGGCGCCCCACAAGGTGCACCCGGGCAACCATCCCGGCAACATCATCCTCCTGAGGCGCCTGGATCCCCGCAGCCTGGGCTTCCTGATCGCGCTCTACGAACAGAAGGTCTTCGTCCAGGCCTGCATCTGGGGCATCAATCCCTTCGACCAGTGGGGCGTCGAGCTGGGCAAGGTCATGGCCGTGGGCATGCACGACGCCCTCCAGTCGCCTGGCGGCGCGGGCCTGCCACCCGTCGGCCGGGTCATCCGGGAGTGGTCCAGGGACGCCTGAGGCGCGCCTGGCAGGGCCGCCGGCAGCCAGTGTTTCCCCGCCCCGGCCAACGGGCCACGGGGCTGCCCGTGACCCATTTGGTTGCCTTACCCCACCGAGCCGCTAATCTACGCGTTCCCTTCGGAAGCTCACCTCGGAAATAACCAATGAGAATAACGGTACACGGTACCGGGTACGTGGGCCTGGTGACGGGCGCCTGCATCGCCCAGGCCGGCAATCACGTGGTTTGCGTGGATATCGACGAGGCCAAGGTCGCTTCCCTGAACGCCGGCGAGATCCCGATCTACGAACCGGGCCTCGCGGAGATCGTGCGCCGCAACCACGCAGCCGGCCGGCTGAACTTCACCACGGACGTTGCCGACGGCGTGCGGCACGGCGAGCTCCAGTTCATCGCGGTGGGGACGCCCAAGAACGAGGACGGCTCTGCCGACCTCCGCCACGTCCTGACCGTTGCCGAGACCATTGGCCAGTACATGACCGACTACAAGGTCGTCGTGGACAAGTCGACTGTGCCCGTGGGGACTGCGGACCGGGTTCACGAGGCGATCGCTGCCGTGCTGGCGAGGCGCAAGGCGAAGGTCGAGTTCGACGTGGTGTCCAACCCCGAGTTCCTGAAGGAGGGGGCTGCGGTCGCCGACTTCATGAAGCCCGACCGGATCATCGTCGGCACCGAGAGTCCACGGGCCGCCGAGCTTCTCCGCCAGCTCTACGAGCCCTTCAGCCGCAGCCACGACAAGCTGATCGTGATGGACGTGCGCTCGGCCGAACTTACCAAGTACGCCGCCAACGTGATGCTGGCCACCAAGATCAGCCTGATGAACGAGCTGGCCAACATCGCCGAGCGCTATGGCGCGGATATCGAGCAGGTGCGCGTCGGCATCGGCTCGGATCCCCGCATCGGCTATTCCTTCATCTACCCCGGGTGCGGTTATGGCGGGTCCTGCTTCCCCAAGGACGTGCACGCCCTGATCCGCTCGGCGGAAGAGATCGGTTACGACGCCGAGCTCGTGCGCGCCGTCGATAACGTCAACAACCGGCAGAAGCATTCGCTCTTCCAGAAGATTTCGGGGCACTTCGGTGGCAAGCTGAACGGCCGCACATTTGCCCTGTGGGGCCTGGCGTTCAAGCCCAATACGGATGACATGCGCGAGGCTCCCAGCCGGGTCCTGATGGAGTCACTCTGGGAGGCCGGTGCGAAGGTGCGCGCCTACGACCCCCAGTCGATGGCCGAAACAGGACGCCTCTATGGCGCGCGAGCCGACCTGAAGCTGTGCGCGTCGGCCGATGAAGCGCTGGAGGGCGCGGATGCCCTGGTGATCGTCACGGAGTGGCAGGAGTTCCGCAGCCCGGACTTCGACCAGATCCGGAAGACGCTCACGGCGCCCGTCATCTTCGACGGCCGGAATCTCTACGATCCCAAGCTGCTCGCGAAGCAGGGCTTCGCCCACTACGCGATCGGGCGCGGCAAATCGCTCCCCGTGTAGGAGCGGCTTCAGCCGCGCCCCATCCCCATGAACCTCGTCCCCGTCATCCTCTGCGGCGGCTCCGGCACCCGGCTGTGGCCACTGTCGCGAGCCCTGTACCCCAAGCAGCTCCTGGCCCTGGTGGGTTCCCGCTCGCTGCTGCAGGACACGGTGGCCCGGCTGTCGCTGCTGCCGGGTCCCGTCGAGCCGCCCCTGGTCATCTGCAACGAGGCCCACCGCTTCCTGGTGGCGGGCCAGCTGCGGGAGGCGGGCGCCGACCCGGCGCTGATCCTCGAGCCCGAAGGCAGGAACACGGCCCCGGCTGCCGCCATTGCTGCGCTGGCCGCGCGCCGGCGCGCTGGCCGCGACGTGCTGCTGCTCGTGCTGCCGGCGGACCACGTCATCCGCAATCCGCGGGCCTTTGCCGACGCAGTTGCACTGGCTTGCCCGGCCGCCGAGGCTGGCCAGCTGGTGACATTTGGCGTGGTGCCCACGCAGCCGGAAACTGGCTATGGCTACATCCGCACCGACCCGCAATCGGACCCGACGGCGGCCGTCAGCGTGCGGCCCGTCCGCGAGTTCGTGGAGAAGCCGGATTACGAGACCGCTCAGCGCTATGTGAACTCGGGTGCCTACCTGTGGAACAGCGGCATGTTCCTGTTCTCGGCGGACACCTACCTGCGGGAACTCGCGGCCCACGCGCCGGACATCGCGGCCGCCGCCGCCCGGGCCCTGGATGCTGCACAGGGCGATGCGGGCTTCCTGGCTCTCCAGAAGGACAGCTTCGGCAACTGCCGCAAGGAGTCCATCGACTACGCGGTCATGGAGAAGACGAGCCAGGCGGCGGTCGTGCCGCTGGCGGCCGGCTGGAGTGACGTGGGGTCATGGGCCTCACTGCTGGACGTCAACGACCGGGATGTCCAGGGCAACGCGCTGACCGGCGACGTCGTGGCCGTGGATTGCACTGATTCCTACGTCCGGGCAGAGAGCCGGCTCGTCGCCGTGGCGGGGCTCGATGGCTGCATCGTGGTGGAAACTAAGGATGCCGTGCTGGTCGTGCCCAAGGCTCGCGCCCAGGACGTGAAGAAGATCGTGGAGGAGCTCGAACGGCAGGCCCGTCCCGAGACACGGCTTGGCCGTGAGGTGTTCCGGCCCTGGGGCAGCTACGACAGCCTCGATGGCGCACCGGGCTTCCAGGTCAAGCGCCTGACCGTGCTGCCCGGCGCCGTGCTTTCCCTGCAGATGCATCACCGTCGCGCCGAGCACTGGGTGGTCGTGAGCGGCACGGCCCGCATCACGCGCGACGACGAGGTCTTCGACCTGGCCGTTGGCGGCCACACCTTCATTCCCCTGGGTGCCAGGCACCGTATCGAGAATCCCGGCACTGAAACCCTGCGCATCATCGAGGTTCAGGTGGGCGACTACCTGGGCGAGGACGACATCGTGCGCTTCGAGGACCGGTACGGCCGCCAGGGCCGGACGGACTAGGGTCCGGTGAACTGAAGCCAATGCGCCCCCCCGGTTCCCCGCTCAACTGCTTCAAGGCCTACGACATCCGGGGTCGGGTGCCCGATGAGCTTAACGACGACGTGGCAGCCCGTATCGGCCAGGCCTGCGCCACGTTTCTTGCCAGGACTCAGCCGGCCGGCGCCGCGCGGCCGGGCCCGGTCGTCGTCGGTGAAGACATGCGGCTGTCCAGCCCGGCGCTGGCGGATGCGGTGGCCCGGGGCCTCAATGCCGGCGGCGCCGACGTGCTCCGCATCGGGATGTGCGGCACCGAGGAGGTTTACTTCGCGACGTCACACCTGAAGGCGGGCGGGGGGATCATGGTCACCGCCAGCCACAACCCGGCCGACTGGAACGGGATGAAGCTCGTCCGGGAGGGCTCCCGGCCGATCAGCGGGGACACGGGCCTGAATGAGATCCGCGCGCTCGCCGAGGCCGGGGTGTTTCCCGCGGTTGCAGCACCGGGCCGAAGCTCGACGGCGGCACCCTTTGGCGCGTACCTGGACCATCTGCTGGGCTACGTCGATGCCCGCACGCTCCGGCCGCTGAAGGTCGTCGTCAACGCCGGGAACGGCGGGGCTGGGCACGTCATCGACGGCCTGGAATCCCGGTTGCCGTTCACGTTCTTCAAACTACAGCACGCTCCGGACGGCACCTTCCCGCACGGCGTGCCCAATCCGCTGCTGCCGGAGAACCGCCAGATCACCAGTGAGACAGTGCGCGCCCACCGAGCTGATCTGGGTGTGGCCTGGGACGGCGACTTCGACCGCTGCTTCCTCTTCGACGAGCGGGGCGAGTTCATCGAGGGCTACTACATCGTGGGCCTGTTGGCACAGGCCATGCTGGCGCTGAAGCCCGGTTCTCGGGTGATCCACGACCCGCGGCTCACGTGGAACACGATCGACGTGGTGCGCCGGCACGGTGGCATTCCTGTCCAGAGCAAGACCGGGCACGCCTTCATCAAGGAGCGCATGCGCGCCGAAGACGCCGTCTACGGTGGCGAAATGAGCGCCCACCACTACTTCCGGGATTTCGCCTACTGCGACAGCGGCATGATTCCCTGGCTTCTCGTCGCCGGCATCCTGTCTGCGACCGGCAAGCCCCTGTCATCGCTGGTTGCTGAGCGCATTGTGGCGTTTCCGTGCAGCGGGGAGATCAACCGGCAGGTGGCTGATCCCCGGGCGGTGCTTCGGCGCGTGCGGGAAATGTACGCACCCCAGGCTTTGTCCCTCGACGAGACAGACGGGGTGAGCTTCGAGTTTGCCGACTGGCGATTCAATCTCAGGCTGTCGAATACCGAGCCTCTGATCCGGCTGAACGTGGAGAGCCGGGGGGATGTGGGGGTGATGGAGGCGAGGACGGGGGAGTTGCTGGGCGTCATGGACGCCACATCCTGACCAGCGCAGCGCCCCGATCCGGGATCAGTCCCGCCCCAGGCGCCGCAGGAAGTCCCACATGGCGCGCCAGTAAAGCCCCCGGTCACCCTCGAACCACAGGTCTGACTTGACGCGAGGATCTAGGCTTAGCTGTATGGCCTCGGCCACGGCGGCCAGCTTGCGTCCTGTCGGCACCCGGCCGTCCCGCAGAAGGGACATGAGGTACCCTGCATCTGCCGGAAAGGTGTCGCGACACCAGAACCGCTTGGCTTCCGGGATGGGCCCCAGGTTCGTCTCGACGTGGCCGAGGCGGGCATCAAGCTGGTGCCTCGGGTAGTCCCTGTTGGCGAGCAGGTCCACGTTCAACGTAGCCCAGTAACGTGAGTTCAGTTCGATGAACCAGAATCGGCCGGTAGCAGCGTCCCACTTGTACTCGACCATGGCTGGGCCCTGCCACTGAAGCGCTTCAAGCCGGCGCAGTGCGTCGGCCCGCATTTCCGGATGCCACCAGATCGTCCTCAGGGCCGTTATCCCACCCGTGTGGGGGTTCTCATGGGCCGCGTACTTCATGTTCTCCACGAGCACCTGATTGCGATGGACCACCACAGTTAGCGTGGCCTTGCAGCCGGGAACCATCTCCTGGATCAGGCAGCGATCGTGAGTTTCGAGCGTGCGCTCGACTATGCGGAGGAGATCGGCCTCCGAACGCACCCGCGCAACCGAGCCGCGCTTTTGCGGTCGGGTGTCCCAGCAGGCATCCGTCTTGAGAACAACTGGGTAAGCAATGGTACGGATTTCATCCCGCGGGATCGAACCTGCCCTCGAGACGACTATTGACCTCGGCAAGTGGTTCCGGAGGCTGTCATCCGGGGCCGAAGCGAAGAAATCCGCGATGTCGCATTTGCTGAGGCAGCGGTATGCGATGTCCTTGCTGACGCTATCGGGAATCATGGCAGACCATGTGTCGTATTCTTCCCGGATCGCCAGATAGAATGTCTCGGAGGGAATCACGAGTTTGATGCCCTCAGTCACCACATAGCGTCGTAGCCAGTCGAGAAACGCAGGCTCGTGCTCCCGGGGATGCACGACCGCCCGGCGGGCGTACCGCGAATGCAGGCCCAGCGCGTCGCCTGAATTGGCGCAGGCGTGTACCGGGTAGCCAGCCCGGCCTAGCGAGCGGATCACCCCAATCATGCCCAACGCACTCACCGTTGGTACCAGCACGGGGGTGGCGCCGCGGACCTTTCTGATGCCGGTTGTCGTCATTCTTGCTTCTTGCGAGACGAGGGAGGGCTTGAGTACTGAAAGGCAAGCATATCGTGGCTCACGGGCCAATTTCCGTGAAGTCCGTGGGAGTGAGAGTTCGTGCGCGCCTTATGCTCTGAAAACATAATAGGATGAGAGCCGAAGATGGAGCAGGGGCCGTGACGTCATGATGCGAAGGCTGAGGCTGGCAGCACTCGCCGTAGCGCGGGCGCTCGGACTTTTCGCTCTGTCGCGCCGGTTGACGGCACGGCAGCTCCGAATCCTCTGTTATCACGGCGCGTCAGTCCGGGATGAGCACGAATTCCGACCCGGCCTGTTCATTACGGCAGGAACTTTTCAGCGGCGCCTGGCGCTGCTCGGGATGCGCGGGTACCCGGTGCTTTCCCTCGATGACGCGCTGGCACGTCTCGACGCGGGATCCCTGCCCACTGCGACCACTGTGATCACCATCGACGACGGTTGGTACGGCACATACAGCCTGATGGCGCCGGCCCTTAGAAGCGCCGGCTATCCGGCGACGCTCTATGTGGCTACCTACTACGTGGAGAAGGGTACGCAAGTCTTCAATGTGGCGGCTGCATACGTCCTCTGGAAGTCCCGTTCCACACTCCTGTTGCTCGATAAGGTGGATCCGGAGCTGCGGGGGCGATTCGACCTCTCCCGGCCGGAATCCCGCGACGAAGCTCTCCGGGTGCTCGAGGAGTTCGGCGAAAGGCGTGACGCCACGGCCCGTCAGGCGCTCCTGCGCCGGCTCTGCGAAGTATTGGTTGTGGACTGGCGGGCCATGGAGCTTTCGCGGCAGTTCGGCTTTATGGATGCCCGGGAGGCGGGCCTGCTGGCCGCTGATGGCGTAAGCCTGCAGCTGCACACGCACCGGCACCGGTTCCCGGAGGATGAGGCTGATGCCTTCGCGGAGATCTCGGACAACCGCCGATCACTGGTAAGGATTATGGATGGCCCTACACCCCACTTCTGCTATCCGAGCGGGAAGTACCAGCGGAAGCAGCTACCATGGCTCGGGCCTTGGGGTATCCGTAGCGCCGTAACTACTGATCGCGGGCTTGCCAGTGCGACCTCGAATCGCCTTGCGCTTCCCCGCCTCCTTGACTCGGAATTGGTTACCGATCTCGAATTTGAGGCGGAACTGAGCGGCTTCCGCGAGGTCCTTCGCCAGCTGCGGCTTCCGCGGCTCCGTCAATGAACAACCAAGTTGTCTCGTCAGCAGCCCTGCGCGATCGGCGTGCGGGGCATCCGGTGCTGGTTCCTGAATGCCAGGCTACGGGGATGGTTGCGGTAATCAGGTCCTTGGGCAGGGCAGGCTATCCCGTCCATGCCTGTTCATCTCGCAGCGACGCATTGGGCTTGTCCTCGCGTTTCGCTGCGCGCACTGCGATTCACCCAGAGTATGCCAGTCCGGAGTTCTTGCCGTGGTTCGGGGACTATGTGTCACGCCATCACGTGGCAGCAGTCATTCCTTCCGAGGGGTTCCTCCTTGGCATCCGGTCGGCATACCGGAGCTGGGCCCCGCTAATACCGGATGCGAATCCTCTCGAAGTGGTGGAGCGGTGCCTGAGCAAGTGCAGCACCCAGCGGGTATTCGACCAACATGCTGATTCCCGACTGAGGAGCAATCTGCCGCGTGCCGCCGTCCTGTCGCGGCATGAAGGATTGCGTACGGTCGAATTCTCTGACTGGCGCTTTCCACTTTTCGTCAAAACCGATGCGGTCTGGAGCAATACGGGCCATGACTCCTGGGTTCGCCGCGCTGAGAACCTTGATGATTTGATACGCATCACATCTCTTGCATTGCGGACGCACCAGCACGTGCTGGTGCAGGAGAAGGTGTGCGGTCTCAAATCGTCGGTGAATGTCCTCCTTCACGACGGTGAGGTCATTGCGGAGAGCATGTGCCTTGCGCACCACGAGAATCCCCATACGGGAGGCCTGACGGCATTGCGGCAAATGTGGTGGTGGGACGAGATGGCCGCGGACGCGCGCCTCCGTCTCGAAGCGCTTGGGTGGCAAGGAGTGGCGATGTTCGAGTACAAGTGGGAGCCGGAGACCGGCCAGTTCTGGTTTATTGAGATCAATGCCAGGTACTGGGGCTTCCTGAACATGGATGTGCTGGCGGGCAAGGACTTTCCGCGAGTCCAGATGGACGCGCGCCTGGGCTATCCGGAAAAGATTCTTGGTCCCGGGCCGGTTGGATTCCGTTGCCGCCTGCTGTTTCCTATGGAAGTGGGGTACCTCATGTCCCTACTGCGCGATCCGACAGTGCCGGCAAGCCGAAAGGCGCAGGCTGCCCTGGGCGCCCTGGCCACCGGTATCGATCCGCGCGTACGCGGCGACCTCTGGTTTCCGGGTGACCGGGGGCTCTATTGGCGGCAGATGTATGCGTTTATCGTGCACCTGGGCCGGGCCTAGTGGCCGTCGTGACCCTTGCCTGGGCCGCTTCCCTGGCTGTCTAGTCGTTCTCCGTGCCGTCCGCCGGGGATTCTGGCAGCGGTCTACGCCTGGCGAACTTGTCACGCAAAGATTGCCGCCAGGGCCTGCTCCCTTCAATCACCTGGCGCATTAGCGCCATGCGATAGTGCGTGACGTGATAGATATCCCGCGTGGTCGTTGACCAGCTGATCGAATCGGCGTTGGCGTTGGTATAGAACTCGACCCGCGACAATTCCCGGGCCCGGAACTCCCTCTCTAGCAGCAAATAAAGCAGCACGCGGCCGGGCGCGAACTGAGATAGGGCCTCGTCGTAGGTAGTCTTGAGTACGATCAACATACTTCTGTTGAGCACGCAGAGCCGCGATGCGGCCAGGCGATCGCCGATGTACAGCTCGTAAACCCGAAAGCATCTGCGCTCCCCAAAGGCGCCGAGTAAGTCGGCATAGAAGCGACCCTGCGCGTTGTCAGGATGAATTGCTGTACCCGCCGCACCCTTCCAGCCTGCGCTTTCGAGGATGCCGTAGCGATGTAGGCCCCCGTGGGCATCCAGCAGGCCGGCATGAACCTCGAGGCGTGGCTGATCGCCGCTGGCCTCCAGCCGATTGAAATAGCGCTTCATGTTACGTCGCAGATTCTTGGGACGGGCTGCCCAGTAGTCTTCGAACGTGGACGTGAGCTCCGCGGCAGTCGTCGTCAGATGGCGAACCTGCTCCCGATTTTCGTTTTGGAACCTCCCCGTCACACCTGAGTAGAGAGGGTCCTGGCACAGGAAATCGACTCCCAGCGCGGCACCGGGCAAGTCGCGAAGCAACCGGGTGATATCGGCATCCGGGCCGAGAAGGGCCGGTGAGATAGGTGACTGGCTCGGGAGAAATGTGGACCAGAGCCCCGCGGCTCTTGGTCGCAACAACAGTAGTGCGCGGCGTGGGCCGGACTCGGGCCAGCGGGCTAGTAACACGTCGGGGCCAGCAAAGTGCCGCACGAGTGGCACTACGAATGCGGGCGAAAGGAGGGGGTGTTCGTCGAAAAGGTCACTGTTGAGTTCGGCCCACTCGGCTGCCAAGGCGCCGCCGGGATCGCTCAAAGCATCACGCGCCGAGTGTAGGTTCCAGTCCTTCAACGGTGGGATCCTGCAACCTGATGCAGTTCCTCCAGGATCCACTCGATGTCCTCGGGCGCCAGTTCCTGGTGGCACGGGAGCTGAATCAGCTGTGCTTCGTAGGCATCGGTCACTGGGCAGCCTAGCCCGTCAATATGCTCCCAGCGAAAGATCGGAACCCGACGATTCTTGAGGGCCGGAAACATTCGGGCTGGCTCCCGCAGGATCAGCGGAAAGACGTAGGGCACTGTATCCGGTGGTAGCTCCGGAAACAGGGGAGTGCAACCCCGGAACGACCGGGAGCCCCGAAGAAGGGCTGTGTAGTTCAGCCGCCTGACCCTGGTAAGCCGCTCGATGTCCGTTAGCCGCATCAGGTGGCGAGCGACCCTGCTCATTTTCCGGAGTGTAGTGCCGCCAGGAGTGCCACCGGGCCGGCCTGGCGCCGAATCAGTAGTGAGTCTCGATCTAGCGGCAGACGTCCGACGCAGTCGATCGATGTAGCTCAGCGTGCCGCTCGTGGGCCTGCTCAGGAAGCCCAGGCGGTCAGCATCTGCCGCCCTCTGGATGGTGCTGAGGACGCACCTGCCTTCATCTGCCCAGGAGACGGGCGACAGCAGGTGCTGGTCCAGATCTCCAGATGCGGAGATCGCTGCGCCGCCATCCGGCAACGGAAAAAGCTTGCGGGTGCTGGCAATTGCGTAGTGACCCAGTGCTCCGGGCAGGGGATCCCCTGATCGGCCGAAGAACGTATGTGCGCAATCCTCGATCAGAAGCGCACCATGTTGGTCGCAGAGCCGCCTGTAGGGCTCCGCGTCCTGGCGAAATCCGAAGTAATGGATCAACAGGAGAGCGCGCGCCCCATCCTGCAATTGCCGGCCAACGTCCTCCATGACTGGCGTGAGATTGGCATTGATCCGATAGAAGTCCGGCTGCATTCCTGCGCCCCGGACTGCAGCTGGAACGGAAGGGCAATGAAATGCCGGGACTAGAATGCGATCAGCGCCGGTCATGCCTGCCGCCCTCAGGACAAGCACCAATGCATCACAACCGCGCGCGCACCAGACGGCGCCGTCCTGCCAGAAGGCGCTGGTGAACGCGTCATTCGACTGGCGCCCGGCGAAGGCCGGACTGATGGATGGAAGCATGGGCAGGCGCGGCGGCGGGTATCGGGTGCGCCCGTGAGGCTGGTCGCGCACGGCCCGCTCCAAATCGTCGGCGCTATTTCGGTGGTTCACGTTCAGGAGGGAAATCTCGAATGGCAAGCTGACTGGATCCTCCGGGACCCCGCTTCCATGGGCTCCGGAGACTGAAAGATGTCGATCAGGTGATGGGGTGGCCTGCAGCGGCGAGCTTGTTGCGGAGTCCAGGCAGGGGATAGCCCAGTTCATACGCACGCTCAGCGTGCTCCACCGCTTTGTCGAAATCCTTCTGCTTAAGGTACGCCATGCCAAGGAAGTAGTGAATTTCCGCGGAAGAGCCGCCGGTAGCCTCGTCACCCTCCAGCAAGATCTTTACTGCAGCATCCATCTTGCCCTGATCCTGGAGCACGAGGGCAGTGCCCTGGTAGCCACCAGGAAAATCGGGATGGGTCTGAATGGCAAGTCCGTAGTAATTCAATGCAGCGGCGGCATCACCGCTTGCGCGGGATACCGTTCCCATGTGGGTCGCGATCTCCGCATACACCGGGATTTCCTCCGGTATTCTGACGAAGGTAAATCGGCTTTCGCTAAAGGCCTTTCTGAGCGCTTCCTTCTTGTCACCCGGGGTCCTCGCCAGCTGGGCGCGCTGGAGATAACCCAGGCCCGCACAATGATGATGAATGAAGACCCATGCGCGTCCGAGGCTCGCATCGTACTTCTCGAACAAAGCTGACGGGACTGGTGGACCGAATTCCAGAGTCTCGGACCTGCGCAGGTAGGCATACTTCGCGCGACAGTACTCAGGCCAGTTCGCCCATTCGCTGGGCGTTGGCCAGAACAGGGTGGCGGCCACCGTTACCTGCGACTGCAGTATCAGCGCCACCGCGAGTGCGGCAATGTTCCAAGCCTTCATTTGTGCCAATCCTGAAGCCCTTCACTGGCCCATTGCGATGGGCTTTCATTAACGTCTGATATTAGGGCAAGAGCAGTGCGGCAAGCGACGCCCGCAGGGCCAAACTGTGAGGCCCGGCGCGCCCGGGCCCGCATGCTGGGGCTGGCCTCCTGTGGGGCCCGAAGGTGGAGGTTGAATCGGTCACGGTTCCTCCCCGGCGACTACTGCATCGAGAACTGTGGCCAGTTCTGCCGTGCGGACGCGCCGGGAAAGGGTCATGACAGCCTCGCGGCCGGGCAATGGAAATATCCCCGCCCGAAGGCCTTCAATCGCACGCCCCAAGACGTCCGCAATTGCGGACTGGTCCTCGAGCTTCGCGACATAAGTGGCCCCGAGGCTTGTGAGGAGCTGTCCCGTGTCGCCAGCCGGATCTGCGATCCCAATGATTGGACGACCCGCAAACAGGTACTCGTAGACCTTGGCCGGGATCTGGGCATTGCAATTGTCGGCCTGGAACACCAGTAGTGCGTCTGCTGCCAGCATCTCCGCGATAGCCTCGCGATATGGCAGCGCGGGTGGGAAAGTGACGGCATCCTGGAGATTCAGGTTGCGCACGAGTTCCGTGAAATGATCTCCATGCGCACTTCCCCTGAACACGATGCGGATGGCGTCGCAGCCCGGCTTTCCCGATGCGCGCAAGGCTGCAAGCGCACGCAGAAAGGGCTCGGGATCGCGTTCCTTCGGATACAGGATTCCGCTGTGTACCAAGGTGAGTGGGCGGTTTCCGGCAGGCCTGAGGGGCGGGACGTTGTTGCTGAAGCCCGCCGGGAAGGCCTCCTCATCGAAGCCGTTCGGGATCACCCGGATCTTTCTGCCAAGCGACTGTCCGTAGCGTTGCGTGTAGTAGTCCGCCGTGCCGGGTGTAGTAACGAGAATGCGGGCTGCGTTCCTGAAGGCTCGTTCCTCAAGCCACCGGTAGCTTCTGCGGACATCCGGGTTGGCCGGATAGGTGATCTGGTCCATGGGGTCGCGAAAGTCCGCTATCCATGGCAGGCCCGACAGGCGCGACAAGGCGAGGCCGATCGCGTGTGCCGAAGCGATCGGAAAGGTCGATAGTATTGCTGAGGGCTTTTGACGCCAAATGGTCAGGAGGCCCACTGCCACCGCGCCGGGGATCCAGCTCTGCCAACGGTCAGGTAACGCCATCCACCGGGAGTAGCGGCCTCCGATCGACAGATGGCGCACTGTATCCAGGGCCGGCGCGCGCACGACGTCGACGAATGCCGGCACCAATTGCTCGTTCTCTGCCCTGACCCGTGTATACGCCCTGGGTGAGGCCGTCAGGATAGTCGTCTTCCAGTGAAAGTTATCGAGATAGCGTGCAAAAGCCAGAGTTCGGTGAACGCCACTGCTGCCCTGAATCGGGGGAAAGTGGAATGCAATTGCCAGCAACCGGCGATCGGACGGCAGGACTGTGGGGCTCACCATGGCTATAGGTTTCCGGGAGGGGAGCCTTTTGTCGATTGCGGAAGTGGGAATTTTCCGGGGAACTTGTCACTCTCAGTGGCGCCAGAGCTGGTCTTGACCAGTTCGGTACCTGCGGTAATCACCGCCAGAAGAGCGATTGCCCAAATGAAGATTTCAGCCTTGAAGTAGTCGGTGAACATGCCGGCAGCCACTACCGTGCCCAGTGATCCTGATGCGACCATCAGGTACTCCTGCAGCTCCCTATTGCCCGATGCCAGCAAGGATGCCTTCGCTGCGTAGCTAGACTTCACTATCCAGAACAGCAGGCCGACGAACAGGAGTATTCCCGGAATGCCTTGTTCTGCCAGGGCGGTCATGAACGTGTTGTGCGAGCTGCGCGCGCGCATTCCATTTGGGTCTTTCCGGGAGTTGGTGAGGCTCTCGTCGCTCAGGTAGCGCGGGCTCAGTTCGGCGGTGCCCCTGTGGCCAGATCCCATCGGGTAGTCGAGGAACATTTCCCATTGGGCCGCGACGAGCTCCAGTCGGGTGGCTGAACTCTGGTCTACCGGCGCCTCCTGCTCTGTAGTAGTCGCAATTGTTGCTATGCGCTCCCAATAGTTCTCGGGAGCAAGCTTCATTAGTGCAAATACCCCGATCACGCCGAGCGCGAGCCCGTACTTTCGCAGGCTGGGGGGGCTGAGTACCAGCATCGTCACGCTCCCCGCAGCGACACCGATGAAGGCGCCCCTGCTCTCCGTCTGGATTACCCCGTTGACGAGAACTGCAAGTGCGGCGAGTGCGAATGCCCGTTGCGCGAGACTGCCACGCAGTAGAAGGACGCCTGCGGCGAGCGCGCCAGTTCCCAGGTGCATTCCCAGGGCGTTTGCCTCGTCTATGCCGGGGCCGCCGACTCCCTCAAGTCGCCCGCTGTCCGGCGCCTGCAGGATCAGGACGCCGAGATAGAAGCATCCCAGGCAGTGCGCAATCAGGAAATTCCGGATGTTCTCCTCGTCGTCCACCAGTCTGTAGATCAGGTAGATGAGGACGACGTACTTCGTGTAGAGGACTGAGAGCTCCAGGTGGTCCGCGGGCGCTAGCGCCCAGAGGTTCTGAATCCAGATCCACGCCGCCAGGGCGATCAGGAGGCGGGTTCCGGTGCTTGCCGTCCAGGAACAGCGGTTGGGCCTGTCCGGCAGCCGTAGCGTGGCTACCATCGTGACCATAGCCGCAATGAGTGCCCAGCGCAGGTCTGGCAAATCGGAGCCCCACCAGCGATCGATTGGGTGGAGGTAAAACGTGCCTACGTATGCATATAACCCGTACCGTGGATTGCGAAACAGGGCCGCCAGGAGGAGTGCCCCGAAGACCAGGAGAAACGCGATGGCGGTCGTGGACATGCAGATGCCGGTGGATGCTCAGCCGCTAGTTTAGTTTAATCCCGCGGATACCTACGTCCCGGGCCTGAAAAATGTGATGCGGACCCGGCCTCAAGGTCCTCGCCACGAAGCTGATACGCGGGGATAATTCAGCCATGGTCATTTCAGCGCTGGTCGACTCCGGATTGCGGCTTTCCACATCGATCAGGCGAGGAACCGGGCTTGTCGTCGTGACGTACCACCGGGTTCTCGAAGCCCCAGATCCGATGTTGTCCGAACCCGATGTGAAGGCATTCAGGGCGCAGGTCACATTTCTTGCCCGGCACCTGCGCGTCTTGCCGCTGCGGGAAGCATTGCAGCGTCTTGCGTCAGGGTCATTGCCAGACCGCGCGGTATCCATCACCTTTGATGATGGATACGCCAACAACTACTCCTGCGCATTGCCGGTGCTGCGTTCACTCGGAATGCCGGCCACAGTATTCGTAGCAACTGGCTATTTGAATGGCGGCTGCATGTGGAACGATGCAGTTATCGAAACGTTCCGCCGGTGCCGCAAGCCGGTCCTGGATCTGGGCTCGCTCGGGCCGGCTGGGGGCCTGGGCCGCTACGAACTGGGTTCGCCGGAACAACGGCGGGCAGGCAAGGCCACCGTCGTCGAAGCCCTGAAGTATCTGCCACTCCCGGAACGTACCGCATTGGCCAGGAGTATTGCCGAAATCGCAGAAGTAACTCTGCCGGTCGATCTGATGCTCACTTCCGACGAGGTCCGTGGATTTCGTCGGGAGGGATTCGAGATCGGGGGACACACGGTCAATCATCCGATACTGGCTCGAGTGACGCATGATGAGGCCCGGCGCGAGATCTGTGACGGCGCAGATCAACTCGAAGCTATCACGGGCGAACGTCCCCAGTTGTTTGCCTATCCCAATGGACGTCCCGGCCTCGATTTCGGTCCCGAACACGCTGCCATGGTGAAGGACGCCGGGTTCAGTCACGCTCTCACCACCAAGCCTGGAATAGGCAGGCCCGATTCGGACCCTTACGCGTTGCCGCGAATCGCGCTGTGGGCAAGGACTGCCGCGCGTCTCACTACAAGCTTCATGTCGTTGTACGCAAGGTCCCGATAGGAACCGCGGGATGATTACCCGGACTTAGATGTCCGTTTGGTGCGCTGCCAGCCACTGCTCCAGCACCACCAGGTCGTAGATCACGTAACCGTAGTAGGACGCGTGCCCCGCCTGGTGCTCGCGCATCACCTCATCCAGGAATTCTGCCCGGACGACCTGCCGTCCCTTTAGTGCCGCCAGGCTCCCCAGCACGAGTTCCCGAAGTCCGGGGTCCGTCTTCAGCCACAGCCCGAAGGGGAGCCCGAAGCCGTGCTTTTCCTTGTCGAGGATCTCATCGGGCAGGAAGCCGCGGGTGGCCTCCTTGTAGAACGGCCTGAGTTGCTGGCCGCGCACCTTCATGTCCGGTGGCAGGCGCAGGGAGAAGTCCACGACTTCGTCGTCCAGCATCGGGTAGCTGACGTCCACACCGGCCAGGGCGCAGGCGCCGTTGACCTTCCGCAGGTCGTTGTCGGCGAGAACGAATTGCCAGTCGAAGTAGAGGAGGCGGTCCAGGTAGTTGCCGGTATCGGGTTCCCCATAGACCGGCGACATCACGTCATCCGGGTGTTCCGGGCGGATGGAGGCGAGGAAGTCCGGGTGCCAGACCCGGGCCGCCGGAGTCCGGAACATGAAGTCCCAGGACTTGAGGCGCCGGGGAAGAGGAATGCGGGCCTGGTCGATGTAGCTGCGCAGCTTGCCCAGCGGGAACGGCGCATTCTCCGGCAAAGCCCGAAGCAGCAGGCCTTCGCAGAGCGTGGAGCGCAGGAGTCCGGGGAGGCGGTGGTACAGCTCGAAGATTGCCTGGCGGCTGTAGTGCTTGTTGCCGCCGAACAGTTCGTCGCCGCCGTCGCCTGCCAGCAGGTGGGTCACGCCGTGCTCCCGGGCCGTGCGCGCGCACCAGTAGGTGGGTACGGCGGAGGAGTTGCCGAAGGGCTCGTCGAACGCGGCGGCGAGCTTCGGGATTGCCTCCGTGACGTCCGCCGGCTTCACTTCCAGTTCCACGCTGTCCAGCTTGAAGCGCTGCGCGGCGAGCCGGGCGAAGCCCAGTTCATTGTACTCCTCGGCCTCGAAGCCGATGGAGAAGGTGCGCGCGGGGCCCGGCGATACCTCGGCCAGCATGCCGGCCACCGAGGAACTGTCGAGACCGCCGCTGAGGAACGCGCCAACCTCGCCGCCGGCTCCAGCCGCCCGGGCGACGCTCTGGCGGAGGGCGCTGAGGAGTTCCTCGTGCAGGGAGCTCGCCGGCGCGTCTGTCCGCGTCGCGAAATTTGGCATCCAGTAGTGACGGACAGTGGTCTTGCCGCCCTCGTGCAGCAGGAAGTGGGCCGGGCGCAGCTTTTCAACGCCGGCGTAGACGGTTCCCGGGCTGGGAACCATGTGGAAGTAGAGATAGTCGAACAGCGCCTGGCGGGAGAGTCCGGCCGCCACGTCCGGATGCCTCGCCACGTCGAGCGGTGAGGTGCCGAACACCAGCTGTCCCCGGGGCGTCCTCGCCCAGGCCAGCGCGCCGACGCCGCTGCGGTCGACGCCAAGCAATACCCGCTGCACAGAGTGGTCAACGATGGCAATGGCGAAATGGCCCCGCGCCGATTCGAATACCCGGGTTCCATGGGCACGGTATGCCTTGAGAACTGCGTCACGAATGCCGGCTTGCGTTCCCGCGGGGCCGCCGGCAGCCTCCCACCAGGGCCGACCGGTGAAGAAGACCTGAACGGTCGACGGGCCGGCGCCCAATTGGGATTGGCGTCCTTGCACCGCGTCCGGGGCAACCCTATGCTCTGGGCCTGCCGACGGGAAAGTCTCTAGAAATCTGGACATAAGCGTGCATTTTTGAGCATGCGTAAGAGACTGTCCACCAACG
This sequence comes from Gammaproteobacteria bacterium, assembly GCA_040080965.1. Lineage (GTDB taxonomy): Bacteria > Pseudomonadota > Gammaproteobacteria > Steroidobacterales > SHZI01. The sequence goes on along the minus strand of JBEBHH010000002.1, from coordinate 22,737 downwards.
TCGTCCAAAATCTGTCATTCAACCTCGTTGACGAGAGGCCGCACGCCGGATGAGCGTCGCTGCAAGCATGTTCTGGATCGGTCTCGGCCTGCTGGCGTGGGTATACGCCGGCTACCCCCTGTTGCTGTGGCTACTCCGGCTGGCGGGTGCGCGCCGGCCGATCCAGCCAGCCCGCATTGAACCCCGGGTCACGCTGATCATTTCCGCGTACAACGAGCGCCAGGTCATTGGCGCCAAGCTGGAGAACTGCCGGCGCCTGGACTATCCGCTGGACCGTTTCGAGGTCATCGTGGTTTCTGATGCTTCCGACGATGGCACGGATGAGGCCGTCATTGCCGCCGGGCCACCCGCACGGCTGCTGAGGATGGAGGCGCGCGGCGGCAAGACCGTAGGGCTAAACGCCGCGCTGCGCGCCGCCCAGGGCGACATCGTGATCTTCTCCGACGCCAACGCGATGTACGAGCGCGACGCGCTGCGGATGCTCGTCCAGAATTTCGCGGATCCCCGCGTGGGAGCCGTCACCGGCGAGTCCCGCTACGAGATCGGCACCGACGATGCCTCCACGGAAAGCGAAGGGACCTACTGGTCCTACGAAATCTGGATCAAGGGCCTCGAGAGCAGCCTCGGCTCGGTGGTAGGCGGCGATGGCGCCATCTATGCCATACGTCGCGGCCTCTACCGGGATCTGGCGCCGGGAGACCTGTCAGACTTCGTGAATCCCCTGCAAATCGTTGCCCAGGGCTATCGCAACGTCTACGAGCCCGCGGCGATATCCTGGGAGGGTGGCGCTGAGGGCTACGGCGCTGAGTTCCGGCGCAAGGTGCGCATCGTCAACCGGGCCTGGCGCGCGACGTTCAAGATGCGCGCGCTGCTCAATCCGTTCCGGTACGGGTTCTTCGCCCTCCAGTACCTGTCTCACAAGGTCCTGCGCTGGCTCGTTCCCTGGCTGATGCTGCTCGTCTTCGGCACCAATATCCTCATCGCCACGTTGTCGCCGCTCTTTGCCCTGATTATGGTCGGACAGCTCCTGTTGTACAGCCTGGCGCTGCTCGGCTGGCTGCTTGCCGGCCGGGTCGGGTTGCTGGGCCGCGTGACGTCGATACCGTACTATTTCTGCCTGGTGAATCTGGCCAGCCTCGTGGCCCTGGTCGAAGTGTTTGGCGGCAAGGAATACCGTACCTGGTCAAGCTCCCGTCCGGATGCGGCGACCGGTTCGGCCGCTGTTCCCTAAGGAAATCCCGAATGTCTGAATTGCCTGCCGTCCGCGACATCCTCCGCAACACGCTACAGCTCGGTAAGCGCGCCGACGGGTTCAGTGAGTCGACGCCACTGCTGGGCCACGTGGCCGAGCTGGACTCGATGGCCGTTGTCGCCGTCCTTACGGCGATCGAGGAGCACTATGGCATCGCCGTGGATGACGGTGACTTGTCTGCGGAGGTATTCCAGACAGTCGGCACCCTCACCACGTTCGTCGAAAGCAAGATCACCTGAGTGGCCGGTGGCACGTTCCTGCCGTCCCCACGCGGCGACCTTTTGGTCGCAAGCTGGAGCCCTGATCGAGAACCGCACGCCAGCGTACTTTTCGTCCCTCCGTTTGCCGAGGAGATGAACAAGTGCCGGCCGATGGTGGCGGAGACAGCGCGGCGCCTGGCACGGCAGGGCCTTCGGGCCGTCGTAGTCGATCTCTTCGGTACTGGCGACAGCGCCGGGGAATTCCGGGACGCGCGGCTTGACGACTGGCGGCAGGATCTCGCCCTGGCAGCGGAGTGGGCGGCCCGCGACGGGGCGCCGGTCAGGGGCATCGTCGGCCTGCGCTTTGGCGCGCTGCTCGCCCTGGAACTTGCCGCCAGCCTGCCCGGGCCACTCCGCATCGCCCTGTGGCAGCCGGTGGCCTCCGGTCAGCTGCAACTCTCGCAATTCCTGCGGCTGCGGGTCGCTGGCGCTCTCCTGGCTGGCGGAGCCCCTGCCGACCAAAGCGCCGAGTCGGTGGCGTCCCTGACCGCCGACCTGAAGGCCGGCAAGGTGTTCGAAGTTGGCGGTTACGAGCTGGCTCCTGGACTCGCGGCCGACCTCCAGGGCCCGGAGCTCCACCGGCTGACGCCACCACCCGGTTCAATCGTCCGCTGGTTTGAAGTTGGGCCGGGGGATTCGCCGGCACTGTCCCGGGTGGCGACCGATCGGCTGCGGGACTGGACGGCCGCCGGCATCCCGGTCGATGGCGTTGCATTGTCCGGTGATACGTTCTGGAACACGGTCGAGCTGACCCGCTGTGCGGAGCTCGCCGAGCAGACGGCCGGATTTCTGGTGGGTGACGCATGAATACGCCGGGGCCGTCACTGGAGCGGGTTGTCTCGTTCGCCTGTGAAGGCGAGACGCTGGTCGGTATCCTGCACGCCGCGGCGGCATCCGCCACGCGTGGCGTCCTCATCATCGTTGGCGGCCCCCAATACCGGGTCGGCAGTCACCGCCAGTTCGTCCTGCTCGCGCGTGACCTGGCCCGACGGGGCATTCCTGTCCTGCGCTTCGACTATCGGGGCATGGGAGACAGCGACGGGGATTTTCGCGGCTTCGAGGACGTGTCTGCCGACATCGCTGCCGCTATGGCGGCTTTTCGGGCCGCCAGTCCGGGTCTGCGCGAAATCGTGCTATGGGGGCTGTGTGACGGTGCTACCGCCGCCGCCTTCTTTGCCGCCGCCCACCCGAAGGCGATAGCGGGCCTAATCGTCGCCAACCCCTGGGTGCGCACCGAGCAGGGCCTCGCCCGGTCCTACGTCAGGAACTACTACGGCCAGCGGCTGTTCCAGTGGAGCTTCTGGCGCAAACTGCTGCGGGGTGAGATGCAGGTCTGGAAGACCCTCCGGGGTTTCCTGGCAGACGTGGAGAAGGCCCGTGACACTTCGGGTGAGCAGCCGGTAGCGGCCCTGCCAGAACGAATGCGCCGCGCCTTTGACGCTTTCCACGGCCCGGTATTACTGGTCCTCAGCGGCAGGGATCTGACCGCCGGCGAATTCGTTGCCTGCGCCAGCCAGCCTGGCTGGATTCCGATACTCGGCCGGTCGGGAAACCGGCGTCTCGACCTGCCCGAAGCGGATCACACCTTCTCCCGCCGGCGCTGGCAGGACGAGATGAGCGCGGCCTGCGCGGATTGGCTCAGGTCCTGGTAGATCCGGGAGTGGGAGAGTGCTTGCATCTCATCGTCGGTTTAGCAGGGCATCGGTATTGTGGATTTCGAGTGGAAACAGAAATACGTTTCCACCCATGAACGATTTCTTCCAGAGCGCCCGATTTGCGTGTCGCTCCTGGTCAAAATCGTCAAAGGGGTGATAACTGCCCGCGAAATGGAACCAGCCTTTATAGCCCGCCGAGGTCAATGCGTGGAACATTTCAGGGAGGGGGCGCGGATAGAGCAGGGGAGTGACTTCGCATAACACTACAGGTCGGCATCGTGTAATCGTTCGCATCGCTCCTCGAAGGACTGCCATCTCGTGTTGCTCCGCATCGATCTTGAGAAACCCTACATCCTCCAGATCCTCGGAGTCGAGCGTCACTGCCGGAACTTCGTAAGTGAGGACATTCTCGGAATCGGAGAAATCCTGCGCAACGCTGCCGCGTTCGTGATTGACCCTGCCGTTCCTTACGGGAACCGTTAGCAGGAGCGTTGACGCCGCATCTGAGACCGCTGCATTGCGTACATTTACGTCCGGGAAAAGCTTTAGTAAACGCCCGGCAAGTTCTGGATTGGGCTCATACGCATGGACGCGTGCGGTAAATCGTTGCAGGAAGTAAGTGTAGGTGCCAATGTTGGCGCCGACATCTATGGCAGTTCGGCCCGGAGGGCAAACGCGCCGCAGTAACCGCAGCTCGCGCTCGCCGTTGATGTAGTGATCCGCAGCATGTAGGTGTTTCAGGATCCCGTCTGGAAGGATTCCCTTGACGGTCTCTTTCAGCAACGATCCAAGTCTTCCCCGTGGCTTGCTCATCGTCTTCCCCTCGATAAGGCCAAGGCTCAGCCCAAGAGAGGTTCACGGTAGGCTTTCGATCGATCGATGTCGTCACCCAAATGGGTGAGATCCAGTGGGTGTCGTTCGATGAAGGACGGGTCGCGCTGTTTTGTACGGGGCGCAGGGCCGGGATTTGCGCAGCGTATTGAGTTGCCGTTATGCCCGAAGCTCAGGAAAGCTGCCTGACCAGTTTCGTCAGTCCATCAATCGTGGGCTTCCAGCTGAAACGGGCGCCCTGGGCCGCCACCCTGGCCCGATCGGGCGGGGATGCCCGCAACGCCCGCACCGCCTGGACGATGGCCCCGGCTGAGCGATCCGCCAGCAGGAGGCCCGACTCGGCAGAGTCGATCAACTCCGGAATCCCGCCAACCGGCGTTGCAATGACGGGCGTGCCACAAGCCAGGCTTTCGAGGACGACATTCGGCATGCCTTCCCGGCTCGATGCCAGAACGAGCATGTCGGCAGCGCGGTAGCAGGCCACCAGTTCCTCTTGCGGCAGGTTGCCAAGCAGGCGAACCCGGTCCCCCACGCCGCGTTCAGAGGCCAGCCGCTCGAGCGACGGGCGCATCGGCCCTTCTCCGGCAATCAATGCCGTGACTCCGGGAAGCTGCACCAGTGCCTCGACGAGAAGGTGATGGCCCTTTAGCTCTAGGAGGTTGCCAACGGACAGCACAGTGGGTCCAGTGAGTCCGAGGCGGAGCCGCGCGGCCTCGCGATCTCCGGTATCCCCGGGGTTGAAGCGTTGCAGGTCGACACCATTGCGGAGCGTGATCACCTTTGCCGGGTCGGCACCCAGGGCCAGAAGCCCGCGCCGCAGGGCCTCCGACACGGTGACCACTCGCGCGGAATGCCGGACGGCCCAGCGAATCAGCGCTCGGGGCACGGCGTACTGCGGGTACAGGTTCACATCGGACCCCCGGGCCGTCATCAACACGGGAATTCCCAGCCACCGGCCGACCAGGCAGGCGGCCACGCCGTCCGGGTACAGGAAGTGGCTGTCGATCAGCGCCAGGTCCTTGTGCTGCCCCTGCAGGCGCCTGACCACGGGCAGAAGGGCAAGGGCGAGCAGGAAAGGCGCCACGTTCATGCCCAGCTTCGGGATGACCAGGTAGCGCGGGTATCGAACCTCGATGCCGTGCCGGAGTTCCGTGCTCGGCGTACGGGCAAACTCCGCGTACTCGCCGAAGCGGCTGCTGGCAAAAGGGAACCAGGGTACCGGCGCCAGGACGCTGGCCGTGATCTCCCCCTCAGCCACCAGGTGCCTCAGGCGTTCCTCCACGAAGATGCCGTGCCGCGGGCGCGCCGAACTGGGGAAGAGACCGGTCAGCGTGAGTATGTGGGGCATGGCGAGCGCAGGAAGCCTTCGAGTATCAGCAGCGACCAGATGCCCGGGCTGTAGTCGCGCTGGCCGGACAGGTGTCGTGTCACCAGCTGCTGCAGGCCATCCCGGTCGAAGATGCCCTCGGCGTTCAGCCAGGGGCTGTCGGGCAGGGCCTTCACCCGGGCCCGGAGAGGGCCCCGGAACCAGCGGGCAAGGGGTACGGCGAAGCCCATTTTCTTGCGATAAAGGATCTCGTCCGGCAGCAGCTGCTCAAGGCTTTTCTTGAGCAGGTACTTGCCGACGCCGCCCCGGAGCTTGAGGCTGCTCGGCAGGGTGGCCGCCCATTCGATGAATTCGTAGTCCAGGAAGGGTCCACGCACCTCGAGGCTGTGGGCCATGCTGGCGCGGTCAACCTTGGTGAGGATGTCGCCCACCAGGTAGGTCTTGAGGTCCAGATACTGGACCATGGACAGGGCGTCGGGAAATTCGCGGCCGTGCACGTGCCTGTCGAAGACGGCGCGGGAGTCGTAGCCCTGCAGCCGGCCCCGGAATTCCCTGGAGTACAACTGCGCGCGGGTCTCGGCGCTCGACAGGGACACGCCGTGCAGGTAGGCGCCGACGCTGTCCCGGGCCAGGGCCTGGAAGGTGGTCTTGCCGCGGAAGATCCGGGGCGCCCAGTCCAGCTTAGGGTAGTAGCGGCCCAGCAGGCCAAACACCGGGCGGCGTATCGCGCCCGGAATGATGCTCCGGATGCTTTCCTCGGCGGCAAACATCCGGTAGCGGCGGTAACCGGCGAAATCCTCGTCGCCCGCATCGCCCGACAGGGCAACGGTGACGCGCTCCCGGGCGGCAGCGCACACGCGGTAGGTGGGGATGGCTGAGCTGTCCGCGTAGGGCTCGTCATAGATGCCCACCAGCGTTTCCAGCAAGCCGAAGTCGTCGACCTCCACGGTCCGCTCGCTGTGGTCCGTGTGGTACAGGCGCGCAACCTGCTGCGCGTACATGGACTCGTCGTAGTCGCGGTCGTTGAACGCAATCGAGCAGGTCTTGACGCTCTCGTTCATCAGGCCCGCCATGACTGCCACGACAGCGCTGGAGTCCACGCCGCCCGACAGGAATGCGCCCAGCGGCACCTCCGAGATCAGCCGGCGCCGGACGGCATCCGTCAGGTGCTGGAGCAGCTCGGCCTGGGCGTCTTCCTCCGACGGCCGGTGGGTGCCGAAGCGGCTCGTGTCCAGGTCCCAGTAGCGCCGGATCGTCTGCTGGCCCGCCCTGTCGATCAGCATCAGGTGGCCCGGTTCCAGCTTGTGAACGCCGCTGTAGATGGTGTCGGGCTCCGGCACGTAACCGAAGGTGAGGTAGTCCTCGATCGCCCGTGGCAGCAACTGCCGGGGAAGCCCCGGATGCAGCAGCAGCGACTTGAGCTCGCTCGCAAACAGGAACGTGCCATCGCCCAGGGTCGTGTGAAACAGCGGTTTGACGCCAAGCCGGTCCCGGGCGAGGAATACCTGCTGCCGGTTCCGGTCCCAGAGGGCAAACGCGAACATTCCATTGAACCGTGCGAGGCAGTCCGTGCCCCACTGTTCCCAGGCGTGGATGATCACCTCGGTATCGCAGCGGGTGCGGAACCGGTGGCCCAGCGCCGCGAGTTCCTGAACAAGAGGCTGAAAGTTGTAGATTTCGCCGTTGAAGACGATGCAGACGCTGTCGTCCTCGTTGTACATGGGCTGGTGGCCCGCAGCGAGGTCCACGATGGACAGGCGGCGGTGGGCGAGGCCGATGCCAGGTTCCAGGTGTACGCCCGAGCCGTCGGGGCCCCGGTGCTTCAGGCGGTCATTCATTGCCCGCAGCAACGGTTCGTCGACGGGTCGGCGATTCTTGAGGTCAATGATGCCGGCGATTCCGCACATTTCCTGGTTTTTTTTCGCGCCTGAAGGCGCTCCTGCAGATCAGTTCTTCGGTTCGATGACGGCGCGATACATCCGGGCGTAGTCGAGCAGCATGCGCTTGATGCTGAACTCGCGTTCGGCACGGCCCCGGGCCGCGCGGCCGTGGGCCTGCAGCAACGCGGGAGACTGCAGATAGCGTAGCAGCCGGTCGGCGAGTGCCGCTGGGTCATTGGCGGGAATCAGGAACCCGGTCTCGTTTTCGGCAACGAGTTCCGGGCTGCCGCCCACGGCCGTGGCGATCACCGGCAGGCCCGTGGCCATGGCTTCGAGGATGGTATTGGAGATGCCTTCGTTGAGTGACGGGAGGACGAAGACATCGATGTCCCGGAGCGCCGCTGGTACATCGTCGTTCCATCCGGTGATCGTCGCGCGGGACCTGAGGCCCTCCGCATCGATGGCTGACTCAAGAGCCGGTCGCTCGGGGCCATCGCCCACCATGCGCAGCTGCCAGCTGCCTGCCAGGTCTGGAGTCTGTCGGAGGAGCAGGCCGCACGCCCGCACCAGGAGCATCTGGTTCTTCACCGTCTGCAGACGGCCGACCGTCCCGATTACGACGGAACCGGCGTGACCTTGCGGCCGCGGCCGGAACCGCTCGACGTCCACGCCATTGCAGATATGGGTCACCCGGGCGGGGGACACACCCAGTGTGCCGGTGAGCCAGGTGCCGATCTGCCGGGACACCACGACGTACCGGTGCACGAAGGGATCGCACAGCCGACGGAGCCGGTTCCGCCGCGGGTCCGTGCCCGTGAGGTCGTCCACGTCCCAGCCGTGGTAGCCGTGGATGCGCCAGGGCACACCGGCCAGCCGCGCGACGACCTGGCAGTCGATGACCCCGGTATTCCGGGTGTGGACGGCGTCGGGCCGAAGCTGGCGAAGGAGGCGCCACAGGCGCAGGTAGGCCCCCGGGTCCTTGCCCCGGGACTTGTGCAGTTCATGCACTTCCACGTCGCGCCGGCGGATCCGTTGGCGGAAGTCGCTGGCGGCGGTCATGCAGATGATGACGTGACGGAGGGAATCCTCTGGTAACCCATTGATCAGGTTGACCAGTCCGTTCTCCAGTCCGCCGTAGTCCAGTCGGTGAACGATATGCGCAATGAGAGGCGCGGGCATGGGTTGCGGCGGCTTTGCGAGGGGCAATGGCCGGTATCTTGCCCGGTTTGCGCCCCACCTGTCCGTGCTGCGCGGCGCGGGGCCCGCCGGACCCAGTTCACAGAACTGAACGTCCCGGGCGGGTACCCTGTCCCGTTCGGACCTGCCGTGCGTCCTGGCACCAACTCCAATCAACAGGCCAGGCCCGCAGACTGCGACGCCCTCGGCTGCACCCGCCGGACGGGGACTGGCACAGTCTGTTGAAGGTTGGGTCTGCAGAAAATCAGGCAACTCCTTGGTCTATAATCCGAAGTGTCTTCGGGTTCTGACACGGGAGGGGAATTTCAATGAATGCACGTTTGACGATGGGACTGCTGGTGGTGCTAGGCACAACCCTGGCTGGCTGCCAGTCCTCCGGTTCGAGCAAGGCGGTGCCCGTCACGACTGCGGCCACGCCCCAGAGCGAGTACGTCATCGGCCCCGGTGACACCCTGCAGATCTTCGTCTGGCAGCATCCGGAAGTCTCGGTAACCATTCCCGTGCGCCCCGATGGCCGGGTTTCCACGCCGCTCGTCGAAGACGTCGTGGCCGTGGGCAAGACGCCAACCCAGCTGGCCCGGGATCTGGAGGGCCAGATCGGCCAGTTCATCCGCACCCCGTCCGTCAGCGTGATCGTCACGAACTTCGTCGGCACCTTCAGCAACCAGGTGCGCGTGGTTGGCCAGGCTGCATCGCCCCAGGCAATCCCGTTCCGCCAGGACATGACCCTGCTCGACGTGATGATCCAGGTCGGAGGCCTGTCCGAGACCGCGGCGGGCAATCGCGCCAAGATCATCCGCCGCAGCGAGGGGCAGGAAACGGAGATCCCCGTGCGGATCGATGACCTCATCAATGACGGCGACACCTCACAGAACGTCGTGATGCAGCCCGGAGACGTGCTGATCATTCCCGAGTCCTGGCTCTAGCGGCAGTTGCACGGGACCTGACCTGCAATGGATTTGCGCCAACTGACTTCAGACCTGGTCGAAGACGCCTTCGGCATGTGGCGTTACCGCTGGCAGGCGCTGGCGGCCGCCTGGGTGCTGGCACTTGCGGGCTGGATCTGGGTGTTGATGTTGCCGAACCAGTACGACGCGACGGCTCGGGTCTACGTGGACACGGAGACGATCCTGAAGCCCCTGCTTCGGGACCTTACCGTCAATTCCGACACGCTCAGCGACGTTGCCCTGGTCACCGAGGCTCTGCTCAGCCAGCCGCAGCTGAAGGCTGTTGCCCTCGAGACCGGCCTCGAGCGCCGGGCCACCACGCCCGAGCAGCTCGAACGCCTCCTCACCAGCCTGAAACAGACGATCAGCATCCAGAAGATGCCAAAGCAGGACATCTTCAGCATTTCGTACCGCGACTACGATCCCGAGATGGCCCGCAATGTGGTCCAGGTGCTGCTGACGAGCTTCATGGAGAACTCGCTGAGCAAGAACCGCAAGAGTTCGGTCAACGCGCAGCAGTTCCTCGGCCAGCAGATCAAGCTCTATGAGCAGCGCCTCGAAGAGGCCGAGTCGCGGCTGGCTGAATTCAAGAAGCAGAATGTCGGCCTCATGCCGGGGGAGGGCGGTGACTACTTCGCCCGGCTCAGTACCGCGGAGGCGGCACTGAAGCAAACCCAGTCCCAGGTCCGCGAACTGGAGCAGCGTCGGATCGAGCTGATCCGGCAGGTCGAGGGGGAAGAACCGGTGATCGGCATGTCCGGTTCGACGATGGGGGCGTCCGGCACGTCCGTGGACGGGGCCATTACAGATCTCGAGACCCAGTTGTCTGACTTGCGGGTCAAGTTTACCGACAAGCATCCCGACGTCGTGCGCGTCACCCAGACCCTGGAAGACCTGTACAAGGTCCGGGAATCCGAACGGCAGAAGTCACGAACGGCCGGTCCCGTCGTCAACCCCCTCGATACCAATCCGGTCTACCAGCAGATGAGGGTGTCATTGAGTGCCACGGAGGTCGAGTTGGCGAGCTTGCGGTCCCAGCTGGGGCAGCGACAGCAGGCCGTGAGCACCCTGCGCCGATCGGTAGACACCATTCCCGAGGTCGAAGCCCAGTTGAACCGGCTGAATCGTGACTACAACGTCGTCAAGGCGCAGTACGACGCGCTCGTTCAGCGGCTCGAATCCGCCCGGCTTTCCGAGGAGGTGCAGGCCGATAAAGAGCAGGTGACGTTCGACGTGATCGAGCCGCCCCGGCTCCCCCTGTTCCCGACTGCGCCCAACCGCATCCTCATGTATTCGGCTGTATTGGCGGCATCGCTGCTTGCCGCCCTTGCTGTGGCGTTCTTCCTCAATCAGCACAATCCCGTCTTCTATTCCGGGCGCAAGCTGCGGGCCGCCACGGGGCTCCCGATCTTCGGTTATGTCAGCGTCGCGCGGGTCCAGCCGATGGGCCGGCGCGACATGATCTTTGCCGGGATGGCCTCGGGCCTGCTAGTGGCCTTCCTCGTGCTCCTGGTGACAGGTGTGGCCGGCGTGTCGCCCGCCTGAAAGTTCTCATGAGCATCATCCAGAAAGCCGTTCAGAATCACAGCGAGAGGCGGGTCGAGCCGAAGTTTTCTGATGCACGGGCCGATGCTGCGTTAGTCACAGCGGCGTCAGCAGTCGACCGTCGCCCGAGCGCGCCAGCCGCATTCGCGCCCCTGGTGGCCAATGGCTTCCTGCAGCTGGAGCCCGGCGATCCCGCGTCCCGCGCCGAGCTTCGTCACCTGAAGCGTTCGATACTTCAGTGCGCATTTGGTCCTCTCGCAGAAGCCGGAGCCAATGTCGTTATGATAACCAGCGCAATGCCTGGCGCAGGCAAGACATTTCTCTCGGCAAATCTGGCCCAGGCGCTGGCGATGGAGAGGGATCGCACCACTCTGCTAATCGATGCCGATGACACCCGTGCCACTATGAGCCGCGCTCTCGGTTTGCATGGCGAACCCGGTTTCTTCGACCTCATGCACGATCCGAAGCTGCAGCTGGAAAGCTGCCTTTACAGAAGTGACGTTCCGGGCCTCGACTTCGTGCCTGCCGGTAGTCGCTTTGATGATTCCCTTGAACTGCTGACGAGCAACAGGGCCCGTGACCTGGTCCATGGCCTGGCCAATGAGAACCGCAACCGCCTCGTCGTGATTGATTGCCCGCCGCTGCTGGGTACGCCTAATGCCGTAGCCCTTTCGGCCCTGGCCGGTCAGATACTCGTGGTGGTGGAGGCCGGTGAAACCTCCCAGCCGACGATTAGCCAGGCGCTGGAACTCCTGAACCGGGACAAGCCCATTGGCCTCGTTCTGAACAAGGTTCCCCGAGCTCCGCTCCTTACGCTCGCGCATGGCAGCTACTACTACTATTACGCGGGGCCGGAGGGTGAGTAGGCCTGCACGGGTGTCATCATGCGGGGCCGCGTTTCCGCTGCTCCCGCTGGTTGCTGGCTTTATTCTTGCAATTCCGGCCTCAGCAATGGATGTCACTGGGGCGGTATCGGTCGGCGTCATCTACAGCGACAACGTTACGCTCGAGTCCGATGGCTTCGAGGAGGATGACTTCGTCTATCGGGCTGACCCGTCCATTGCCATCAGCTCCATCGGCCGCCGTTACGACTTCCGGCTGGACTACACACTCGAGGCGCTCTACTACCAGGATCAACCGGATAGTACGCAGGTCTATAACCAGGGTGACGCCACTCTCGATATCGAAGTCTTGGAAGAGCATCTCTTCGTCAACACCCTGGCCAGTATCTCGCAGGTTGTCGTAGATCCGGAGCAACCGTTTTCCTTCACCAATGTTCCCCAGAGTAACAACCGAAGTGATGCCACGCGGTTCCGGATCGGTCCCGAATGGCGCCAGGACATTCTTGGGTCTTCCCTGAATGTCCGGTATGACATCGGGCAGGTGAACTACGACGACGAGACGGTCCAGGATGGTCACTATCAGGATCTGAATACCGACTGGACTGGACCTGAGAAGGACCGAGGTCTGACCTGGGCAGTTCGTCACGAGTATCGCAATTACGATTACGAGGATTCAGAAGACGCGAAACGCCAGCTGGCAGAGTTGTCCCTGATCTATGAGCTGAGCGGCGGCTGGGCGCCATTCGTCTCCGCTGGCATGGAGAGCGACGTGGAAGACCGCACGGATGCCTCATTGCAGGATGGCATATGGCGGGCAGGCCTCCGCCGGGAAACGGCACGCACGGCTTTTGAGGCTTATGCTGGCGAGCGAAGCTTTGGATCATCGTGGGGCGCCAGCTTCCAGCGCCAGTACAGCGCGGAGTCCGGCGACATCCTGCGAATTTCCTACGCCGAGACGCCGAGCACCAATGAGGAGCTGGATAGCACATTGACCGTTCCCGGAAGTCCGTCCGGGACCACGCCGCCACCGGGTCCCGCCGTGCCACCAACGACCGTACCACCGGACGTCACTGCTCCCGGGTCCGGCCGGTTCTACCTGGAGAAGCGCGGCGATGTTGTCCTGGCCCGTTCATTCAACCGCAATGCCGTATCCCTGAACCTGTTCTACGAGGACGACGAGACCCTGTCTGAAGACACGCCTGCTGACAGCGACAATACCCGGCAGACTGGCCTGTCACTGATCTGGGTCTATGAGTTCGGAGCTCGAACCCAGGCGCTTCTGGACGGCTTCTACGCCAATCGTGAGTTCTCACGAGTGGGTGCGCCCGACGATGATGACGATCTCTTCCGGTTCCGCCTGGGCTTGACCTATCAAGTCGGCGTGCGTACGGCGCTGTCTGGGTGGATCGCCCGCGAGGAGCGCAGCGGCTCAGATACAGAGTCCAACAACTACACCGAGAATCAGGTCGGCCTGTCCGTCGGCCGGACTTTCTGAGTACCGCGCCTGCCATCACCAACGTCATGTCCGTCGACGTGGAGGAGCACTTCCACGTGGCGGCGTTCGACAGGCACATCAAACCCACCGACTGGCACCAGCACCCGTCAAGGGTAGCGGCCAATACAGAGCGCCTCCTGGCGCTTTTCGAGAGGCGGCGCGTAAAGGCGACCTTCTTTATCCTCGGCTGGGTGGCCGAGCGGCACCCGGCGCTGGTACGGCAGATCGTCGCCGGGGGCCATGAGGTGGCCAGCCATGGCTGCCTGCATATTCCTGCCTTCCGGCAGACCCGCGGGGAGTTCGCCGACGACGTCAGGCGCAGCAAGGCGATCCTGGAGGACGCGTCAGGTAGGCCGGTGCTCGGCTACCGGGCAGCCAGTTTCTCGATCGTAAAGCGCAACCAGTGGGCCTTCGAGGAACTGGACCGGGCCGGGTACCGGTACTCGTCGAGTGTGAACCCGGTCCGCCATGACATCTACGGCTTTCCCGACGCTCCCCGGTTCAATTTCACCCCGGCCGGCACGGCGCTGACGGAATGTCCCATCACGACGCTTGAGGTGGCTGGCCAGCGCCTGCCCTGTGGCGGTGGCGGCTATTTCCGCCTGTTGCCCTACGGGCTGTTTCAGTGGGCCATGAAGCGCGTCAACGCCGCTGGCCATCCCTGCTACTTCTACCTCCACCCGTGGGAGGTGGATCCGGAGCAGCCCCGGGTGCACGGAGCGTCGCTCAAGTCCCGCTTCCGGCACTACACCAACCTGCACAAGACCGAGGGCCGGCTGGACCGGCTGCTGGGCGAGTTTGCCTGGGACCGCTTCGATCGAGTGCTCGGTCTCTCCTGATTCCGATGCAGGGACCGATTCACGTTTCGGAGGTCGGCCCCGAGTCGGCCTCGCGATGGGACGCCTTCGTCGCGGCGCACCCGGGTGCGTCGGCCTATCACTCCTGGCAGTGGCGGGAGATCGTCACAGGGGAATTCGGCTGTGAGGCCTACTACCTGGCTGCCAGGGCCGGCGGGGGCGAGTGGTGCGGCGTGCTGCCCCTTGTGCGCCTCAGGAGCGGGCTCTTCGGCGACTTCCTCGTTTCCCTCCCGTTCTTCAATTACGGCGGCATTCTCGCCGCCGGCGACGATGCAGATGCGGCCCTGATGAGTGCCGCCAGCGCCCTGGCGGCCCGCCTTGGCGTCAGTCATGTGGAATTCCGCGACCAGTATCCTCGCGCAGGCTTGCCGGTTCGCACCGACAAGGTGGCGATGATCCTCGACCTGGCGCCCAGCGTGGATGGGCAATGGACAGCACTGGGATCGAAGCTGCGTGCCCAGATCCGGCGTCCGGAGAAGGAAGGGGCGACCACCCGCTTCGGCGCCGTTGATCTCGTTCCCGACTTCTACCGGGTCTTTGCCCGCAACATGCGGGACCTGGGTACACCGGTCTACGCGCAGTCGTTCTTCCGGCGCATCGCCGAGCAGGTGGCCGGACAGGCGCGGATCGCCGTGGTCTACCTGCAGGGCCGGCCGGTGGCCGCTGGTTTCACCCTGCGGCACGGTGATCGCATGGAGATCCCGTGGGCCTCGTCGCTGCGGGAGTGGAACCGGGTGGGTGTCAACATGCAGCTCTACTGGAGCGTGCTGAAGGATGCCATCGAGTCCGGAGTCCGCCAGTTCGACTTCGGCCGGTCGTCCGTGGATGCGGGGACCTTCAAATTCAAAGCCCAGTGGGGTGCAGAGCCCCGCCAGCTCTACTGGCACTACTGGCTGAAACCGGGGCAGCCCATGCCGAACCTCACGCCCGACAGCCCGAAGTACGCGCTGGCAATCCGGGCCTGGCAGCGGCTGCCGGTGCCGGTGGCAAACTTCATTGGGCCGTGGATCGTCCGGAACCTTCCTTGATGGCTCCAGCGCGCATCAACGCACCATCAATTCCCTCAATTC
This sequence comes from Gammaproteobacteria bacterium, assembly GCA_040080965.1. GTDB lineage: Bacteria > Pseudomonadota > Gammaproteobacteria > Steroidobacterales > SHZI01. The sequence goes on along the minus strand of JBEBHH010000002.1, from coordinate 7,579 downwards.
GGCGCTCACCCGCTCCCAGCGGGCCTTCTTCTGGTCGCGCAGGATTCCGGCTTCCCTCGTAAGGCCATCCAGGTTTTCGTACAGGCGGCGGAAGCCCGTGCTGATACCGTCCGGCGTCAGGTCCACGTGAACGGTGCCCCTGGCAAATTCCTGACGCAGAAAGGGCTGGTTGGCGGTGATGACCGGCTTGCCCGCATAGATCGCCTCGTAGGCCCCACGCTGCATCGTATTGTCGCGGGTCGTCATGGTCATTATGGCGTCCGAGGCCAGCAGCAGGCCCGCGTAATCGGCCCGCGGTATGAAGCCCGTGAGTGTCACGTTCTCCGGTTTTCCGGCCAGCAGGGCGGGATCCGCCGTTGAAGGATCCCCAGTGACAAAGAACTGGATGTGGGGGCTCGCGCGTGCCGCCTCGAAAAACACGTGCACAGGCTCGTCCGTGGAAAATGTGCAAACCAGCGTGATATTCCGCTGTGCCTTCATCGGCCAGGGCCGGGGATCCGGAAGTTTCACGGGCACGTCAGGAACGATGGTCGTGCGGGCACCCCAGCTCCGGACGATCCCGTCCAGGAAAGGATTCGTGAGCAGGGTGCTCAAGGCGCGCCGGGAGAAAAACCGGTGCAGGAAGAGCACCCGCTTCCAGCGCGGCAGCAGGAAGGCCCCCGAGTGTGCATCGATGATGAAGGGCGTCCCCGTGAACAGTCCATAGAGCCAGACGGGGGCGCAGGCGACGGTGGGCGGCGTCATCACGAAGACGACCGACGGGCGGGTCTCGCGGAGCAGGGTCAGGGTTTTCCAGGCCTGGGAGACGTACTTCGCGAGAATGGTGGCGTAGCGGCTTCCCCATTCCGGCGAGTACACCATCACCGATTTTCCGCCCAGCTGCCGGGCGATGTTGTCGCTCCTGCTGCAGTCTTCAGCCCAGGAAATGAAAAGGACGCTTGGTTCGTTCATCGACCGCTTTCTTGGGCTCGAATCAATTGCGCGCTGGATCGGGGTTGCGCAAACCAGTTACCAATATGGGTCGTTCTGCGGTCAGGACCCAGTCGCCACAAGCCCTCGCCAGCCGCCGCGGGTGTGGTCGGAAAGTGGCCATTGTCGCGCTCCGCCTACGTGCAATCTCAGTTAACAAAAGTGTCTAACTTCCCGACACTAGTGACATTGTGGCCTTAATCCGACACGAGGTGTGGGGCATATGCCGCAATTTGGTGCCCTGGCGGACGACCTCGCCAGGGGGTGTTAATACATTGTTCAGTCTAGGAAAATTTGACATATGGGGCGACCGAAGTAGTAATTCGCGTACTTCGTGTTGCATCGGATTGAGACGTCAGTATGCTTCGAGTCCGACAAAGCCATACCCGTGGAAACGCGGGGACGGAAAGCTTCCGGTCTAAGGGGACGTGTCCCTATGACAGCGGGGTTGCCAGACAGCCGGGGTTCTCACTCCGTAAGGCACGGGATTTCATCTCGTCCTGCTGTACTTGCATTCCCGGGTCAAGGATCACGTCCAACGTAGACCCCCCGCTTTGGGCTCACTAGAGCCGGGCGATGGGGTGTTTTCAGGGACGAAGATTTTTGGCTTAGGGATGAGTGATGCAGGTATATGTAACGGCAGGATTGGCTAGGACCGTCAGCTGCGGGTTGTTGAGTCTATCGCTGCCACTTTTCATGGCCGCGGTTCAAGCGGCCCCGAACTCGACCCCGCCACCCTGGGTTAGCTCCGTTAGTCCCGGCACCTGGTCGGCCATCAGCCAGAACACGATGCTCAGCGTGGATCCCGAAGAGGATTCCGCCCTGAATGCCAATTTTCCGAACAACGCCCCGTGGCATGCGAACTCGGGTCAGCGCGGCGTGCTGACCAATTGGAACGGCGGCGCCCTCGCCACCGGCTACGGCACCCACGGCGGCCTGTTGACCTATGGTGGCGGTCACGCCGGCTACTACGGTTCGGAGGTCTACGCCTTCGACCTGGCGACGCGGCTCTGGAAAAGGGTGACCGATCCTTTCCCCGGTCCGATTTCCTTTCCCTACGCATCGACAACCTATCCCGATGGTTCGCCACTTCCGCCGCACACCTACGACTACGTCGACTATCACCCCACGACCAACTCATTCGTCCTGATGCGCGGTACCCAGGACAGTTTTGCCAATTCGAATATCACCAGCAAGGCGATCGTGCACATGCTGGACCTCGATACGGGTAAATGGCGCCGTAGTCGGCAGAACGGCTCCCTCGGCATGCATTCCGGCGGCATCACGTGCTACGACCGGATCCGGGACAGCTTCTGGGTGCTTGGCGCATCGAGTACTACAAACCAGTTGACCCGGTTCAATCCCAATGTCACGAACTCCGACGGGACGGTGGGCGCCTTCACGAACTACTCGCCCCCCGGTATTGATATCGATGGCGGTGCTGAGTGCGACCCGGTCAACGACATATTCGTCTATACGCAGTTCCGGTATTCCGGGAAGATTTTTGCTGTCGACTTGAAGAACCCTGGCGCAGCCCGCGTGGAGCTTAAGGAAACGGGCGACATTCCCGCCAAGAGCGGCGGTAACGGCTGGGCCTGGTCTGACAAGCGCCAGGCATTCCTATACTGGAGGCGTGGGGCTGGGGTCTATGAGTTCAAGCTGGTGGATGGAGACTGGGCCACTGGAACCTGGCGCTGGACCAATCTGACCGCATCGGCGAATGCCGTAGTGCCCCAGGACATGACCACGGACAATGGCGTGTACAGCCGCTTCCGGGTTGCTACCTGGGGAAACGAAGAAGTGGCAGTCGTTGTCAATCGTCACGACGGCCCGGTCTACGCGTTCAGGATCCCCTCAGGCGAGCAGAGTTCCGCGCCGGTGACCGTGTCGATTTCTGCCAGCCCTCGCAACGTCAATGTTGGTGAAGCGAGCACCCTGTCCTGGTCCGCGTCCAACGCCAATACTTGCACGGCCCTTGGTGGCTGGACCGGCGCGCGCGGTACCTCCGGTTCGGCCAGTGTCGGACCCCTGTCAGTTTCGACGTTGTTTGAGCTTGAGTGCCGGAACGCCGCGGGGTCGGTCGGGCGCGGTTCGATCGAAGTCTCCGTCGGCGGTTCGACACCGACGAATTCAGCTCCGTCAATCTCAGGGACGCCAAGGACATCGGTTGCTGTGGGGTCGACCTACACGTTTAATCCGTCCTCGTCCGACCCTGATGGCGACCAGGTGACCTATTCGATCCAGAACAAGCCAAACTGGGCGGACTTCAGTACTTCGACGGGTGCCTTGACGGGCGCTCCGACTCTCGCCGATGTCGGTACCGTGTCCGGGATCGTGATATCGGTGTCAGACGGGCAAGCGTCGCGCTCCCTGGCAGGCTTTGCCCTGACGGTAGTGTCTCAGGGCAGCTACGGGGGTACGCTGGGCTGGCAGCCGCCGACCAGTGACGGCGATGGCGACGAATTGAACGACCTTGCCGGGTTCAGGATCTACTACGGCAACCAGTCCCGTGCCTACACTCAGTCGATAAACGTCAACAATCCTGGAGTCAGCAGCTATTACATCGATGGCCTCGTTGCGGGCACGTACTACTTCGCGGTCAGCAGCTATGACTTCTCGGGGAATGAGAGCGCCCCTTCGGGCGAGGTGAAGGCCATACTTGGCGTCTCGTCCGGCGGGACGACAGGCGGGTCGACCGGTGGATCCACTGGTGGCGCAACTGGTGGTGGCACGACAACTGATGGTGGCGCCACCAGCGGTACGTCGGGCGGCATCAGTGGCATGGGCCTGGTAGAACTCTTGATTCTCATGGTGACGGCGCTGATGGGTATCCGGCGGAAATTGGGAGACGATAAGATGATGCAGTCATGGGGCCGCCGGTTTGTGGCCGTGAGCGTCGCAACTCTTTGCCTTGCCACAACTTCCCGTGCCGATGATGTGGACTTCCAGCAGCGCTGTGCAGCGCCCGGCGTACTCAAGTGCGTCGGCTTCGATAGTTCGGCCGATGCCGTCCAGCGTTCCACCCTGTATCCCGCTGGAGATGGTGTATTTCACGCGTCCATTGACAGTGCCGTAAGGGCGTCCGGCGCCGGGTCACTGAAATTCGAGATCGCGTCCGGGTCCGGCCAGAACTCTGCCGGCTACTGGCTGGCAGACCTGGGTCAAGGTTTTGGCGAAGGCAGTCACTTCTATGTTCAATGGCGTCAGCGCTTTTCCCGGGCGCTGGTCGACACAAAGTTCGAGGGGGGAGGCTGGAAGCAGATCATCCTGCATCCAGACGGCCCGTCCTGCGCCAATGTGCAGTTGGTGGTCCTAAATACCTTTTATCGCGGTGTTCCTCAGGCCTACTCCCATTGCGGTGCGACCGGCTACGGCATGGGCGTCACACAGTCGAATGGCGATACGCTGCTGCAGCAGGGTGATTACCAGTGCCTCAGGCGTTCGCTCAATGACGCTGATTGTGCCAAGTATGCTGCGGACCAGTGGATGACCTTTTATCTGGACATCCAGGTCGGCGTATTCGGGCAGGCGAACAGCCGCATCAATTTCTACGTTGCCTTCGAAGGCGAGCCGCTGAAGAAATTCATCGAGCGGAACGACTACACGTTCCAGTTTGATGATGGTCACAGTGACACGTTTCGCAAGGTGCAGCTGACGCCCTACGACACCGGGAAGAGCACGACCTTGGTGCACCCCACGGCCTACACGTGGTACGACGAACTGATTGTCTCTACCCAGCCGATCGCCGGGCCCAATGGCTCGACGCCTCCAGTTCCTGTGGGAGACTCCGTTGCCCCGGCGCCGCCGGTGGCCGTCCAGTTCCAGTTCTGAGATTTACTCTAGTTCGCGGCCGGACTCGCCAGGAACTGGTGGGTCCGGCCCTCTTCAGACCAACAGTTCCACCGGCGCTGGATGGCTCAGGAAGTTGATGGGGCTCGCCGTGGCCCCATACGCCCCCGACTGGAACACGACGACCAGATCCCCCGGCTCCGCCCGCGCCATCTCCATCCTGTCAGCCAGCAGGTCCAGGGGCGTGCACAGGGGGCCGACCACGGACGCCACCTCCCGCGGTGAGCCGTGCACCCGGGTGCCCACCAGCACCGGGTAGTTCTTCCGCAGCACCTGGCCAAAGTTCCCCGAGGCGGCCAGGTGGTGATGCAGGCCGCCATCGGTGACCAGGAACACCTGGCCCCGGGAAATCTTGCGATCGATCACCTGGCAGACGTACAGGCCGGCTTCCCCGACGATATAGCGGCCGAGTTCGATCACGATGGTGGACGCCGGGTAGGCCCGGTCCAGCCTGGCCTGGGCGGCCTCGAGGGCGGCCCGCACGGGCGACAGGTCCACCGGCTTGTCGCCAGGGAAGTAGGGGATGCCGAACCCGCCGCCCAGGTTGATGAAGCGGGGTGGACGCGGGGCGTGCCCTGAGAGCTGCAGGGCCAGTTCCAGGCTCTTCGTTTCCGCGTCCGCAATCGCCTTGCCGTCCAGGTTCTGGGAGCCGCTGAAGATGTGGAAGCCCTCGAAGTCCACATCCAGCTCTCCGACCCGCCGGAGCACGTCGGGCACCTGTTCCGCGTCGATGCCGAACTGCTTGGGTCCGCCGGACATGCGCATGCCGGACGACTTGAGTTCAAAATCCGGGTTGACCCGGATCGCGACGCGGGGGCGGAGCCCCGCACGGCCGCCGAGTGATGCGAGCCGCTCCAGCTCGCTGGGTGATTCCACGTTGACCACGATCCCGGCCCGGAGCGCTGCTTCCAGCTCGGCGTCCCGCTTGCCAGGCCCGGCAAAGCTGATCAGCTCCGGAAGGGTTCCCGTCGTCATGGCGACTGCAAGTTCCCGGGCCGAGGCCACGTCGAGGCCATCGACCTGGGGCGCGATGTGCCGCACGAGGTCGGGGAGGGGATTGGCCTTCATGGCGTAGTGCAGGTGAATTCCCGGGGGCAGGATCGTGCGGAGCTTCCGAAGCCGCTCGTCGATCAGCCGGCGTGAGTACACGTAGAAGGGCGTCTGGCCCGCCTGCCGGGCGAGGTCACGGAGCGTGTGGCCGTCCACGGCGAGCTCGTCATTGACCACGCCGTAGCCCTCGATCGTCGTGTGGAGCGGAAGCGGACTCATGACGAGGCTTCGACTTCTGCCTTGAGGGCCACCCGGTCGTACTTGCCGTTGGGGTTCCGTGCCAGGTTTTTCCGCCAGTCGATGCGCGCGGGCACCATGTAGTTGGGCATGGACTCCTTGCAGTAGCGCAGCAACGCCTCGGTCGGGGCCGTGCCAGCCTGTTCCCGGGCCACGGCGATCACGACCACCGCCTGGCCCAGCCGCGGGTCCGGGACGCCGATCGCCACCACTTCGCTGACGAGGCCGCTCGCCAGCACCAGGTCCTCGACCTCCGTCGGGCTGATGCGGTAACCGGAACTCTTGATCATCTCGTCGCGCCGGCCGCGGAAGTAGAGGAAGCCGTCCTCGTCCTTCACCACGGTGTCGCCGGACCAGACGGCCAGTTCCGGCTGCCCGCCCTGGGTGATGCCGCCCGGTATGGGCCGGAAGCGCTTCGCCGTCAGGTCGGGGGCGTTCCAGTAGCCCAGCGACACCAGGGCGCCCCGGTGCACGAGTTCGCCCGGCTCGCCGGGGGCGCAGGGCGTCCCGTCTTCCCGCAGCACCAGGATTTCCGCATTGGGAATGGCCTTGCCGATGGAGTCCGGCCGGCGGTCGACCTCCGACGGTGGCAGGTAGGTGGAACGGAAGGCCTCGGTCAGCCCGTACATCAGGAAGGGCGCTGCCGCCGGCATGGCCTGCCGCAGTTTGCCGAGCACCGCGCGCGGCATCACGCCGCCCGTCGTCGCGAAATAGCGGACGGACCGCCCCGCATCCGCGGGCCAGTCCAGGTCGGCCAGCTGGGCCCAGAGGGGCGGCACCCCGGTAATGCCGGTGATGCCGTGCTGGGCTACCGTGCGGACGACGTCGCGGGCCAGCAGGTAGTCCAGCAGGGTCACTTCCGCCCCGGAAAGGAAGCCCGTGGTGAGCTGGCTGAAGCCGGCATCGAAGCTCAACGGCAGGACTGACAGGATCCGGTCTTCCGGGTTGTTGCCCAGGTAGCTGGCGACGCTGATGGCCCCTGCCACGATGTTCCGGTGCGAGAGCATCACGCCCTTCGGCAGGCCGGTGCTTCCGGAGGTGTAGAAGATGGCGGCCAGGTCGCCGTCGATTGCGCGATGGACTGCCCTGGGGGCTCCCGTCGCGGCGGTCAGTTCGCTCCAGCGCATGTACCGGGTACCCGCCGCCCGGGCTTCCTGCACCGGCAGCTCGTCCGTCAACACGATCCACTGCAGCTCAGGTGCAGCCGCCAGGATCTCCGTGAGGGCAGCGAGGCGTCCGCCGGACGTGACCAGGATCCGTGCGCCGCTGTCCCGCAGGATATGGGCAACCTGGGGCGCCTTGAGCACCGGATTTACAGGCACGAACACACCCCCGGCGAGGGCTGTGCCAAAGAAGGTCGCGACGGTCTCCACGGATTTTGGCAGGTACACGGCCACGCGGTCCCGGGGACCCAGGCCGAGGCCGAGCAGTCCGCTGGCTGTCCGCCACAGGAGGTCTTCCAGCTCGCCATAGG
>JBEBHH010000012.1:0-84391 GCA_040080965.1 Gammaproteobacteria bacterium | reverse complement strand
GCCAGATGGCGGGGGGGGCGGGGACCGGGGTCAGCGTCACGTTATCGATCAGCATCGCCGACGGGACCGTCCCCTCTTCGATTTCAAAAACAGCGAAGCCGATCTGGTAAGTACCTGCATCGGGTATCTGAAAAGCAAAGTGCCGATAGCCGGTCTCCACCGTTTCTTGATTGGGGTAGTCGCATATATCGCTTCCGACCAATTCACCTTCAACACGCTCGCAGAGTCGCATGTTGGAGAGCAAGGTCTGGCGCGGGGCACGTTCAATAATGCGCAGGGTAGACCCCGGATCAATAGCCAATAGTGTTAGGAAACCCCATTCATATTCGCCAACGTAGTTGTAGTCGACGCTTACTGTCTCGCCGGCATTAGCCACAAAGCTCTGGCGAATAGCTGAGCCCTCTCCATTTGCACCAGGGGGATCGGGGTCAGTGAGCAAATCGGCGGGAGTCAGGCCCACGAAATCGAAAACCTCCCATCCTGGCGTCCCGATGGGCGGACGGATACAGTCAGGGTCGAAATCTTGGCAATAGAACTCGGTGTAGAGCGCGTTGGTTCCTGAGTATGGTCGTTCAACGTTGGTAATCTGGCATCCAATTGGTCCGGGAATGGACGTCCCATCGCCGCACAATGTCGTGATCAGAGCTTGAGAGCTGCCGTCGGTCGGTGAAATCCCGATGCTCGATGTCTGCAGGCTAACGTCCCCGAGAGATTCCCAGCCGAGCAACGTTCCTGATTCAAAGCTGCCATTCACGATGGAGGCAGTCGCGGGGGCGAGCCACGCGAGCGCGAAGACGCTGGCTATTAAACCGAGTGGGCCGGGGTGCTTCATGGCGGAATCCTCTTATTTTTCTTCGCAGATGCCTATGCGGGACGGGCCAAAGGCGGAAAGGCCCCGACTTTTGCGTTCACTTCAGGCTACGCCGATAAGAACGTCGTGGCAGTAAGTATCGGCCACAAGGGTCACCAGCACATCACCCAAGTGGGGGACCCACCGTTACGTAAAACCGAATATCGCGGAAATCACCAGTTTCTCGGCTGGCCCCGGTGCGGCCGTGACCCTACCGTGAAGGCCTGGGCGCTCGCCAGACTTGGGAGCTGACCCAAGAGCTCCTGGCCGATGACCCCGAGCTGGACCCGGCGGTTCGGGCGATGGCCCATCTGGGAGCGGCGGCGGTGCTGCTTGAGCGATGCGACCTTGAGATGGCCGACGCGATCCTGGCTGCCGTGGAATCCACCATAGGGGCGCGCCAGAGGGTCGTATAGCATCAAACACATGGACCTGCTGTCCCGGCTACCCATTCTGTGCGCCCTGGTCTTTGTGGCCGCCTGCGCCGTCAACAAGCCACTGGGGCCGCCACCGGAACGTGGGGCACCTCAGGAATCCCTACCCACACCCCCATCGCCGGTTGTTGCTACACCGCCGGCACCTGCCACCCAGCCCGTCAGCCCAGCGGGTGCCGAGGGTCGCTTCGCCAGCGTCGCAATTGAGGCCCTGCTGGTCAAAGGCCGCGCTCCCAAGACTGGCTATTCCAGAGGGGCGTTCGGCCCCGATTGGGCGGATACCGACCGGAACGGCTGCGACACCCGCAACGACGTTCTCAAGCGCGACCTGACAGAGATCACCTTTAAGCCACGCACGCGAGATTGCGTGGTTCTGGAGGGGATACTCCAGGACCCCTACTCAGGGGAAGCGATTGTCTTCCAGCGGGGGGAACTCACCAGCTCACTGGTGCAGATTGACCATGTCGTCTCCCTATCCAATGCCTGGCAGACGGGGATGTTCCAGCGAACCCCGGAGGAGCGGCAACGCTTCGCCAATGACTTGCTCAACCTTCTGGCTGTGAAGGGCTCCCTCAATGCCCAGAAGTCAGACGGCGATACGGCCACCTGGCTGCCGCCGCTCAAGTCCTATCGGTGTGAGTTTGTGGCCCGGCAGATCGCCGTAAAGGAAGCATACCAACTGTGGCTTACCAAGCCGGAGAAGGAGGCTATGGTGCGCGTCCTTCAAGCGTGCCCGAACCAGGTTCTGCCGACCCGGGTGGCACTGTGAGTCGGGCGGCCATCGGACTTGAGGGCGAGGAGGAGTGCGCCCGCCAATTGGAAAAGCGGGGCTGGACCGTCACTCAAGCCAACGATCTCCGTGCCAACTATCCAAACGCCGATCTGTTTGTGGAGAAGGATGGCCGACGCCTCGCGCTACAGGTAAAGACGTCCAGGAAAGAACGCGGCTACATCACTGGTGGGGGCGTGTCTCCCAGAGTGGTCGAGGGCAGTCCCATCTTTAATCGAGTCTCCGGGGCTGCACACTGCGATGTCGTCCTGTTTCTGGCTCGCGGTCCGGCAGGATGGCGCTTCTTCGTCGCCCCAGTGGACGTTGCTGAGGGTATATTCAGGCGAAACATCGAGGCGTATTTCAAATCACCTAAGCTCGACGGGGGTGTGAAGAAGCCGAATGGACAGGCCGACATCTATGTGGGACCTGGACCGTTTCCACACGGCCGCACCGTTCCCGATCAAAGATCAGAAGTCCTTCCGTTCGAGAATCGGTGGGAGTTGCTTGATGCATTGGCGGTTCTTCCCACGGTTCGGGTTCCTGAACTATCCAATCCAGCCTATGGAAGCGACTGGGACGCTCAGGTCCTTACCATTGTTAAAGCCTTCGCGGCTGGCGTTCAAGCCCAGGCCAAGGTCGGGAAGGCGATGCTGCAACCCGCATTGGCGCGTGAACTCCGATCTGCTGGATTCAAAGCTGACGAAGAGGATTCTGCCGGTCTCTTGAGGACTGGAATGCCGGTCTGGCGCAGCAAGGATCACGGGCAGGTAGTCCCCACAATGGGCAGACGCCGCCTGGACATCGTTGTCTATCGGGGCAGTCATGTGGCGGCCTTAATTGAAACCGAATCCGATCTGAATGACTTGCGGGAAAGTGGCGTGTCATCCCGAAGTGGGCACTACGACGTAGCCAGTATTGCCCGCCGAGCCGATGGTACGTTCTTCAATTCCTATAACTCCCTGGAAAGAATGGCCGCAGCGGCGTATCTCCACGATAGCCTTGTCCGGACCGGCACGTATCCGGATCCTCGGGAAGCAGTCCGGATTCTCGAGGAAATCGCCTCGGATGCCCCCGCCGACCACAATCCAGCCGGAACTCTGCTGGTACTCGTTAGTGGTCGTTGCCGACCGAAAGATGTTGAAATCCTTCAGCCGCGATTGGACGCGCTGGGCGCACATCTGGTCTGTTGCAGCGGACGATAAAGCAGTTGGCCGGCGTCTCGGAAGTTGTGCGCCTGGGGTAACCCCGAAAACAAGAAACCCGCCGAAGCGGGTTCCCTGGTGGAATCTATTGCCGGATCTACTTGGTAGGACAGGTCCGGAGACACACGGTGTATGCCTCTCGACAGGCCCGCAGCGTTTCTGTCTTTGCACCGACCTGATTCCCGCCGGAGACGCAGGCCGAATAGGTAGCGGCGCACTGCCGAGCGCACGTTGGCTCATACTGACTGACGTCAATTTCGGCGATGCTATATGCACAGCCCGATACCAGAGCGGACAAAGCAATCACGCAAGCTCGTACCGGCATCATTGGCTTGGCAGTACCGTCATTCATGGTTGAGTCTTCCGACGCATCCACCCCATCACGCCGAGGGCGGAGCCGAAGAGCCAGGCAGCGGGTGGCACGGGGACGGGCTGCACAGTGAGAGTGTCAGAAATGGCGTAAAAATGGTTCGGCTCTCCTATGAAGCTAATTGAGCCTTCGATCCACTGGTACGCGGAAAATGAAGTTATGCCGGTGTAGGCGAGTGAAAGCCCATCACTACCCAAATGTGTACTACCAACAATCGTCCCGTAGCTGAGAGTTCCCGTCCACACCCACCAGGTACTTGGGGCAATGGCATTGCCGAGTTCCGTTATATCCAAGGGAGAATCCAGCAAGCCGTCCCACAGATCAGCGTTGCTTTCGGCCACTTTGCTGCCATTCAGTAGGTAGATCGGGACGCCTGTGGCTACAGTTGGGTTGGTGCTCGTATTGTCTCGGGCTGACACGGAGCTCGTCGTCACGATTGCAGCCCAGTTTGTACCAAGCGCAAGCAGGTCAGGTGAGGTACTGGCCACTCCGGTCACGAAGGAGTTGTAATCCGCCACGTTCGTTGAAACCGCGTCGCGGGTCGCCGAGGTTACGAAGGCCAGGCGGTACTGGTCGCCCGGATTGAGTCCCGCTGGGACAGTTGTCACTGCGTTGGCTATCGGGATCCCGACGAGCATCGCTACAAGCACAAGTCTACGCATCACCGACAACTTCATCATGGTTTTCCTTGAAATCTCGTGGTCATGGTCGGTACGCCGCTGTATGGCCGCCAATCGCACGACGCATCCACCCCATGACGCCGAGGGCGGAGCCGAAGAGCCAGGCGGCGGGGGGGATGGGAACTACCTGCCCGCCAGCGAAGAAGTCGCCCAACACAGTTGCAGAAGTTGCATTCCCGAAGAGATCTCGGCGATTCACTTGGAACGTGAAATCATTTTGCAAATTGAACTCTGCCGTCTCTGGAGCACCGAGATACTTGTCTACGCCCTCCAGCCCAGGCGGCCACGGTGCTGCTGCCGGTTCGCTATCACAGGACTCAAGGGTCATGTTTGCGAAATAGGCAGGATTCGGACTGGCGTCCTGCGGTAATTCATGGGAAGCGCCGGTAGCATGGAAGTAGTTGCTAATGTCGGGGCAGGTAGACGGCCCGACGTCATTTTTGTAGACAATTTGTGTGTCAAAGGAGCGAGGGACTGGCGCCCACGAGAAAGTTCCAGTTGGGAAGGTAACCGATACTTGGCTCATGGAGTTTGCACCCCAAACCAGACCAGGGATTGCGTCTGGTACGTCGGGATCAAATCTATAGGACAGCGTAAATGGATCTCCCACACTTACAGGGTACGGCAGAAGAGATAGATCAGTACCCGTAACGAGATTGACGAACCCGCTGTATTCAAAAGTAACCGGCGCCGCTTGGGCCGTGAACGTCGAAAGGCACAGCGTCAGGATGGTAATGAGTCGGCGCATCGGTGTCCCCCGTCATCGTGGTCTGCCCAGGCCGAGGCAGCCCGGCTCGTTGTTAGTCGGCGAAGCTACACGTCCCCAGACCCCACCGAACTAAGTATTGACCGCAGGGGTCGCCAGAGCATCACCCAAACGGGTGAGACTGGCGTTACGTCAAACCAAATCCCGACGAAATGACCAGATTCGTCGCTGGTGCTCGTTCCGCTCGGCTCCTACCGTGTGGGTATGGACCCCGACTACATTGCCTTCCGCGAGCTGGTGCGCCAGGCGGAGCGCGATCCGGTACTGGCTGCCGAGCTGACCCGTGCTATGCGGGAGGGGCGGCCCTTATCACGCTTGCTGTCCCTCGCATCGTCGGCGGACGAAGCTGCCACAAGCCGAGCGACCCGCACACCTGGCAGCGCGGACGGCGACCGATGAAGGTTTCGCCACCGCGCCCGGACGCCACGAGCCGCGCCAGGTCGAGGTCGGACCACCGCTGACACGCGGGGCAGAAGGCCGCCAGCGCGTGGTCGCACTCAAGGAGGGCGGCGAAGGTGTCGAGCACAATCATGAGGCGAGCCATTGCGTTGCACCCAACGTGGGTTGGGATCGCGGTGCTTCCGAGAATCAATGACCTATGGGCCGTGCGTCAGTCGCTATTGCGATTATTAGAAAATGGTTGAAAGTAGGCGTATGGGAACTCCTCCCCCAACTGCCGGACGTAGCCTGCCACTGATCGAAGCCGGCATCTATACCGTGCCCGACGCGGCCCGCCTGATTGGGGTCACCCACGCGCAGATGCGGGGGTGGATTGCCGGATACTCCGGATCAGGGTCAGGGGCGGTTTTGGTTCGTGAGTTTCCGCGAATGGGCTGGAAGGTCACGCTGGGCTTTAGGAACCTCATTGAGGCCCTCTTCATCAAGTCCTTCGCAGACGTAGGTTTCTCGCTGCATGCCATCCGCGCCATGGCTGAAGCGGCGCGAGAGCTGTTTTCCGATCCACATCCGTTCGCTCGGCAACTTACGTTCTCGCATGACAACCGAGCCATATTTGCTGAGCTCGTAAACACCACTGGCGAGAAGGATCTCTACAACCTACGTCGGCGAAACTACGCCTTTGAACCAATCATGCGTGCCTTCCTTCGTCAGCCGATAACATTCGAGGCGGGTGGCTACGCAAAGGAGTGGTATCCACGAAAGGACGTCGCGCCCAATGTAGTAGTGACTCCGCGCGTCGCATTCGGGCAACCAGTCATGAGGCGGTCGCGAGTGCCGACGCGGGCGTTGTTTGATGCGCTGAGCGCGGAGCATGGGAGCCACCGCACGGTTGCGAAGTGGTATGAGGTTTCGGAGGCCGAAGTCAGGGAAGCTGAGGCTTTTGAGCAGGACCTGCAGGCTGCGGCTTGAAGGTCGCCCTTGACGAGCACGTCCCCCCGGCCGTGGGGCGTGGCCTGGTGGCGATGCTCACTGCAGGCGGCGACGGAGCGGTGACGATTGTCCTGGCGAAAGACTATGCCACTGGCCAACCCGCCCCAGATGACGTTCCGTGGATCACCAAGTTTGCTGCTGACGGTGGCACCGTCATCATCTCTGGGGATAAGGCCATCCGCAGCGTCCCAGAGGTTCAACGGGCGGTGGCGGAAACTGGCGTCATCGCCTTCTACCTCCCTTCCCGCTGGAACCACTGGGACATGGCAAGACGCAGCGCCTTCATACTCAGCTGGTGGGAGCGGATCTTGGCGAAAGCCCGGGAGTCAGAATCTGGCTCAGCCTGGATCATCCCAGCCGGGTGGGAAGACGGCGCCTTTCGGGAGGTTACGGTGCCGGATCCCGAGGGAGCGGAGGACTGATCCACTCTGCCCTTGGTTCGCCTCACCCCCTCGTGATCCTGAGCAAATAGCTGTCAAAGCGAGCCCGTGATTTGAACCTACACCGAACCTACCCGACACATGGCGGAAGCGCGACCGCTGCGTGAAATTCTGGCCTTGGCTGCCCTATACTCCCACCGACATCAAGAGTGAGCCGACGCTCACACCAACCTGCTCCCCGAGCAAGGTGGTTCCCTAAGGGGGATGTGGCCGATTCCTGGCAAACAAACGGGAACCTCCCACTTCGTGCGTTGGCTCCGGTGTGTACGTAAGCGCATGGGAGGTTTCGACGTGAACGACGAAGACAACGCAATCGATCTGGATTTCCGGCCACGGAGTTACTTTTGGCCCCTTGGACTCGAGAAGCACCTGCTGTCGCGAGTAAAGGGGGCGCAACGGAAGCAAGCCCTAAAGGCTCTCCTGGATGCCGGTCGTCTGGATGACGTTCCAGACTTTCTCGCCAAGGCCGCGCTCAGCGGCGAGGAGCGTCGGGCCATCGGCCGAATACACCCCATGCTCATGGGGGGCGAATATCTCCCCGACACGAACGAGCAAGAGGTCGAGATCGCCCGCATCAGCATCCACTCCGTGACGTCCGATGTGACCAGCGTCTACGCCCGGCGCGGGCCTGAAGGCATCGCCTATCGCGTCGTGGACGAGTACGAAGGGGGGACCCTGACAAACGCCAGTGAGCGCAGCTCCAAGGTGCCACTCAGTCTGGTGGAGTTGGCGAACTTCTTCGTCGGCGCTTGGCCCCTGATGGACGTGCTTGAGAGGAACTACGAGGGCGACCTGGATTCCATGCTGGGTTTTTTCTGGGCAGATTCGGCCTTCTACCCCCAGTTCGACGCGCTGCTCAGGCAGCGAGCCGTGGAAACCTTTGGGTCAACCGAGGAGGATTCGCACGATGCCCAGATGGGCTGATTTCGTGCCGTTATATCGACAAATTATGGACAAAAGGATCCGATTGGACTGGCGGTCGAAGGTGAAAGGCTTGCGGAGTAAGGGTTGTCGAGCCGTAAGGTTAAACCGTTACCGCCGTGGGTCGGCGTGTTCAGCTTCCGCCGGTAACCAGTTCACCAAATTCTGGAGTTAGTCAGGCGTCTTGTTTCTTTTGTATGCGGATAGACGAAGCAGGAAGTGATAGTGCCGTATCGCTTGGTGAAGGCGGAGATTGCTCAACATTCCGGCACGAAGTGGCCTGAACAACGTATCAGCAGGAGGTAGCCATGGCTCTGGGGCGGATTCTGCTCGAGTTGTGATGCGGGGGGCATTGGTTAAGGACGCGGCAACCTTTGGCGTCAGCACGAGATCACCGCGCATCATAGGATAGACATACGGATCGAAAAGCGCCGCCTTTCCTCGTAAAGCTCTGTAACGGGCTACGGCTTGTCGCCGCTCCAACTCGTCGGCGTTGATTGGCTTCAGGGATTGATAGATGCCGCCTAAAGGTATTAGGAGGTCAGCCCACTGCCGAACGCTAAGCGTCTTGTCCGGACATTGCTGCCGTAATGACCATTTCCGGTAACGCCCCGGACGGAAAACAAAGTCGCCACGGGCGCGACTGGTCTGGATGTGGGTCTTGTAGATCTTCTCGATACTGTGCCACCCGAGAGGTAGGCCATCGGCATCGGTCCGCCCCAAGTGCTTCGCTGCCGCTTCGGCGACAGCACGGCCCACCTCGTCGCCGATGGGTAAGCCCCAGCGCGCCAGCGTGACGCAGGTTTCCGCGATGGCTGCATCCGACTGGGCAATCCGGAACTTCGTGGAATTATGCGGGCGTCCGCGCCGCCGGATCGTCATCGCAAGCTCCCAGTGTGCGCCCTCTGGAAAACTGCCTTGCCCGGACGGAGAGGGTTCCCGTCATTTCGGTGGCCAAACCTATGCCGGGCGTCTGGGTAGTCTATCCGGCAATCCGGTTCACGTTGCTGGGCTTCACGGGTTCGAACGTGGGCAGATTGGCCCGCAGCATGTCAGCGACGTGCGAGGGGGACAGGTGGGCGTAGTGCTTTTCGGTGATGCGGGTATCGGCGTGGCCGAGCAGGTTGCCGATGACTTGCACCGGGGTCCCGGCCATTGCCAGGAGCGCCCCGTATGTGTTCCGCAGGTCGTGAAACGAGCACGCCGGGACAATCTTGGCGTTGGCGCAGGCTTCCTTCATGGGCCGGTGCTGGTGGCTCTTGCCCCACGGCTTGCCGTCGGCCTTGGTGAACATGAACGTACTCGAGGCCAGCCCCGCCGTGTGTGCCTTGAAGAACGCGACACCCTCGGCGGTCAGCGGGATAAAGCGGGGCTTCCCCGACTTGGATTCCCGGACGTGAATGCTGCCGTTGTCGTCGCTGCGCTTGTCGGTCTGCTTGGTCGGGTCGCCGGGCTGAATGGTGAAGTCACCGGCCCGGAGTGCGGTGAGCTCGCCCCATCGCGCCCCGGTGAGCAGGGCGGCGCGTACCAGCGAGCGAAACTCCGGGCTGGCTGCATTCATGAGGCGGCGGGATTCATCGGCAGACAGGTAGCGAATCTTCGCGGCGTCGGCCTTGGCAAACGGCTTCACCTTGCGCCAGGCGTCGGCTGACGCGATGGCCTCGTCCTGGTAGGCGCGGTTAAGGGCGGCCTTGAGGACAGTGAGCACTCGGTTGGCCGTTGCCTTACGACTGCGGAGGGCTTCGGGGTCTTTCCGGTCAATCGGGCGATGCTTGGCTGCCTTGCCGGGCTTCGTTCGGACGCGGGGATCGGCCTTTGCGAGTCCTTCGTGCCAGCGGCGGATCTCTACGGCGGAGAGGTCGTCGCAGCGGCCCGGCCCGAGCTTGGGGAGGATGTGGGCGTCTACGGCTCGCTTGGTGGCGGCATAGCCCTTGGTGTTTGTCTCAGCCCACGCCAGGTAGTCCTGCAGGCAATCCTCGACGGTGTAGCGGCTGCGCCGGATGACCTTCTGGGCGACGAGCTTCCGCGCCTTGTCCTGGGTCTGGAAGTAATCCAGCACTTCCTCGCCGTCGGCCTCCCGATGATCGTCGGCAATCCCTATGCTCATGATGGCGTACTGATTGCCCGGCAGGGCGCGGCGAACGTACCAAGTGCCGCCGTTCACACCCCGCCGATAGCCGATGGCGAGGCCCTTGCCGACGGTCTGCCAGTGCCGCTTGCCGGGTGCGAGCCGGGCGCGATTCGTGCGGGATTCCAAGGCGGAATTGCGAGTGCTGCGGGCCATATGGTTACTCCCCGGATTGCGCCGTCGGGGCGCGTGTCAATATTTGTCAATACTACGGGGGCGAACGCTGGCGAACAAGGGAGAACGTAGATACATGAAAAATAGGCATTTGGCGCAACTTCGGCGAATTGACACGGACGCCAAGGGACGGTGAACGCACTCTTTCACGGCGGTAACCGGGGTTCGAATCCCCGTGGGGACGCCATTTGCCTCAGCCACCGGCGTCGTGCGTCCGGCTTTGCCCGAATCTCCGACAGATTCGTGAATCCCGCGATAACCATCTGACTGGATTGGCATTATGATGTGGCTGTGATTGCCACGTTCTTCAATCCAATGCTCTGGGCCGGGGTCATGGCCCTGGTCTATGCGCTGGTGGGTGCCTATGTCCTGCTCGCCGAGAGCAGCGTGCTGGTGCGCACCCAGATGCTTGGCGTGCTCGTCACGTCGGTCGTGTGGGGGATCCTGGTCGCGCAGCCGGCTTTTTTCGACCTCTCCCGCGGCTTCCCTCCCGGGTTCTACGCCCTGCAGGTGCTGCACCTGTTCAGCTGGTACGCCTTGATCCACCGCCTGCTGCGTGGTCCGTATGAGCAGTCGATGCCGGAAGTCGTCAAGCGCCTCCTGCGGCTGTTCTGGGCCGTGGTGCTAGGTGCATCGGTCCTAGTGGCCTGGCTCGCGTCCAGGGGCGACACGCCCTGGCAGGGGACGTTGTTCAGCGTCTCGGCGGCCAGCATCGCCCTCGTCAGCCTTGCCCTGGCAGCGCAGCTGGGCCGGGACGCGCCCATCGAGACCCGCACGGCGCTCCGCTCACTGGTGGCGTCCGCCGGCCTTGCGACGGGTTCCCAGGCCGCCCTCGCCATCGTCGCTGCTGCCGGGGCCGGGGTTCCACGCGCGTTGCTTGGAGGAACTGGCGCAGTGCTCGCGGTCTCGGGGCTGCTGCTCCTTTTCGGCCTGCGACTGCGCCCCCAGTGGTCCCTGGCCATCTTCGTATCTCCAGAAGCACGCAGCTACGCACCGCGCTTCCTTGGCACCCTGTCGATCCTGCTGCTGGCCCTGCTGCTGTTGCCGGTTTTCCGGTCGATGGCGCCCGCAGCGGCGCAGCAATCGGCCCTGTTGCTCGCGCTCGCGACCGGCGTGCCGATTGGCCTTCTGCTCTTCTCGGAACGGCTGAATGCCCGGCTGCGCGTCTATGTGAGCAAGCACTTCCTGCCGTTTCGCTATGACTACCGGGAGGAGTGGCTGCGGCTGATCGACACGCTCGTGTCGCCCGATTCCCGGTCGCCGCTCCCGGAGCGGGTCATTCGCGGCGTGGCGCAGATCGTCGGCAGTCCGGCCGGCGTCCTGTGGATGCGCACGGGAGACGGCGGGCCGTTCATGGCGACGGCCGGCTGGAACACCCGGGCTCTGCCCGAGGAGCGCATTCCCGCAGACGATCCCGCGCTTGTATTCATGCTCGAGCGCCAGTGGACCATCGACACGGCGGAGCTGGCCCGCCGGCCCGAGCTATACGGCGGCTTGCGCCGGCCGGAGTGGCTAGCGTCCTTCCCGGAAGGCCTTCTGATCGTTCCGCTGATCAGTAACGAAACCCTGATCGCGCTGATCGTGCTGTTCCAGTCCAGCTCCGCATTCCGCCTGACATTCGAGGAAATCGACCTGCTCCGGACGTCCGGGCGGCAGGTCGCGGCGTTCCTCGCGCAGTATGACGCGGACCAGCGCCTCGCCGAGGGCCGCCAGTTCGAGGCGTTCAACCGGCTCACGGCTTTCGTGATGCACGACCTCAAGAACCTCATCGCCCAGCAGTCCCTCATGGTGCAGAACGCCGCCCGGCACAAGGGCAATCCCGCGTTCTTCGAGGACGCCATGGCCACCATCGACAACTCGGTGGCCCGCATGAACAAGCTTCTCCAGCAGCTCCAGAGCGGCGATACAGCCGGGCCGCGGCAGCGCGTGCGGGTCGCGGCGGCAGTTGCCGACGCGGTCGAGCGGTGCCGCGCGAGAGAGCCCGTGCCGGAGCTCGTGGACGAGTCGGATGACCTGCACGTCTGGATTGATCGTGAACGCTTCACGACTGTACTGGCGCACCTGATTCGCAATGCCCAGGAGGCGACACTGCGTGACGGCCACGTGACGGTGCGTGTCGCCCAGGCCGACAATGGTGCCCTGATCGAGGTCGCAGACGATGGTTGCGGTATGGAGCCCGAATTCGTGCGCGATCGCCTGTTCCGGCCCTTTGACACGACCAAGGGCAGCAAAGGTATGGGCATAGGGGCCTACCAGGCCCGGATGTTCGTCGTTGAGGCAGGCGGGTCCCTGCGCGTGGAGTCGGAACCGGGGGAGGGCACCCGCTTCTTCATCCGCCTCCCGGTCCATGACCCGGGAAGTGCGATCCCGGTACCCTGAGTCCCCTGGCCCCTGAGCTATCATCCTTAAACTTGGACCTCAGGAGACCTCTTTGACTGATCAGCGCAGGAAGCTTCTCGTCGTCGAGGACGACCCCGGGCTGCAGAGCCAGCTGCGGTGGTGCTTCACTGATTACGAGGTCCTGGTGGCTGAAGACCGGGAAAGCGCTCTCGCGCAGCTGCGCCGGCACGAACCGCCCGTGGTGCTGCAGGATCTGGGGCTCCCTCCGGACGCGGAGGGCGTGAGCGAAGGCTTTGCCGCGCTGGAACAGGCGCTGGCGCTTCTGCCGGACACCAAGGTCATCGTCGTCACCGGTCATGGTGACCAGGAAAATGCGCTCCGCGCCGTCGGCCTCGGTGCCTACGATTTCTACCAGAAGCCGGTGGATACCGACACGCTTCACCTGCTCGTCGACCGCGCGTACCACATCTACGAGCTCGAGAGGCAGAACCAGCGCCTGCTGCAGCAGCAGAGCTCGTCACCTCTCGATGGCGTGGTTGCCGCCAGCGAACAGATGCTGCAGGTCTGCCGGATGATCGAGAAGGTCGCGCCCACGACCGCCACCACACTGCTGCTGGGCGAGAGTGGCACGGGCAAGGAGGTCCTCGCCCGTGCCCTGCATTCCCTGAGTCCGCGCATCAGCAAGGGGTTCGTCGCGATCAATTGCGCGGCAATACCCGAGAACCTTCTCGAGAGCGAGCTCTTCGGCTACGAGCGCGGAGCATTCACCGGCGCCGTCAAGCAGACCCCTGGCAAGATCGAGCACGCCGATGGCGGAACGTTGTTTCTCGACGAGATCGGCGATATGCCCCTGGCGCTGCAGGCAAAGCTGCTGCGCTTCCTGCAGGAGCGCGTCGTGGAGCGCGTCGGCGGTCGCGAGGAGATTCCCGTCGACGTGCGGGTGGTCTGCGCCACCAACCAGAACTTGGACGTCGCAATCCGGGAGGGGCGCTTCCGCGAGGACCTCTACTACCGCATCAGCGAGATCACGATCCGTATTCCACCCCTGCGGGAGCGCGAAGGCGGGTGCCGGATCCTGCTTGCCCGGACGTTGCTGGAGCGCTTCGCCGCGCAACACAGGCGCCAGTTCAGGGGCTTCAGTCCTGACGCGCAGAACGCCATCGAGAACTACGCGTGGCCTGGCAACGTGCGCGAGATGGAGAACAAGCTGAAAGGCGCGGTCATCATGGCCGAGGGTCGCTATGTGACTGCCGCAGACCTCGGACTGGCCACCGACGGCGAACAGCAGCCGAACGTCAATCTACGGGAAGTCCGCAAGGAAGCAGAGACGCGGGCCATCCGCAACGCCCTGGCCTATGCCGACGGCAATATTTCCAAGACCGCCCAACTGCTCGGGGTCACCCGTCCGACGCTCTACGACCTGCTGGAGAAGTACGGTATCCAGTACGACAAGGAGCGCGGTGCCTAGGCCATGGGCTGCCGCTGCAGCCGGCGTTCCCAGCGCAACGCGGTCTCTACGATGAAGCCGAGGTCATCGTGCCTCGGCTGCCAGCCCAGAACCTGCCGGATTCGATCTGCCCTGGCGATGAGCACTGGCGGATCCCCGGGGCGCCGTGGCGCTTCCAGCCGCACGAGCGGGACGCCATTGGCGCGGTCGACGGCATCAATGACTTCCCGGACGCTGTAGCCATGCCCGTAGCCGCAATTCAGTACCGTGGATTCTCCCCCCTGACGCAGGTAGCGGAGAGCGTCCAGGTGGGCCGTTGCCAGGTCCTCCACGTGGATGTAGTCGCGAACACCGGTGCCGTCGGGCGTGTCGTAGTCCGTTCCGAAAATTGCGACGTGCGGGCGCTTGCCCACGGCTGCCTCGCAGGCCACCTTGGTGAGCAGCGTCGCCTTGCTGGTGGATTGGCCGATCCGGCCGCCCGGTTCGGCTCCCGCGACATTGAAGTAGCGGAGGGCGACGTAGCCATAGCCGTGCGCGGCGCTCGCGTCCCGCAGCATCCACTCGCTCATGAGCTTGGAAGTGCCGTAGGGGTTGATCGGCGCCGTCGCGCTGTCTTCCGCGGCCACGCCACCGGGGGGGATTCCATACACGGCCGCAGTCGAGGAAAAGATGAAATGGCGGATGCGGGCTTCGACCGCGCACTCGATCAGGTTCCGTGTTGCGCAGGTGTTGTTGCCGTAGTACTTCAGGGGGTCGGAAACGGATTCAGGGACGATGGTATGCGCCGCGAAGTGCAGGATGGTCTTGATACGGTGCTCCGCCAGGAGCCGGCTCACGACGGCGCGATCGCCCGTATCGCCAACCACCAGGGTTCCCGCCGTCACCGCCGAGCGGAAGCCCGTGCTGAGATTGTCGAGGACCACGACATCCTCTCCGGCCTCGCCCAGCTGGCGGACTACATGGCTGCCGATATAGCCCGCGCCCCCGGTAACGAGCACGGCCCCCCGGTCGGAATTCCCTGCGATCATTCGCTACGTGTCCTCAACGTTCTCTGGCGCAAGTCTAGGGCAAATCCTGCAGCGGCGGCCGCGCAGCCGGTCTCAATGTGAGGTCCCCGGTCACGCGGCCCATTCTCGGTGCCAGCGAGCCCGGGTCCTGGGAGGAATGGTGGCCGCGGAACCGGGACTTGCCGGTACTGCTGGCCTGCGACCACGCGAGCTCTCGCGTGCCGGTGGCCCTCGGTAACCTGGGCCTGACCGCTTCGCATCTGGCAGGACACATAGCCCTGGACATCGGCGCAGCAGCCCTCACGAGGAGCCTTGCGAGCCTGCTCCAGGTTCCCGCGGTGCTGTCGGGGTACTCGCGGCTTGTTGTGGACTGCAATCGTCACCTGGAAGACCCATCGGCCTTCCCCGCGGTCAGCGACGGTGTGTCGATCCCCGGCAACAGCAACCTGACAGCGGAGGCTCGTTCCGCACGCGCGGACGCGCTCTACTGGCCCTATCACGGCGCCATCGCGCGCATTCTCGACAACCCCGGGCCGCTGCCCGCCCTCGTGGCCGTGCACAGCTTTACCCCCCGACTCGACGGGGTTGCCAGGCCCTGGCATGTGGGCGTCCTGTGGGATGAGGACGACCGGCTGGCCGCGCCCCTGCTCCGTTCATTGCGTGCCGATGGGAGATGGTGCGTCGGCGACAACGAACCCTATTCAGGCCGCTATCCCGCCGGTTACACCATGGACGCCCACGCCGAACGCCGTGGCCTTCCCCACGTTTCCATCGAGGTCCGCCAGGACCTCCTGGCGACACAGGATGACGTGCACAGCTGGGCCGCGTTGCTCGCCACGGCCCTGCGCCCCATACTTGCGGCCCGGTTCAGCGCGTCGGCGCGGCCGGGCTCCCAGGCAGTCGATGACGGCTCATGAACGAAACTTCCCGGCATTCCGGCCCAGACGCCGGTTCCCGCACAGGCACCGCACGGACACGGAGCATCTCCGTCGCACCGATGATGGACTGCACGGACCGGCACTGCCGCTATTTCCTGCGGTTGCTGTCGCCCCGCATCCGCCTGTACACGGAAATGATCACGGCCGCAGCCATCGTGCGTGGCGACGGCCCGCGCTGGCTGCGCTTCGACCCTGTGGAACACCCCGTTGCCATCCAGCTTGGTGGCAGCGATCCGGTGCTGCTCGCTGAAGCAGCGCGGCTGGCCGCCGCCGAAGGTTATGACGAGGTCAATCTGAATGCCGGCTGCCCGAGCGAACGGGTTTCCGAGGGCTCGTTCGGCGCCTGCCTGATGAAGTCTCCCGGGCTGGTGGCCGAGTGTGTTTCCGCAATGCGGGCGGCCTCGCCACTCCCAGTGACCGTCAAGACCAGAATCGGGGTGGACGACCGGGACGACTATGGTTTTGTCCGGGATTTTGTCGGCATCGTGTCTGAAGCCGGCTGCTGCACATTCATCATCCACGCGCGCAAGGCCTACCTTTCCGGCCTGTCGCCAAAGGAGAACCGGACTGTTCCGCCACTCCGCCACGACGTGGTCTACCAGTTGCGTCGCGACTTTCCCGGCCTGGAACTCATCATCAATGGTGGCATTGAGTCAGCCGCCGGTATCCGGCAACACATTTCGGCCGGCCTTGACGGCGTGATGATTGGCCGGAAGGCCTACTCGGATCCCTGGTGGCTGACAGATGTCGACGCGGAGTTCCTGGCGGGTGCCGCACCGGTCCTGCCCCTGACGAGACGCGACGTTGTGCTGGCAATGGCGGACTTTGCCCAGCACGAGTGCGGCGCGGGCACCCGACTCCATCACGTGAGCCGGCACATGCTCGGGCTGTATCATGGCGAGCCCGGCGCGCGAACCTGGCGGCGCACACTGACACTCGGCGCCGCGCAGGCGGATGCCGGTCCGGACGTCCTCCGGCAGGCCCTCGAGCAGGTCGAGGGACGGAGGCAGGCAGGTCCACACCTGCTGGCGACGGGCACATGGACTGAATTTTCGACGGGAGATCGGGCGAATGGCTGACGGTGGTACGCCGCGCAAACTGACGATGGCGCAACAGGCTGACTTGCATGCGACTTATGAAGCGGCGGTGCAGACTCCCGACGTGGAATGCGAGTACATCGTGGACACCTTCCGGAAGATCCGCGGGCGCGCTCCCCAGAGCCTCCGTGAGGACTTCTGCGGAACGGCTGCGATCGCGTGCGAGTGGGTCAAGGGTGGGCCGAGGCGCCGCGCCATCGGCGTCGACCTGGATTCCGGAGTGCTGGACTGGGGGCGTGCCCGGCACTTCGCCCGGCTGAAGCCGGCCCAACAGGAGCGCGTCCAGTTGGTGCTCGGTGACGTCGCCCGGGTCCGGACCGACCGGGTGGACGTCGTCGGGGCGTTCAATTTCAGCTACTGGGTATTTAAGACCCGGCCCGACATGCTCCGCTACTTCCGCCGGGTCAGGGAGTCGCTGGAAGAAGATGGCATCTTCTTCCTGGATGCCTACGGCGGCTACGATGCGTACAAGGAACTCCGCGAGACTACCCGCTGCAAGGGCTTCACCTACGTCTGGCACCAGGAGAAGTACTACCCGGTTACGGGCGATATACTTTGCCACATCGATTTCCGGTTCCCCGACGGCTCGAAGATCGAGAAGGCCTTCACCTACGACTGGCGCTTGTGGTCACTGCCCGAACTGCGGGAGCTGCTTTCCGAAGCGGGCTTCACCAGGGTGACCGTGTGGTGGGAGGGCACCGGCAAGGATGGCCGGGGCAACGGCGAGTTCACACCCGAGACCCGGGGCGAGGCGGATGCCGGCTGGGTCGCGTACCTGATTGCCGAGCGCTGAGCATCGCCGGGTTTGCCAGGCGCGTGCCGTGGCATACTAGGGTTGGGCGTTTAACATATTGTCCAACCGGTGACTCGTGACGGCCGTCCCCGAGAAAAAGCTCGCCATCCTGTTTGCCGACGTGGTCGGCAGCACCCAGCTCTATGAGGCCCTTGGCGACGACCGGGCCCGGGAAACCGTGCAGCAGTGCCTCCGGGTCATGAAACAGGCCACTGAGCACTACGGTGGCACGGTGATCAAGACGATGGGCGACGAGGTGATGTCCACCTTTCCCTCCGCCGACGACGCCCTGAACGCCGCCAACCAGATGCAGCAGCGCATTACCAATACCATCCGCATCGAGACAGACGATTCACACGTCTCGATACGCATTGGCTGCCACTTTGGACCCGTGGTCGCCGAGGACCGGGACATTTTCGGTGCCGCTGTCCACACCGCGAACCGCATGACCTCCCAGGCGAAAGCTGGCCAGATCATCACCACCAGCGCCCTCGTGGAGCAGCTGACTCCGCAATGGAAGGCGCTGGTCCGCCAGATCGACGTGGCCACGCCCAAGGGACAGTCCGACGAGGTGGCGGTCTTCGAGGTGCTGTGGCAGCCGGAGGAAGCGACCAACATGCTGCCGTCGATTGACCCGGCCGCCCGTCCGCCGGCGACAGCCGCCCGGCTACGACTGCGCTTCCGGGGGGAGGAGCTGGTGGTCGGCGACCAGGGAAAAGCAACCATCACGATGGGGCGCGCTGACGAGAATGACGTCGTCGTCAAGGGCAACCTGATTTCGCGCGTCCATGCGCGGATCGACGTGGCGCGCAACCGCTTCGTGCTCGTCGACGAGAGCACTAACGGGACCTTTATCCAGCAGGATGTCGGCGAAGAGCTCTACGTGCGTCGCGACAGCACCGTGCTGACAGGTAGCGGCATCATCAGCATGGGCCGCGTTGCCGCGCGCGGCACTCCTCTCGCCATCGAGTACCGCGTCGAGGAGTAGGGCGCCCGTCGCCGCGGACGCCGCGCCCGGTCCCGCAAAGTTCAGCCGAGCGCGCTGACGACCCGCCGGTGTTCATCCAGGAGCGCCTTCGGCAGGTGATTGCCGTACTCCTGCAGGTACGTTTCGACTGACGCCATTTCGTCCCGCCAGTTCTTCGACTCAACTGCCAGAAGCGCGTTCATCGCGCCGGGAATCAGGTCGACGCCATCGACATTGATGTCCCCGGGATTCGGCAGGAAGCCGATTGGCGTTTCGCGCGCACCGACCCGGCCGGTGCACCGGTCGATGATCCAGTGGAGGACCCGCAGGTTGTCGCCGAAACCGGGCCACAGGAAACGGCCCTGTTCGTCCTGGCGGAACCAGTTGACGTGAAAGATGGCGGGCAGGTTGGTCGATCTCTGGCCAAAGCTCAGCCAGTGCTTCCAGTAGTCGCCGAAGTTATAGCCGCAGAACGGTTTCATGGCCATGGGATCGCGCCGGGTGACTCCAACGGCGCCGGTTGCCGCAGCGGTGGTCTCGGAAGCGACGCCCGCGCCGACGAGCACGCCGTGCTGCCAGTTCCTGGCCTGGTAGACCAGTGGCGCCAGTTCCCGGCGGCGCCCGCCGAAAATGATGGCGCTGATCGGCACGCCTTGCGGATCATCCGCGAGTGGTGAGTAACTGGGATTCCTGGGCGCTGCCACGGTGAATCGCGCGTTAGGGTGCGCCGCGGGGCCATTCTTGGCGTCGTAGGGCCGGCCCTGCCAGTCGATTGCCGGCGTGCCACTGCCCTTGCCTTCCCACCAGGGCTCGTTCTCGGCGGTCAGCGCCACGTTCGTGAAGATGGTGTCGCTGTGGATCATGTCGTACGCGTTGCGGTTGGTCTTCGGACTCGTGCCGGGCACGACGCCGAAATAGCCCGACTCCGGATTGATGGCCCGCATCTGGCCATTTTCGTCGAGGTGCAGCCACGCAATGTCGTCGCCGAGAGTACGGACCTTCCAGCCCGGGAGGGAGGCGGGGGGGATGAGCATGGCCAGGTTGGTCTTGCCGCACGCTGAGGGGAATGCCGCAGCGAGGTTGTGCTTCTCGCCGGTCGGGCTTTCAATCTCGACCAGCAGCATGTGCTCGGCAAGCCAGCCTTCCTGCTGGGCCTGCCAGCTGGCGATTCGCAGTGCGTGGCATTTCTTGCCGAGAAGGGCGTTGCCGCCATATCCGGAGCCGATGCTCTGGATGAGCAGTTCGTCCGGGAAGTGCATGATGAACCGGCGATTTGGATCCAGGTCGCCGGTAGAGTGCAGGCCGCGGACAAACTTGTTGTCCCGCTCGATACGCTGCAGGGCAGCCTGGCCCATGCGGGTCATCAGCCGCATGTTGGCGGCGACGTAGGCACTGTCGGTGATCTCGACGCCACACCGGGCGTAGGGAGAAGCGATGGGTCCCATGCAGTACGGGATCACGTACATCGTTCGACCCTCCATTGATCCGGCAAACAGCCCGTCCATCTTGGTGTGGGCGTCGACCGGGGCCATCCAGTTGTTGTTCGGGCCGGCCGAGTCGCGCCCCGGGGTGCAGACGAACGTCAGGTGCTCGACGCGGGCGACATCGGAAGGATTCGAGCGATGGAGGTAGCACTTGGGGTAGGTCTTAGGATTCAGTGGCAGGAGGTCGCCGTTGGCGACCATCTGGCCGAGCAGCGCCTGGTATTCGGCATCCGAGCCGTCGCACCAGTGGATACGGGCCGGCTTGGTGAGTGCCGCTACGTCGTCTACCCAGCGGCGAAGCGCTGCATTGCTCGTCGTCATCAGATGTCCTTGCCTGAGTTCTGTCGTGGGGTGCGGCGACCGACGCACATTATTCGGGTTTAATCGCGCGAAGTGGGTCGCCGGTCGCGCGAGGTCCCACTATTATACAGATCGGTCCGGATTGGTCAGAGGGTGTCAGTGAACGCTGTCAACATATGCTGGCTCCCGGGCATTAAATGCCGCCGGTACGCCGCATTACTGCTGAGGATTTGACCATTCCATCCGCCCCGTTTACCTGCCTGGCGATCGAAACCGCGACGGATCTGCCGAGTGTCGCCTTCTTGCGCGGGGACCTTGTCGCCGTGCGGGAGTCCCGAGGGCTGCGCGCGCCGTCCCGAAACGTGTTCGAGTGGGCGCGCGAGCTGCTGGACGAGTCCGCGGCATCGCTGGACCACCTCGACTGTATCGCCTTTGGTTCCGGCCCCGGCAGCTTTACCGGCGTCCGGGTGGCGGTGGCGATGGCCCAGGGACTCGCTTATGCCAGCGACCTGCCCTTGTGCCCCGTGTCGACTCTGGCCGCGCTCGCGGCGGCAGCTTTCCAGCGCACAACCACCGATCTCGTGGCGTGCTGCCTCGACGCCCACATGGGCGAGGTCTACGCGGGGTTCTACGCGCGTGACCCGGCGGAGGGAGTCAGGGCCCTGATACCCGATTCGCTCGTGGGCCCCGACGCACTCACGTTGCCCGGGGACGGCGCATTCCTGGCCGTGGGTCCCGGCTGGGCCGCCTATCCGGCGCTCGCCGGGCGGTTGCGCGGCCGGTTCACTGGCCTCGAGCCCGACCTGCTGCCGTCAGCTGTGGACGTCGCGCGGCTGGCGCAGTCACGGTTCCTTTCGGGAAAGGTCGTGCCGCCCGCCGAGGCGCAACCGAACTACCTGCGCCACCATGTGGCCTCCGTTGCAAAGGCCGCGCTGGCCGGGAGTAGTGACTGATGGACGTCCGAATGGCAAACGCCCTGGGAGCCTTCGCCTGCGCGGGGCTCATGGCCTACGCCCTGTACGCGCAGCACATGCTCGGACTGGAGCCCTGCCCGCTGTGCATCTTCCAGCGTGTGGCGGTGATCGCCCTCGGCGCGGTTTTCCTTCTGGCCGCGGCACACCGCGCAGGGAACGCGGGGAGGCGCGCCTATTCAGTCCTGCTCGGCCTGGTTGCCCTGGCCGGCATTGGCGTGGCTGGACGGCATGTATGGCTCACCACACTGCCTCCGGAACGTGTTCCGGCCTGTGGCCCCGGTCTCGACTTCATGCTCGAATCGTTCCCGTTACGGGACGCCCTCGCGATGGTCCTGTCCGGGTCCGGTGAGTGCGCGTCCGTGGACTGGACGTTCCTCGGCCTGACCATGCCAGCGTGGGTACTGATTGCCCTGGTGTGCCTCGGAGTCTGGGGCATCGTCTGGAACTGGCCCGCAGGAAAAGCCGGTGGCTTCGCCACCGCGAGGTGACGCTCAGCCCAGCAGCCGCTCCAGGATCTCCCTGTAGACGCCGCGCATGATGCCGATGTCGGCGACCGGGATCTGCTCGTCCGGCTTGTGAATCGTGGTGTTTACCGCGCCGAACTCCACGACGTGGGTGCCGCTCGGCGCGATGAAGCGGCCGTCCGACGTGCCGCCGCCAGTGGACAGCTCCGGCACGACGCCGGTCAACTTCTTCACGGCGGCGGCCACCGTATCGATCAGGACTCCCGGGGGCGTCAGGAAGGGCTCCCCGGACAGATGCCAGTCGAGGGTGTAATCCAGGTTGTGCGCACGGAAGAGAGCCTCGATGTGCCTGCGCAGCTGCTCGTGGGTCCAGACCGTGGAGTAGCGGATATTGAACCGAGCCGAGAGCGAACCGGGCGTCACATTGACTGCGTCGCCGATGCTTTCCAGCTTGACTACCTGGAAGCTCGATGGCGGGAAAAACTCGTTGCCATTGTCGAGCGGCTTGCCGTAGAGCTCCGTCAATACCGGGGCGAATGCCTGAATCGGATTGCGGGCCAGCTGGGGATAGGCGACATGACCCGCCAGTCCATGGACCGTCAGGATGCCGCTCAGGGACCCACGCCGTCCAATGCGGATGGTGTCTCCCAGCTGTCTCTCGCAGGATGGCTCGCCGATGACGCACCAGTCCAGGTGTTCGCCGCGTTCCTTCAGGAGTTGCATGACGCGCTTCGTGCCGTCCTGCGCCTTGCCTTCCTCGTCGCTGGTGATGAGAAAGGCGATCGAGCCCCGGTGACCGGGCTGGGCTTTCACGAAATCCGTGGTCGCATCGAACATGGCGGCTAGGCCGGCTTTCATATCGGCGGCGCCGCGGCCAAATAGCACGCCGTTGCGAACGTCCGGTTCGAACGGGTCGGAGTGCCACTCGTTCCGGGGGCCGGCCGGCACCACATCGGTATGGCCGGCAAAACACAGCACGGGCCCGACCGTTCCGCGCCGGGCCCAGAGGTTGGTGACTTCACCAAACCTGAGTTCTTCGACGGCGAACCCGGCGGCCCTGAGGCGTTCGGCAAGCAGCGACTGGCAGCCAGCGTCATCGGGCGTCACCGACGGCAGACGGATGAGTTCGCAGGCAAAATCGAGGGTCTCGTTCATTCTCTTGCCGCTCGCCTCAATCGTTGCGCAGCAGTTCGTTCAGCGACACCTTGGCGCGGGTCCTGGCATCCACGCGCTTCACGATGACTGCGCAGTAAAGGCTGCAGCGCCCGCCCTCGGAGGGGAGATTGCCCGGGACCACGACCGCACCGGCCGGCACTCTCCCGTAGAGAACCTCGTCCTTCGCCCGATCGTAGATCCGCGTGCTCTGTCCGATGAAGACGCCCATGGATATCACGGCGCCTTCCTCGACGACCACGCCTTCGACGATTTCCGAGCGCGCGCCGATGAAGCAGTTGTCCTCGATGATCGTCGGGCCGGCCTGGACGGGCTCAAGGACGCCGCCAATTCCCACCCCGCCGGACAGGTGCACGTTGCGGCCAATCTGCGCGCAGCTGCCGACCGTAGCCCAGGTGTCTACCATCGTGCCGCTATCGATGAAGGCGCCGATGTTCACGAATGACGGCATCAGCACCACGTTGCTGGCCACGTGGGCTCCGTGCCGGACAATCGCCCCGGGCACAACGCGCGTGCCGGCGGCTGCGAACTGGTCCTGGCTCCAGTCGTGGTACTTCATCGGAACCTTGTCGAAGTAGTCGGTGACGCCCGCCGGCATGCGAACGCTCCGTTCGATGCCGAAGTGCAGGAGTACGGCCTTCTTGAGCCACTGGTTGACCACCCAGCCGTGCGATGTCCGTTCGGCGACCCGCGCCTCGCCGCTGTCGAGCAGTCCGATGGCGGCGGATACGGCTGACCGAAGGTCTGCAGTGGCATTGGGCAGGTCCAGTGTCGCCCGCTTGTCGAAGGCGGTCTCGATCGTGCTCTGCATGCTGGATTGATTCACTGGCTGTTGTCCGGAGATGAAGGATCAGGCTTGCTGGGGATTCAGGAGGCGCTGTCGAGCGCCTGCGTCACCGCCTGCTTCAGGCGGTCGCAGAGGTCCGGGTCTAGCGGGGCTCCCGTCGCATCGGTCACATAGAACACGTCTTCGGCGCGCTCGCCCACGGTCAGGATCTTTGCAGCCTGGATGCCGACGCGGTGATTGCGCAGCACCTGCCCGACCTGGCAAAGGAGGCCGGGACGGTCGCTGGCCACTATCTCCATCACCGTGCGGTCGTTGGTTTCATCGGCGGCAAAGCTGATCAGGGTCGGCGTCGAGAACATCCGGACCTGCCGCGGTGGACGGCGCGTGACCCGCAGGGCTTTCTCCTCGCCGGCGGTTATTGCCTGTTCCAGACGGCGCAGGATCTGGTCGCGGCGTTCGTCATCGCGGATCTGCTCGCCGCCATTCTCGAGTACCACGTACGTGGACAGGCTGAAGCCATTGCCCAGCCTGATGATGCGGGCATCGGCGATGTTGAGGCCCAGTTCGTCGAGCACCGCCGTTGCCGTGGCGAAAGTCGACCGGTCCTGCGGGGCGTAGACCACTACCGACGTACCGGCACCCGATGCCTCGTCCTGGACGCCAACCAGTACCCGTCGTCCCTCATCCTCCCGGGCCGCGAGCAGCTGCGTGTGCCACGCGATCTCCTCAGGCCGGCAGCGCAGGAAGTAGTCGTCGCCAAGTTCGGCCCAGATGTCGTCGACGCGGGTTCCCGGGATGCCGGCCGCGCCCGGCAGGGCGCGGGCTGCGGCCTTGCGCTCCGCGATGAGCTCATCCCGGTCGATCGGCTTTTCCAGGCCGCGCCGGAGCGCGCGCTTGGCCTGGCCGTACAGCTCCTCGAAGAGCTGTGCCTTCCAGGAGTTCCACAATTTTGGGTTGGTGCCGCGCACGTCGGCTACGGTCAGCAGGTAGAGGTAGTCCAGGTGCACCTCGTCACCGATCAGCCCGGCAAAATCCCGGATCACGGCGGGGTCGCTGATGTCGCGCTTCTGTGCAGTGAGCGACAGCAGCAGGTGATTGCGGACCAGCCAGGCCACGAGCCGGGCGTCGTAGCGGCTCATCCCGTGCTCGAGGACGAACGACTCCGCATCGAGGGCGCCGAGCTCGGAGTGGTCGCCACCGCGCCCCTTGGCTATGTCATGGAACAGCCCGGCCAGATAGGCGAGTTCCGGCGCAGGAAGCCCCTGCATCAGCTCGGAGCAGCGCGGGAATTCATGGTTGTAGCGGTCCAGGGCGAACCTGCGCAGGTTGCTGACGACGAACAGGGTGTGCTCATCCACCGTGTAGGCGTGGAAGAGGTCGTACTGCATGCGGCCGACGATCCGGCCGAACGCCGGTACGTACCGGCCCAGGACACCATACCGGTTCATCCGGCGGAGTTCGTGGGTGACGCCTTCCTTGGCGCGCAGGATCTGGAGGAAGAGCCGGTGGTTGCGGGGATCCTGCCGGAACTCGTCATCGATCAGGTTCAGGCTGCGGCGGATCAGTGAGATCGTCCCTGCACTGACGCCCTTCAGTTCGGGGCGCTGCTGGAGCACCAGGAAGAGTTCCAGCAGGGCGGAGGGTGTCCGGTCGAAAGCGCCGTCGTCGGCCACCTGAAGGAAGCCGTTGTGCACGCTGAAGCGGTCGTTGAGCGGAACGGCCTCCGCGTCGGGATCATTGAGAATGGCTTCCTGGAACTGCTGGAGCAGCATCTCGTTCAGGCGACTCAGGTCCATGACGGTGCGGTAGTAGCGCTGCATGAACTGCTCGACCGCGAGCATGTACGAGGCGTCCTGGTAACCGAACAGCTGTGCGAGCCGGCTCTGGTGATCGAAGAGCAGCCGGTCCTCGTGGCGACCGGTCAGGAGGTGGATCGCAAAGCGGATCCGCCAGAGGAATTCACGACCCTGGATAAGCAGCCGCAGCTCGGGCGGGCTCAGGAAGCTGCGACTTACGAGGTACTCGAGGTCGCCACGGCCGTACTCCCGGAGCGCCACCCAGCTGATCGTCTGGATGTCGCGCAGCCCGCCGGGACTGCCCTTCACGTCGGGCTCGAGGTTGTAGGCGGTGTCGTCGTACCGATGATGACGATTCAGCTGTTCGCGGATCTTGCCCTCGAAGAACTGCCGCGAGGGCCAGACCTTGCCAGGCGCTATCGCGGCCTGCATCTCCCAGAGCAGGTCCTCGGATCCGACCAGCAGCCGCGCTTCCATGAGGGTAGTGATTACAGTGAGATCGTTGCCGGCGTCCTGGCCACACTCGGCTGCGCTGCGGACGCTGTGGCGAATCTCGATGCCGGCATCCCAGAGGAGGGTCAGGAAGTCGGAGAGGCTGTCCGGAGGGAGTGGCGCGTCGCAGGGTGGCGTCAGGACCAGCAGGTCCACGTCGGAGTAGGGGTGAAGCTCGCCGCGGCCGTAGCCACCGACGGCCACCAGGGCAAAGTCCGCGTGGCTGCGGTCGCCCGCACGTCGCCAGGCCTCGCAGACCACGAGGTCCACCAGCGCCGCCCGGTCCGCCACAAGCCGGGCCGCTGTCTCGCCGGCGAGGAAGCGCTGCTTGAGGGCTGAATTGCCGGCATTGAGCGCGTGCCGGAGCGCTGTCCGGGCATCGCCGTCGGCCTGAAGGATGTTGCGGACGGCGGGCCAGTCGAATGCCGTGCCGTCCGCCTGAAGCACCGTTGATGCCAGGTGCCGCGCGTCATCGGACAGGCTGAGCGCCGGACTTGCCGCCGCGTTCATCGCCGTTCGTCCGCGCCGAGGGTCAGCACCTCGCAGCCATCCTTCGTGATCAGTATGGTGTGTTCCCACTGGGCGGAAAGCGAGTGATCCCGCGTGACGACGGTCCAGCCGTCCGGCAGGAGCCGGACGTGGCGCTTGCCGACATTCACCATCGGTTCGATGGTGAATGTCAGGCCCTCCCGCAACTCGAGTCCCGTGCCGGGTTCGCCGTAGTGGAGGACCTGGGGATCCTCGTGGAAGATCCGGCCGATCCCGTGTCCGCAGTACTCCCGGACCACACTGAAGCCCTCGGCCTCCACGTATTTCTGGATGGCATGGCCGATGTCGCCTAGGCGCCGGCCCGGCCGGGCCTGATCGATGCCGAGCCAGAGGGCCTCCCGGCACACGCGTACGACCCGTTCTCCCTGGATCGTGCCCTTGCCGACGAAGAACATGCGGCTGCTGTCGCCGTGGAAGCCGTCCTTGATCACCGTGATGTCCACGTTGACGACGTCGCCCGGCCGGAGCTTCTTGTCGCCCGGAATGCCGTGGCAGACCACGTGGTTCACGGAAGTGCAGATCGACTTGGGGAAGCCCCGGTAGTTCAGGGGTGCCGGAATCGCATGCTGCACGTCAACGATGTAATCGTGGCAGATGCGGTCCAGTTCGTCGGTGGTGACCCCGGGCTGGATGTGGGGGCCGATCATGTCCAGGACCGCGGCCGTAAGGCGGCCTGCTACCCGCATGGCGTCCTGCTCGGCCGGGGTCTTGATCGTAATGCTCATCCTTGATGGGACCTGGCCTGATCGAACCCTTGATGAACCCTGGGAAGACCCGGGGAGGGAGCCCCGGGGACTGGCCCAGGAGGGTGGTACCAGGGACCGGAACCGCGTTGTGACCGTTAACCCCGTATGGTATAAAGCGCGCGCCCTAGAGGCAACGAAATCCACACGCGTTCCGTCACATCTGGCTGGGTGCCTTCCTCCGTTTCGGGGGTCGGTTGCCGGATGGGGACCGCGGCGGCCCTAACCCGAAGCAACAAAGAGGCCCTGATCCGAGGCACGTCACTGACGGGTCCCGGGGGCAGGTCCCGAAGGAGATCCCATGACTGACGTGAGCATGCGCCAGATGCTTGAGGCCGGTGTGCATTTTGGCCACCAGACCCGCTACTGGAACCCCAAGATGGGCCCGTACATCTTCGGCGCCCGTAACAACATCCACATCATCAACCTGGAACACACCGTTCCACTGTTCCGCAAGGCAACCGCCTTCATCCGGTCCCTGGCCGGCGACGGTGGCCGGATCCTGTTCGTTGGCACGAAGCGTTCAGCCCGGGATTCCGTGAAAGTCCAGGCCGATCGTTGCGGCATGCCCCATGTCAGCCACCGCTGGCTCGGCGGTACCCTGACCAACTTCAAGACCGTGAAGCAGTCCATCAAGCGCCTCGAGGACCTCGATGCGATGGAGCAGGACGGTCGTTTCACCAAGCTGACCAAGAAGGAAGTCCTGGAGCGTCGCCGGGAGCGCGACAAGCTCGAGCGCAGTCTCGGTGGCGTCAAGACCATGGCCACCCTGCCCGACGCCATCTTCGTCATCGACGTAGGTCACGAGAAGATTGCCGTGCACGAGGCCAACAAGCTGGGCATCCCCGTCGTCGGCATCGTCGACACCAATTCGTCGCCGGATGGCGTCCAGTACATGATTCCAGGCAATGACGACGCCATGCGCGCCGCCGAGCTGTATGCCATTGCCATTGCCGACGCCGTGCTGGAAGGCAAGGCTTCGATCCCGGCCCTGCCGGTGGGCGAGGACGACTTCGTCGAACTGGATGCGGAAGGCCGGCCGAAGTCCTCTCCTGACGGCCGCCGTCCCGTTGCCGCCAAGCGCCCGGCACGCAAGCCGGGCACGGCGCCAGCGAGCGCACCGCGTGGCCGTGGCAAGAGCGCCAAGGCTGCCGGCACTGCCGAGGGCGCGCCGGCCGTGGCTGAATCCGTGAGCACCGAGGCGACGCCTCCCGCTGGCGAGCCAGAGGCCCAGGCCTGAGCAGGGCAGGAGAGTCACGATGTCGATAGCAGCAAACCTCGTCAAGGACCTTCGCGACCGCACCGGCGCCGGAATGATGGAGTGCAAGAAGGCACTCGTTGATTCCAGCGGCAATCTTGACGCGGCCGTCGAACTGCTCCGTACCCGGGGCCAGGCGAAGGCCGAAAAGAAGGCGGGCCGTATCGCAGCCGAAGGGCAGATCCTGACCGCCGTCAGTCCCAAGGGCGACGTCACGGTCATCATGGAAGTCAACTGCGAGACCGACTTCGTGGCCAAGGATGAGAACTTCCAGCGCTTTGCCCGCTCGGCTGCCGACCTGGCTGCCCGCGAGCAGCCGGTCGCCCTCGAGCAGCTGATGGCGCTGCGGCTGCCCGAGGGCCAGTCCCTCGAGGAGGCCCGTCGCGACCTCGTGGCCAAGATTGGCGAGAACATCGGCATCCGCCGGTTCGAGTACGTCCGGCCGGCCGGCAAGGTGGCCGGCTACTTCCATGGCACACGGATTGGCGTGCTCGTGGATGTGGAGGGTGGCGATGCCGACCTGGGCAAGGACCTGGCAATGCATATCGCCGCCAGCAATCCTCGCTACCTGTCTCCGGAAGAGGTTCCCGAGACCCTTCGGGCCAACGAGCGCCGCATCCTGACCGACCAGGCCGCCGGAGAAGGCAAGCCGCCCGAAATCGTCGCCAAGATGGTAGAGGGCCGCCTGCGCAAGTACCTGAACGAGATCGCCCTCGTGGGCCAGCCGTTCGTCAAGGACCCGGACACCACTATCGCCAAGCTTCTCAAGGACCGGGGTGCCCGCGTGCACCGGTTCGTAAGGCTCGAGGTGGGCGAGGGCATCGAGAAGAAGTCGGAGAATATTGCCGAGGCCGTGGCAGCGATGCATTCCCAGGGGTGAATGCCCGCCCCGGTCGTCCGAAACCCGGGTAAGCCCGTTGTGCCCAATTCCGGTAGAATCGCGGCACTTTAGATACGCTCACTCCCACGGTCGCGGACGGTTTCTGGCCCATGAACGATGCACGTCTGCTCTACAGGCGCATCCTGCTGAAGCTCAGCGGCGAGGCGCTGATGGGAAACGGTGACTACGGCATCGATCCCGACGTCCTCACCCGCATAGCCAACGAAGTCAAGGAAGTCCGGGCGCTCGGAGTCCAGCTCGGCATCGTCATCGGCGGCGGCAACATTTTTCGCGGTGCCGGCCTGGCCCGCGCGGGCATGGATCGCGTGACCGGCGACCACATGGGCATGCTGGCCACCGTGATCAATGCCCTCGCCTTGCAGGATGCACTGGAGCGCGTCGGCTGCCATGCCCGGGTGATGTCAGCGCTCCAGATCCACGAAGTCAGCGAGGACTACATTCGCCGCCGGGCAATCCGTCATCTCGAAAAGGGACGGGTCACCATCTTCGCGGCCGGCACCGGCAATCCGTTTTTCACGACGGACACGGCGGCCGCCCTGCGGGCCATCGAGGTCGGGGCCGATATCCTGGTCAAGGGTACCAAGGTGGACGGCGTCTACACGGCTGACCCCAAGAAGGACCCCACCGCCAAGCGGTACGACCGCCTGTCTTTCGACCGGGTCATCAACGACAAGCTCAATGTCATGGACACCACGGCCGTCGTGATGTGCCGTGAGAACAGCGTTCCAATCCGCGTCTTCAACCTGCAGGTGGCGGGCGAGCTGCTCCGCCTCGCCCGGGGCGAGGATGTCGGGACCCTGGTGGCCCATTAGCGGCTGGCCAGCGGCGGCAAGGGGGAAATAGCGTGATCAACGAGATTCGGCAGGATGCAGATCAGCGCATGGCCAAATGCGTCACAGCAATGGGCCAGGCGTTACGTAAACTCCGTACAGGGAGGGCCAGTCCCAGCCTGCTGGAGCATCTGATGATCGAGTATTACGGCACCAACGTGCCCCTGTCACAGACCGCCAACATTGCGGTAGAGGATGCCCGCACGCTCACGGTCACGCCCTGGGAAAAAGGCATGGTCGGGGTGATCGAGAAGGCCATCATGAGCGCCAACCTGGGGTTCACGCCCGTAACGGCGGGCACGGTCATTCGCGTGCCGCTGCCGGTCCTCACCGAGGAGCGCCGCCGGGACCTCGCCAAGCTGGTGAAGCAGGAGGCCGAGCTGGGCCGGGTGGCCGTGCGCAACGTCAGGCGGGATGCCATGACGGACGTCAAGGAAGCCCTCAAGGAAAAGCTGATCAACGAGGATCTGGAGCGCCAGGGGGCCCAGCAGATCCAGGATCTGACCGACAAGTACGTGGCGGAAATCGACAGAATATCCGAAGAAAAACAAAAAGAAATCATGGAGTTCTAGTCATTACCTGGCGCAGGACCAAGGACGGTAGCTTCATGACCAGCAGCGACAATTATCGGCCGATTCGACCGACCCACGTCGCGATCATCATGGACGGCAACGGTCGCTGGGCGACCCGCAATGGCAAGCCCCGGCACGCGGGCCACCGGGCGGGGGTCAAGTCTGCGCGGGCGGTCGTGGAGGCCTGTGCCGAGTCCGACGTCAAGGTCCTGACGCTCTTTGCCTTCAGCAGCGAAAACTGGAAGCGCCCCCCCAGCGAGGTGGATGCGCTGATGAGGCTGTTCGTCGAGGTTCTCCAGCGCGAAGTGGATACCCTCCACGAGAATGGCATCCAGCTGCGCTTCATCGGCGCGCGGGAAAGCCTGCCGACGATCCTCCGCAAGCGGATGGCCGACGCCGAAGCGCGGACGGCAGCCAATTCCCGGATGACCCTGGTCCTGGCCGTCGCCTATGGCGGCCAGTGGGACATGGTGCAGGCGGTGCGCCGGATCAGCCAGAAGGTGCGCTCCGGCGACCTGGATCCTGCCGACATCGACGAGGCACTCATCGACCGGCACCGGGCCCTTGCCGGGCTGCCGTCGCCGGATCTGCTGATCCGGACAGGCGGTGAACAGCGTGTCAGCAACTTCCTCCTCTGGGACCTGGCTTACACTGAGCTGTGCTTCACCGACACACTGTGGCCGGATTTCGGCGCCGACCAGATTGCCCAGTCGCTGGAGTTCTTCAGCCAGCGCCAGCGCAGGTTCGGCCTGACGGGCGATCAGCTCGAGGCCATCGCGGACTGACCCTTCCCGACACCCGGTGGCATCCCCGGCCATGAGCCAGCTCACTCAACGCGTGCTCACCGCCGTTCCCCTCCTGGGCGGCCTGCTCCTTGTCCTTCTTGTTGCTCCCGCGTGGGTTGCCGCCCTCGTGGCGGGCCTCGTCATGGTCCTCGGCGCGTGGGAATGGTCCGCATTCATCGGGTGGCAGCTGCCGCGCCTGCGTGCGGCCTATGCCGGAGCCAACGCCCTGCTGCTCGTCGCGGCCGCCTGGCTGGTGCCCTCGGTGATTGCGCTCGAGCCCGTGCTGTACGTCGCCCTGGCATGGTGGGCGCTGGCCCTGCTGTGGATTCTCCGTTTCCCGACGCCCGTGCCACCGGCCATCGCCGCCGTTGCCGGAGTCCTGGTGCTGATCCCGGCCTGGCTCGCCCTGGTGGCCATCCTCGCGGTTCCCGGCCGCGGCCCGGTGCTGGCCTTGCTGGCCCTCTGCATTGTCTTCGCCGCGGACATTGGCGCCTACTTTGCGGGGCGCCGGTTCGGGCGCGTGAAGCTGGCGCCGCAGGTCAGCCCCGGCAAGACCTGGGAAGGACTCATTGGCGGGGTCCTCCTGGCGACCCTTACCGCGGTTGCCGGAGGCCTGCAGGTTGGCCTGCCTGCGGCGAGCATGCTGCCGGTGGGGCTCGGTATCGCGGCCCTGTCGGTCGTCGGGGACCTGACCGAAAGCATGTTCAAGCGCAGTGTGGGGGCCAAGGACAGCGGCCACCTGATTCCCGGTCACGGTGGCGTCCTCGATCGCCTCGATAGCATCACCGCGGCCCTGCCGCTGTTTGCGCTGGCCCTGTCGTGGCTTGGCCTGACCACGGGATGACTGCTCGCTGCGCTGCTGCGGCAGTTGTTAGCCCGGCAATCCCCGTCAATCCTGTGGTCTTAACGGCAAGCTTTGGCGTAATGCCTTAAGATTCGCGCCATGTCACAGATCCTGACGTCCCTCCTGGCGTTCGTGGTGGCCATCGGCCTGCTCGTCGCCATCCACGAATATGGTCACTACATTGTGGCCCGGCTGCTTGGCGTCAAGGTGCTTCGCTATTCCATCGGCTTTGGCCGCGTGCTCTGGTCGCGGCGCTCTGGCCCGGACCAGACCGAATACTGCCTGTCGGCAATTCCCCTCGGCGGTTACGTCAAGTTGCTGGATGAGCGCGACTGTGCGGTGACGTTTGCGGAGCGGGGGCGCGCCTTCAACCGGCAGTCAGCGGCGTCGCGCATTGCCATCCTGTCGGCGGGCCCGGCCTTCAACCTGCTGTTCGCGATCCTGGCGTACACCGTCATGTTCATCAGCGGCGTGCCGGGCATGAAGCCGGTGGTAGGCCCGGTCGAGGCGGGGTCCATGGCGGCCACCGCGGGCCTGCGGGAGGGCGACACGATCGTCGCTGTCGGCAACCGGCGCGTATTCACCTGGGAAGGCGCTACCGTCGCGATGCTCGATGGCATGCTGGCCGACGGCGCTATCCGCCTTGCCGTCGACGACGGCACGGGCAACGAGCGCCCGGTGGCACTGCGGACGGCAGGGCGGGAATCCGAATTGACCGAGCCCGGCCAGCTCTTTGCCCGCCTGGGCCTGGAGCCCTGGTCGCCGGAGCCCGAGCCCGTGATCGGCGAGCTCACCCCGGGAGGCGCCGCCGAGGCAGCCGGCTTCCAGCCCGGCGACCGGATCCTGCTGGCCGACGGCAAACCGATTTCGACCTGGGTCGAGTGGGTCAAGATCGTCCGGGCGCGCCCCGGCGAGCGCCTCGACGTTACGCTCCGCCGTGGCGAGACGGAGCTGAAACTTGTGGTGCAGGTGGCCTCCGAACAGACGGACGAGGGCCGCATCGGGCGTATCGGCGCCGCGGTGAGCCTGCCGGAGGACATGCTCGCGGCGATGCGGGCCGAAGAGCGCTATGGCCCCGTCGAGGCCCTGGCTCGCGCGACTGCAAAGACCTGGGAAATGAGCGCGCTGACGTTGCGCATGATCTGGCGGATGGTCGTGGGCGACGTGTCGCCAAAGAACATCAGCGGTCCCATCAATATCGCCCAGTACGCCGGCGTGAGCGCCAGCATCGGCCCTTCCGCATTCCTGAGCTTCCTGGCCATCGTCAGCATCAGTCTTGGTGTCCTGAATCTGCTGCCGGTACCCATGCTGGATGGCGGGCAGATCGTCTACACCGTCGCTGAATCCCTGAAGGGTGGTCCGCTCTCGGAGCGTGCCCAGGTCATTGGCCAGCAGATCGGCATCGGCTTCCTGCTCGTTCTGATGAGCTTTGCGTTCTACAACGACCTCTCCCGCCTGCTCGGCTGATCGCTCCATGCAATTTCGAGCGGTGCCCGGAGCCTCCGTATGCAGCCTGCTGGCTGCGTTTCTGCTGACGATCTGTGCAGCCGCATCCGAACCGGTCCTGGCCCAGGAGCAGCTGCAGCCGCAGCTGCAGCCGCAGCCGCAGGCGCTCGTCGTGCGGGGCATCCGTGTGGAGGGCTTGCAGCGGATCGCCGAGGGCACGGTGTTCAACTACCTGCCCGTCAATATCGGCGATCGCGTGGACCAGGCGCGGATCCGTGAGGCGATCCGGGCGGTGTATGGCACGGGCTTCTTCCGCGACGTGGAGATTCGCTGGGACGACGGCACCCTCGTCGTCGCCGTTGCCGAGCGGCCCTCGATCTCCGACTTCACGATCACAGGCAACAAGGACATCAAGACCGAGGACCTGCAGGATCCCCTCGCCAGGATCGGGCTGAAGAAGGGGAGGACCTTCAACCAGTCGGTCCTGGACGAGGTCGAGCAGTCCCTCATCGACCAGTATTTCAGCCGCGGCAAGTACTCCGCCTCGGTCAAGGCCGAGGTGAAGGAGCTGCCGGACAACAAGGTCGATATCGCCATCACCATCAAGGAGGGCGACCGGGCCCGCATCCGGCAGATCAACATCGTCGGGAACCGCAGCTTTTCCGACGAGGACCTGCTGGAGCGCTTCGAGCTGAAGACTCCCACGTGGCTCTCCTTCATCCGCCAGGATGACCGCTACTCGCGGGAGGCGCTGTCTGGGGACCTGGAGAAGCTGCGATCCTTCTACATGGACCGGGGGTTCGCGGACTTTGGCATCGAGTCCACGCAGGTGGCGATCTCACCGGACAAACGGGACATCTTCGTCACCATCAACCTGCAGGAGGGCGATCGCTACACGGTCAGCGACGTCCGGCTGGGCGGCGAGCTGGTGCTGCCCGAGACGCAGCTGAACCCCTTCGTCCGGGTCAAGCCTGGCCAGACCTACTCCCAGCAGCTGATCACCCAGAGCGCCGACCTCATCCGCCTCCGGCTGTCGGAGGAGGGCTACGCCTTCGCGACCGTCGAACCCGTGCCAGAGCTCAACCGGGAAGCCAAGACGGCTGCGGTCACGCTCTATGTGGAGCCCAAGAACCGGGTCTACGTGCGGCGCATCAACTTCAACGGCACGTCCTCGGTCAACGACGAGGTCTTTCGCCGGGAAATGCGCCAGTTCGAGGGCGGGTATCTCTCCAACAGCCGGCTTGAGCGGTCGAAGATCCGCCTGCAGCGGCTGCCTTACGTGGAGAAAGTCGAGGAGACCACCAACCCGGTGCCGGGTACTCCGGACCTCGTGGACCTGGATTTCGACATTACCGAGGGGCTGCCCGGCCAGTTCGGCGGCGGCGTCGGGTATTCCGAGTCCCAGAAGCTCATCCTGAACGGCAGCTTCATCCACACCAACTTCATGGGCAGCGGCAATCGGGTCCAGGCGGACATCAACACCGGCCAGTACCGGACCGTCTACAGCTTTGCCTACACGGATCCCTACACCACGATCAACGAAGTGAGCCGCACGATGAGTGTGGCCTACCGCGACATCACCCAGTTCACGTCCGAGGCGTCGGATTTCTCCACGAAGACGCTCTCGGCCTCCGTCGAATACAGCTATCCGGTCACGGAGTTCCAGCGCCTGATCTTCGGCGGCACCTGGCAGAGCGCCGAGCTGCTGTCGGACAGCTTCAGCAGCCGACAGGCCCAGGAATGGGTCCGGAACAACGGCGATACGGAGACCAGCTTCGTCACCGGCGGGGCCATTTACACGACGGATTTCGACACGTTCGAGCTCCTGGCCGGGTGGGTGTTCGACAGCCGCAACCGGGCCCTGTTCGCCGACCGGGGCGCCCGCCACCGGCTCGTGGCCAACGCGACCATCCCGGGCAGTGACGTCGAGTACTTCACCATCAATTACAATTTCCAGCAGTACTGGCCCATCGCCCGCTGGGCCACCATGCTGTTCAACGTCGACCTGGGGTATGGCGGAGCGCTGGGGGACACCACTTCACTCCCCCCGTACAAGAACTACTTCGGCGGCGGTCCTGACACCATTCGTGGATTCCGCGAGAACGAGCTTGGCCCGAAAGACGACTTCGGCAACCCCTACGGCGGCGATACGCTGATCGCCGGCCAGGCCGAATTCCTGCTGCCCATGCCCGAAAAGTGGCAGTCGAAGGCCCGTTTCTCGCTGTTTTTCGACGTTGGCAACGTGTTTTCTCTCGGCGATGTCCAGTTCTACGACAAAACGCGGGTCAATCCGATCGAGTATGATTTCGACGCTGGCGAGCTGAAGCAGTCGGTTGGAATCGCCGCCCAATGGCTGGCCCCGCTTGGCCTGTTCCGCTTCAGCTACGCGTTTCCCCTCAACGCCGAAGATGGGACTCCCACCCTCTACGGCGACGAGACTGAGCGCTTCCAGTTTTCCATCGGTGGCGCCTTCTAGGCGGCGCTGTTCTGTATCAAGGCAAGGTAAAGAGATGTCCTCCGTGAAGAAAGTCACTCCGTTTCTGATCATGCTGGTGGCCACCGCGCTGGCCATGCCCTCACTGGTGTCCGCGCAGGCCGCGAAGTCGCTGAAGATCGGTTTCGTCAACGTCCAGAGGCTGCTGATCGAGTCTCCCCAGGCCAATGCGGCCAACCGCGCCCTGGAGAACGAGTTTGCTCCGCGGCAGCGGGACCTGCAGGCCAAGCAGAAGGCGTTCAAGGATCGCGCCGACAAGTTCCAGAAG
Organism: Gammaproteobacteria bacterium; assembly: GCA_040080965.1. Classification (GTDB taxonomy): domain Bacteria; phylum Pseudomonadota; class Gammaproteobacteria; order Steroidobacterales; genus SHZI01. The sequence continues at coordinate 47,516 of JBEBHH010000012.1, read as the reverse complement.
GACGGCGCCGTGATGGGCGCCGATGAGCGGCGCAATGCCGAGAATGACCTGCGCAAGGACGAGCGGGAGCTGCAGCGCCAGATCGAGGAGCTGCGCGAGGACCTCAACAACCGCAAGAACGAGGAACTCGGCAAGCTGCGGGTCAACGTGCTCCGCCAGATCGAAGGGTTTGCCAAGCAGGGTGGCTACGACCTCATCGTCAGCGATGGCCTGTACGTCAGCCCGGCACTCGACGTGACCAGCCAGGTGCTGCAGGGACTGCAGAGCGGGTCGGCAGCACCAAAGGCCCCGGCAAAGCCCTGAATGCCGAGCGCCTGACATGGGCGTCAGTCTCGGCCTGCTGGCGGTGCGTCATGGCTGCGAGCTCCGTGGCGACCCGGACAAGGTCGTTGACCGTGTTGCCACGCTGGCCCGGGCCGATGGGCGCTCGCTGACCTTTCTTGCCAATTCCGCCTACCGCAGCCAGCTTGCCGGGACTGGTGCCGCCGCGGTGATCCTGGCGCCGGCTGACGCCGCCGGATGTCCCGTCGACGCGCTCGTCACCCGCGATCCCTATGTCGTGTTCGCGCGTATCGCCGCGGAGCTGCACCCGGCGCCGGCGCCCGAGCCCGGCATTCATCCAACCGCCGTGCTCGGTCCGGGCGCTTCGATACCGGCATCCTGCGAGATCGGCCCGGGTGTCGTGCTGGGCAGGGGTGTCGTCCTGGGCGAGCGGGTGGTCCTTGGCCCGCGCACCGTCCTCGGCGATCGGGTTGCCATTGGCCCCGACACGCGGCTGATGCCGGGTGTCACCGTCTATTCCGATGTGCGTATCGGCGCGCGCTGTGTCGTGCATACCGGCGCCGTCGTGGGCTCCGACGGCTTTGGCTTTGCCCGGGAGCGGGAGGGCAGTTACGTCAAGGTTCCCCAGCTGGGTGGAGTTGAGGTCGGTGACGACGTCGAGATTGGTGCCAACACGACCATTGACCGTGGCGCGATCGACGACACCGTCATCTGCAACGGGGTCAAGCTCGATAACCAGATCCAGGTCGGGCACAATGTCCGGATAGGCGAGCACACCGTGATAGCAGCCCAGACAGGCATCTCCGGCAGCACCACGATTGGTGCCCGGTGCACGATTGGCGGTCAGGCGGGCTTTGCCGGGCACATCGTGGTGGCCGATGACGTGGTCATCGGCGGCGGCACCAGTGTCACGGGTTCCATCCGCCTGCCCGGCATCTACGCCGGTGGCGGCACCCCGGCCGACCAGCTGTCGCGCTGGCGCCGGAACATGGCCCGTTTTGGCCAGCTGGACGAGTTCGCCAAGCGCCTGCGCAGTCTGGAAAAGCGCCTCTCCGACCTCATGACGCCCGGATCAACGCCCCAGTGACAGACATCCACCCGACGGCGATCGTGTCTGCCGGCGCTGAACTCGACGCGGGGGTCACCATTGGGCCCTATGCGGTGATCGGCCCCGGCGTGCGCCTCGGCGGCGGAACCACGGTCGGCGCCCACGCGGTCATCAAGGGTCCCGCGACGATCGGCCGCGACAACCGCATCTTCCAGTTTGCGTCGATCGGTGAGGATCCCCAGGACAAGAAGTACCGGGGCGAGCCCACCCAGCTGGTCATCGGGGACCGGAACACCTTTCGCGAGTTCTGCACCATCAACCGGGGCACGGCCCAGGACCAGGGCGTCACGCGCATCGGCGACGACAACTGGATCATGGCCTACGTGCACGTCGCCCACGACTGCGTCGTTGGCAACGATGTGATCTTCTCCAACAACGCGACCCTGGCCGGCCACGTCCAGGTCGGTGATCACGTCATCTGCAGCGGTTTCTCAGCGGTCCACCAGTTCTGCCGTCTGGGCGCCCACAGTTTTCTCGGCGGTTTCGCTGCCGTCACGCGTGACGTCCCGCCCTACGTCATGGTGGCGGGCCAGCCGACCGCCCCGCACGGCATCAACAGCGAAGGGCTGAAGCGCCGGGGGTTCACGGCGGAGCAGCTACGCAACCTGAAGGAAGCGTACCGGATCCTCTATCGCGAGCAGCTCCAGCTCGCCGAGGCCCGCGACCGCCTTGCCGTCCTCGCGGAGACGCAGCCGGAGCTGCGCATCTTCGTCGACTTCATCGACAAGTCAGAACGCAGCTTGATTCGCTGACGGCGTCGATGCCGCGCATCGCCATCGTGGCCGGCGAGATCTCGGGTGACAGGCTCGGTGCCGGGCTCATCGCAGCCGTGCGCGCCCGGCGCCCCGACGTGCAGTTTGCCGGCATCGCCGGTCCCGCGATGCAGGCAGCCGGCTGCGAAGCCTGGGTGCCCAGCGAGGAACTCGCGGTCATGGGACTCGCCGAGGTGGTCCGCCACCTGCCTCGCCTGCAGCGCATCATGCGGGGGCTGGAGCACCGGCTCGCGGCGGATCCGCCGGACCTGTACATCGGCATCGACGCGCCCGACTTCAACCTGCGGGTGGAGCGGCGTGTCAGGGCATCCGGGCTCCGCACCGTGCACTACGTATCGCCGTCAGTCTGGGCCTGGCGCCCCGGGCGGGTGAAGGTGCTGCGCGAAGCCTGCGACCACGTGCTCTGCCTGCTGCCGTTCGAGGCCGACTTCCTGCAGCGGCAGGGCGTGGCCGCCACGTTCGTGGGTCATCCGCTTGCCGACGAGCTCCCCGCCGACCCGGATCGCGCCGCCGCCCGCGCCGGGCTGGGCCTCCCGGCAACTGGTCCAGTGCTGGCCATCCTTCCCGGGAGCCGTGCCGGCGAGCTGCAGCGCCTTGGGCCCGTGTTCGCCGCAACGGCCGCCTGGCTGGCCGCCCGGGTGCCGGGCCTCACGGCGGTGGTGCCCCTGGCCACTCCGGCCCTGCGGCGCCGCTTCGCCGCGCTCTGGACTCCGGCGGCGACCGGTGGCGCCGACGTGCGGCTCCTGGACGGGCAGGCCCACGCCGCCATGGCGGCTGCTGACGTGGTCCTGCTGGCGTCGGGCACGGCGACCCTGGAGGCCATGCTGATCAACCGGCCCATGGTTGTGGCCTACCGCCTTGCGCCGCTCACCTACGGCGTGCTGAAGGCCCTGCGCCTGGTCCGCCTGGAGCACTTTGCGCTGCCCAATCTGCTGGCCGGCGAACGCCTGGTCCCGGAACTGCTCCAGTCTGCGGCCAATCCCGGTGCCCTTGGGGCCGAGGTGCTGCGCTGGCTGGACTCGCCGGACGACCGGGCGCGCCTCCGGGAACGCTTTGCCGGGCTGGGCACCCTGCTCCGGCGCGCGGCGAGCGAGCGGGCGGCGGAAGTTGTGCTTGGCATGCTTCCGGGTTCGTATAATCGCTGACCCTTCGTCACCCAATTTCTGGCCCCCCTGTAGTGACTCTTGCTGGCGAAACCGTAGCGGGCATCGATGAAGCGGGCAGGGGCCCGCTGGCCGGCCCCGTGGTGGCTGCCGTCGTGGTTCTCCATTGCGGCCAGACGATCGCCGGCGTTCGGGACTCCAAGCAGCTCACGGCGAGCCAGCGTGACGCCGCGGCCCGGCGCATTCGTGCCGAGGCCCGCGAGTGGGCGCTCGGTGAGGCGTCCCGGGAGGAAATCGACCAGCTGAACATCCTGCAGGCGACGCTGCTGGCCATGCAGCGGGCCTTCGCGGGGCTCTCCGCAATGCCATCCCGGGTGGAGGTTGACGGCAACCGGGCGCCGGCGCTGGCCGGGTATGGCGGCGCCGTGGAGGCCGTGGTCGACGGCGATCGGCTGCGCCAGGCCATAGCGGCAGCTTCCATTCTCGCCAAGGTCCACCGGGACGGCCTGATGGAAAACCTGCACTTCATCTATCCCGGCTACGGCTTCGGGCAGCACAAGGGCTATCCCACGGCCGGACACCGGGCGGCACTGGTCGCCCTGGGTCCCTGCCCGGAGCACCGGCGCAGCTTCGCGCCGGTGCGGGCTGCGCTGCGGGCGGCAGCGCCGGCGGGGAGCAGCGCCCCATGACGCCGGGCTTCGTTCACCTGCACGTCCACACCGAGTACTCGCTGATCGACAGCGTTGTCCGCGTCCCCGATTTGGTGGCGGCGGCCGCGGCGGCTGGCATGCCTGCGGTGGCGATCACCGACCAGGGCAACCTGTTTGGCTTGGTCAAGTTCTACCGCGCCGCGCTTGCCGCCGGCGTCCAGCCGATCGTCGGCGCCGAAATCTGGGTTGCCGGGGGTGGCGACAAGGCGCAGGCCGACCGGCAGGAGCCGGCCCGGCTAGTGCTCCTCTGCCGGAATCTGGCCGGCTACCGCAACCTCTGCCGCCTGCTGACCCGCGCGTGGCTTGAAGGGCAGCAGGGTGGCCTGCCGCTCTTGCGCGCCGGCTGGCTCGACGAGTCGACCGCCGATGGCCTCATCGCGTTGTCCGGCGGCCGCGACGGCGTGCTCGGCCGGACCCTTCTTGCCGGCGCGCGGCCACTTGCGGAGCGCACGGCCGCGGAGTTTCGCGCCTGGTTCCGCGGCGATTTCTATGTGGAGGTCCAGCGGACGGGACGGCCCCAGGACGACGACTACCTGCATGCCGCCGTCCGGTTCGCGGACGAGATGGGCCTGCCCCTGGTGGCGACCAACGACGTGCGGTTCCTTACCCCGCTGGAGTTTGAGGCCCACGAGGCCCGCGTGTGCATCCAGACCGGCCATGTGCTCGCCGATCCCGGCCGGCCACGGCTTTACAGCGAACAGCAATACCTCCGCTCCCCGGCGGAAATGGCCGAGCTCTTTGCCGACCTGCCCGAGGCCCTGGAGAACACGGTCGAGATCGCCCGCCGCTGCCACCTGGCGCTCAGTCTCGGGGAGACGCACCTGCCCGATTACGGCGTGCCGGCGGGAACCACCCCGGATGACTACCTGAGGAGCCAGTCGTCAGAGGGCCTGGCGGGCCGCTTCCCGATGGCGGCGCCGGCGGCTGCCTATGCGGAACGCCTCGCGACGGAGCTCGACGTGATCTGCCGCATGGGTTTCGCCGGTTACTTCCTCATCGTGGCGGATTTCATCCGCTGGGCGCGGGACCACGAGATCCCGGTGGGCCCGGGGCGAGGCTCCGGCGCCGGTTCCCTGGTTGCCTGGGCTCTCGGCATCACGGACCTGGACCCGATCCACCACGACCTGCTGTTCGAACGCTTCCTGAATCCCGAGCGCGTGTCCATGCCCGACTTCGACATCGACTTCTGCATGGAGGGCCGCGATCGCGTGATCGACTACGTCAGCGAGCGTTACGGCCGTGACCGCGTCTCGCAGATCATCACCTACGGCACCATGGCGGCGCGCGCCGTCGTGCGCGACGTCGGCCGGGTGCTGGGCCAGCCCTACGGCCTCGTGGACCGCATCGCCAAGCTGGTGCCCAACGACCCCGGCGCCGAGATCACGCTGGAAATCGCCCTGTCCCAGGAGGCGGAGCTGAAGGAGCTCTACAGCCAGGACGAGGACGTCCGTAACGTCATCGATCTCGGCAGGCGGCTGGAAGGCCTCGTGCGCAATGCGGGCCGTCACGCGGGCGGCATCGTGATCGCACCGCGAGACATCACCGAGTTCACGCCCCTGTACCAGGTGGAAGGCGAGAAATTCACGGTCACGCAGTTCGACAAGGATGACGTGGAGGCTGCCGGCCTCGTGAAGTTCGACTTCCTCGGCCTGCGCACCCTGACGATCATCGACCGGGCGACAAGGGCCATCAACGCGGCCAGGGCCGCTGCCGGTGATCCGCCCATCGAGGTGCCCGCGCTGCAGATGGACGACCAGGTCACGTTCCGCCTTCTCCGAGCCTGCAAGACGACGGCCGTCTTCCAGCTCGAATCCCGCGGCATGCGCGACCTCGTGCGGCGGCTCCAGCCCGACAGTTTCGACGACCTCGTGGCGCTGGTGGCGCTTTACCGTCCCGGCCCGCTCCAGTCCGGCATGGTGGACGACTTCATCAACCGCAAGCACGGTGGGCGCGACCAGCCGATCGACTATCTCCACCCCGACCTGGAGCCCGTCCTCCGCAGCACCTACGGCGTGATCCTCTACCAGGAGCAGGTCATGCAGATCGCCCAGCGGCTGGCCGGCTACTCGCTGGGCGAGGCCGACCTGCTGCGCAGGGCGATGGGCAAGAAGAAGGCCGAGGAGATGGCCAAGCAGCGGTCGATCTTCACCGACCGTGCGGCGGCACGTGGCACGGAGCGGTCCCGGGCGACCTACATCTTCGACCTGATGGAAAAATTCGCCGGCTACGGCTTCAACAAGTCCCATTCTGCTGCCTACGCGGTGCTCACGTACCAGACCGCCTGGCTCAAGGCGAACCACCCCGCCGCCTTCATGGCCGCGGTGATGACCACTGAAATGGGCGACACGGACGCGCTCGTCGTCCAGCGCCGCGAGTGCCTCGCTCTCGATCTCGCGGTCCTGCCACCCGATGTCAACGCATCGGCGTATCCGTTCCAGGTCGAGGGAGAGAAGGGCATTCGCTACGGACTGGGCGCCATCAAGGGAGTGGGCCGCGGCGCCGCCGAGCACATCGTGGCGGTCCGCGAGGAGGGCGGTCCCTTCCGGAGCGTCCAGGAGTTCTGCGTCAGGGCCGGCGGCCAGAAGCTCGGCCGCCGGCCCGTCGAGGCGCTGATAAAGGCCGGAGCCTTCGACGCCTTCGGGCCGAACCGGCCCAGCCTGATGGCAGTTCTGCCTGGCGCGATGGACGGTGCCGAGCAGGCTGCAGCGGCCGCCAGCGTGGGCCAGGAGGACATGTTCGGTGCGCCGGCAGCCCCGTCTGCCGGCCAGGACGCGGTTCCCGAAGTGCCGGACTGGGGATGGGGCAGGAAGCTCCAGGCCGAGCGCGAGAGCCTCGGTCTCTACCTGAGCGGCCACCCGTTCGATCAGTACCGGACCGACCAGCCGTTCATCAGTACGTCCAGCATCGAGGCACTGATCGCGGAGCGGCCGCCGGTGCCCGGCGAGTTCCGGGGTCCGGCGCGCGAGGTGGTGATTGCCGGCCTCGTCGCGTCGATCCGCAAGCGCGGCACCCGCACCTCGATCGAACTGGACGATGGCACGGGAGCGCTGGAAGTCGGGTTCTTCCAGGAAGGCTACGACCGTTTTCGCCACCTCCTCGGCGTGCATTCGCTCGTCGCGATCAGCGGCACCCTGCGCTTCGAGGAGTACCTGGACGGCTGGCGGCTCAATGCCAAGGACGTGCTCGATCTGGACCGGATCGTGGAGTCGCGCGCCACCGGACTCCTGCTTCGCTGGCGGGCCGACGTGGACCGTTCCCTCAGCCCACAGCTGCTGAAAAGTGTGATGGAGCGACATCGCCCCGGAAAATGCAGCGTCTCCCTCTACTACAGCACCGGCGGGACCCAGGCTCGCGTCGCGCTGGGGAGCGACTGGTGCGTACGCCCCACGCGCGAATTGCGGGAAAGGCTGTCAGAGCTGGTGGGCCTGGACGGATTCCGCTTCGTTTACGAAGGTCCTCGCCAGTAGTAAGGTTTCACCATGGACCTGAAATTCCTGGACTTCGAACAGCCCATTGCCGAGCTCGAGGCGAAGATCGACGAGCTGCGCTTCGTTGGTGACGACTCGGAGATCAACATCAGCGACGAGATCGCCCGCCTCAAGTCGAAGAGCGAGGCCCTGACGCGCAGCATCTTCTCCAGCCTCACCGCCTGGCAGGTCGCCCAGCTTGCGCGGCATCCCCTGCGGCCCTACACGCTGGACTACCTCGCGGTGCTCAGCCCGGATTTCCAGGAACTGCACGGCGACCGCATGTTTGCCGACGACCCGGCGATGGTGGGCGGCCTGGGCCGGCTCGATGGAAGGCCCGTGGTGTTCATCGGCCAGCAGAAGGGCCGGGACACCAAGGAGCGCGTCCGCCGCAACTACGGGATGCCAAAGCCCGAGGGCTATCGCAAGGCCCTGCGCCTGCTGAAGATGGCGGAGAAGTTCCGCCTGCCGGTCGTGACCTTCATTGACACGCCCGGCGCCTACCCGGGGATCGGGGCCGAGGAGCGGGGCCAGAGCGAGGCTATTGCCCGGAACCTGTTCGAGATGGCCCGGCTCAAGACGCCCATCGTCAGCATCGTGATCGGCGAGGGCGGCTCTGGCGGCGCGCTCGCCATTGGCGTGGGCGACCGAGTGATCATGCTCGAGTACAGCGTATACAGCGTCATTTCCCCGGAAGGTTGCGCCAGCATCCTCTGGAAGAGCGCTGACAAGGCTGAAACCGCTGCTGAGGCAATGGGCATCACCGCACCACGGCTTCGTGAGCTCGGTCTGATCGACGAAGTCATCCGCGAGCCCCTGGGTGGCGCACACCGCGACCCGGCCGGAATGGCAGATGCCGTCCGCTTTGCCCTGATCAGCCACCTCCGTGATCTGGAAGCCCTCGATATCAACGAGCTGTTGCGCAGGCGGGCGACCCGCCTGCGGTCCTACGGCAGTTTCCGGGAGAGTTGAGCGCAGGGGCGCGCGGCCATGCGTCCCGAATCCGATGCCGTCCGGCAAGCGATCCTGCAGCACCTGCCCGGGGACGCCGCGCTCTGCGTCGCCTTCAGCGGTGGCCGCGATTCCACGGTGCTGCTCCATGCGCTGGCGCGGCTGCGCGACGAGCGACGCTTTCTGCTCCGCGCCGTGCACGTCAATCATGGCCTCCAGCCCGCCGCCGGTGACTGGGCCAGCCATTGTGTCGCCGCGGCTGGCGCGCTGGCCGTTCCCTGCCAGGCATTGTCCGTCACTGTCCGGAATGACCGGGGGAAGGGCCTGGAGGCGGCGGCCAGGGAGGCGCGGTACGGCGCCCTCCGGGAGGACCTCGAGCCAGGCGAGTGGCTCCTGACGGCCCACCACGCCGACGACCAGCTCGAAACCGTGCTGCTGCACCTGTTCCGAGGGTCAGGCCCGAGCGGCCTTGCCGGGATTCCGCGCGGCGCACCGTTCGGGGCCGGGTGCCTGTGCCGCCCGCTCCTCGACGTCGGCGGGGATTCCCTGGCCGCTTACGCGGCGGAATTCCTGGTGCCCGAGGGCCTGGGCTGGCTGACTGACCCGATGAATGCCGACGCGGGCTACGACCGGGGCTTCATCCGGCACGAGGTCGCCCCGGTCCTGCGGGAGCGTTTTCCCGCGGCAGCGGGTGCCGTCGGACGCGCCGCCAGTCTGGCCGCCGAGGCAGCCGGACTGCTCGACGAACTGGCCCGGATGGACGCGCAGGAAGTCGTCTCGGCCAACCGGCTGTCGCTGGCGGCCCTCAACCGGCGGAGCCCGGCGCGGCAGCGCAATCTCATCCGCATGGTCGTCCGGGAGCGCAACTGGTCGACGCCGCCCGAGCGCCGGCTGCGCGAGGGCCTGGCGCAACTGGTCGACGCGGCGCCCGGCCGCCAGCCTGTCCTCGCCTGGGGCGGGCACGAGATCCGCCGCTTCCGGGAGCACCTGCACCTGCTTGATGTGGCCGTTCCCGTCGCCGGTTCCGTGGCTCAGCCGACGCCGTGGAGCCCGGGGCAACGGCTCGAGCTCGGTGGCATTCGTGGAGAACTCGAACTCCGGCACGGCACGGGTTCCGCCGGCCTGTCCCCGCTCCCCGTCGCCGACGGCCTTGAAGTGGTGTTTCGCACGGGCGGGGAGCGGGTTCGCCCCGGATCCGACCGCCATCACCGGACGCTCAAGTACCTCTTCCAGTCCCGGGGCGTCGTTCCCTGGATGCGGGCCCACGTGCCGCTGGTCTTCGCCCGTGGGCGCCTGGCAGCCGTGGGCGATCTTTGGGTCGCTGACTGGGCCGCCGCGGCTCCCGGCGACGCAGGGCTGCAGATCGTCTGGACGGGCCACGCCCCGATCTGGTAACTTTTCCTCCCCATCTGCCTCCTTGATGGAGAGTCCAGCCCGAATACCGCGCCGCCTTACCCGAGCCTCACCGCCGGTAAGGTGTTCCGCTGTGTTTGGAACTGATTAACGGCCGACGGAGTCGGCGGAGATGGGTGCCATGCCCCGCTATATATTCGTGACTGGTGGCGTCGTGTCCTCGCTCGGCAAGGGCATCACGGCTGCATCCCTCGGCGCCATTCTCGAAGCGCGGGGCCTCTCGGTGTCCATGATCAAGCTGGACCCCTACCTGAACGTGGACCCGGGGACCATGAGTCCCTTCCAGCACGGCGAGGTCTACGTCACCACCGACGGCACCGAGACCGACCTCGACCTGGGGCACTACGAGAGATTCGTGCGCACCACCACGGGCCGCAACAGCAACTTCACCACCGGCCGGATCTACGGCAGCGTGATCGCCAAGGAGCGCCGCGGCGACTACCTGGGCGCGACCGTGCAGGTCATTCCCCACGTCACCGACGAGATCAAGCGGTGCATCCGCCTGGGTGCCGGCGATGCGGATATCTGCATAGTCGAAATTGGCGGGACAGTGGGTGACATCGAGTCCCTCCCGTTCCTCGAGGCAATCAGGCAGCTGGGCGTGGACCTGGGTCCCCAGAACTGCGTGTACGTGCACCTGACCCTGGTCCCGTACATCGCCTCGTCGTCCGAGATCAAGACCAAACCCACCCAGCACTCCGTCAAGGAATTGCGTTCCATCGGCATCCAGCCCGACATCCTGGTATGCCGCTCTGAGCAGCCCCTCCCGGAGGAGCAGCGGCGCAAGATCGCCCTGTTCACCAACGTCCAGGAGCGCGCCGTCATCTCCGCCGTGGACGTGGACGACCTCTACAAGCTGCCGATGGCGTTCCGCAGCCAGGGGTTCGACGCCATCGTGGTCGAGCGCCTCGGGCTGTCCGTCCCGCAGGCCGACCTGGCCGAGTGGGAGGCCGTCGTGGCTGCCCGGAAGAATCCCGAGGGCGAGGTCACCATCGCCATGGTCGGCAAGTACGTCGACCTCAGGGACTCGTACATTTCCCTCAACGAAGCCCTGCTGCACGCGGGCATCAAGACACGGACGCGGGTTCGCATCCGCTACATTGAATCCCAGGATCTCGAGAAGGACGGGACCGGCGCCCTGGTTGGCGTCGATGCGATCCTCGTCCCCGGTGGATTTGGCGAGCGGGGCATCGAGGGCAAGATCGCCGCCGTGCGCTACGCCCGCGAGAATGGCGTGCCCTACCTGGGCATCTGCCTGGGCCTGCAGGTGGCGGTCATCGAATTTGCCCGCGACGTGCTCGGACTCAAGGGCGCTCACAGCACGGAATTCGACCAGCAGACCCCGCACCCGGTCATTGCGCTGATCTCCGAGTGGCAGGACCGGGACGGCAGCCTGCAGAAGCGGGACACCGCCTCGAGCATGGGCGGCACCATGCGCCTCGGCGCCCAGGAATGCCGCCTCCAGGCGGGGACGCTCGCCAACGATCTCTACGGCACCGAGATCATCCGTGAGCGGCACCGCCACCGCTACGAATTCAACAATAACTACCTGGACCAGCTGAGCAATGCCGGCCTCGTGTTCTCCGGTTTCTCCATCGACGGCCTGGTGGAGGTCGTGGAGCTGCCGGATCACCCCTGGTTCCTGGCCTGCCAGTTCCATCCGGAGTTCCGCTCCAATCCCCGCGACGGCCACCCGCTCTTCACCGGGTTCGTCCGCGCCGCCCGCAACTTCCGGGCCGAGGAGCTGCCCGCCGCGGCCCGCGCATGAAGCTGGCCGGTGTCGAGGTCGGTGCCACCCGGCCGTTATTCCTGATCGCCGGCCCCTGCGTTGTCGAGACCGAGACGCTGGCCGTGGAGACGGCCGGCCGCCTCCAGGAGATCACCCGCCGGCTGAATATCCCGTTCGTCTTCAAGTCCTCCTATGACAAGGCAAACCGGTCTTCCCTGAAGAGCTACCGGGGGCCGGGGATGGAGGAGGGCCTGCGCGTTCTGGAGAGCGTGCGCCGCCAGCTCGGCGTGCCCGTGCTGACCGATGTCCACGAGGACTCGCCGCTCGGAGAGGTCGCCGCCGTCGTCGACGTGCTCCAGACACCGGCCTTCCTCTGCCGCCAGACCAACTTCATCGTCAACGTGGCCAGCCAGGGCAAGCCCGTCAACGTCAAGAAGGGGCAGTTCCTTTCCCCCTGGGAGATGGCCAACGTCGTGGCCAAGGCGGAGAGCACGGGCAACCCCGGCATCATGGTCTGCGAGCGTGGCTTCACGTTCGGCTATAACAACCTCGTCACCGACATGCGGTCCCTCGCAGTGCTGCGGGAGACGGGGCGGCCCGTCGTCTTCGACGCCACCCATTCGGTCCAGCTTCCCGGCGGCAAGGGCGACGTATCGGGCGGGCAGCGGGAGTTCGTTCCGGTGCTGGCCCGGGCGGCAGTCGCGGCGGGCGTGGCCGGAATATTCATGGAGACGCACCCGGATCCCGCCAAGGCGTTGTCCGACGGCCCCAATGCCTGGCCCCTCCACCTGATGGAGCAACTGCTTGAAACCCTGGTGGAAATCGACCAGGTCGTGAAACGCCGGCCGCTGGTCGAGCTGGAAGTCGGAGAGAAGAGAAGTAAATGAGCGCGATCATCCACGTCCATGGCCGTGAAATCCTGGATTCACGCGGCAATCCCACCGTCGAAGCCGAGGTGCGCCTGGAGAGCGGTGCTTTTGGCCGTGCTGCCGTGCCGTCCGGGGCCTCGACCGGCAGCCGCGAGGCGATGGAGCTTCGTGACGGCGATCCTGCGCGTTACCTGGGCAAGGGTGTGCGGCGCGCGGTCACCATGATCAATGGCGAGATCCGGAGCGAATTGCTGGGCCTGGACGGCCGGGACCAGAAGTTCCTCGACCGGAAGATGATCAATCTCGACGGCATGCCCAGCAAGGAGCACCTGGGCGCCAATGCGATCCTGGCCGTGTCCCTGGCGGCGGCCCATGCGGCGGCGGCCGACCGGGGCGAAGCCCTGTTCCGGACGCTGGGTCCTTCCACCGTGCTGCCCGTGCCGATGATGAACATCATCAACGGCGGCGCCCATGCGGACAACAGCGTCGACATCCAGGAGTTCATGATCCTGCCGGTGGGCGCCACGTCATTCAGCGAGGCCCTCCGCTGCGGTACCGAGATCTTTCATGCGCTCAAGTCCGTGCTGAAGGGCATGGGGCTCTCGACGGCCGTGGGCGACGAGGGCGGTTTTGCCCCAAACCTGCCGTCCAACGCCGCGGCCCTCGATACCATCGCCGAGGCTGTTGGCAAGGCGGGCTTCGGCCTCGGCCGGGACGTCTTCCTGGGCCTGGACGTGGCCAGCACCGAGCTCTTCCGCGATGGCGTGTATCACCTGGAATCCGAGGGCCGGCAGTTCACGCCGGACCGCTTTGCCGATTACCTGTCAGGCCTGGCGGGCCAGTACCCCATCATCTCGATCGAGGATGGCATGGCCGAGGACGACTGGGCCGGATGGGCGCTGCTGACCAGGGCCCTGGGATCGAGGGTGCAGCTGGTCGGCGACGACCTGTTCGTCACCAACACGTCCATCCTGGGCCGCGGGATCGCGGAAGGCATCGCCAATGCCATCCTGATAAAGCCCAACCAGATCGGCACGCTCACCGAGACGCTGGCGGCCATCAATATGGCGGTGGATGCGGGGTATTCCGCCGTGATCTCCCATCGGTCCGGCGAGACGGAGGACGCGACGATCGCCGATATCGCGGTGGGCACCCGCGCCACCCAGATCAAGACAGGTTCCCTCTGCCGTTCCGACCGCATCGCGAAGTACAATCAGCTTCTGAGGATTGAAGAGCAGCTGGGATCCGAGGCACAGTACGCGGGGCCGGCGGCGTTTCCGGTGCCGATGCCTTAGCGGGCGTCGGTCGGCACTGCGGGGGCGGGGGAACTATGCGGGGCGAGGCACCATGCGCGGCGAGATAGGGGTGATGCGGGCGGGCATAGGCCTGCTGACCATCCTGCTGCTCCTGCTCCAGGTGCGGCTCTGGGTCTCCGACGACGGCTACCGGGAAGTGGCCCGGCTTGGCACCCTCATCACCGAGCAATCCGCCGAGAACACCCGCCTCAACCAGCGCAACCAGCGTCTCGAGGCCGAGGTGGTCGAACTCCGCAAGGGTGACAGCGCCGTCGAGGAACGGGCCCGGGCGGATCTGGGGCTGATCGGGCCCGATGAGACGTTCTACCTGTTCGGCGCGGCCCGCCCGGCGGGCTGACCGGCCAAGCTGGCCAGCGGGACCCCGGCCTTGCTTCACATCCAGTTCCACGCCGCCGTGGCGGAGATCCGGATGGATCGTCCGCCCGCCAACGCGCTGAATCCGGAACTCGTCAGCCAGTTGCTGGCCGCGCTGGAATCCGTTCGCATGGACGGCGCCCACGCCATCATCCTCACCGGGCGCCCCGGCATGTTCAGCGGTGGCCTCGATGTGCCGGAGCTCCTGGGCCTCGACCGGCGGCACATCGAGTCCTTCTGGGGGCTTTTATTCAACCTCACTCGGCAGCTGGCGGGCAGCCCGGTGCCTGTCATTGCGGCTGTCTCGGGGCACGCGCCGGCCGGCGGTGCGGTGCTTGCCCTGCATTGTGACTGGCGGATCGGTGTCGCGGGCAGGTTCAAGATCGGGCTGAACGAAGTCCAGGTGGGCCTGCCGGTGCCATCCACGATCCTCGTCGCCCTCGAGGAGGTGGTTGGCCCGCGGGTCGCCCGGCGCATGGCCACGCGGGGCGAGTTGCTGTCGATGGACGCCGCCGCGACCGCGGGGCTGCTCGACGAACTCGTGGACCCCGACCAGCTCCTGCCTGCCGCGCTGGCGCGTGCCAACGAGTTCCTGGCGTTGCCCCCGGTTGCCATGAACACGACGCGCCTCGCCGCGAAGGCGCGGCTGATTCAGGCACTCGGCAGCTCGGGCGACGTGGCCGCCGCAACGGCCTCGTGGTTTTCCGCCGAGACCCAGGCGGAAATGCGCAAGCTCGTCGCCCGGCTGCAGAAGACGCCGGCAGGCTGAGCGCCGGCCTACCAGGCGTAGGCTTCCGGGGCAGGGCCCCCGGGTCCCGGGAAGAGGGTGTCCACCCGCGCCAGAAAATCCGCGGAGAGGCTGATCTCGAGCGAGCGCAGCGAGGCATCAAGCTGGCTCGTTGTGCGCGGCCCGATGATCGGGGCCGTCACGCCCGGCTGGTGCAGGAGCCAGGCGAGAGCGACATCAGCCGGGTGCTCGCCCAGTTCCGCGCACAGGTCCTCCCACTGCTGGATCGTCGCGCGTTCCTTCTCGAGCCAGTTGCTGATCATCGGTCCGGCGCTGCGGCCTTCCCGTGCCTTGCGCAGTACACCCCCCAGCAGGCCGCCCGACAGGGGCGACCAGGGAATGAGGCCGATGCCGTAGGCCCGTGCCGCTGGCAGGACCTCCAGTTCCACGGTCCGGCGCCGCAGGTTGTACAGCGACTGTTCGGAGACCAGCCCGGGCATGCCAAGGCGGCGCGCGCTTTCCTGGGCCTGGGCGAGGTGCCAGCCGGCGAAGTTCGACGATCCGAAGTAGGTGACCTTGCCCTGCTGGCGCAGCACCGAAAACGCCTCCCAGATCTCGTCGAACGGAGTGTCCCGGTCGATGTGGTGCATCTGGTAGAGGTCGATGTGGTCGGTTTGCAGCCGCCGGAGGGAGGCGTCGCAGGACTCCCGGATGTTCAGGGCGGAGAGGTGGGTCGTGTTGGGCCAGTTGTCCGTGCGGCCAAAGCCCTTCATCGAGTTGTAGAGCTTGGTTGCGATCACGGCGCGCTGCCGTCGCTCGCCGCCGCGGGCGAACCAGCGGCCAATGATTTCCTCCGTGATGCCGGGGCCGGCCGTGCCGCCGTACATGTTGGCCGTGTCGACGAGGTTGATGCCGTGCTCCAGGGCCCGGTCCAGGAGCGCGTGGGAGTCCGCCTCGTTCGTGTACTGGCCGAAATTCATGGTGCCGAGCACCAGCCGCGAGACGGTCAGGCCGCTCCGCCCAAGCTTCGTGTATTGCATCCGTCTACCTCTGTTATCGGGCCAGCAGCACGTACAAGGCCCCGGTACCGCCATCCCGGGCAGGCGCTGTCGTGAACGCCAGCACCTGGTCCCACTGGGGCAGCCACTTGTTCAGCTTGACCTTCAGCACCGGCCCGCCGGGGCCGGAACGCAGCCCCTTCCCGTGGACGATCCGCACGCAGCGGTGACCGTGCAGGAGGACATCATTCATGAATTCCCGGAGCATCACCCGCGCCTCGTTGGCGGTGAGGCCGTGGAGGTCCAGTTCATCCTGTATCGAGTACTTGCCGCGCCTGAGGTCCTTCAGGACCTTGAGGGGGATATGCGGGCGGCGGAAGCTGAGTTCCTCGCCATTCTCCAGGCCCACCTCGCCGGGCCCGGCCGCCAGGGATTCCTCCAGCACTGCCTGGTCGTCGGCGCGGGCAAAACGGGCCCGGGGCGGGGGCGGCGGCTTGCGAAGGGCCACGCGGCGTTTGGCCCTGACCGGTTGCACGGGGCCGACCAGCGACCCGAAGGACGTGGCATCGTCCGCCGGAGGATGCTTTCCGCCCTTCCGCGTCACCAGGCCTCCTTCAATGGTTTGTCGGGCAGTGGTTTGTCCGGCAAGGCCAGCGGCGCGCTCGCGCGCCTGCCCGCTATGCTTTAGCATTCTAGGGCTTCACTGTCCCGGCTGCTGAATAACAATGCGTCTCCTCCTGTCCAACGACGACGGCTATCAGGCCGATGGCCTGGCCACGCTCGCCCTGAGCCTGGCCGACCTGGCGGAAATCACCGTCGTGGCCCCCGACCGGAACCAGAGCGGCGCAAGTCATTCACTGACGCTCGAAACGCCACTGCGCGTGGGCAAGACCCGGGAGGGCATCCACTACGTCAATGGAACGCCCACGGACTGTGTACACCTCGCGATCACGGGCCTGCTCGAGCACGAGCCTGACATGGTGATCGCGGGGATCAATCACGGCGCGAACCTGGGCGATGACGTTCTGTACTCCGGCACGGTCGCGGCGGCAGTCGAGGGGCGGTTCCTCGGCTTGCCGGCCATCGCGGTTTCACTCACCGGCGAGCACCGGTACTTCGACACGGCGGGGCAGGCCATCCGGACGCTGTTCCAGACGCTCGTGCAGACACCCTTGCCGCCGGACACGATCCTCAACGTGAATGTGCCCGACATCCCCTTCGCCGGGCTGCGGGGCTTCCAGGCCACCCGGCTCGGCTACCGCCACCGGTCCGAGCGGGTGGTGGAGGCCCGGGACCCGAAGGGCCGCCGGATCTACTGGGTAGGCGCCGCCGGCAAGGGGCAGGATGCGGGGCCCGGCACGGACTTCCACGCGGTGGAGCACGGCTACGTGTCCGTTACGCCGCTGAAGCTCGACCTCACCGACCGGGCGCGCCTCGAACTGATCGCGGAGTGGCTCCCGAAGTGAGCGGGAAGCCGTGACGGGCGAGAAGCGCGCCATCCGCGGCATCGGCATGACCTCCGCCCGCACCCGCGAGCGGCTGGTACAGCGCCTTGGCGAGACCGGGATCAGCAACCAGGCGGTGCTGGAGCGCATCCGCAGCGTGCCACGGCACCTGTTCGTCGACGAGGCCCTCGCCAGCCGGGCCTACGAGGACAGCGCCCTGCCCATCGGCCAGGGACAGACCATTTCCCAGCCCTGGGTGGTGGCCCTGATGACGCAGGCGCTGATTGCGGGTGTTGACCTGCCGCTCAGGAAGGTCCTGGAGGTCGGTACCGGCTGTGGGTACCAGACCGCCGTCCTGTCACCGTTCGTCCGTCAGCTCTTCACCATCGAGCGCATCAGCGGTCTCCAGCAGGCGGCCCGCACCCGGCTCAATGAACTCGGCTTCGACAATATCCGTTACCGCCACGGCGACGGGTTCAAGGGCTGGCCTGGCCAGGCGCCGTTTGACGCGATCATCGTGGCGGCGGCGCCCGCCGAGGTGCCGGGTGCACTCCTCGAGCAGCTCAACGAGGGCGGCCGGCTCATCATCCCGGTGGGTCCCTCGGGCCAGCAGGATCTGGTGCGCTACACCCGCACGGGCGACCAGTATGTCCGCGAGCAGTTGTCCCGGGTTTCCTTCGTGCCGCTCGTCGAGGGGACGGGCTGAGCGGGCCACCATGCGCCGCCTGGCACCGCGGCTGGTACTCGCGCTCCTGTTCACGCTGCTCGTGGCCTGTAGCGGGGCGGTTCGCTGGGAAGAGACTGGCGCGGCCGGAACCCGCCCGGTGTCGTCGCCCGCCGGAAAGCCGGGCGCGGGCGCCCGCCCGCAGTGGCACACGGTCAGTCCTGGCGAAACCCTGTATTCGATTGCGTTCCGCTACGGCCTCGGCGTGGATCAGCTGGCGGCCTGGAACCAGCTCGGCGACGGCGCGCTGATCCGCGTCGGCCAGCGTCTGCGGCTGTCGCCGCCCGGCGGGGCAGCGCCGCCGGCGTCCCGCCCGGTGCCGGCCAGCGAAACGGCGCCCCGGTGGCAGTGGCCAGTCAAAGGCCCGGTTCTCGCGCGCTACGGGGAGTCGCCACTGACCGCATCCGGCATTCAGCTCGGGGGGCGTGCGGGTGATGCCATCCGGGCGGCGGCCGGCGGCCAGGTGGTCTATGCGGGCAGCGGCCTCAAGGGTTACGGCGAGCTCCTGATCATCAAGCACAGCTCAAGCTGGCTCAGCGCCTACGGGTACAACCAGGCCCTGCTGGTTCGCGAAGGCGACCGGGTGGAGGCCGGGCAGCAGATAGCGCGGATGGGCGAGGGGCCCGGCGCCGCCGGAGCGGGCCGCAGGCCGGCCCTGCATTTCGAGATCCGGCGCAACGGCACGCCGCTGGATCCGCTGTCCGAACTGCCCCGGGCGCCGTAGGAGCGCCTTGAGGCGCGACGGCTTCCCGGGAGAGACTCGCGGACTCGATTCTCCCGGGAAGCCGTCGCGCCTCAAGGCGCTCCTACCTCTCGAGCAGCAGCGCCGCCACGACCCGGCGGTCCTCCGCCGTCAGCACGTTGTAGGTGCGACAGGCTGCCCGGGTGGCCATGACCTCGAAGCCCACGCCGCGGGACATGATGGCAGTCATCAGGCGGTTGCCTGCGAAGCGGTGCGTATTGCCGGTGCCGAACAGGATCACCTCGGGCTCCAGCTCGAGGGCCGCCGCGAAATCCTCCAGCTGCAGTTCGGCTATGGGACGAGGCGTCCACCCGGTGATGATCCGGTCTGCACTGACGATCACATGGCCCGAGTAGCTGGCGCCATTGATCAGGACGGCGTCACCCGTGACCGACTGTATATAATTTCCCGAGCCCTTGTCTGCGTGCAGTTTCATGACACTTTCCCGCTGGCGGCCGACGATAACATGAGGTCCCGTGCCGCTCAGCAGGCCGGGCAGCCGGACATCCGTTGCCGGCCGGCCCGCGCGCAGTTTGCCGATGCTTTGCCCTCCGACCTCCACCCGATCGTGCGCCGCGTGCTGGCCGCGCGCGAGGTCACGCCCGGCCAGCTGCGGCCGGGACTTTCGCAGCTGCTGCCCGTCGGCGACCTGCCGGGTGTTGCCGCGGCGGCGGAGCGCCTCGCGTCGGCCCGGGTCCGGGGCGAGCGGGTGCTGATCATTGGTGACTTCGACGCGGACGGGGCGACGGCCACCGCGCTCACCATGGCCTGCCTCCGCGCATTCGGATTCGCAGAGCCTGGTTTCCTCGTGCCAGACCGCTTCACCCTCGGTTACGGCCTGTCGCCCGGCATCGCCGAGCTGGCTGCGGCCCGGAAGCCGGGCTTGCTGCTGACGGTGGATAATGGCATCACCAGCTTCGACGGAATTCGTCGTGCCCGTGCTCTGGGCATGGAGGTGCTGGTCACCGACCATCACCTGGCTGGCGCGGAGCTACCCGAGGCGGCGCTCATCGTCAATCCGAACCTGCCCGGTTCAACCTTTGGCAGTCCGGCGTTGTGCGGCGTGGGCGTGGCCTTCTACCTGATGGCTGCCACGGGCAGGCGGCTGGCCGAGCTCGACCTCGTCCCGGCCGACGTCGCGCGTGACGCCGTCACCGCGTGCCTCGACCTGGTGGCGCTTGGCACCGTGGCTGATCTCGTGCCGCTGGACTTCAATAACCGGATCCTGGTCGCGGAGGGCCTCCGGAGAATCCGGTCCGGGCGCACCCGTCCCGGTGTCGAGGCGCTCTTCCGCGTGGCGGGCCGCGACCCGGCCCTTGCCCGCAGCAGCGACCTGGGCTTCGCCATCGCCCCGCGCCTGAATGCAGCGGGGCGGCTGACCGACATGACCCTCGGCATCGAGTGCCTCCTCGCGCAGGACGCCGCCACGGCGCGCGGTCAGGCCGCGCAGCTCGACGCGCTGAACGCCGAGCGGCGCGCACTGCAGGACCGGATGCAGGGCGAGGCCCAGGCGTTGCTCGCTGACCTGTCCGGGTCCGCCGTCGCCTCCGGAGGCGCTGCTTGCCTGTTCGACGAGCGCTGGCATCCGGGGATCGTCGGTCTGGTCGCAAGCCGCATCCGGGAAATCACCGGCGAGCCGGCCATTGCCTTTGCGCGTGCCACCGAGCCCGGCCTGCTTCGCGGTTCGGCCCGGTCGGTGGAGGGCATTCATGTCCGGGACCTCATCGCCAACGCCGTGGCCCAGCTCCCCGCCAGGGATATCCGCTATGGCGGGCACGCCATGGCCGCGGGCCTGACGATCGCAGAGGTCGACCTTCCCGCCTTTCAGTGCGCCTTTGCCGCCGAACTGGAGCGCGTGCGGGATCCGCTTGGTGGCGGGAACGTCGTCTGGACAGACGGCGGGCTCGAGCCCGGCGAACTGCAGCTCGGTGTTGCCGAGGTGCTGGCTGCGGCCGGACCCTGGGGCCAGGCATTTCCGGAGCCCTTGTTCGACAACCTGTTCACGGTCCGCGAACAGCGGGTGGTCGGCGAGAAGCACCTCAAGCTCCGCGTCCAGCACCGGGACGGGGGTGCGGTGGTGGATGCCATGGCGTTCAGGCGCGCGCCGCTGTCCGGCCCCCGTAACGCACCTGCGCGGCTTGTCTACCGCCTCGACGTCAACCACTACCGGGACGAGCGCACGGCCCAGCTGGTTGTTGAGCATCTGGAATGCGTCTAGGATTCCCGTTTTCCCGCACGATTCCCGTCCATGGAAACCGCCCAGATCAAGCTCTCCATCCGTGACCTTCGCGAGCGCAGTGGCGCTCTCAGGGGGTATCTTTGACTTCGACGCCAAGACGCGCCGCCTGAGCGAAGTCCGAGAGGCCCTGCAGGACCCTTCCGTCTGGAACGACCCCGCGCGCGCCCAGGCCCTGGGCAAGGAGCAGTCCGATCTTGAGGCTGTCGTGGCCCGCATCGAGAAGATCGACCGGGCCCTCGAGGATTCCGTCGGCCTGCTGGAGCTCGCCGAAGAGGAAAATGACGAAGGAACCGTCGGTGAGGTCGTCCGCGACCTGAAGTCGGTGACGTCCGATGTCGAGCAGCTCGAGTTCGGCCGGATGTTTTCCGGCACGCACGACGCCGCGAACGCCTTTCTCGACGTCCAGGCTGGCGCCGGCGGCACCGAGGCCCAGGACTGGGCGGCGATGCTGCTCCGCATGTACCTGAAGTACGCGGAGTCGAACGGTTTCTCGGCGGAAATGATCGAGGCGTCCGCCGGCGAGGTGGCGGGAATAAAGAGCGCCACCATCCATGTAATTGGTCCCCACGCCTACGGCTGGCTGCGCACGGAGACCGGTGTGCACCGCCTGGTGCGCAAGTCGCCCTTCGATTCCGGCAACCGGCGGCACACGTCGTTTGCCGCCGTCTTCGTATCGCCCGAGATCGATGACGACATCGAGATCGAGATCGATCCCTCGGACCTGCGGATCGACGTCTACCGCGCCAGCGGCGCGGGTGGGCAGCACGTCAACAAGACCGAGTCGGCGGTGCGCATCACCCACGTCCCCACGAACACGGTCGTCCAGTGCCAGAGCGAGCGCTCCCAGCACAAGAACCGCGCCACCGCCATGAAACAGCTGCGTGCCAAACTCTACGAGCTGGAGGAGCAGAAGCGGCGGGCCGAAGCCCAGGCGCTCGAGGACACCAAGACCGACGTGGGCTGGGGCCAGCAGATCCGGTCCTACGTGCTCGACCAGTCGCGGGTGAAGGACCTCCGCACCGGAGTTGAGTCGGGCAGTCCCGACAAGATCCTCGATGGCGATCTCCGCAAGTTCATCGAAGCCAGTCTCAAGCAGGGCCTCTGACGATGACCCAGGAAGACAACAAGCTCGTCGCCGAGCGCCGGCGGAAGCTCGCCGAACTCCGCGCGGCCGGTTTCACCTTTCCGAACGGCTTCCGGCGCAGCGCGCTCGCAGGCCAGCTGCACTCGGTCTACGAGGGCTACAGCAACGAGTCGCTGGAGGCCGATCCGGTTGAAGTGCTCGTCGGTGGCCGCATGCTGACCAAGCGGGTGATGGGCAAGGCCAGCTTCGCCACGCTCCAGGACCGCTCGGGGCAGATCCAGGTCTTCCTGCAGAGGGAAACCCTGGGTGACGAGGCGTACGCGCTGTTCAAGAGCCTGGACCTCGGGGACATCGTCGGCGTGCGCGGCAACATGTTCCGCACGAAGACGGGCGAGCTCAGCGTCAAGGCGGCCCAGCTCACGCTGCTGACCAAGTCGCTGCAGCCGTTGCCCGAGAAGTTCCATGGGCTGACCGACCAGGAGGCACGCTACCGCCAGCGCTACGTGGACCTGATCGTAAACGAGGAAACCCGGCGGGTCTTCGAGACCCGGACCCGGGTAGTGCAATTTCTTCGCTCATACCTGAACGCCCTCGATTTCCTCGAGGTCGAGACGCCAATGATGCAGATGATCCCGGGCGGCGCGGTGGCCCGTCCGTTCATCACCCATCACAACGCGCTGGACCGCGAACTCTACCTGCGGGTAGCGCCGGAACTGTTCCTGAAGCGCCTCGTGGTCGGTGGCTTCGAGCGGGTCTATGAGCTGAACCGGAATTTCCGCAACGAGGGCATCTCGACCCAGCACAACCCCGAGTTCACGATGCTCGAGTTGTACATGGCCTACGCCGACTACACGACTCTGATCGAGATGCTCGAGAACCTGCTTCGCGGCCTTGCGGTGCATGTGCTCGGCACGACGCAGGTCGAGTACCAGGGGAGGGTTCATGACCTTTCCCTCCCGTTCCGCCAGCTGTCGGTGGAGGATGCTGTTCACCTGCACAATCTGTCCCTGGACCGGGGCAGGCTGCGGGACGTGGAGTACCTCCGAGGGGTCTGCTCGACCCTCGGCATTCCGTTGAAGGCCGGTTACGGCGCGGGCAAGCTGCTCATCGAGATCTTCGAGAAGACGGCCGAGCACCAGCTGGTCGATCCGACCTTTGTCACGGGCTATCCGGCCGAGGTGTCGCCTCTGGCGCGCCGCTCGGACGCCGATCCGTTCCTCACCGACCGCTTCGAGTTCTTCATCAATGGCCGGGAGCTCGCCAATGGCTTTTCCGAGCTCAACGATTCGGAGGACCAGGCGGAGCGTTTCCGGGCACAGGTCGAGCAGAAGGATTCCGGGGACGTGGAGGCCATGTTCTATGACGCGGACTACATCACCGCGCTTGAGTACGGCATGCCACCGACCGCCGGACTTGGTATCGGCGTCGACCGGCTGGTGATGTTCATTGCCAACCAGGCGTCCATCCGCGACGTGCTCCTGTTTCCCCATCTCAGGGATTCGGGATCGTAGGAGCGCCTACCGGCGCGACTCAGGCAGAGGGGCAGGATATGCAGGACGAGAAGATCAAGGTGCGCATTACCGAATCCGACCAGGTGATAGAGGTAGTCGTGCTCAGCAAGCGGCCCGAGCGGATCGAGGTGGTGATTGGCACCGGCATCCACAACGTGCGCTGCGAACTCCTGCCGACCCGCAACGGGAAGGCGTACTCGGGGTCGATCAAGGGCCGGGAGCTCGTCTACGAGCGCACTCCCGAGCAGGTGAAGGTGGACATCGACCGGCTGAACCCGGCCCTGAAAAAGTCGCGGCCGCACTAGGCGGGTCGCGCCTGAAGGCGCGACTACAGGGGGACTTCGTAGGGGAGTTCCAGGCGGAGGACCGGGAGCGTTCCGGTCCCGTCGAGGAAGAAGGGACCCGGCAGGTCGTCCACCACGACGACCGCCAGGAATTCACTGCCCGATTCCGCGGGCGCCGAAGTGACTACCTGCCCCACGGCTCCACGGCTGGCGTACAGCTGGGCGCCAGGGGCTGGCGCGTCGCCTGGGGTTCCGAAGCGGAGCATGCGGCGCTTCACGCGGCCGAGATACTTCATGCGTGCCACGATCTCCTGGCCCGTGTAACAGCCCTTGGTGAAGCTGATTCCGCCAAGCAGGTCCAGGTTTACCATCTGCGGCACGAACTCGCCGGTCGTGGCGGCCACGACAGCGGGGAGGCCTGCGCGGATGTCCGACAGGCGCCAGTCGCTGCGCGGACCGGCAATGTCGCCGGGGTGGGCGGCGGGGCCACCGAGCAGGAGGTGCCGCTCCCCGTGTCCATGGAGCCTGACACACTGGCTTGCGCCGGGATCCGCGGGGGCGCCGATGAGCCCTGCGAGCGGCACGTCGAGCAGCGTCGCCTGTGCCTTAGCCCGGAGGATGTACATGCGCAGGCGCTTCAGGAGGGCGTCAGCGAGGTCCGCTGGCACGAGGAGGGCCAGCGCCTCGTCGGTGCCCAGCCGGGCGACAAACAGGTGTCCGGCAAAGAGCAGGCGCCCCTTCGCGTCGGCCCAACCCGCCATCACAGTGAGGTCCGGGCGCGCCGTGGCCACGTCCTGGGTGAGCTGGCCCTGCAGGAATGCAGCGCGGTCGCTGCCCGTGACAGCGAGTATGCGCAGGTCGTCTAGGGCTACGGAGCGGGGCACGTAATGCCTTGGTTTCTAGGGAAAATGGAGCGCGCAGTCTGGAGAAAAGCGGTCCATTCTGGCACAATATTTTGGTGCCTGAATCCGTACCCCAAAAGCCCCCGGTGATTGACTCCGCGCCCGCCACGCCGCCGGTTCCGGAACTCCATCCTGCCGCTCCCCCGACGTCTCTGCCCGAGATTGGCGGACCGCCCGGCCCCGAGCCCACCCGATTCGGGGACTGGGAACGCGGTGGCCGTTGCATCGATTTCTGAGTGGAGTAGTCCATGTCCCAAGTGTCGCGGCCGCTGTCGCCGCATCTGCAGGTGTATCGCTGGCAAATCAGCAATACGCTTTCCATTCTGCATCGCCTGACGGGCCTGGTCCTGGCTGTCGGCGGAGTCGCCCTGGTTGCCTGGCTGCTCGCGCTCGCTTCCGGCCAGGCGGCGTTCACGGGGGCCAACGCCCTCCTGGGCAGCCTGCTCGGGCAGCTCGCCCTCATTGGCTGGACGTTCTGCTTCTTCTACCACCTGTGTAACGGCCTCCGGCATCTCGCCTGGGATGCCGGCCATGGATTCGACAAGGCTGTGGCGCGGAAGTCGGGTATTGCCGTCGTCGTGGCCTCCGCACTCCTGACGGTGTCGTTCTGGGTCGTGGCGCTCACGCGGGTGGCGGCATGAGCCTCAAGTCCCCCCTCGGCCGGGTACTGGGTCTCGGCTCCGCCGGCACCGGTACGGGGCACTGGCTTGGCCAGCGGCTCTCCGCCGTCGCCATGGTCCCCCTGACGCTCTGGTTCTCGATTTCGCTGCTCACCCTGCCTTCCGTCGACTTCTATTCTGTCGCTGCGTGGGTTGCGTCGCCGGTGAACGCGGTCCTCCTGATCCTCCTGGTCGTGGCGCTCGTCTACCACTCCAGCCTCGGCACGCAGGTCGTCGCCGAAGACTACGTGCACGCCCCCGGGCTCCGCGTGATCGTCCTCGTCGTCCTGCGCCTGCTTCATGCGGCGCTGGCGGTTGCGGGAATCTTCGCCGTCTTCCTGATCGCCACGAGAGCGCCCCTATGACCGCGTCTTATTCCTTCATTGACCACACCTACGACGTGGTCGTCGTTGGCGCAGGCGGCGCCGGATTGCGGGCCACGGTCGGCCTGTCCGAGGCCGGATTGTCGACGGCCTGCCTGACCAAGGTCTTTCCGACGCGCAGTCACACCGTCGCGGCCCAGGGCGGCATCAGCGCAGCCCTTGGCAACATGGGTGAGGACGATTGGCGCTGGCACATGTATGACACCGTCAAGGGCTCCGACTGGCTCGGCGACCAGGACGCCATCGAATACATGTGCAAGGAGGCCCCGGCCGCCGTCGTGGAGCTCGAGCACTATGGCGTGCCGTTCTCCCGCACCGAGGATGGCAGGATCTACCAGCGGCCCTTTGGCGGCATGACGACCAATTTCGGCAAGGGCACGGCCCAGCGCACCTGCGCGGCGGCGGATCGCACCGGTCACGCGATGCTTCACACGCTCTATCAGCAGTCTCTGAAGCACCAGGCTAATTTCTTCATAGAGTTCTTCGCCATCGACCTGATGATGGAGGACGGCGAGTGCCGCGGAGTCGTGGCCCTCGAGATGGCCACGGGCAAGCTGCACCGCTTCCGGGCCCAGCGGACGATCCTTGCGACCGGCGGCTACGGTCGCGCGTACTTTTCCTGCACGTCGGCCCACACCTGCACGGGTGATGGCAGCGCGATGGCGCTGCGCGCCGGACTCCCGCTCCAGGACATGGAGTTCGTGCAGTTCCACCCGACGGGCATCTACGGCTCCGGCTGCCTCATTACCGAGGGCGCGCGCGGGGAGGGTGGTTACCTCACCAACTCATCGGGTGACCGGTTCATGGAGCGCTACGCGCCGAACGCCAAGGACCTGGCTTCCCGCGACGTTGTCAGCCGCGCCATGACCATCGAGATCCGCGAGGGCCGGGGCGTTGGCTCCGAGAAGGACCACATCCACCTTCACCTGGAGCATCTCGGTCCAGAGGTCATCCAGGAACGACTGCCGGGAATCGCCGAGACGGCGCGGATTTTCGCCGGCGTGGACGTGACGCGGGAGCCTATTCCCGTGCTACCCACGGTCCACTACAACATGGGCGGCGTGCCAACCAACGTGCACGGCGAGGTCCTGACGTTGAAGGGCGGTAACCCGGACACGCCAGTCCCCGGCCTGATGGCCATCGGCGAGGCGGCCTGCGTATCCGTCCACGGTGCCAACCGGCTCGGTTCGAATTCGCTCCTCGACCTCGTGGTCTTCGGTCGATCGGCGGCCCAGCGTTGCGCGGAGACCGTCGTCGCGGGCGCCCGCCAGAAGGCGTTCCGCGCCGACGCTGCCGAACTGGCGGTCAGCCGTCTCGACCGCCTCCGCAATGCCAATGGCAGTCGCGGCACGGCCGAAATCAGGCTGGAAATGCAGCGGATCATGCAGGCCCACGCAGCCGTGTTCCGCACTGGCGAGTCGCTGGACCAGGGCATCGAGGCCCTGCGCAAGTGCCACGCGTCCTTCGCCGACGTGCGAGTCACGGATCGCAGCCTGATCTGGAACACCGATCTCATGGAGACGCTCGAGCTCGACAACCTGCTTGGCCAGGCCATGGTGACCATCACGGGCGCGGCGCGGCGCCTCGAGAGTCGCGGCGCCCACGCCCGGGAAGACTATCCTGCTCGAGACGACCAGCTCTGGCTCAAGCACACGCTTGCCTGGATCAACCCGCGGGGCGACGTCCGCCTCGATGACAGGCCGGTCAAGCTGCAGACCCTCACCAATGAAGTGGAGACGATCGCGCCCAAGGCGCGGACGTACTAGCAATGGCCGAGTTCCAGCTGCCTGCCAATTCCCGCGTTACCAAGGGCAAGACCCACCCTGCTCCGGCCAGTGCGTCGGCGCCAGGCAAGGTCCGGAAGTTCCAGATCTACCGGTACGATCCGGAGGCCGGCGGTAATCCCCGCATCGACACGTATTCCGTCGATACCGGGCGCTGTGGCCCGATGGTTCTCGACGCGCTCATCAAGATCAAGAACGAGATAGATTCATCGCTGACTTTCCGGCGGTCCTGCCGGGAGGGCATCTGCGGATCCTGCGCGATGAACATCGACGGGGTGAATACGCTGGCCTGCACCCAGGCGATCGCGGATGTCCGGGGCGACGTAAAGATCTATCCCTTGCCCCACATGCCGGTCGTGAAGGACCTCGTGCCGGACCTCACCAACTTCTACGCCCAGTACGCTTCCATCAAGCCGTGGCTCCAGACCCGGACGCCGCCGCCGCCGGACCGGGAGCGGCTGCAGTCCAAGGAGGACCAGGAGCTGATCAACAGCCCGTCCGCCTGCATCCTGTGCGCCTGTTGCTCAACCAGTTGCCCGAGCTACTGGTGGAACAGCGATCGCTACCTGGGTCCGGCTGCCCTGCTGGCCGCCTACCGGTGGCTGGTCGACACCCGGGACGAAGCCACCGGCTCACGGCTGGATGACCTTGAAGACCCGTTCCGCCTGTACCGGTGCCACACGATCATGAACTGCACGAATGCCTGCCCGAAGGACCTGAATCCGGCCAGGGCTATCGCCGCCACCAAGCGCATGCTGGCGGAGCGCCGCCTTTAGCGGGATACCGCAGTTGGACGCGGTCCGCCTTGCCCGGCTGCGCTGGCGCTGCCGGCGTGGCATGCGGGAGCTCGATGTCCTGCTGCTCAGGTACCTGGAGCGCGAGTTCGCCGAGGCGCCGCCGTCGGTCCAGACGGCATTCGAAGCGCTCCTTTCTGCACAGGATCCCGAGATAGTCGACTTGCTGGCGGGGAGGGTCGTTGTCCAGGATGCGAGCCTGAACGATGTCATCCAGCGGCTTCTCGCCCAGTCTCGTCATTGAACGTCCCGCCTGCCGCCGGGTGCAGGCGTTCATCCTCTGCCTGATACTGATGGCCGTCGCTGCCATCAGCTATGGCGGATTGCCGGGCTGGGCCGGGATCACCGGAGTTTTGCTCGCCACGGCTTACGGTATCCACGAGCTGCGCCGCGCGTCCCCCCGTGCCCCGCGCTACGTGGCGTCCATCCGGCTGACGGACGATGGCCGCTTCATGCTCGGCCTTGCGTGCGACCCCGACTCACTGGTGCCCGTGTCCGTGGTCAGCTCCTGGACCTTGCCGGGCATGGCGGCGGGGATCGGATTCGCGGGCGATGGCGGCGATCCGGCCGAGGTTATCCTGTTTCGCCATCGCATGGCACCGGATACCTGGCGGCGCCTTGCGGTGCGCCTGCGTCACCCGCCGGTGCAGCGGGCCGGGTCATGCGGGTCCCCGCATTGAGGCGAACGCGTTAACGAGACTCGTTTCACGTAGAATCGCCCCGGGCGCTGCGCTGCACTACCCGCATTTGCCGGACTTGCGTCAGGGTCCGGCGACGATGGCAGGGAAGGCGGGGCCGCAGGGCGAACTTTCGGGGCGGGCACCTGTCTACCCGCCTGTGAGTTGCCGGCGCCCGAGATCCGACACAGGACCGCGGGCATGGCAGGGACAAGCGGCGATCAGCTTCTCGTGGAGCGAGCCCAGAAGGGTGATCGGCGCGCCTTCGACCTGCTGGTGCTGAAGTACCAGCAGAAAATCGTGAAGCTCGTCATGCGGTATGTCCGGGATCCGACCGAAGCTCTCGATGTCTCCCAGGAGGCCTTCGTCAAGGCCTATCGGGCCTTGCCGGGATTTCGGGGTGAAAGCGCCTTTTACACATGGCTCTACCGGATCGCCATCAACACGGCAAAGAACTACCTCGTGGCGCTCCAGCGCAAGCCCATCGAATACGACCTGGATGCCCAGAGTCCCGAGTACTCCGAGCGCAATGCGCAGCTCCGCGATGAGGAAACTCCCGAGGGCATGGCGATGCAGGAGCAGCTCCGGGCAATCGTCGAGCAGTCCATCGCCAGCTTGCCCGACGAGCTCCGGACGGCCATCGTGCTGCGGGAGATCGAGGGCCTCAGCTACGAGGAGATTGCCGCCGCCATGGACTGTCCGGTTGGCACAGTCCGCTCGCGGATCTTCCGGGCGCGCGAGGCCATTGATGAGGCCATCAGGCCATTGACCGATCCGTGAATCCAGAGAAGTACACGATGCGTAGCAGAGAGCGATTCCGATGAGCACAGGCCCCGATCCCTCACCACTTGTAAGCGAGCAACTGTCGGCGTGGCTCGACGACGAGCTGCCGGCGGAGGAACTGGAGCTGCTGGCCTCGCGGCTCGCGCGCTCACCCGAGCACCGGGCCAGGATCGCACGGTACAGCCTCATCGGCAGCACGCTCCGGGGCGGCCAGGCTGGCGGTCGCTCGGCCGGTATGGCGGCCCTGCAGATTGCCGGCCGAGTGAGTGCAGAACTCGACGATCTCGCCGCCCCCGCCGCGACAGCGACCGCCGGGCCCGGGTCCCGCCCTGGTTATCGCCTGCTGCCCTATGCGGTTGCTGCCGGCGTCGCCCTGATCGCCGTTGCGTTGCTGCCATTCCTCAGGTCTGTGCCCGGCGCCACGCCCGCAGCCAGCATTGCCAGGCAGTATCCGGTGGCACCAGCAGCCCTGGCGCCTGCGAGTACCCAGTCCCTGGTCGCCGAGCGAGTGGGGTCCGCCGGCCGGTCGTCCCTGTCTCCGCGGCGCCTGACCAGCTATCTCGTCTATCACGGCGAGTACTCCGGAATGCTTTCAGCCAAGCTCACCGATTCCCATATCGTCAACAACCGTGCCTATGCCGTGGCGTTGCGTACCGAAGGCCAGCCGGTCCAATGAGGCGGGCGCCACTGAACCGGGCCCTCGTACTGCGGGCGCTGCTGGCCGGAGCGGGCGCCTTCCTGGCATTGCCGGCGGCCGGTGATGATGCCCCGCGGGGCTGGCTCGACCGCATGGGCTACGCGCTCGAGTACCTGAATTACGAAGGCACTCTGATCCAGCTGCACGGCGCCGACGCTGCCGTGATGCGCGTGGTGCACCGGGTTGAGGATGGCGTGCCGACCGAGCGCATCACCGCCATGGACGAGGTTGGTCGCGAGATCATCCGGCGGGGCGACGACGTCACCTGCATCCTTCCCGACCAGAAGGAGATCCTTGTCGAGGAAGGCGCCGGGGAGCAGCCGGGCGCCAGCCCGCTCCGGCAGCAGTTCGCGGGCGACGTGCAGTTCGATGACCGCTACTACCGGCTGGCGATCGCCAGCGGGGGAAGGCTCGTTGGCCGGGACACCCGGGTAGTCACCGTGCGGCCCACCGACAATTACCGCTACGGCTATCGCCTGTGGCTGGATCACGCGACGGCCATGCCCCTCAAAGTCCAGGTTGCGGGCGACGATGGCGTGGTGGTGGAGCAGCTACTGTTCTCGGATATCAAGCTGCCGGAGCGGATTCCGGCGTCCGCTGTGCAGCCGTCCATGACGATCGACACCTTTACTAGGCAGCAGTCGCCGAGGTCCGATGCGCCCGCGCAGGCCACCACCGATTCGTCGGCCTGGCGCGTTGAATCCCTTCCGCCCGGCTTCCGGTTACGCGCGGTTCGTTCCCAGCGCTCCGGTACCGCTGCCACCCCGCTGGAGCACCTCGTCTACTCCGATGGCGTCGCCTCCGTCTCCGTATTCATCGAAGCGGGCGTCGCGCCGATCGAGCAGGGCGAGGGGCCGTCGCGGGTCGGGGCCGCCAATGCCTGGACAACGATGGCCGGTGGCTACCTGGTCACCGCGGTTGGCGAAGTGCCTGTCCGCACTGTCGAAACCATCGCCCGTTCGGTGCGCCCGGTTGCCGGCGCACCGCGCTAGTCCGGTGCTGGATCTCGTCGTCTACAGCCGCCGTGGCTGTCATCTCTGTGAGTTGATGCTCGAGGAACTGGTCCCGCTGTGCCGGGACCGGGCCACGATCCGCGTCCTCGATGTGGACAGCCGCGACGAGTGGCGGCGGTCCTACGGGGACCGGATCCCGGTCCTGTGCAGCGGTGACCGGGAGGTTTCCGTCGCGCGGCTGGATCGTGACGCGCTTCTCGCGATTCTCGGCGTTTCCCCGTGACCATCGCCGCCGCACTGAGGCCCCGGCCGGGGGTCCCCGCACCGGGCGCGTGATACCCTACGGCGGGTTTCTGGCGGGCTGGTGTTACTGGTGGATTTCGCTCTCATTCTGGTCATTGCGACGGGCCTGACAGGCCTCATCTGGGCCGTGGACGCCGCATGGCTTCGGCCGCGGCGCATGGCCGCCACGTCCGGTACCAGCGCCGTGTCCCCGGTTGCAGTGGCGCCGGAGCCCGTCGTAGTCGAGTACGCCCGGTCGTTCTTCCCGATCCTCCTGATTGTGCTGCTCATCCGGTCGTTTTTCTTCGAGCCCTTCCGCATCCCGTCCGCCTCCATGATGCCCACGCTGCTGGTCGGCGACTTCATTTTCGTCAACAAGTACACCTACGGACTCCGGCTCCCCGTGCTCAACAACGAGATCCTCGACCTGGGCTCTCCCGAGCGCGGCGACGTGGTCGTGTTCCGCCTGCCATCTGACCCGTCGACCAACTACATCAAGCGGCTGGTGGGCCTGCCGGGTGACTCGATCACCTACCTGAATAACCAGATTTTCGTCAACCAGCAGCCCGTTGCGGTCGCGCTTACAGGCCCCTATCCGGGCGCCGACCAGCCGGGATCGCTCCTGGCGAGGGAGCAGCTGGGCAACCACGAGCACAACGTGCTGTTCATGCCCGGGCGGGGCAGCCTGGAGGGAACGTTCATAGTCCCCGAGGGCCACTACTTCATGATGGGCGACAACCGGGACAACAGCCGGGACAGTCGCTATGACGGGGTCGGCATGATTCCCGACGGCAATGTCGTCGGCAAGGCGGTGCGCATCTGGATGAACTGGGACTTTCCGGCCATGCCACGCTGGGGCCGGATAGGGCAGGGCATCGATTGATGGCGCGGGTTTCGGGGTGGTCAATGGAGGGATACACCATGCGGCAACGGCAACGGGGAATGACGGCCATCGGCTTCGCGGTAATTGCCGCGCTGGTCGGGCTCGTGGGTTACGGCGCGATACGGCTGATTCCGGTCTACATGACGCAGATGAAGATCCGGCAGCTGATGGCCGACCTCAAGACCGAGTACGAGGGAAACAATGCCAACGTCCAGCGCCTGCAGACCGAGATCGGCAAGCGCCTGGACATCGATGCCATCGACTTCCCGCGGCGGCAGGATTTCGTCATCTCGAAGATCGAAGACGGGCTGCGCGTCGACATCAACTACGAGGACAGCGTGCCCTATATCGCGAATCTTTCCATCACCGCGAGCTTCGACAATTCGGTCGAGATCCGTCAGTGAGCGTGTCGGCCGAGTGGTCATCAGCGGCCCTCGGCTACCGCTTCCAGGACGACGGATTGCTGGACCTGGCACTCACGCACCGCAGCGTCAGCGGCGGCAATAACGAGCGGCTGGAGTTCCTCGGGGATGCCGTACTGGGCCTGGTGATCGCCGAGGCCCTGTACGACGCCCACCCCGACGCAGATGAGGGTGCGTTGAGCCGGCTTCGCGCCCGGCTGGTGCGGCGCGAGACGCTGGAGGAAGTGGCCAGGGAAATCGCCCTTGGGGAACTTCTGCGCCTGGGTAGCGGCGAGTTGCGCTCTGGCGGGCACCGGCGGGCATCCATCCTCGCAAATTCTCTCGAGGCCATCTTCGGCGCCGTGTTCCTCGACGGGGGCTGGCCGGCAACCCGCAAGGTGGTGCTGAAGCTGCTCAGCGCCCGGCTTGCCGCACTGGGTACTGGTGACGATCTGCGTGATCCCAAGACCCGGCTGCAGGAATTCCTGCAGGGTCGGGGCCAGGCGTTGCCGACCTATGCCGTCCTGCAGGTGAGCGGCTCGGGCCATTCCCAGCACTTTGCCGTTGTCTGTCGCCTCGAGACCCCGGGTATCGAGGTCCACGGCGAGGGCGCCAGCCGCCGGGCAGCCGAGCAGCAGGCGGCCGAAGAAGCATTGCGTGCGCTCGGCGCCACCGAGGGCGATCGTGTCTGAGGGGCACCGGACCGGATTCGTCGCCATCGTCGGGCGTCCCAACGTGGGCAAGTCCACGCTGGTGAATGCGCTGGTGGGCCGGAAGATCAGCATCGTCACGCCACGGCCGCAGACGACCAGGCACGCCATCGTCGGCGTGCTGACCCGCCCTGGCGCCCAGATCCTCTTCGTCGACACCCCCGGCCTCCACGCGCGGGTGCACAACATGCTGAACCGCGCCATGAACCGCGCCGTCGAGGGGGCGCTCGTCGGCGCCGATATCGCCCTGTTCGTCGTGGAGGCCGGCGCCTGGAAGGCCGCTGACTCCTACGTGCTGGAACATGCGCTGGCCGCCCGGATCCCCGTGATCCTGGCGGTCAACAAGGTGGATCTGGTGCGCCCGAAGTCAGCGCTGCTGCCGTACCTGCTGAGCTGCGAGAAGCGGGCGGAGTTCCAGGCGATCGTGCCAATCTCCGCCGCCAACGCGGACAATCTTGATCGCCTGACGGCCCTGCTCTCCGATCTGCTTCCCGAAGGTCCGCCGCTGTATCCGCTCGACGCCACGACTGACCGGAGCATGGAGTTCCGGATTGCGGAGATGATCCGGGAGAAACTTCTCATAGCCCTGCGCCAGGAAGTGCCCTACGGCCTTGCTGTCGAGATCCTCGCGCTCGAGCAGAAGCCGGGCGTAGTGCTGGCTGACGCAGTGATCTGGGCTGACCGCGACTCCCACAAGGGCATCGTCGTTGGCAAGGGCGGCGCCACGATCAAGGAAGTGGGTACGGCCGCGCGCCTCGAGCTCGAGAAGATCTTCGGTCTCCGCTTCTACCTGGAAACCCACGTGAAGGTGAAGACCAACTGGGCCGACAACGCCCGTACGCTGGCGCAGTTCGGGTTCGAGTCGAACTCGTGAGCGGGACCACGTCCGGCGCGGAGCTGGAGGACGCCTTCATCCTCCACGCCCGGCCCTACCAGGAGACCAGCCAGATCCTGGAGGTCCTCGGTGCTCACCACGGCCGCGTCGGACTCGTTGCGCGCGGCGCCCGCCGGCCCAAGTCGCCCTGGCGCAGCGTCCTCCAGCCGTTCCTTCCCCTGCGGCTTTCTTGGGCAGGGCGGGGCTCGCTCTACACTCTACGCGGCGCCGAAGCGGCCAGCTTCTCGCTGGCACTGGAGGGCGTGTCCCTGATGGGCGCTTTCTACCTCAATGAGCTCATCCTGAACTTCGTGCGGCGGGGCGATCCGCACCCCGGACTGTTCATTGCCTATTCGCAGGCGCTGGCCGAATTGCGCGCCGGCGGCGATCCGGAGCCTGCCCTGCGGCGCTTCGAGCTGCAGTTGCTGGCGGAGGCGGGCTACGGCCTGAACCTGGACCACGACGTGCTGAACGACATGCCCCTGGACCCGGAGGCCCTCTATGAGTACCGCCTGGAGCAGGGTCCCGTGCCGTCGGCGGCTGGCGGGGCCGCGCTGACCCTGTCGGGCGCCGAACTGCTCGCCATCGGCCGCGGGGAGCTGACCTCGCCCGCCAGCCTGCAGGCAGCCAAGCGGCTGCTGCGCGCAGTCCTCGCCCACTACCTGGACGGCCGGACGCTGAAGACCCGGGCGGTGCTGGCGTCCATGCGCCGCTAGGGCGGGCGTTGCCCTTCCGTCGCCGCTAGAATGACGCCCGCCATGCACTCCACCGCGAACAACCTGCTCCTCGGCGTCAACGTGGACCACGTGGCCACCCTGCGCCAGGCCCGGGGTACCCGCTATCCGGATCCGACCCAGGCCGCCCTGCTGGCCGAGCAGGCTGGCGCCGACAGCATCACGGTCCACCTGCGCGAGGATCGCCGGCACATCCAGGACGCCGACCTGCCGATCCTGCAGTCGCTGTTGCAGACCCGCATGAACCTCGAACTGGCGGTATCGCCGGAGATCATCGCGATCGCCTGCCGGATCGGTCCGGCGGATTGCTGCCTGGTTCCGGAACGCCGGGCCGAACTCACCACCGAAGGCGGGCTCGACGTGCGCGCCCGCTTCGACGTCATTGCCGAGGCCTGCAGCCGGTTCCGGGACCACGGCATCCGGGCAGGGCTGTTCATCGACGCCGACGAGGGCCAGATCGAGGCCGCGGCGCGCACGGGCGCACCGGTGATCGAACTCCACACCGGTGGCTATGCCGACGCGGCCAGCAGCGAGCAGCGTGGCGCCGAGCTGTACCGCATTGCCGCCGCAGCCCGCCTTGCCGCCGCCGCGGGCCTGGAAGTTCACGCGGGCCACGGCCTCAACTACCACAATGTGGGACCCATCGCCGCGATACCGGAGATCGTGGAACTGAACATCGGCCATGCCATTGTCGCCCGCGCCCTGTTCACCGGCCTGGCGTCTGCCGTCGCCGACATGAAGCAGCTGATGCGGGACGCCCGCCGCGCATGATCTTTGGCGTCGGCACCGACATCCTGAAAGTCGAGCGGGTCGCCGCCGCTTATGAGCGCTTCGGCGAGCGCTTCGTCCGGCACCTGCTGATGCCGGAGGAACTGCGGGACTTCGCCCGGACGAAGAACCGCGTGCGCTTCCTCAGCATGCGCTTCGCCGCCAAGGAAGCGGTGGTGAAGGCGCTCGGGACCGGTTTCGCCAATGGCATGTGGCTCCGGGATTCCGGCGTCGTGTCGGACCCCCTCGGGAAGCCGGGGATCATATTTTCCCTGAGGGGCCAGCAGCTGTGCCGGACCCTGGGCGTTGGCGACGGGCACCTGACCCTCTCCGACGAGGCGGGCCTCGTCGTTGCCGTGGCGATCCTGATGAAGGCGCCGTCCTGAGTAATCCCTTACCGAGCAGATCGGGAGCAGCCTGACCCATGCGTGCACTGGTATTCGACATCGAGACGATTCCCGACGTGGACCTGGGGAAGCGGCTGTTCGGCCTGGACGGACTCCCGGACGAGGAAGTGGCAAAGGCCATGACGTTTCACCGTCTCCAGGAGACGGGTTCGGACTTCCTGCCCCAGCACCAGCACCGGGTCGTGGCGATTTCCGTCGTCTGGCGCCACAGGGACGGGCTGAAGGTCATGA
Source organism: Gammaproteobacteria bacterium (assembly GCA_040080965.1). Classification (GTDB taxonomy): domain Bacteria; phylum Pseudomonadota; class Gammaproteobacteria; order Steroidobacterales; genus SHZI01. Next base: position 10,765 of record JBEBHH010000012.1, on the reverse strand, counting down.
GCCTGGGCGAACCCAATAGTCCCGAGCGGGAGCTGGTGGCCAAGTTCTATGACGCCATAGAGCGGCATACGCCCGACCTGATTTCCTGGAACGGCAGCGGGTTTGACCTGCCGGTGCTCCATTACCGGGCGCTGCTCCACGGTATCCAGGCGCCGCGGTACTGGGAGCTGGGCGAGAACGAAGGCGGCTTCCGGTACAACAATTACCTGAGCCGCTTTCACTGGCGGCACCTGGATCTCATGGACGTGCTTTCGGCGTGGCAGGGCAGGTCCCGGGCCAGCCTCAACGACATTGCCACACTGCTGGGCTTTCCCGGCAAGCTCGGTTTCGCAGGCGACCAGGTGTGGGACACCTGGCTGAAGGGCGACATCGGCGCCATTCGCGACTATTGCGAAACCGACGTCCTCAACACCTACCTCATCTGGCTGCGGTTCCAGTTCATGCGCGGCCAGCTCGACGAACAGGGCCTGGCGGGCGAGATTGCCCGCGTGCACCGGTTCCTGGATTCCAGCGACGCGAGCCACTGGCGCGCGTTCGCCGCGGCGTGGGGCGCGCGCACCGTCGCCCAGCCGCCTGCCGGCGGGGCCTGAGAACGCCCGTGTCCGCGGTTCCCGCCCCGGAGATTGCCGAAGTGTCCGCGCTCACGCTCGAGGGCAGCGGCGTGCTGGCACCGGCTGGCAAGCGGGTCCTGGTGCCGGGGGCGCTGATGGGGGAGGAGGTCGCGTTCCAGCGCAAGCGGCGCCGGCGCAACTACGATGAAGGCATCCTCCTGGAAGTCCGGCGGCCGTCACCGGACCGAGTGACCCCGGCGTGCGGGTATTTTGGCCGGTGCGGGGGCTGCTCGCTCCAGCACCTGGCACCGGATGCCCAGCTCGCCATGAAGCAGGCGACGTTGCAGGACAGCCTGGCCCGCATCGCAGCGGTGATCCCGGGTGAACTGCTGCCCCCGGTGCGCGGTGCGATCTGGGGCTACCGGCGACGGGCGCGGCTTGCCGTGCGCCACGTGGAGCGCAAGGGCCGCGTCCTGGTCGGCTTCCGGGAGGCCGAGAAGCCCTGGGTGGTGGACATGCTGACCTGCGCCACCGTGGAGCCCGGCATCAGCCGGCTGATCGAGCCGCTGTCCGCGCTGATTGGCAGGCTGTCGGTCCGCGCCCGGCTGCCCCAGGTGGAAGCGACGGTGGCGGACAACGCGGTGGCCCTGGTGCTGCGCGTGCTGGATCCCCCGACCCCGGCGGATCGTGCCGAGCTGGCGGCGTTCACCGCCGCCCACGGGGTGCGGGTATACCTCCAGCCCGGCAACCCGGAATCCGTGGTGGCCCTCGACACCGACGGAACGCTGGATGACCTGTATTACAGGTTGCCGGCCTATGACCTGGCCCTGGGCTTCGGCCCGACTGATTTTATCCAGGTGCACGGGGAAGTGAATCGCCTCATGGTGGACCAGGCCCTGCGCCTGCTGGCACCGGCAGCAACCGACCGGGTTCTTGACCTCTACTGCGGGATCGGGAACTTCGCACTGCCCCTGGCACGGCGGGCTGCCGAGGTCGTCGGCGTCGAGGGGGCCGGGGCCGCCGTTCGCCGCGGCCGGCAGAATGCGACCCTGGCCGGATTGAACAACACCCGGTTCGTCGAGGCGGACCTGACCGGTGCCGGGGTGGAGGGCGCCTGGACCCGCGAGCGCTTCGACCTGGTGCTTCTGGATCCACCCCGCACCGGGGCCTCCGAGCTGTTGCCCGCGCTGGGCAAGATCGGTGCCCGGCGCATCGTCTACGTGTCCTGCCATCCGGGCACCCTGGCCCGCGACGCCGGCCTCCTGGTCCGGGAACACGGCTATCGCCTCGCCAGCGCCGGGATCATGGATATGTTTCCCCACACCAGCCACGTGGAGTCCATGGCGCTTTTCGAGCGCTGCTGAAAGCCGATGGAGCACGCACCCCTGGAACTCGTGATCAGCCTTACCCGGCAGAACCTCCAGGTACTGCGGGCCGGGCGCGCCGAGCGGGAGTTCCTCGTGTCCACGTCCCGCTACGGGCCCGGGGAGCGCAGGGGCAGCCTGTGCACGCCGCGAGGGTGGCACGTCATCCGGGCGAAGATCGGCCGGGACCTGCCGGCTGGCGCCGTCCTCCGCGGCCGGCGGCCAACCGGGCAGGTTTTCTCGCCGGCGCTGCATCTGGCCGAGCCGGGCCGCGACTGGATCCTCTCGCGGATCCTCTGGCTCTCCGGCCTGGAGCCGGGGCGGAACCGGTTGGGCGACGTCGATTCCATGCGCCGCTACATCTACATCCATGGCACGCCGGACCACGAGCCCATGGGGGTGCCGTTCTCCCACGGATGCATCAGAATGCGCAACGCCGAGGTGTGCTGGCTGTTCGATGCGGTGGAGCCTGGTACCCGCGTGAATATCATTCCATGACGCTCGGACCCCTGATGCTGGATGTCGAAGGCCTGGCGCTCACGGCCGCCGACCGCGTGCGGCTCGGCGATCCGCTGGTGGGCGCCGTCATCCTGTTCAGCCGGAATTTTCGCGACCGGGACCAGCTGAAGGCGCTGGTGGCGGAGATTCGCGCCGTCCGCTCGCCGCAGCTCCTGATTGCCGTCGACCAGGAAGGCGGGCGGGTGCAGCGGTTCCGCGATGGGTTCTACCGGCTGCCTCCGCTGCGCTGGCTCGGCCACCAGTACGACCTGGACAACGACCAGGGCCGCCGGCTGGCGCAAACCTGTGGCTGGCTGATGGCGGCCGAGGTGCTGGATGCGGGCGTGGACTTCAGCTTCGCGCCCGTGGTCGACCTGGACTATGGCACCAGCGAGGTCATCGGGGACCGCTCCTTCCACCGGGACCCGGAAGTGGTGGCGGAGCTGGCGTCGGCTTACGTTCTCGGGATGCACAAGGCCGGCATGGTGGCGGTGGCCAAGCACTTTCCCGGCCACGGCTACGTGGTTGCCGACTCCCACCTGGACCTGCCGGTGGACCCGCGCACCCGGTCGGAGCTCTACGACGACCTGCTGCCCTACGGGCGGATGATCCGCCAGGGCGTGAACGGCGTCATGGTCGCCCACGTGCGGTACCCGCAGGTCGACGGCGACGTGGCCAGCCTCTCCCCCTACTGGCTGCGAACCGTCCTGCGCGGCGAGCTGGATTTTGGCGGCGTGATCTTTTCGGACGACCTCAGCATGAAGGCGCTGGCGAGCGAAGGCGGCATGGCGGAGCGCGCGAGGCGGGCGCTCGCCGCCGGGGCGGACATGGCGCTGATCTGCAACGATCCGGCCGCCGCCGACGAGACCCTGGAGGCATTGCGGAGCTACGGCGATCCCGGGGGAGGGCTGGCGGCCCTCGCTGTCAGCCAGGCACGCCTCATCACACTGCGCCGGCGCGCGCCGATTGGCATCGACCTGGCCGCTACCGGCGGCGAGTTTTGCGGCACGCCTGCCTGGGAGCAGGCGGTGCGTGTCCTCGACGACGCCCAGGCCCGGCCCGGCCTTACGCTCAGCTGATGGTCCCGACCGTGGCAGGCGCCCGGCGGGTGGTGGAGCGGGCCGCCGTTGATTCCGCCTTCGAGCGGCTCGTTGCCGCCCTCCAGCCGCTCGTGGAGCAGCAGCCCTGCGTGCTGCTTGGTGTATTGCTCGGTGGCCTGATGCCGCTGGCGCGCCTGGCCGGACGGCTGCGCGGGGACTTCGTCCTAGATACCTGCCGGGTGGGCCGCTACGGTGACGCCACGCGGGGCGGCATTCCCCAGTGGCTTGCCCAGCCCCGCGCCGACCTCCGCGACCGGCACGTGCTGCTCGTGGACGATATCTACGACGAGGGGCTGACCCTCGAGTTCATCGCCCACCACTGCCGCCAGGCTGGTGCCCGCCGGGTGACGACCGTGGTCCTCGTGCGGAAGGTCCATTCCCGTGCCCTCGCCGGGGTCCAGCCGGACCTGGTGGGCCTCGAGGTGGGCGACGAATTCGTGTTCGGGTGTGGAATGGACTACCGCGGCCACTGGCGTCACCTTCCCGAAATCTGGGCTGTGGACGACTGAGCATGCGCCTTGGTGTCATCGGCGGCACGGGTTCGGGGGTGCTCTTTCCCGGCGGGTCGCCAGTCGCGTTACCGGCGGCGCTCTGGGGAACGGTGTCGTCGACGCCGCGCCACTTTGGCATGGGTAACCACGAGATCATTTTCCTCGCCCGCCACGGCGCGCCCGACGAGCCTGCGATTCCCCCGCACCGCGTGAACTACCGGGCGAATCTCTGGGCCCTGCGCGAGCTCGGGGTGGACCACGTGCTGGCGGTCAACGCTGTCGGTGGCATCGCCCGCGGGGCGACTCCCGGCCGCCTGGTAATTCCCGATCAGGTCATCGACTACACCTGGGGGCGGGAGCACACGTTCACCGGCGACAGCAGGTTTCCCCTGCAGCACGTGGATTTCACGCAGCCCTTCACGACGGCCCTGCGCGACCGCCTGGCCGCCACCGCCGCCGGCCTCGGCCTGGATGTCATGGAAGCGGCGACCTACGGCGCAACCCAGGGACCCCGGCTGGAAAGCGCGGCCGAGATCGACCGGCTGGAGCGGGATGGCTGTGACGTGGTGGGCATGACGGGGATGCCAGAGGCGGGCCTGGCCCGGGAACTGGGCCTGTCCTATGCCATGTGCTGTGTCGTGGTGAACCAGGCGGCCGGCCGCGTGCCTGCGGGCATGACCATCCACACCCAGATGGCCGAGACCCTGGTGGCGGGCATGGGCGATGTCCGCCGGCTCATCGCCGCCTTGCTCACCGGCGGGTTCCCCGCCGGCTGAGCCCCTCCCATTGAACAACGTGTCCGGACTTCAGCGCCGGGCAGTGACCACCTTCACAGAACCCCGCTTAACCTAAAGCTAGGATGCGCATCCGGGTGGTGCGCAGCCGCGGAGGGGTCCGCGGTGACGTATCTCATAAAAGCTGAGATATGCCTTCTAACTCATTGAAAAAGCTGAATCGTCATCTCCTCCGGCAGGCACTCGATGCGGTTGCCGCGCCGGCGCTGATCATCGATGCCCAGCATCGGGATCGGCCGGTCGTCTATGCCAACGCTGCCGTCGGCCGGGCCATCGGATTGCATCCCAACGAACTCATCGGCCGCTCGGCAGACAGCCTGGCGGACAGCGCCTTCGACCCCGCATCTCCCGAACCCTGGCGGCCGAGATCGTCCCGGGGACCCGTCGAGCTCCGCCCCGCACCGCTCTACGACCAGCCGGGCAAGGCCGGCTACTGGTTACTCACCGGCGACGTGGCGCCAACGACGGTGCTGCAGGCGGTCAACCCCGGAACGGGTGCGACCGCGCCTTCGATGGCAGGGACCGGCGTGTTCATGGCGACCGACGTCTGGGCGAGGAGCCTGCGCGATGACCGGGCCGATGCGGCCACCGGCATTCCCGGCCGGAACGCCATGCTGGAAGTCCTGTTGCGGGACTGGTCCGTCGCTCGCCGCGAGCAGAAGCGCCTCAGTGTCATCGTCTTCCGCATCGACGCCCTCGAAAGCTATCACCACCTGTTTGGCCGGCATGCCACCGAGGCCTGCCTGCGCAAGGTGGCGCACTCCATCGCCAACTCCCTCCAGCGTGCAGCGGATTACTGCGCCAGGGTTGGCCATGACCGCTTCGCCGTGCTCATCGGTGGCGCCGACGAGATCACCGTCACCGCATTTGCGGAACGCATCGCGCAGCGGGTCAGGGACCTCGCCATTCACCATCCCCGGTCGCAACTCGCCCGCTACGTGACGGTGTCCTGGAGCGTTGCGTCGGAGATTCCCCCGGCGACTGCCGACGAGCCGGGCCTGCTCGAGGACGCGGAATCCCGGGTGTCCGGTGCCGTGCTCCGCGATGCACCGGCCCGCCAGGACAATCTCAGCGCCGACGCCGGCTGACGGCCACTCACCACCTCAAGGGCGCTGTGCGCCACCGTACAGATTCAGGACAGGGCACCCGCCGAGACTGTCCCTGCGGCGCTGTTCGCCGCCGTCAATCAAACAGGGGCAGACATGAAAATCTCGATTCCATTGGCCATCCTCGTGGTCGCATTCGGTGTGACGGCCTGTGACCGTCCTGCCGAGACGACAGTCGTCGTTCCGGCCGCGGTTCCCGGCCCGCCAGGACCGCCAGGCGCCCCGGGCGAGCAGGGGAACACGGGCTCCACCGGGTACACCGGCCAGCAAGGCGAGCCCGGCTACACCGGCGCCCAGGGGGACCCGGGCTACACGGGTGCGCCCGGCGAAACCGGAGCTACGGGTGCCACCGGGCGCACTGGCGCCCAGGGCGAAACCGGCGAAGGCACCACGGTGGTCGTCGTACCGCCGTCACCCTGAACCGCTGGCGGGCCTGAACGTCCGAGAGCCGGGTCCAGTGTCCAGAAAGAGGAAGCCCCCAGCGAGTGGGGGCTTCCTTGATGGGCGTGAAGGCCTGGCAGCAGCGCTATGAGGCGGCAACACTCCGCCTGCGCATGAACCCAAGCAGACTCGCGGCGCTGCCGACAACCGCGAAATTTACATAACGCCGGCGCCCGTGGGAGGCACTGCCCCACGGCGGTGCCTCGCGGCGGTCGGCAGGCAATTTGTTCACCCGGTGGTCGCTCAATCGGCCTCCGGCTCTGGCGGCACCTCGATAGGCTCCAGTTCGGGCGCCTCGCCCCTTAACACCCGCGCCAGGTACTCGGGCGCAATGATGTGGCAGTAGAGGTGGCCGCGGACCTTGTTCGGCATGACGTACCAGCGCCAGTCATCCCAGTCGATCCGCATGTACCGCGTGTGGACATGCAGGGTGCCCGAGGCATCCCTGCTGAGCAGTTCAAAGGGCGACAGGTAGCTGCTCCCGGTCCACACCTGCTCCTCGGGATCCACGCGGACGGCCAGTGCCCTGGGGCCGGTGGTCGCGCGGGCCTGCTCGACCACGCTGCGGGTCACCTGTTCGCAGGTGCCCTGCGTGCCGGCTGCCGCGGGGCCGTAGGCGGATTTCAGGTGGTCCACCAACTTCACCTTGCAGGAGATCATCTTCGGCCGCCCAGCTGCATCGGGTGTGACGTACTGGTGGATCTCCACCGGTTCGATGCCCGGCTTGGAGTGCCGGAAGTCCCAGGAAGTCTTGTGGATGGTCAGGTTGGCCTTGACGCTGGTCCGGGCCGTCACGCGCTGCACTTCCGAGCAGAACGTATCGAGGACCCAGTTGTCCGCAGCTGTCGCGCCGCCGGAGATCAGGGTAAGGACCAACAGCACATTTCGCAGCCGGGCATGGATCACGCGCAGACTCCCTCAACTGAAACCTGGATGGGGTCGACGCCGATTATGGCCCAGGCGCCCGATTCAGAGCTGACCCTGGACGACAGCTGATTCCCTGGAGGCTGCCGCCGCAGGCTTCTCCCGGTGCGTCAGCATTTCGCCCACCAGTTTCTCCACGAACGCGAACCGCACCTCCGGTTCCTCCAGTGGAGCCGCGAACCGGAACTTCTGCTGTTTGTCCAGGCGGTAGGTCTTTGGCGCGTTCCGCAGCTGGGTCACGATCCAGGCCGGGCTCACGGTCGTGCGGGGTCCGAACTCCACAAAGCCGCCGACCGAGCTGGCGTCCAGGCGCCTGATCGACAGCGGCTCTGCCCGGAGGCGGAGCGCCGTCATCCGGAACAGGTGGCGCGTTGGCTCGGGCAGGGGGCCGAAGCGGTCCACCAGCTCCACCTGCAGCTCGCGCAGCGCCTCGTCGCTCTTCGCGCTGGCGATGCGCTTGTAGTGCACCAGCCGCAGGTGGACGTCGGGCAGGTAATCGTCGGGCAGCAGTGCCGGCAGATGCAGGTTGATCTCGGCCACGGGGGGCATGGTGTTGTCCATGTCGGGCTCCAGCCCCGCCTGCAGCGCCTTGACCGTCCGGGTAAGCATGTCGTTGTACAGCTCGAAGCCTATCTCCTGGATCTGGCCACTCTGCTCCTCGCCGAGCAGTTCGCCGGCGCCCCTGATTTCCATGTCGTGGGTGGCCAGCATGAAGCCCGAGCCCAGGTCCTCGAGGGCCGCAATGGCGTCGAGCCGCTTCTCGGCATCGGGGGTCAGGGCTTCCCGCGGCGGCGCCAGCATGTAGGCGAAGGCCTGGTGGTGGGAGCGGCCGACCCGGCCGCGCAGCTGGTGCAGCTGGGCCAGCCCGAAGCGGTCGGCCCGGTTGATGATGATGGTGTTCGCCGACGGGATGTCGAGTCCGCTCTCGATGATCGCCGTGCAGACCAGGATGTGGAAGCGCCGGTGGTGGAAGTCGAGCATGATCTGCTCCAGGTCCTTCTCGCGCATCTGGCCGTGCGCCACCTCGATCCGGGCCTCTGGCACCAGTTCGCCGAGTTCCTTCGCGATCTTGTCGATGTCCTCGATCTGGTTGTGGACGAAGTACACCTGCCCGCCGCGCTTCAGTTCCCGCAGGCAGGCCTCGCGGACCACGCGCGACTCGAAGCGCGTCACGAAGGTCTTGATGCTGAGCCGCGTCTCGGGTGGCGTCGCGATGAGCGAGAGATCCCGCAGGCGCCCGAGCGCCATGTTGAGCGTGCGCGGAATGGGTGTGGCCGTGAGCGTCAGGACGTCCGCCTCCGTGCGCAGCGCCTTCAGGCGCTCCTTGTGGCGGACGCCGAACCGGTGTTCCTCGTCGACGATGATGAGGCCCAGGTTCTTGAAGCGCATGTCGCCCTGGAGCAGGCGGTGCGTGCCGATCACGATGTCCACGCTGCCCGACTCGACGCCCTCCAGCACCTTGCGGCTTTCCTGGGGCGTCCGGAAACGGGACAGCACCTCGACCGTCACGGGCCAGTCGGCGAAGCGGTCGGCAAAGGTCTGGTAGTGCTGCTGGGCGAGCAGCGTGGTGGGCACGAGCACCGCCACCTGCCGCCCCGACGACACCGCCATGAAGGCGGCCCGCAGCGCGACCTCGGTCTTGCCGAAGCCGACGTCGCCGCACACCAGCCTGTCCATCGGCTTGCCGCTGGACAGGTCATTGACCACGGCGTCGATGGCGCGTGCCTGATCCTCTGTCGGTTCGAAGGGGAAGCCCGCGGCGAAGGCCGCGTAGTCGTGCTGGGTCGCTGGTGCCCGGATGGTCTGCCGCGCCGCACGCTTCGCATACAGCTCGAGCAGTTCGGCCGCCACGTCCCGGATGCGGGCGGCGGCCTTGCGCCGCGCCTTCTCCCACTGGTCGCTGCCCAGCCGGTGCAGCGGCGCTTCTTCCGCCGACGTGCCTGTGTACCGGGACACCATGTGCAACGAGGCCACGGGCACGTGCAGTTTGTCGCCGCCCGCGTACTCTAGGGTCAGGAACTCCATGGGCATCCCGTCGATCGTCAGCGTCGTCAGGCCCCGGTAGCGGCCGACGCCGTGATCCACGTGCACGATGGGTGACCCTGAGTGCAGGTCCGTGAGGTCGCTGAGGATCTGCTCGGGATCCCGCACCCGCCGCTGGCGGCGCCTGCCACGCGGACGCTCGCCGTAGAGTTCGCGCTCCGTGACGATGGCGATGGCTGCATCCCGCAGCAGCAGGCCCTCACCCAGCGGCGCAATGCTGACCATGGCAACCTGGGTCGAGCCGAGGAAGTCGGACCAGCCCATGGCTTCCGCGGACGACACGCCTTCCTGGCGCAGCAGGTCCGCCAGCATCTCGCGCCGGCCCGGTGATTCCGCCGCGAAGAGGATTCGGCCCGGGAAGCTGCGAATGAAGTCGCGGAGACGGTGCGTTGGTTCGTCGGCGCGGGGATCGAGCAGCAGCGGCGGGAGTGGCGCCAGCCCGGCCGTGGCCGCCCGGTCCTCACTGGCGACGGGATCCGGAGTGCCCGGATCCAGCACGAGCACGGGGCCACTGGCGAGGCGCGCGAGGTGATCGGTGGGCGTCCCGTTCAGTTCATGGGGCTCGAGTGCCGGCCGCTCAGAATCCTCCCGCGAGTCCTGGAAGCGCTCGTTGATCTGCTGCCAGGCCGGTTCGAGCAGCGGCCCTGGTTCGCCGAGCGAGACGGTCAGCCGGTTCGGCGGCAGGTAGTCCCAGAGCAGCGCGGTGCCGTCGAAGAACAGCGGCAGGTAGTTCTCCACCCCGCCAGGCATCCGGCCCTCGGAGACCTCCCGGTAGATGATGGAGCGGGCGGGGTTCCCTTCGAAGCGCCTGCGGTACGCCTGGCGGAACTGCTTGATGGCCTCCGCGTCGACGGGCATCTCCCGGGCGGGGAGGGTCTCCAGGCTGGCGATGGACGTTCCGGAAAGCTGGGTGTCCGGGTCGAACTGCCGGAGGCTGTCGATCTCGTCGTCGAGAAAATCCACCCGCACCGGCAGGGGCGAGCCCATGGGGTAGAAGTCGAGGAGCGAGCCGCGGACCGCGAAGTCCCCGTGCTCGACGACCTGGGAAACGCGCTGGTAGCCGGCCGTCTCCAGCTGCAGTCGCAGCTGCTCCGGTCGCAGCTTCTGGCCCCTGGCAAGGGACACGCTGTAGCCGCCGATGTAGCGCAGCGGAGGCAGGCGGGGGAGCAGGGTGGATGCGGCGACGAGCAGCGTGTCTATCCGGCCTGCCGCCACGTCCCGCAGCACTGTCAGCCGGCGGGAGATGAGGTCCTGGTGCGGGCTGAATGTGTCGTAGGGCAGGACCTCGGTGTCCGGAAAGTGCGCGATGCGGGGGCCGTCGCCGGCGAAGTACCGGAGCTCGGCCTCCAGGCTCTCCGCCCGGGCCACCGAAGGGACGATCACGAGCCAGAAGCCCGGCTGTGCGGCCCGCAGCGTGGCGAGCCCGAGCGCGTGCCCGCACGCCGGCAGGCCC
>JBEBHH010000040.1:0-29216 GCA_040080965.1 Gammaproteobacteria bacterium | reverse complement strand
CCGAAGACCCCGCCCGCGAGCTGACCCAGGTCCCCTTCTTCCCCCAGACCATCCACCAGTGCGGACCCGCCGCCCTCGCCACCGTGCTGGGCGCGTCGGGCGTGGCGGCCACGCCCGCGCAACTCGCGCCACTGGTCTATATCCCGGGACGGCGCGGCAGCCTCCAGGTGGAGATGCTCGCCGCCGCGCGGACCCGGGGCCGCGTCGCCTACGTGCTCGAGCCGGGCTTCGGCCGGATCCAGGCGGAGCTCGCGGGCGGCACGCCGGTGCTGGTGCTCCAGGACCTGGGGGCCTTCGGCATCCGCCGCTGGCACTTCGCCGTGGTGGTGGGCTACGACGCGGAACGGGACGTGGTGGTCCTGCGCTCGGGTACCCGGCGCCGGCACCTCGAGCGTCGAAGTGATTTCCTCCGCACCTGGCAGGGCGGCGACGAATGGGCCGCGGTGGTGACCCGGCCGGACCAGCCGCCGGTGACGGCGACCGGCGGCGCCTTCATCCGTGCCCTCGCCGCCACCGGACGGAATCTCCCGCCGGAGGCGCTCCAGGCCGGGCACGCGGCCGCGCTGGAACGCTGGCCCGGTGATCCGCTGGTGCTGCTCGCCAGTGGCAACGATGCCTACGCGAGCCGGCGCTTCGCCGACGCCATCGCGCTCTATGGGGAGCTCCTGATCCGGGAGCCGGGCAACATTGCCGGCCGGAACAACCTGGCGAATGCCCTGCTCGACGCGGGTTGCCCGCAGTCGGCGCTCGACGAGGCCAGCACGGCGGCCGCGCAGGTCGCGCCCGGAACACCGCTCGAAGCGGCGGTCCGGGACACGCTCGCGAGCGCTACGGCAGCGGCCGCCGGCGCAGCGCGCCCAGAAGGCCCAGGGCCCCGCCCAGGAACCACGCCGCCGCCGGCAGCGGCACCGGCGCAATCGCCACGGTGCCCGTGACGTCGAGCCTGCCCGTCGTCAGGCTGCCGCAGGAAATCTTGCTGCCGTCCCAGCGCAACGACGTGCCGCAACCCGCCACTGTCGGGTCGCTGGCGCGCCGGAACTCACCGGCGTTCGTCGTGATGTTGCCGCCGCCGTCCACGCTGAGCGATGCAAGGACGCCCGACAGCAGGGTGACTACGCTGGAACCCGTGGCGTCGCGAACCTCGATCTGGCTCACCTGCGAGCCCCCGTTCTGGCCGTTGGTGTCCCAGCCCCAGCTCAGGTGGGCCCCGTTGTGCTGGTGCACTCCGGCGTAGCCGAAGGCGGTGCAGAGCGACCCTGCCACGGGGTCGAACAGGTTACCGTTGCCGCCCTGCTGGCAGAGAAAGCCCGGGTCGATGTACAGCGCCGTGCCGCCGGTGATGTTCCAGCTCGTCGGCGTGAACGTGCCGGTCAGGTTGACGGCGTAGGTGCCGAGAGTGGTCGTGCCCTGCCAGTAATTGCCAAACGGCGAGCCATCGGCGGCCCGGTAGTTGTAGCCGTCCGTGCCCACGCCGGGCGCCGTGCTGACTTTCGCCCCGTAGGGCGAGGTGACGTTGGCGATGGCGCCCGTAGCCTGGTCAGTGGTGCTGTCGAGGGTGAGCATGCCCGTGAGGGTGGTATCCGTGACCACCAGCGTTCCGGAAGCCCGGGCCACGGGTCCGTTGCCCGTCACAGGGACGGAGATGAACGAGGGATTGCTGCTGACGTCGGTGTAGCGGCAGCCGTATTTGCGGACCGAGGTCGTGGCGCCACCGGTCAGTGTGTTGCACTGGCTGGCCGTCGCAAAGTCGGTGTTGTAGAAGCCGTAGCCATTGAAGCCGCCCTGCCCCGTGAAGTACGTGCTGTTGGACATGACGCCCAGGCTGTTCGGCCCGTTCGACGTCCAGCTGAGGTCGGCCTGGGTGGTGGGGTAACTGCTGGCCACCGAACCGGCGATGGCCGTGCCGCCGTCATTGCCGCCGAAGGTGAAGGACACGGTCGCGGTGTTGGTGTAGCCCAGGGCCACCGGGCTGGACAGGAGCGCCCCGCAAAGCAGGACACCGGGGACTGCGCGGAGGATTGTCGGGATCGTCACGGACGTCATGCTCGTTCACCAATTGCGTCATTCTTCCTTGCAGAAAAACCTACCGCAGAGTCCGGCGGCAAGCGACGCCGAATTGTCATAACGCCGCGCCGAATAATTCCTCGAGCTGGACGATCAGCTGGCGGGCGTCCACAGGCTTGCGCAGCAGGACGACGCGGGAGACCGAGCCGATGCGGGCGAGCACCGGTGACGTGTCGCCGCTCAGGATGACGGCGGGCAGGTCGCGGCCCGCCTCCCCGCGCATCTCCTCGAGCAGCTCGAGTCCGTTCCGGCCGGCACCCAGGTGGAAATCACTGACCACCACGTCGATCTCCGCGCCATGGCTGGCAAAAGTTTCCATGGCGGCGACGGCTGAGTCGGCAACCCGGGTCGGATAACCCTCGAGGGTGAGCACCAGGTCGAGTGCATCGCGGACGGCGGCGTCGTCCTCGATGATCAGGACGGCGGGCTTCGGCACGTCCGGCCGGGCGGCGGCGGGCCGGGCCTGGACCGCGACCGCGCCGGGCGTGGCCACGAGGCTGGCGGCGGGAATGCGCAGGATGAAGGTGGTGCCCAGCCCCAGTTCCGACTCGACGCGCACCGTGTAGCCCAGCAGCCGCGAGATCTGCCGGACGATCGTCAGCCCCAGCCCGAACCCTCGCGGGCGCGGCCCCTTGGTGTCCACGCGATAGTACTCGTCGAACACCCGGTCGAGTTCCGGCGCCGGAATGCCGACGCCCGTGTCGGCGACGCGGATGGCGAGCCCCGCCGCGTCCTGCTCGAAATGCACGGTCACGCCACCCTCGCGGGTGTACTGGAGCGCGTTGTTGAGCAGGTTCTGCAGTACCTGGCGAAACAGTATCCGGTCCGTCCGGACGCACAGGCCGGTGGGCCGGACGGTGAGCGTCAGATTGCGGCTGGCGGCCACGTCGTCGAACTGCCGCTGGAGATCGCCGAGGACCTCGGCGAGCGACACCACTTCCAGGTTGGGGCGGATGTTGCCCGACTCGAGCTTGGTGATGTCGAGCAGCGCATTCAGCAGGTCCGCCATGGAATCCAGCGCCTCGTGCTGCCGGTGGACCAGGTCCAGGTTCGTGTCTCCGGTCAGCCGGCTGGCCAGCGCGGCGTTCAGGAGTTGCAGCGTCTGCAGCGGCTGGCGAAGGTCGTGGCTCGCGGTGGCCAGGAAACGGCTCTTGGCCTTGTTGGCGCCGTCGGCTTCCGCGCGCGCGGCGCGCAGTTCGTCGGTGATCCGCCGCCGGTCGGTGACATCCCGGACCGCTGCCAGGATGTAACCGACGCCATCGCCGCGGCCGTCCGTGTCCTCGACCGGTGCCAGGCGGATCTCCGCGGGGAATTCCGTGCCGTCCTTCCGGCAGGCGGAGAGCGCGACGAGCCGCGCACCCATCTCCCGCGTGGCCGGGGCGGAGAGGAACCCGTCGCGGTAGCGCTCGTGGATCCCCCGGGACTGCGCGGGGACGAGCTGCTCGATGGTCTGGCCGATGAGCTCGCTGGCGGTGTAGCCGAACAGTTCCACCGCTGCCGCGTTCACATAGACGATCTGGCCGCGCGCATCCACCAGCAGGAGCGCGTCGGGCGCGTGGTGAACCATCTCCTGGGCGATGCCGCGAATTGTCATCAATTAATGCACCGTTGTGAGCAACGTAGGGGGAAGCCCTTAGAGAGCCACGGGCGCTGCCGCCTTAGGATCGGCCTTCATATGGGCACCCCGGATGATCAGCTGCACCAGGGAGGGACGCAAGCGCCCCCCGCTGGCGGAACGCCGGTTCAGGCTGCCGACCAGTACATCCTGCGGGACCTGGCCGCCGGCTTTGCCCACGAGCTCAACCAGCCCCTCGCCGCCATCGCGGCCTACGCCGACGGGGCGGCCACCCTCCTGCGCCGCGACGCCAGTTATTCTCCCCAGGCGCTGAATATCGTCCAGGCGATCGCCGGCCAGGCGCTCCGCGCCGGCGCCGTCGTCCAGCAGCTGCGGGGCGCCGCCCGGGCCCTGCCCCAGAAATCCATGCCGCTGGATCCCAATGTCCTCATCCGCACCGTCCAGCCGCTGCTGGAGGCGCTGGCCGCCCACCAGGAAGTCCGTCTCGTCGTGGAACTGCGGACGCCGGCGCCGGCGGTCATCGGCGACGCGGACCGGCTGCAGGCCCTCCTGGTCCTGCTCTTCGGCAGCGCCCTGGACACGGTGACGAGGTTGCCTGCGGACCGCCGAAAGGTCACGATCTCCACCGACGAGGGCAACGGCGGGACCGTGGAACTCTCCGCCACCGGGCCCGGCGGGACGCTCTTCCAGCTGCATCTGCCCCGCGTGGACACCTGACTCGCATAAGGCCAACGTGAACAGCACAGCAACCATCACCACCGTCTTCGTGGTCGACGATGACGACGGCGTCCGGACCTCCCTCGGGATCCTGCTGGATTCCGCCGGTTACCGGGCCGTCCCGTTCTCGTCGGCGCCGGATTTCCTGTCGCAGTACGATCCCGCGCGTCCGGGCTGCCTGCTGCTAGACATGCGCATGCCCGGCATGACCGGCATGGAACTGCTCCAGGAACTGTCCAGTCGCGGCGCCTTTCTCCCCGTCATCTTCATAACGGGCCACGGCGACGTGGCCATGGCCGTCGAGGCCATGAAGGCCGGCGCGTTCGATTTCCTGCAGAAACCCTTCAGCCCGCGGGATCTCCTCGACCGGGTCCAGCGCGCCCTGGCCGCCGACTCCGAGGCCCGCCAGGTCCTGTCACGGGTCGAGGAGCTGCGGCAGCGCCATGCCACGCTGACGCCCCGCGAGAAGGAAGTGATGGGGCTCATCGTGGGCGGGCACGCGAACAAGGTGATCGCGATGGACCTGGGCCTGTCCGAGCGGACCGTCGAGATCCACCGGGCCCGGGTCATGGAAAAGATGGCTACGCGGTCGGTGGCCCACCTGGTGCGGATGGCGCTGGAACTGGAAAACCCGGGTCACCACGCGCGGGCTGCTGGCGCAGATCGTCCTCCAGCGGGCTGACGCTGGCCTCGTCGAGGTCCTCGAACTGGCCCGTGTTCACGGCCCAGAAGAACGCCCACACGGCCACCAGGCACAGCACCAGGCCGAGCGGCACCAGCACGTAGAGGATCGTCATGCGCGCACCCGCCGTGCATTGAGGACCACCAGCACGGAACTCAGGGACATTCCCAGGGCGGCGAGCCAGGGCGGCAGCCACCCCAGGGCGGCGACCGGGATCGCGACCAGGTTGTAGCCCGCGGCCCAGACCAGGTTCTGCTGCAGGATCTGCCGGGCACGCCGCGCCACCGCGACCGCCTTCGGCACGGCAAGCCAGGCGTTGTCGAGCAACAGCAGGTCACCGGCCGTCTGCGCGAGGGCGCTGCCGGACCTGAGCACCATCGACACGTCGGCCGCCGCGAGCACGGGCGCGTCATTCACGCCATCGCCCACCATGAGCACCGGCGTTCCCGCGGCCTGCAGGGCCTCGAGGCGGGCCACCTTGTCCGCTGGCGTCAGCCGGGCCTGCCAGCGGGTTATGCCCAGCGCGCCGGCCACTGCCGCCACCGCGCCCGGCGCATCGCCGCTGGCAATCTCCACGCCCAGGCCGAGGTCGCGCAAGGCATCCACGGCTTCCCGGGCGTCGGTACGGACGGCGTCCTGCAGGACGAAGCCGGCCAGCACGCCCTCCGCGTCCGCGAGCCAGATCCCGTCGTCGCCGGGAGCCCCGGCGAAGGCGGCGCAGCCGAGCCGGTAGTGCCGGCCGTCCACCTGGCCCTCGACGCCCTGGCTTGGAACTTCCCGCACGTCACGGGCCTGGACGGCGGCAACCTCGTGCAGCCGGAACGCCATGGCCAGCGGATGGCTGGACCCGCGCTCCAGGGCGGCGGCTATCCCCAGCACGTTCGCCTCCGTCAGGCCGTCACGCAGGACGCGCACGTTGACCGCCGGGCGGCCGGTGGTCAGCGTGCCGGTCTTGTCGAGCAGGACGTGACGCACGGCCGTGAGCTGCTCCAGCGCCGTGGCGCTGATCGGCAGCAGGCCCAGGCGTGCCAGCGCCGTGTTGGCGGCCGCCACGACGGCTGGTGCCGCGAGCGACAACGCGCAGGGGCAGGCCACCACCAGGACGGCGATCGTGTTCGCCAGCGCCACTTCCGGCCGGATCATCAGCCAGAGCACGCTGACCAGCGCGGCGATGCCGAGCACCGCCACCGAAAAGCCCCGGGCCATCCGCTCCGCCAGGGTCAGCAGCCGGGGCTTCGCCTGCCGGGAGCGCTCGAGCAGGCGCAGCACCGCTGCGAGTTCCGTCTGCTCGCCCGTGGCGGTGACGCGCAGGCGGATGCCGGAGCCCAGGTTGATGCTGCCGCTGGTCACGGCGGCGCCCGCGGCGCGGCGCACCGGCGCGGACTCCCCCGTCAGGCAGGATTCGTTGAAGGCCGACTCGCCCTCGAGGATGACGCCGTCCGCCGCCACCGGATCGCCCTGGTTCACGAGGATCTCGTCGCCCGGGCGGAGGCTGCCGACGGGCACGAGGCTGGTGCGCCCACCGGCGATGCGCAGCGCCTGGGCCGGGAGCAGCCAGGCCAGCGCTTCGGTGACGGTGCCCACCTCGTGCCGGGACAGCAGCTCGACGAAGCGGGCCGTCGTCAGGAAGAACACGAACATGGTGACGGCGTCGAAGTACACGACACCCGTGGCGGCGAAGGTGTTCCAGATGCTGGCCACCAGGGCCGCGCCGAGGCCGATGCCCACGGGAACGTCCATGGCCGGCCGCCCCGCGCGCAACTGGGCCAGGGCCGCGCGGAAGATCGGCCCGCCCGCGTAGACCACCACCGGCAGCGTGACCAGCAGGCTGCAGTAGCGCAGGAAGCTGACCAGCGCGGGGTCCATGCGGAAGTCTTCGCTCGCGTAGAGCGCGAAGGCGAGCATCATCGCCTGCATCATGCCGAAGCCGGCCACCGCCAGGCGCTTCAGCGCCGCGCGGCGGGCGAGAGCCCGCTCGCTGGCCGCACTGGCGCTGCCAGCCACGCTGGCGGTGTAACCGAGCTTGCGGATCTCGCGCAGGATCCGTTCGAGGCCGTTGTCGACCCGGTCGTCCAGCTCGACCCGGGCCCGCGCCGTGGCGGCATCCACGCGCACCCCGGCCAGCCCGGGCAGCGGCCGCAGGGCATCCTCGATCTGCAGGGCACAGGCCGCGCAGCCCATGCCACCGATCTGCAGGTTGAAGGTCTCGGTCACGGCGCCACGGTCACAGGATCGGCGGCTCAGGTGCCCGGGGCGTCCGCTGCCGCCGGCGCCATGATGCGCTCGCTGTGCACCTCGACGTCCGGCTGCAGGATCGTGAGGGCCACCATCAGCCCTCCACCGACGAAGGCCAGCAGCGGGAGGGCCACCACCAGCCACATGATGGGCAGGCGGTACCAGCGGGTGGGATCGTGCTCAATCGCGTTCGTCATGGTCTTCATCCTCGTCATCATCCTGTTCGGGCGCGAAGAACCGGGTGTCGTGGCTGGCGGCAAGGCCCGGATCGTCGGTGACCCGCACCTCGATCACGAGGTCCCGGGGCGCACGGTCGAGGTCGCCGGGCGCGACGCGGAGCCGGGCCGGCACGGCACGGACTTCACCCGCGCCCACTTCGACGGTCCCGGCATCCACCTGGAAGATGCCCGCGGGCTGCGTCCCGATCGCGTAGCGGTGGGCGCTGTCGTCCTTGTTCAGGATCCGCAGGCTGTAGACGTTCTCCACGCTGCCGTCCGGCAGTACCCGGTACAGCGCGTTCCGGTCGCGGATGATGTCCAGCCCGATCGGCTGCCGCAGGCTCAGGGAAATCACGAAGCCGACGCCCAGGGCCAGCAGCAGGCTGCCGTAGACCAGCACGCGGGGCCGGAAGTAATGGGTCTTCTCGGCCTTCAGCTCGCGCTCCGTGGCGTAGCGGATGAGGCCGGGCTCGTAGCCCACCTTGGCCATGACGTCGTCGCAGGCGTCCACGCAGGCGGCGCAGGCAATGCACTCGTACTGCAGGCCCTTGCGGATATCGATGCCGGTCGGGCACACCTGGACGCAGATCGTGCAGTCCACGCAGTCACCGAGGCCCGCAGCCTTCGGGTCCACGCCCCGCTTCCGGGCCCCGCGGGGCTCGCCGCGGCCCGGGTCGTAGGAGACGACCAGCGTGTCGTGATCGAACATGGCGCTCTGGAAGCGGGCGTAGGGGCACATGTACTTGCACACCTGCTCGCGCAGGAAGCCCGCGTTGCCGTAGGTGGCAAAGCCGTAGAAGAGGATCCAGAAGGTCTCCCAGCCGCCGAGCGTCAGGTTCAGTACATCGCCGGCCAGTTCCCGGGCCGGCGAGAAGAACGCCACGAAGCTGAAGCCCGTCAGTGCGGCGAAGCCGATCCACAGGAACTGCTTCAGTGCCTTGCGCGCGATCCACTCCGGCGTCCACGGCGTCCTGTCGAGCCTGAGCCGCTGGGGCCGGTCTCCTTCGACGAGGCGCTCGATGCGGAGGAACGCATCCGTCCACACGGTTTGTGGGCAGGCGTAGCCGCACCACACCCGCCCCGCGACGGCTGTCACGAAGAACAGCGTCAGCGCGGCGAGGATCAGCAGCCAGCTCAGGTACAGGAAGTCCTGGGGCCACAGGGTCAGGCCGAAGAGGTGGAATTTCCGCGCCGGCAGGTCGAACAGGACGGCCTGGCGGCCGTTCCACTGGAGCCAGGGCAAGCCGTAGAAGATGCCCAGCAGGCCGATGGAGGCCAGGGTACGGAGCCGTGCAAAGCGGCCGGCGACTTCCCGGGGGTAGACCTTCCGGTGCGCTTCATACAGGGAGACTGCTTCGGCGCCTGCCGTGCCATCGTTCAAGACCCGCCACCTTCACTGGGTGGGCTCTCGTGCAGATAGGCCGTGAGCATCCCTGCCACCGCGGCGATCGCCCAGAACAAGAAAAAGCCAATGCTGTAGATGCCGGTGCGCGTCAGCCACCAGGGCGCCGCACCGGGGTCACCGCCCTCGACGCCATCGATGAGCACCTGGGGATCCAGTGCGGCGAAGGTCAGCATGGTCCCCAGGCAAGCTGCCAGGAACGAGGACCAGGCAACGGCGGCGGCCACCCGCATACGGGGCGGCCAGCGGCGTGCTACCGGAGATTCATCCTCCGCCCGCGGATCCATTGCCGGACCCCCCGCCGAGGCTGAGCACGTAGGCGGCGAGCAGCCGCACGCGGTCCTTGCCCAGCAGTGCCTCGTGGGCGGGCATCTGGCCCTGACGTCCCTGGCCGACGGAAATCCGCAAGGTATCGACGTCGCCACCGTACAGCCAGACCGTGTCGGCCAGGTTCGGCGCGGCCAGAACCTGATTGCCCCGGGCATCGGCGCCGTGGCACGCCACGCAGAATGTGGCGTAGCGCGTCGCGCCCGCCTGCACCAGCGCCGGCTCCGCGGGCGTGCTGCTCAGGCTCTGGAGGTAGGCCACCACCTCGGTCACACCCTGGTCACCCAGGGCCGCCTGCCAGCCCGGCATCACGGCCATCCGGCCGCCACCGATGGTGGTGATGAGCGTTTCCGGCGCGTTGCCGTAGAGCCAGTCGTTGTCCGTCAGGTTCGGAAAGCCGGGCGCGCCACGCGCATCCGAGCCGTGGCAACCGGCACAGCCGTTGGCGAACAGGCTGCGGGCCTCGCCCATCGCGTCAGGGTCACCCGCGAGCTGCTGCAGCGACATGCTGGCGAAACGCGCGTAGCGCGGCGCCTGGATCGCCCGCGCGGCATCCACCTCGGCGGCGTGCTGGTTTTCCTGGGTCCAGCCCAGCGTGCCCTGCCAGGCGCCAAGGCCCGGGAAAAACACCAGGTAGGCGAGCCCCCAGATGACGGTCAGGATGAACAGCCAGAACCACCAGCGGGGAAGCGGATTGTTGAGCTCGGTGAGGTCGCTGTCCCAGACGTGGGTCGTCTGCTTGGCGATGTCAGCAGAAACGGCCCGGCCATTGGCCAGCAACAACCACACGGCCCCCGCCACATTCAGCAGGGCGACAATCGCAATGAACCAGCTCCAGCCGCTCGTCATGAACGTATCTCCGATCCGTCGTCTTCCTCCAGCGGGAGCTGGGCTGCCGACCTGAATGCTTCCTGGGACCGCTTGCCGTAGGCCCAGGCCACCACGGCGAGGAATGCCAGCAGGGCAAATACGGTCGCCACTCCCCGCACCAGCCCCATGTCGATCACGGTCGCTTCCATCACGGGGCGCTCCAGGTCCGGGAGGCCTGCCCCAGGACCTGCAGGAAGGCAATGAGCGCCTCCATCTCGGTCTTGCCCTTCACGGCCTCGCTGGCGCCCGCCACGTCATCGTCGGTGTAGGGCACGCCGGCCAGGCGCAGGGCGCGCATCTTG
Organism: Gammaproteobacteria bacterium; assembly: GCA_040080965.1. Lineage (GTDB taxonomy): Bacteria > Pseudomonadota > Gammaproteobacteria > Steroidobacterales > SHZI01. The sequence goes on along the minus strand of JBEBHH010000040.1, from coordinate 18,823 downwards.
CGCGGCGTCAGGCCCTCGTCCAGGACGTTCTCGTCGAGCCAGGGAAACCCGGGCATGTTCGACTCGGGAACCACGTCCCGCGGGTTGATCAGGTGGATCCGCTGCCAGGCGTCGGTGTAGCGGCCGCCAACGCGGGCCAGGTCCGGCCCTGTCCGCTTGGAGCCGAACTGGAACGGATGGTCGTAGACCGACTCTCCTGCCACCGAATAATGGCCATAGCGCTCGGTCTCCGAGCGCAGCGGCCGAACCATCTGGGAGTGGCAGTTGTAGCAGCCCTCGCGCAGGTAGATATCGCGGCCTTCCAGCTGCAGCGCCGTGTACGGCATCACTCCGGGAGCGGGCGTGGTCGTCTCCGTCGCGAAGTACAGCGGGACGATCTCCACCAGGCCGGCGACGCTGATGACCAGCGCCGTGAGCACGGCCAGGAGCCCCAGGTTCTTCTCGATGACTTCGTGTTTCATAGGGGCTTCCTCAGGCTGCCTGGGCCGCTGGCGGCGGAATGACGACATCCACCACCTGCGCGCGCTGGGTGACGGTGCGGAACACGTTCCACACCATGACGACCATGCCCACCATGATCAGGACCCCGCCCAGGAAGCGGATGGCATAGAACGGGTAGGTCGAGTTGAGCGCTTCCACGAAACTGTAGGTGAGCGTGCCGTCGGCATTCGTGGCCCGCCACATCAGCCCCTGCATCACGCCCGCGATCCACATGGCCGCGACGTAGAGCACGATGCCGATGGTCATCACCCAGAAGTGCAGGTCGATGGCCTTCACGCTGAACATCTCCTTCCGCCCGTACAGCCGGGGAATGAGGATGTACATCGAGCCAATCGAGACCATCGCTACCCAGCCGAGCGCGCCGGAATGCACGTGGCCGATGGTCCAGTCGGTGTAGTGCGACAGGGCATTGACCGTGCGGATCGACATCATCGGCCCTTCAAACGTGGACATGCCATAGAAGGACAGGGACACGATGAGGAACTTGAGGATCGGGTCGGTGCGCAGTTTTCCCCACGCCCCGGAGAGCGTCATGATGCCGTTGATCATGCCGCCCCAGGACGGTGCGATCAGCATCAGCGAGAACACCATGCCCAGCGACTGGGCCCAGTCCGGCAGCGAGGTGTAGTGCAGGTGGTGCGGGCCCGCCCACATGTAGATGGAGATCAGGGCCCAGAAGTGCACCACCGACAGGCGGTACGAGTACACGGGCCTGCCGGCCTGCTTCGGCACGAAGTAGTACATCATCCCGAGAAAGCCCGCCGTCAGGAAGAAGCCCACGGCGTTGTGGCCGTACCACCACTGCACCATGGCATCCACGGTGCCGGCGTAGAGGGAGTAGGACTTGCTCCAGGTCACCGGCACCACCGCGCTGTTGACGATGTGCAGGACGGCGATGGTGATGATGTAGGCCGCGAAGAACCAGTTGGCCACGTAGATGTGCTGGACCCGCCGCTTCATGATCGTGCCGAAGAACACCACGGCATAGACGACCCACACGACGGCGATCAGCACGTCGATGGGCCACTCCAGCTCGGCGTACTCCTTGCCGGAGGTCATCCCGAGGGGAAGCGAGATCGCCGCCAGCAGGATGATCAGCTGCCAGCCCCAGAACGTGAAGCCCGCCAGCCGGTCGCTGAACAGGCGCACGTGGCAGGTGCGCTGGACGATGTAGTAGGAGGACGCGAACAGCGCCGAGCCGCCGAACGCGAAGATCACCGCGTTCGTGTGCAGGGGGCGGAGGCGGCTGAAGGTCAGCCAGGGGATGTCGAAGTTGAGAGCCGGCCAGAGCAGCTGGGCGGCAAGCAGGGTGCCGACAAGCATGCCGACGACTCCCCACACCACGGTCATCAGTGCGAACTGGCGCACCACTCGGTCGTTATAGGTCTGTGTTGCCGCGGCCACGGCGTACTCCACTGTCGGGGGTCAGTGCGCACCGTAACTGCCGGAGCCACCCGGGGGTATAGGTAGTTTCGCGGAGTGTCCCAGGCTGCTCCTTGCCGAAGAATCGGGCCTCCACTCAGGGAGAAGACGTGATGTATATCAATTTCTGGTACCCGATGATCCGCAGCGAAGACCTGGGCCCCGACAAGCCGGAGCGCGCCAAGGTGCTGGGACTCAATTTCGCCATTTTCCGCGACAGCAAGGGCCGAGCCCATGTGCTGAGCGACACCTGCGTCCATCGCGGTGGTTCCATCGGCGGCGCCTGGGAGCTGGGCAAGAACCCGCGCATCGTCGAGGACTGCGTGGTCTGCCCGTATCACGGCTGGGAATTCGATGGCCAGGGGGACTGCAAGAACGTCCCGTCCATCGGCTACGGCACCAAGCCGCCCGCCCGCGCGAAGGTGGACGCCTACCCCACCGTCGAGAAATACGGCATCGTCTTTGCGTTCCTGGGCGACCTGCCCGAGAACGAGCGCCCGCCCCTCCTCGAGATCGAGGAATACGAGGATCCTGCCTGGCGCGCGAACTCCGTCCTCGTGCTGGAAGTCGACTACTACTACGAGCGTTCCATCGAGAACGGCCTGGATCCGGCGCACAACGAATTCGTCCACCCGACCCACGGCTTCAAGGGCATCAACCGCGAGACCTACAAGGTCCGTGACTACGACGTGGAGAACTACCCGCAGAACTGGGGAATGTGGTTCCTGCATCGCTTCAATGCCCCCGGCCTCGAGGACAAGACCTGGAAGGACGCCCGCACGTCGGCGGGAGAGCTGTACGCCGGCAGCGGCACCCATGGGCCGAACACGATGATCACCGAGATCAACGTGGGCAAGAACCAGAAGTTCCGGCAGTACTTCTTCGAGCAGCCGGTGGACCAGTCGAAGACCCGCATCTTCTTCGTGAACATGCGGAACTTCATGCTGGAAGCGCACAACGACGGCCCGATCCACGCCCGCAACAAGATCATCGCCCAGCAGGACATCGAGATCCTCGTGGACGTCTACCCGCCCCGGACACCGACCAGCAACACCAAGGAAGTGCTGATGCCCGCGGACAAGGCCGTGGTAGCCTACCGGGAGTGGCTGACGAAGTTCGACGACAAGGGCTGGCGCATCGACTGGGACGAGTTCACCCGCCGCAATGGCAAGGACACGGCCTACGCGATCCCCTCCCCCCGCCGTCGGGGCTCGGGCAACTGGGTCCTGGAGCCGGTGCCCCTCCTGGCCAACCGCGCTGAGCGCAAGGCCAGCAAGGAAGCCACGGGCTGAGTCGCGTCCGGTCATCTGAGCAAAGGAGACAACCTAATGGCTGCGAAGAACATCATGGTCGTACCAACCGACTTTTCCGAAAGGTCGCTGACCGCGCTGCCCTGGGTCCGGAAGATGGCCGAAGCGATGCAGGCCGACATCCGCTGCATCTACGTGGTCGAGGAACCGCAGATCTACAGCACGCTCGACATGGGCCCGGTTGCCGTCCCGTCGGTGACCGAGCTGGTCAAGAGTGCGGAAGAGCACCTCGATTCGTTCATCAAGGCCAACATCAAGGCCTTCGGCTCCGCGCCGAAGGCCTCGGTCCTGGTGGGCAGGCCGGCAGAGGAAATCGTGAGCTACGCGAAGGACAATGACGCCACGATGATCGTCATGACGACCCACGGTTACAGCGGCGTCAAGCACCTTCTCCTGGGCAGCACGACGGAGGGCGTCCTCCGCCACGCCAGCTGCCCGGTGCTGTCCATCCGCACCGCCTGATCGCCCGTTAACTGAAGAGTCCGGCGCCGCCAGCAATGGCGGCGCCTTTTTTTCCGGCCGGTGACGAGGAATGCAGGGCATGACCGACACCTGGCACCAGCGCTCCGCCGGGGAGGTCCTGGAGCGGCTCGCCACGACAGCCGCGGGCCTCTCCGCAGGGGAATCGGCCCGACGGCGCCTGGAATCCGGCCCCAACGAGCTGGCCGCCACGCCGGGCCGCTCGCCGCTGCGGATGCTGATCGGCCAGTTCACCGACTACATGATCCTCGTGCTGATTGCGGCAGCCGTGATCTCCGGTGTCATCGGTGATCTCGCCGACACCATCGTCATCGTCGTCATCGTCGTCCTGAACGCGGTGATCGGATTCTTCCAGGAATACCGCGCGGAACGGGCCCTGGCGGCGCTCAAGGCGATGGCAGCGCCGACGGCAACGGTGTTGCGCGGGGGGCGGCCCGTGACCCTGCCAGCCAGCGAGCTGGTGGCGGGCGACGCGGTTCTGATCGACGCCGGGCGGATCGTGCCAGCCGACCTGCGGCTGCTGGAGGCCGCGAGCCTGCGCGTCAACGAGTCGGCCCTCACGGGCGAGTCCGTGCCCGTCGACAAGATCACCGGTGCACTGCCTGCGCCGGACCTGCCAATCGGCGATCGCCGCAACATGGCCTTCAAGGGGACCGCGGTCAGCCACGGCCGGGGACTGGGCATCGTCGTGGAGACGGGCATGCGGACGGAGTTCGGCCGCATCGCCCAGCTGCTCGGGCAGGCGGAAGACCCGGAAACACCGCTCCAGCGCCGGCTCGATGCGTTCGGCCGCGGCCTCGCGCTGGTCGTGCTGGTCATCTGCGGCATCGTCTTCGTGACCGGCCTGCTGCGCGGGGAGCCGGCCCTGCCGATGTTCCTCACGGCGCTGAGCCTCGCCGTCGCTGCAATCCCGGAGGCGCTGCCTGCCGTCGTCAGCATCGCGCTGGCCCTCGGCGCCCGCCGGATGATGGCGCAGCACGCGCTGATCCGGCGCCTGCCCGCCGTCGAGACCCTCGGTTCGGTGACGGTGATCTGCTCCGACAAGACCGGCACGCTGACCGCGAACGAGATGCGCGTGGAGCAGTACTACTGCGACGGCGCCGCGGCGACCGCGCCCGGGTCCGGGCCGGACTGGGACCTGCTCCTGGAAGCGATGACCGTGAGCCACGATGCGACCACCGACGAGGCGGGCTTCCCGGTGGGCGACCCGACCGAGGTGGCCCTGCTGGTGGCCGCCCGGCAGGCGGGGCGCCACCGGGCCTCGGGTGACGCGCGCCTTCCCCGGGTCGCCGAGCTGCCGTTCGACTCCGGCAGGAAATGCATGACGACACTGCACCAGCTCGCCGACGGACGCACCCTGTCGATCACGAAAGGCGCCCCGGAGGTCCTCCTGGCCCGGTGCGTGCGGGAATGCCGCGGGGGCGTGCAGGCCGGGCTGGACCGCCCCGTCCTGCTGGCCGCGGCCGACCGCATGGCCGCCGACGGCCTGCGGGTGCTCGCCGTCGGCGTGCGCCACTGGCCCGGGATTCCCCCGGAGGTGACGCCCGGGGCGATCGAACAGGACCTGGATTTCCTCGGCTTTCTCGGCCTGCTCGATCCCCCGCGACCGGAGGCCGGACCGGCGATTGCGGACTGCCTCCAGGCCGGCATCGTGCCGATGATGATCACCGGCGACCACCCGCTCACGGCCCGCGCCGTGGCGGTGCGGCTCGGCCTGCAGGATGCCGGCGCACCGGTGGTGACTGGCGCCGGCCTGGAAGGCCTGCCGGATCCGGAACTAGACCGCCTGGTGCGGGACGCGCGCGTCTACGCGCGGGTCTCCCCCGAGCACAAGCTGCGGATCGTGGCGGCCCTGCAGCGCCAGGGCCAGGTCGTCGCCATGACGGGCGACGGGGTGAACGACGCACCCGCGCTGAAGCGCGCCGATATCGGGGTGGCGATGGGCATGGCGGGGACCGACGTGGCCCGCGAAGCCAGCGATATGGTGCTGCTCGATGACAATTTCGCGACCGTGGTGCGCGCCGTGCGCGAGGGCCGCCGGATCTACGACAACCTGCGCCGCTTCATCCGGTACGTGCTGACGACGAACTCGGGCGAGATCCTGACGATCTTCCTCGCACCCCTCCTCGGCCTCCCGATGCCCCTGATCCCGATCCAGATCCTGTGGATCAACCTGCTCACCGACGGCCTGCCGGGGCTCGCGCTGGCCGCGGAACCGGCGGAGAAGAACATCATGCGGCGTCCGCCGCGCCCGCCTGGCGAAAGCGTCTTCGCCCGGGGCCTCGGCATGCACGCGGTGCTGGTTGGACTGCTGATGGCCGCACTCGCGCTGGGCGCCCAGGCCTGGTACGTGGCCCGGGACCCTGCCCTGTGGCAGACCATGGTGTTCACCATCCTGTGCTTCGCCCAGCTGGGACACGTGCTCGCGGTCCGCTCGGAGGAGACCTCGCTGTTCACGCTGGGCCTGCTCTCAAACCGGCCGCTGCTCGGCGCCGTCGTCCTCACGGCCGCGCTGCAACTTGCCGTCGTCTATGTCCCGGCCCTGAACGCGCTCTTCCGCACGACGCCCCTGCCCCTGCCCGACCTGGCCCTGTGCATCGCCGCCGCCACCGTGATCCTGGGCGCGGTCGAGCTGGAGAAGTGGGCGCGACGACGGCAAGTACCTAGCGCCACGGCCCTTGCCACCGGCCGATAATCCCCCCGGACGTACCATTTCCGGGAGAACGCCGTGGGTCGATTCAGGGACAAGGTGGTGCTGGTCACCGGGGCGCTGGGCGGCATAGGCTCCGCCACGGCGAGCCGCTTCGCGGCCGAGGGCGCGCTGCTCGCATTGACTGACATTGGCAAGGCAGCGACTGACGTGCCCGCCGGGCTGGTCGCCGGTGCGGCGGACTGGGCCTTCTGGCCTGCGGACCTGTCGAATCCGGCCGACGTGGACACGCTCTTCGCGGAGCTGCTCGGGCGCTTCGGGCGCCTGGACGTGCTGGTGAACGTCGCCGGCTACGACCACGACAACGGCGTGCCACTGGAGAAGCTGACGCTCGAGCGGCTGCACAGGAACCTGGACACGAACCTGGCCAGCTGCCTGCTGTGCTGCCAGTCCGCGGCCACCGTCATGCGGCCGCGCAAGTCCGGCGTGATCGTCAACATGAGTTCGCTGACCTGGCGCGGCAGCCAGCAGCAGTTCACCTACTCCGCCTCCAAGGGCGGCGTCTACGCCCTCACCCGCTCCCTCGCCATGGCGCTCGGCCGGGACGGCATCCGGGTGAACGCCGTCGCGCCCGCGCTGATCGAGGTGGAGAACATGGTGAAGCTGATCCCGCCGGCGGTGTGGGCCCAGGTCAAGACCGGCATTGGCGGCAGCTACCCACTGGGCCGCCTCGGCCGGCCCGACGAGGTGGCTGCGGCCATGGCCTTCCTGGCGTCCGACGACGCGTCCTTCATCACCGGGCAGATCCTGGAAGTGTCGGGCGGAGCCCGCCTGTAAGTAGTACTGTGCAGGGGTAACCCCTCAAGCCCAGGAGCGCTCATCATGTCGAAGGAACGGAACAGCAGCCGCGAGACCAAGAAGAAACCCGCGAAGACGATGTCAGAGAAGAAGGCCGAGAAGCGGGCCAAGAAGGAAACGAAATCCTTCGGGATGCGCTGATCCCGTCAGGCAGCGACTTGCTCGTAGGAGAACTGGGGTACGCCGGCTCGCCGGGAGGCGTGCTCGATGGTCATGGCGCAGATCTCACCATGCGCATCCACATCCAGGAGGGTGTCTTCATCCAGGTCCCGGGTATCCGCCACCACGACGTCGCGAAACTCGATATGCAGGGTATCAGTGTCCGGAAAGTAGCGAATTTTCATGGTTTGAACCTGCGATCGAAGAAGGCGTTGTGGACTGTCTCTCCATCAGCCAGCAGCACCACACGAAGCACCCTGCTCCCCATTTCGGGGATAAGTCTCCAGCGGCGAATCCGCCCATCTGCCTGGACCGACTCTCCCAGGGGCGCGTCGATGGCGCGCTGTATCCACTCATCAAGGATCATAACCCGGTCCGGGCGCTGACGGATCATGTCGAAATAGGGCGTGGTTCGCACCCCTCGACCCTAATCCAGGCAACCGCTCCGGTGGAGCGCTATAAATCCCGCGTTACTCGAGTTTTACAGGCTGGACACCTCGCGACTCGACAACGGCGTCAGGCCTGCAGGTCCCGCTTCGCGTGGGCCGGGGTCCTGAAGGCCAGGAACGCGGCGATGACCAGGGCACCGGCCAGCAGGCTGAGCACCAGCCCGAACTGCTCCGGGTGGACCCAGATGTCCGCGTACAGGTTCCAGCGGCCGGCGATCTCGTAGCTGCTGTAGGCAATGATCGCCGTGGGAATGCTGTAGCGGACCGCCGTGGTGACCTTCCACATCTGCAGCAGGCGCGAGAGCAGGTAGAAGGCCCAGATCGTGTTGAAGAAGAAGATGGCGTAAGTCACCGGATGCCGGTCGCCCAGGATCTTCTCGTCGTAGATGAAGAGCAGGGCCAGGTAGCAGAACCAGGTGACGAAGATGGTTTCCAGCGCCGTGATGTAGGCGAAGTTGCGCTCGTAGCCGCGGCTGGGCTTGCCCGTGCGCAGCTTCAGGTTGCGCTGGATCCAGACGAACATGTTGCACTTCGTCTCCCGGTTCAGCATCAGCGGCACCAGGAAGGCGAGGCAGACGCCGATGGACGACATCATCACCAGGTACTCGGCCTTGGTGGCGATCTCGCCGGGCGCGTGGGTATCCATCAGGTCCGGCACGCCCAGCACGTTGGCGCTCCAGACGAAGGAGAACTCCACCCAGCCGCTCCAGAGCAGTGTGCCCGCCCAGAAGCCGTACCAGGTGCCTGCCACCTCGCTGTCGTGGCGCATGCCGAGGAAGAGCAGGATCGCCCCACCGAGGCCCAGCACGAAGGCGGACTGGAGCACGTACTCCTCGCCGAAGATGGCTTCCATGCCGACCATCAGGGTGTGGCCAAGGCCTTGCACCACGAAGACGATCAGGAAGGCAAACAGCCCGACCAGCGGGGGCCGGGCGAGCTGCTGGAAGATGGTCTTCCTGGCGGCCGGGGCGGGCGGCGGGGTGGCGGATGCGGTGGCAGTCATGGGCGTAACCTCCGGGAAATCGAACATTACTGTACCACCGGGGCCCCGGCGGCCGGCCGGCCGGAAGGGGCCCGGCCCTGCGGCAAATGGTCCTACCCGGGCCCGGGCCAGCGCCACTGGCGGATCGCCGGCAGGTCCTCGCCCGCCTCCCGGATGTACTGGCTGTGTGCGGTGCGGCGATCCCGCATCTGCTGGCGCAGGTGGGCGGCGGTCACCGCGAGCCCGGGCACCCGGTCGATGACGTCGCAGACCAGGTGGAACCGGTCCAGGTCATTCAGCACGCACATGTCGAAGGGCGTGGTGGTGGTGCCCTCCTCCTTGTAGCCGCGCACGTGCAGGTTGGCGTGGTTCGTCCGGCGGTAGGTGAGCCGGTGGATCAGCCAGGGGTAGCCGTGGTAGGCGAAAATCACGGGCCGGCTGCCCGTGAACAGGGAATCGAAGCGGTCGGCGGACAGGCCGTGGGGATGCTCCTCCCGGGGCTGCAGCGTCATCAGGTCCACCACGTTGATCACGCGGATCCGCAGCGCCGGCAGGTGCTCGCGAAGGATGGCGACGGCCGCCAGGGTCTCGATGGTCGGCACGTCGCCGGCGCAGGCCATGACCACGTCGGGCTCCAGGCCCTCGTCGTTGCTGGCCCACTCCCAGATGCCGATGCCCGCCGCGCAATGCAGGATCGCGGCCTCCATGTCGAGCCACTGGGGCGACGGCTGCTTGCCCGCCACGATGACGTTCACGAAGTTGCGCGAACGCAGGCACTGGTCGGCCACGCAGAGCAGCGTATTGGCGTCGGGCGGCAGGTACACCCGGATGATGTCGGCCTTCTTGTTGACCACGTGGTCGATGAAGCCCGGGTCCTGGTGGGAGAAGCCGTTGTGGTCCTGCCGCCAGACGTGGGAGGTCAGCAGGTAGTTGAGCGAGGCGATCGGGCGCCGCCAGGGAATCGTCCTCGTCACCTTCAGCCACTTGGCGTGCTGGTTGAACATGGAATCGATGATGTGGATGAAGGCCTCGTAGCAGGAGAACAGGCCGTGCCGGCCGGTGAGCAGGTAGCCCTCGAGCCAGCCCTGGCACACGTGCTCGCTCAGGATCTCCATCACCCGGCCGTCGGGTTGGAGGTCCAGGTCACCGTCGTTGCCGTCGACCTGCCCGAGCCACGTGCGGCCCGTGGCCTCGAACACCGCATCGAGCCGGTTGGACGCCGTCTCGTCGGGACCGAAGATGCGGAAGTTCCGCGTGGCCTGGTTCTCCCGCAGCACGTCGCGCAGCCAGGTGCCCAGCACCCGGGTGGCCTCGCCATCGGCCGCGCCCGGCGACGGCACCGTCACGCCGTAATCGCGGATGTCCGGCAAATGCAGGTCCCGCAGCAGCGCGCCGCCGTTGGCGTGGGGATTGGCGCCCATGCGCCGCGGCCCCCGGGGCGCCAGCGCCGTCAACTCCGGCCGGGGCCGGCCGTCGGCGTCGAACAGTTCGTGGGGCCGGTAGCTCTGCAGCCACTGCTCCAGCTGCGCCAGGTGCGCGGGGTTGTCGGCCAGCCCGGACAGGGGCACCTGGTGCGCGCGCCAGGTGCCCTCCATGGCCTTGCCGTCCACCGTCCGCGGGCCGGTCCAGCCCTTCGGCGAGCGCAGGACAATCATCGGCCAGCGCGGGCGCGCCCCGGGTCCCGCACGAACGCCGGCCCTGGCGTCGGCCTGGATGGCGCGGATCTCGGCCAGCACCTGCTCCAGCGTCGCGGCCATCAGCGGGTGCATGAGCTCCGGGTCGTCACCCGCCACCAGGTAGGGCCGGTAGCCGTAGCCGCTGAGCAGTTGACCCAGTTCGTCGTCGGCCAGGCGGGCCAGTACCGTCGGGTTGGCAATCTTGTAGCCGTTGAGGTGCAGGATCGGCAGCACGGCGCCATCGCTGGCGGGATTCAGGAACTTGTTCGCGTGCCAGGACGCGGCGAGCGGCCCCGTCTCCGCCTCGCCGTCGCCGATGACACAGGCAGCGATGAGTCCCGGGTTGTCGAAGACGGCGCCATACGCGTGGGCCAGGGAGTAACCCAGTTCGCCACCTTCATGGATTGAGCCGGGCGTCTCCGGCGCCACGTGGCTCGGCACGCCGCCGGGAAACGAGAACTGCCGGAACAGCCGATCCATGCCGGCGGCATCCCGGGACACGTCGGCGTAGAGTTCGCTGTAGCTGCCCTCGAGCCAGGTGTTGGCACAGAGCGCGGGACCGCCGTGCCCGGGCCCCGTGATGTAGATCATGTCCAGGTCGTCCCGGCAGATGAGCCGGTTCAGGTGCGCGTAAAGGAAATTGAGGCCGGGCGTGGTGCCCCAGTGACCGAGGAGCCGCGCCTTGACGTGCGCCAGCTGGAGCGGTTCGCGGAGCAGCGGGTTCGCACGCAGGTAGATCTGGCCGACCGACAGGTAGTTGGCGGCGCGCCACCAGGCGTCCAGCAGCTGCTTCTCCGCGACGGCAAGGCCCGTCGTTACCGGTACGGTGCGCATGTTCGTCGTTCTCCATCACCCGATCGCATTGTTGCAGCCTCCGGCCCGTTCAATGGCATGCTGGCCCGCCCATGACTTCCTGGTTCGAAGCCCACCTTGCCACGCTGCTGGCGGCGCTGGCCCTGCCCCGGTACAGCCTCGGCACGGTGTTCCTCGTGGCGCTGCTGTCCTCGACGCTGGTGCCCCTGGGCAGCGAACCCGTGGTCTTCGGCCTCATCAAGCTGAATCCGTCGTCCTTCTGGGCGGTCATCGGGGCGGCGACGGCCGGCGGCACGGTGGGCGGCGGGATCAGCTGGCTGATGGGCTACGGCGCGGAACGGGCCTACGAGCGCGTCGCCCATCATGCGCCCCGCGAACGGCGGGCGCTCGCCTGGCTCCAGCGTTTCGGCCCGAAGGCCTGCCTGCTGTCCTGGCTGCCGGGCATCGGTGATCCGCTGTGCGCGGTGGCGGGCTGGCTGCGCCTGCCTTTCTGGCCGTGCCTCGCCTGGATGGCGGTCGGCAAGCTGGGGCGCTACGTGGTGTTCACCGCCCTGCTGCTCCGGGCGTTTCCCGGCGACCCGGGCTAGGTGTCGCGCGCCTAACGCACGGCCCGGTCACGCCGCAGCTTGCGGGCGAGCTCGGTGGCCACCTTGTCGATCACCGCCACGTCGGTGTTCTGGTCCAGCGTCTCCGAGTTGGTGATGCGCAGGTCCGACCAGACCGTGTAGATGAGCTTGCCGGCCCCGGCCTCGAACAGGTCGGTGGTGACGTTGAGCGTGCGCTCGATTTCCAGCGACGGCGGCTCCGTGCTCACCGTGTAGTCGTAGCTGTAGACGTTGTAGAAGTACGGGTCGTTCGTCGCGGAGGTCCCGGACGGATTGTCGGATTTCAGCACTTCGCGGCCGCGCTTCTGCTTCACGTCCACCGCCTCGTTCACCAGGCGCGTCACGAGCACGGCCTCCGCGCCGGTCGACTTCACCAGCGCGCCCACCGATTCCCGGTTCAGCACGTCGGTGGTCAGCATCGTGCGCGTGCTGGGCACACCCACGGTGCCGCCGGCCGCCAGCTCGTTCGCCAGGCTGTTCTCGAACGTGCGCCGGCGGTTGAAGTCGTCCGACACGGCCACGACCAGCACCTTGCCATAGGCCTGGCCGGGCTTCGCGCCCGGCTGCCAGGCGGAGTCCATCTTCAGCGGCGGGGCGCAGGCGGTCAGCAGCAACAGGCTGGCAATCAGGATTGAGCGGACGATCATGGCGGGCCCTCGCGGTTCAGGCAGGCATTATCCGCCATTTGCGGAACGGTCGCCGCCGGCCCATGGCGCTAGTTGCTCGCCGGCTCCTCGGCCGTCACGACGGTGAAGTCGGTACCTGCCGCCGTGGTCGTGGCGCCGCTGGCTGCCAGCCGGGTGACTACCAGCGTGGTGCCCGGCCCGGCCACCGTGGCGACCTGGCGCAGGAACGGGTCGGGGATGTCGAAGATCGCCAGCAGCTGACTCGTGGAAACCGTGTCCTCCTGCTCGCCGGAGACCATGAGCCAGCGGGGAATCGGCTGGCCGGTTACGGGATCGAGGGGTCCGACGCCGGACGGCTCGAGCATGGTCAACACGTGAAGGGAGACCTTGTAACCGGGTTCCCTGAGCCTGATCGAGGCACGACCGATCTCGACGCCACTCCGGAAGACGGTGATGCGCCGGTCATCGTTGGTGACAAGAATCGTGACAGGTCCCTCGGGCGACGCCTCGGGGCGCCAGAAGGTTTCGGTCACGACACTTGGCTCGGTGACCGGGGCCCCGGTGGCGTCCACCGGCGCGACGAGGCCGGGATTGACCACGGTGGCGGGGAACTGCTCCGCGTCGGAAACCACCACCGTCAGGCCCGTCTTCGTCGCGCCGTAAAGCTTCTGCGCGAAGTCGTAGGGCATGCGCACGCAGCCGTGGGACGCCGGGTAGCCGGGCAACCGCCCGGCATGGAGCGCAACCCCCGACCAGGTGAGGCGCTGCATGAAGGGCATCGGCGCGTTGTCGTAGACGTTAGAGTAGTGATCCTCGTGCTTCTGCAGGATGGTGAACACGCCGGTGGGCGTCTCGTAGCCCTTCTTGCCAGTGGACACGGTGGACGCGCCGATGAGCACACCGTTCCGGTACACGTAGGCCCGCTGCTCCGGCAACGACACCACCATGACCACGGGTCCCCGGGGCGAGACTTCCGGCACCCAGAGGTACTCGCCGGGCTTCAGCCGGGACGGCGCCGTGGTGATGGCCGTGCCGGGGGTCGAGGTGTTCTTCGGCGGCGCCTTGCCGGCGGCAGGCGCCCCCTGGAGCGGGAGCAGGCACAGCAGCAGTGATGCGAGGATTGGGGAACTGAATTTCATGGCGCCGAGTATACGGTCGGGATTGCATCGATGACGGCGGAAAGCGCCCGCAGGCACGGCATCGCGCGCACGCTGTCCAAGCTCGGGCTCGCATCCCGCACCGTCGCCGCGGGCTGGGTGCTCGACGGCCGGGTGGCGGTGAATGACCGCGTCGTGCGCGACCCGGAGTTCCCCGTCCTGCAGGGCCACGACCGGCTTGCAGTGGATGGCCGGGAGGTCACCGCCAGCGAGCGGCGGTACCTGGCGCTCAACAAGCCCCGGGGTCTCGTCACGACTGCTGCCGACGAGCGGGGCCGGCAGACCGTGTATCGCTGTTTCGACGGGGCCGGCCTCCCGTGGCTGGCGCCCGTCGGCCGCCTCGACAAGGCCAGCGAGGGGCTGCTGCTCTTCAGTAACGATCCCGGCTGGGCCGCGCGGATCACCGACCCGGCCACCGGCCCCGACAAGACCTACCACGTGCAGGTCGACGCACTGCCGGACCCGGCGCTGCTTGACCGGCTGGTCGCGGGCGTCGATCTCGACGGCGGGCGCCTGGCGGCGAAATCCGCCGCGCTCCTGCGGGCTGGCGGCAGGAATGCGTGGCTGTCGATCGTGCTCGAGGAAGGCCGCAACCGGCACATCCGGCGCCTGCTGGAGGCCGAGGGCGTCGGGGTGCTGCGGCTGGTCCGCGTGGCCATCGGCGGGCTGCTGCTGGGCGACCTGCCCCGGGGCCAGTGGCGCTGGCTGGAGGCGGGCGAGCTAAGCCTGCTCAGCGCACCGCCGCCGCCACCGCGGCGCTGAAGTCCGTCACCGTCGCGTTCAGCGCCGCCACCCGCGCGGCGGCGTCCGCGCCTGCAGCCCGGGCCTCGAAGCGCGACACCCGGCCCGGCTGGACCGTCGCGCCGGCGCCATCCAGCACGCCCCACTGCACCTCGAGGACGGCAAGGCCCGCGGTATCCACGTCGAGCTGCAGGACCCGGCCGGTCACCCGCCGCCCCGCCCTCACGATGGCCTGGGCGGGAAACTCCAGCACCTGGTCGGAGCCGAGCAGCCGGCCCACGTTCGCGGCCACCACCGACTGGAAGTTCGCGTCCAGCGGCTCGGCCCAGCGCTCGTAGTCGGCCATGGTCACGCCATTCGGCCCGTTCCGCGTCACGAGCTGGGGGCGGTCCAGGTAGTCGGCGAGCTGGAACGGCCCGACGATGACCGCAGCAGCAACCGGGGTGGCCGACGCCGCCGGCTCGGCCAGTGCCGCGAGGCGGAAGTAGCGCGGCGCCGGCGAGGAGGCACACGCGGCGACGAGCAACAGCAGCGCCGCGGCGGCTGTCAGTCCGGCCGTTCGCGAACTTTTCATGGGGTCAGCACCTCAGGGTTTCGCCTTGCCGCGCAATAGCGACTCGGGCTGGCGCTCCAGCGAGTCCACCAGCACCCGGATCGCCCGGGCCGAGCGCTCCAGCTCGCGGAGCGCCGCGGCCAGCCGTTCGGCCGTCTCCGGATTGCTCTCGAGCTGCCCGCGGGCGAGGGAGAGCACCGTCTCCCCCTCCTTCAGGGTCGCTTCCAGCTGCTCCATCACCGGCACCGCCCGCTCGAGTGCGGGGTCGAGCCGCTGGTCCACGGTGCCGATGAGGCCACGGGCGTCCCGCGTGGCTGCCTGGAGGTCGGTGATGGCTGCCTGCAGGCTGGCCGGCAGGGCCTGGGTTTCCCGGGCGTTGATCAGGCGGTTGGCGCCCGCCAGGCTGGCCCGCAGGTCCTCGGAATTCACCAGTTCGTTGAAGCCGCTGATCGCGCCCAGCAGGTTCTCGAATACCTTGTCGACCGGCACGTTCTGCTCCACGTTGGTGACGAACTCCTGGATCCGCTGCATCACCTGCTGGATGCCGCTCGGGATGCTGGGAATCTCCTTGAGCGCCGTGTTCCGCCCGCGAAAGACCGCCGGTTTCTCGGGGTGCATGTCCAGGTTGATGACCAGCTGGCCCGTGACGAAGCTTTCCACATCGAGCTGCGTCCGGAGGCCCGCCTTGATCATGTCGTCGAGGCGCGCGCCGGTGGTGGACAGCGGCAGTGCCTGCCCGCCGGCAATGACCGTCACCGCGTCGGGCAGGATCTCGAAGGTCACCGGAATCTCGTAGTTGAGCATGCTCTCGTCGGTCGTCACCTGGATGTCGGTGACGTAGCCCACACGCACGCCCCGGAACAGCACGTTGGAACCGACGCGCAGGCCCTGCACGGAGCCTTCGAAGAAGGTGACGAACTGCTGCTTGGCCTGGAACAGTTCCCGGCCACCGAATACCAGCACGGCCGCCACCAGCAGCCCGATGGCCGCCAGCACGAACGCGCCGATCAGCGTGGGACTGGCTTTCCGGCTCACGTTGGCGTCCTCATCGGGTCAATTTACCCCGGCGGGCGCGGCTTGCCCATCCGCCTCGCCGCGGGTCAGAAAGCGCCGCACCCGCGGGTCGGGGCTCAGGTCGCGAAGTTGCCGGGGATTGCCGATGGCCAGCTGGGTCTTCGCGTCCGCGTCGAGGAACACGGCGGTGTCCCCGATGGCGAAGATGCTCGCCAGCTCGTGGGAGACCACCACGAGGGTCGTTCCCAGGGTGTCGCGGAGCTCCAGGATCAGCTCGTCCAGCAACCGGGCACTCAGCGGGTCGAGGCCGGCCGATGGCTCGTCGAAGTAGAGGATCTCCGGATCGAGCGCCATCGCCCGGGCGAGGCCCGCCCGCTTCTTCATGCCGCCCGAGATCTCGCTCGGCGTGTAGTCCTCGAAGCCGGCAAGTCCGACGAGCGCCAGCTTGTAGGCTGCAATGTCGCGGATCTCGGCCTCGCCGAGGGTCGTGTAGAGCCGCAACGGCAACGCCACGTTCTCCGCCAGCGTCATGGAACTCCACAGCGCCCCGGACTGGAAGAGCACTCCAAAGCGGCGCTTGGCCTCATCCCGCGCCTCCTCCTCCGCCTGCCAGAAGCTGGTGCCGTCGTAGAGCACGTCGCCGGCCATCGGCGCCTTGAGGCCGATCATGTGCTTCAGGAGGGTGGTCTTCCCGCAGCCGCTCCCGCCCATGATGATGAAGACTTCGCCCCGGCGGACGGTGAAGTTGAGGTCCCGCTGGATGACGAAGTCGTCGTAGGCCATCGTCAGGTGGCTGACGGTGATGTGGGCGGGGCTTTCCTCGCGAGCCACTTCAGATTCCCAGGTTGATGTAGATGATCGTCAGGAGCGCCGCGCTGACGATGATGAGGACGATGCCCATGACCACCGCCCGGGTCGTGGCCTGGCCAACCGCCATGGCGCTGCCGCCGCAGGCCATGCCCTGCTCGCAGCCGGCGACCGCCACCAGGCTGCCGTAGACGAAGGCCTTGAACAGCCCGCCAAACAGGCTGCCCAGCCCCAGTGAGTCGCCCGTTTGCGCCAGGTACTGCACCAGGCTGACGTCGACCATGGTGAGGCTCACGAGCGCGCCGCCGAGTATGCCCATCAGGCTGCCGTACAGCGTGAGCAGCGGCATCATCACCACCAGCGCCAGGAGCCGGGGCAGCACGAGGAAGTCGATGGGGTTCACGCCCATGGACGAGAGGGCGTCGATCTCCTCATTCACCTTCATGGTGCCGAGGCCGGCGGCATAGGCGGCGCCCGTGCGCCCGGCCATGATGATGGCGGTCATGATGGGCGCCATCTCGCGCACCATGGCGACGGCCACCAGGTCGGCCACGTAGATGCCCGCGCCAAACTGCTCGAGCTGCCGCACGCCGACGAAGGCGAAGATCATGCCGATGAGGAAGCTGATCAGGCTGACGATCGGCAGGGACTCGGCGCCCGCTTCCTGGAACGCCACCAGGAAGTCCGAGCGCTGGAACGTGGCCCGGCCGCGCACGAGTCGCGCCACCGACTGGGTGCAGACGCCGATGAAACGCACCAGGTCGAGCCACGCCGCCCAGATGCCCAGCGAGGCGTGGCCCACCTGCTCGACGAGGCCCCGGTGCGCCCGTGTACGCCGGGCTCCTTCCGGGGCCTTGACGGTGGAGGCCAGCCGCAGCAGCCGCTGGGCCCCTTCGGGCAGGTGCTGATCGGAGACGGACGCGCCGGCGTCGTCCGCGGCGCGTCGCAGGGACACCAGCGCGGTGAGCAGCGCCGTGTCCCAGCGGCCCAGGTCCGTGGTATCGAAGGCCACCGCGCCGGGCGGGTTCGCGCGGATCTGCTCGACGGCGGCCCCGGTCGAGGGCAGCGTCGACGACAGCAGCCAGTCCCCGGCCAGCCGGACGTGCAGGACGCCGTCGCCGGCGCGGCGCAGGTCGAGGCTGGCGGCCTCAGCCATCTACTTCCGGTTGCAGTCTGCCGGCGGCATGGCCCTGGTCGGGACTCAGCGGTCGCATGGTCCGAGTATAGGCCTGGTCACGGATGGCAGGGCGGTCAGCGCTGCTGGTCAGGTCGCTACCGGTGTCCGGGGCCCATGCCAGGCCAACTGGCCGGGGGGATATAGTGCGGCCATGGCCCAGCGAAACCGCCCCCCGTTTGCCACGGCAGCGCTCGCCGCCACCGCGCTGGCGGCCCTGGCCGTTCCGGGGCCCGCCGTCGCCGCCCGGCCCAACGTGCTGCTCATCCTCACCGACAACCAGAGCCCGTCCCTCATCGGCGCCTATGGCAACCGGGAGATCCGGACCCCGAACATCGACCAGCTCGCCGCCGAAGGCACCCTCTTCACCCGCGCCTTCGCCACCAGCGGCGTCTGCTCGCCGGCCCGGGCGACGCTGCTGACCGGGCTCATCCCCTCCCGGACCGGCGTGCACAACGGGCTGCCGGAGCGCTTTGCCGTGCCCGACTACTCGGCCATCGAGGAATTCCGCAATCTCCCGCAGACCCTCGCGGACGCCGGCTACGCCACCGCACTCGTCGGCAAGTACCACCTGGGCGCCAGCGACCGGCCGCAGCTCGGCTTCGGCACCTGGGTGACATTCAGCGGCGGTCACACGGAGAGCTTCGTGAAGCAGGCCGTCGTGGACAACGGGCGCACGTTCGACGTGGCAGCGACAGGCGAGCACCTCACGGATTTCTGGACCCGCCGGGCGGTGGACTTCATCGACGCGCAGTCCGGCAGGCAGCCGTTCTTCCTCATGCTCTCCTACAACGGGCCCTACGTCCTGCCGCCGACGGTGCTGGACCCGCCCACCACCCGGCACGC
>JBEBHH010000001.1:0-227669 GCA_040080965.1 Gammaproteobacteria bacterium | reverse complement strand
CCCAAAAGGTCACCAAGATTGACGCGAGCCTCGATGGGGACGTCGCCTTCAACGTAACGCCGGCGGGCATGACGGTTCGCAACAACGAGCGCGTGGCCGGCTACCGTCGAATCGAAATGCTGCACCATCCGCTGACGCTGCTGCGGGCAGCCCTCACCGAGGGAGCCACCATTTCGAACCTCCGCCAGGACGGCAACCTCCAGGTCGTGGACGTAAGCCCCGCGGGCGGCGGTGACGTTGTGATACTGGCGGTCGACGGCACCACCAAGTTGACCAAGGGCGATGACTGAGTCCCGCCGGCAAAACGGCTTCACGCTCCTCGAGGTGCTGGTGGCGCTGGTCATCGTCGCACTCGGGCTGCTGGCCGCATTCGGCCAGGTCAACCAGACGCTGACGGTGTCGAGTCGCCTCCGGGAGAAGACACTCGCTCACTGGGTGGCCGTCAACGAGATGACGAGGCTGCGACTGCTCGGTGAGTTCCCGGCGATCGGTTCTCGTTCCGACGAAGTCGAGATGGCCAGGAACAACTGGCGCTACACGATCAAGGTCGTCAAGACGCAGGTCGATGCCATCCGCCGCGTTGACATCAGTATCGCCTTCGCGGACCGGCCTGATTCCGTGGTGACCACCCTCACCGGCTTTCTCGGCCAGCCGGCCCCGGCGACCCAGGCTGCCGCCGGGGCCGGCACCGAGGCCGAATGGACCTGCAAGCAGGCAACCGGGCCGTGAGCAGGATCGCACGCGCTTCACAAGCCGGCTTCACGCTCCTCGAACTGCTGGTGGCGATGGGGATCTTCGCCATCATTGGCGCCATGGCCCTCGGGGGACTGAATGCCGTCGTGGGCCAGGAGTCCCAGGCCCGGGCCCAGACGGAACGGCTGGCAACGCTGCAGCGGGCCATGCGCCTGATCACCAACGACCTTGGCAGCGCCCAGCCGCGCTATGTGCGCGACGAGCTGGGCGACCAGTGCAGCGAGCTTCCCCTGCAGGCCAACGGCGTGGGCTACCTGATCCGCGTGACCCGGGGCGGCTGGCCCAATCCGGCGGGTCTCCCCCACCGGGGCACCCTGCAGCGGGTGCAGTACCGGCTGGAGGACGGCAAGCTCTTTCGCGACTACTGGCCCGTGGTCGACAGCACGCTGGGCGCGGAGCCGCGCAGCGAGGAGCTGCTGACGGGCGTGAAGGACGTGAAGCTGCTGTTCTTCGATACCACGCAGGGCGCTGGTCCCGGCGAGTGGCAGCCGCAATGGCCGCCGCTGCGCAGTGCCGACACGGCCGAAGGCCGGCGTCCCCGCGCCATCCAGATGACCCTCGAGCTGGACGACTGGGGCACCATCGAGCGGCTCATCGAGGTGGCCCAGTGAACGTCGCGCCCCGCTCCCGGCAAACCGGCATCGCCGTGCTCACGGCCGTCCTGGTGGTCGCCATCGCCACGGTCCTCGCGGTCAACCTGCTGTGGCACGCCAGCGTAGACCTGCGCCGCACCGAGACCCTGCTGCTCCAGGACCAGGCGCGGCAGTACGAGCTGGGCGGCGAGGAATTCGCCAAGTTCGGGCTCGCCGACGACGCGAGGGACGACGGTGGCGAGAGCCAGGTCGACGACTCCGGGGAGAACTGGGCGAAGCCGCTATCGGTCGAAGTGGAGGGCGGCAAGCTCCAGGGCTACGTGCTGGACCAGCAGGGCCGCTTCAACCTCAACGGCCTGCTCGACAAGGAAGGCAAGGCCATTCCGGAGAAGGCCAAACAGTTCGAGCGGCTGCTGACGTTCCTGGACCTGGAGCGCCCCCTTGATCCCGACACGGCCCGGGCGCTGGTGGAAGCCACCATCGACTGGATCGATCCGGACGACGACCCCTACGGGTTGTCCGGCGCCGAGCAGGACCGGTACACCAGCCGGCAGCCGCCCTACCGGCCGGCCAACTTCTGGTTCACGTCGACCAGCGAGCTTCTCGCGGTCGAGGGCTACAACCGGGAAATCTGCGACGCCCTCAAGGACCATGTCAGCGCCCTGCCGCCCCAGAGCGACGGCACACCCTGGAAGCTGAATGTGAACACGGCGACTTCGCTGGTCATAGCCTCCCTCGTGGACGGCGTGGATCCGGAGTCCCTCGACACCCTGGCCGGGCCCTATGAATCGGTGGAAAAGTTCCTCGACGTCTTCCCGTCCACCGAGCAGATCCCTGCCGCGCTGCCCCTGGACGTCCGGAGCAGCTGGTTTCTGTTAACCGCGACCGCGACTATTGGCACTGCACAATCCACTATGTACAGTCTCCTCGAGCGGAACCGCGACGTTGTGCGGGTGCGGCTGCGCACTTTCGATGCCAATTGAGCCATCGTGACATGACCCATGAGTGAAACCCTCGTCATCCGCCTCGTGACCGACGACCCGGCCCCGTTCGTGGACCCGGCGGTCGCTGCCGTCCAGGCCGAATGGGCGGTCGTCGATGCCACGGGCGCCTGCGTGCTGGCGCCCGCCACGGGCGGGCTGGCTGACGCCGCCGACCTGTGCCCCGGCCGGCGCACGATCGTCCTGGTCCCGGCGGTGCGTGTATTGCGCACCCGGGCCGATGTGCCGGTGAAAGGCACCAGCCGGATTGCCCAGGCCCTCCCCTTCGCTCTCGAGGACCTGCTGGCGGAAGACGTCGAGGAGCTGCACTTTGCGGCGGGTTCCCGTTTTGGCGACGAGCAGGTCGCCGTCGCGGTGGTGCGCCGCGAGCGGATGGACTCCTGGCTCGCGCAGCTGGCCGGCAACGGCATCCAGCCCCAGGCTATCTTCGCGGACAGCGACGCCGTGCTCGACATCGCCGGCAACACGACCCTCGTCCTCGAACAGCATCACGCCCTCCTCAGGGACCCCGGCGGTGATCCCGTGGTCTCGGAGCTCGAGTCGCTCGAGGGCCTGCTGGAGCTGTGGCTGGCCCAGCCACGCACGGCGGGCCCGGACGGCAACCTGCCGCCCCGCCATCTCCAGGTTTATGACGCCACGGTCGACGGGCTGCCGAACGAGATCTGGGAACGATTCCAGGACCGCGTCGCCAGCCTCGAGGTGCGGCGCCTGCCCGACGGCGCCCTGCTGCGCCTGGCAGCCGCCATCGTTACCAACCCCGGCGTCAACCTCCTCCAGGGCGACTACGTCAGCCGCAACACCCTCGGCAGCTACTGGCCCCGCTGGCGCCTGGCCGCGGCGCTGGTCGCAGCGCTGGCCGGCGCCATCGTGGCGACGGCAGGCGCGGATGCCTGGCGGCTCCGGCGTGAAAGCACGGCACTGCAGGCCGACATACAGCTGGCAGCCAGCTTCACGTTTCCCGACGCGGACGTCGCTGGCGACCTCCGTGAGCTGGTCGATTCCCGGCTGCAGGGCGACGGCGGGGCGGCGGCCGGCGCGGCCGGCCGGCAGTTTCTCGACACCATGAAGACGGTCGCCGTGGCCGTGGCCAAGACGGGCAATGCGAAGATCGAGGGCGTGAACTACCGGGCGGGCGTCCTCGAGCTGCAGGTTCGCGCGCCGAGCGCCGAAGCCCTGGACACCATCCGCAAGCTGGTCGTTGAAGCGGGCAAGCTGAAGGCTGACATCCAGTCGTCCAACGCCGCTGGCGACGAGATCCAGGGGCGGATTCGCATCACGGGAGCCGGCGCATGAGGTGCACGCCATGAATCCGGCAGTCCAGCTTCGGGAATGGCTCGACAAGCTCGCGCCCCGGGAGCGCTGGCTGGTGCTGGCTGCCGCGGCGTTTGCCGGCTTTGCACTGGTCTATGGGCTCGGCCTGCAGCCGCTGTACGCGGCCCGTGGCCGGGCCGCCGCCGAAGTCGAGCAACGCCGCAGCCTTCTCAGCGATATCGAACAGGTGGCGCGGCGCTTCGGTCCACAGGGCGCCGGCGCAGGCCCGGCACCGGCCACCGGCGAGTCGCTGGTGGTCGTGATCGACCGGTCGACGCGGGAGCGCGGCCTGGGCACATACCTGAAGCGCAACCAGCCGGAGGGCGCCAGTGGCGTCCGCCTCCGGCTCGAGAACGCCCCGTTCGATGAACTCACCGGGTGGCTGGCCGACGTGCAGGCCCGGCACGGCCTGGCAGCAATCACTGCCTCCTTCGATCCCAGCGGCGAACCGGGCCGGGTGAATTCGAACCTCGTGCTCGAGCGCGCTGCGCGCTAGCGATCCCATGCGCCAGATCCGTCTCCTCGCGGGCGCGGGCCTCGCTGCCCTTCTGGTGTCTCTCGTTGTGCTGCTGCCCGCCCGGGTGGCGTTCGGCGTCATCGGCCTGCCCCCCGAGTCCGCGTCCGGATTCTCGGGAACCCTGTGGAACGGAGCGGCGCAACGCCTGTCGCTGGCCGGCTTCAATCTCGGCCCGGTTCGCTGGCAGGCGCAGCCATTCCGACTCCTGACGGGCCAGCTGGCAGCAACGGTCGATGCCACCCTTCCCGAAGGTTTCCTGAAGGGCTCGGTGGCCCTTGGCTTTGGCGGCGGCATCGGGCTCAGCGACCTGGAAGCCGCCGCGCCACTATCCTGGCTGGCCCCCGCCGCCGGACCCTCGGCCGGCGGCCAGGTGGCCGCCCGCTTCGACAGGCTCGCGCTCAAAGGGGGCCGGATCCAGTCCGCCGTTGGCACACTGAACGTGGCGGGCGTGGTCCTGCCCATCCCGACTGCCGGGCCCCAGCTCGGGCCCGGAACGTACTCGGTCAAGTTCGACGCCGATTCCCTCGGCGCCGACGAGCCGCTCACCGGCGTGCTGAGCGATGCCGGCGGTCCCCTCGAAATTGCCGGGACGGTGAAGTTCACCCCGCCCCGTTCCTACGAACTCACCGGCAAGGCGAAGCCGCGGCCGGAGGCGCCACCCGAGCTGCGCAATGCCCTCCAGATGCTGGGACCGGCCACGGCCGACGGGGCCCACGACCTGAGCGTCGCCGGGTCGTTCTAGGTCCCGCGACTGAGGTCGTGCCCACCCTCGTCCAGGTCGACTGTCTGCAACAGCGGCAGCAGCGGGAAATAGAGTGCGGTCTTCGTGGGGCGTTCCTCGAGGCACGAGAATGCCTGGCGGTAGGCCCGGAGCTGGGGTGAATAGCGCTCCACCTCGGACCTGATGAAAGCTTCCCGGTCGCCACCTTCGTGGCTGCCGGTCTTGTAGTCGATGATCCACCGGGCGCCGTCCGCGGCCACGAAGGCCCGGTCGATCACCAGATGCCGGAACCGTCCGGCCTCGGCCACCGTGACCGCATACTCGTTGACGCGCTCCGTGTGTCCGGCGGAGAGGACCCAACGCCCCCGCTCGTCGCCCACCGCCGACCGCAGCACCGTGACCACGCGCTCCAGGGCCCGGCCGAGCGCGGCAGCTTCCACGCCTTCGCGCAACAGGAGCTGGCGAATGCGCGGTCGGGCGCTCTCGATGCGTTCCACCGAATAGCTTTCGACGCCCTCGGTCGCGATCTCCTGCAGCCAGCGGTGGGCGACGGAGCCCGCCTGGCGGGTCCAGGCGCTGGCCCAGTCGTAGGGGACCAGGTTCCTTGCGGTGGTGCTGTCCTGTCGGGCCAGCGTCAGTCCGGCCGGCGGCGCCGGGCGCGACCAGCCCGCCGGCAGCCGGCGCAGGCGGGGCTGCGGCCAGTTGACCGAGCCGTCGGCGGCGGCCACGCCTGGCGGATCGCCCGCCGCGGGCCCCGCGAGGGTTGCCGGCGGCCAGCCGGCGCCCACCATCGGCCAGAGGCGGTCCAGCAGGCTGCCCTTCCCGGGGCGGGACGCGGGGCCGGGCGCGGCCTCCGGATCAGTTCGTACGCGCGGGGGTTGCGTCTGGCCGAAGAGGTGCAGACGTTCGCGCGCCCGAGTGACTGCCACGTAGAGCAGGCGGTCGGTTTCGGCGAGGTCCTGCTGCGCCCGGAGACTCCACAGCAGCTCGTAGAGCCGGTCGTCGTCGGCGCCGCTGGCATTGATGGGCGCCAGCAGCAGGTCGAGGGCCCCGGCCCCGGCCAGTTCCTGCCAGAGCAGCGCCGGCCGCTCCTCGCGCCGGATGGCACGCCCGAGGGCAGGAACGATGACGGTGTCGAACTCGAGGCCCTTGGCCTTGTGAATCGTCATCACCTGAACCCGGGCACCGGCACCCGGTAGCGAGGCCCGGGTCCTGTCCAGGGCCCTGGCGAGGGCCAGCACGTCCGCACAGTCACCACCCGCCTCGTGCCGGCCTATTTCCTCCAGGATGAGGTCCGTGAGGGGCAGTTCCCGGCCCGCCATCGCAGGCCCGCCCAGTTCGATCCAGATGCCCTCCACGACATCCCGCAGGGGGATCTGTCCGAGCCGCGCCATTCCGGCCTCGAAGGCCGCCACCAGGCGGGCTGCGCGGGTGATGCCGTCGGCGCTCAGCCCCGGTACCTGGCCGCACTCACGAGCCACTTCAAACAGGCTGCGCGGGCCTGGCGCCGATCCAAGGCACGCCAGGTCGGCCAGCGACAGGCCGCACAGGGGCGACCGGAAGACGGTCAGCCAGGCGAGCCGGTCGCCGGCATGAACCAGCGCCCGCGTGATCGCCAGCAGGTCTCCGGCCAGCGCCGTGCGGCCGAGTTCCACCAGGTCGTTGGCCGACAGTTCAATACCGGCGCCCCGGAGCGTGGCGACGACGTGCGCTGCCTGCCCGCGGCTCCGGACGAGGATCCCGATGCTGCCGTCCGGCCAGCGGCCCAGGGTCTCCTTCACCACGCTCACCACGCTCCCGGCCTCGACGGCGGGCGCATCCCAGGGCGAACCGTGCAGTGTGACCGCACCAGCGTCGTCAGTGCTTCCGTCCCTGGTGGCTTCACTGGCGGCGAAGGAAATGGCGCTGCTGATCAGGTCGTCGCGGGCCGGAAAGATCCTGGTGAATGCCGTATTGGCCCAGGTGATCAGCGCCGGCACCGAGCGGAAGTTGGCGCGCAGCCGGACGAACTCGAGGATCACCCCGGGGAGGCCGTGATCCCGCACGTCAAGGAACAGCCTGACCTCCGCCTGCCGGAAGCGGTAGATGGACTGCATCGGATCGCCGACCAGGAAGAGCGTTCGCCCGTCGCCCGGTGTCCAGCCCCGGGTCAGCGCACGGAGCAGTGAGTACTGGGCCTGCGACGTGTCCTGGAACTCATCGAGCAGCAGGTGACCCAGGCGCCAATCCACGCGCAGCGCGAGTTCGCTGGGATCGGTCTCGTCCCCAAGAGCCGACCGCGCCTCCGCCGCGACCTCGGCGTAGTCAGTCTCACCTTCCGCCGAAAACGCGAGCTTGAGCTCCGCCGCTGCGAACGGCAGCAGCGTCAGCAGGGACTCGAGGGCGGTCCATTGGCCGGCCGGGTAGCGCGGTGCCGGCAGCGACTGAACCGTGGCCAGTGGGCCGAGGAGGCCATCGGCGCGGCTCAGCGCGCCAAGGACGCTCATGGCGTGGGCCTTGAGGTCCTTCTGTTCGGCCGGTACGCCATTCTTCGTGTTGAGGGTCCTGCGCCATTCGCCCTTGCCCGTGAGCAGGAACTCCGCCACCTGTCCCCACCAGAAAGCGCGCTCCGCCAGCGTGCCGTGCCGGCCGGCACCGAGCTCTATCTTGCGGTTGATCGCCGCGGCGTGCAGGACCTCGGCCAGTTCGGCGAGGAGCGGTTCCGGCACCAGGGCCTCGACCCTGGCCAGTTCCCGCTCGACGAGCCGCGAAAGGCTGGCCTCGAGTTCCTGGCGTGCGCGCACCGGATCGAGTCCGGAGCCGATGAACGGCAGCCACTGGTCCCGCCGCTCCAGCAGCCGGGCGAGGAGCTTCTCCGCCGTGGCGGGCTCGTTGTCCAGGTGCCGCAGCAGATCGGCCACGGCGGTGCCCGGACGGCCCGGCTCCGCGATGAGCTGCAATGTCGCCCTGGCGGCGAGCCGGTACAGGCGCTCCGGTAGATCTGCCACGGGACGGAGCGCGCTGGAGCCCGCACTGACCGGCGCGCTGCGGGCCAGGGCGGCGTTGAGCGCGTCGATGGTGCTGATCCGCAGGCGGGCCGGGTGGCCGGCGAGATTCCAGCCACGCGCCACGTCCCGCAGGCGCACCGCGGCGACCAGCCGGAGCAGTTCAGGGGCGGCGGCGTCGCCTCCTGCCGGACCATCCGTGGCAGCCCCCAGGGCGCGTGCGATGCGCCGGCGCATCTCGGCGGCAGCCTTGCGTGTAAACGTGACGGCCAGGATCTCCTCGGGCTCGTTGGCTTCGGCGAGCAGCCGCAGGTAGCGCCGGACCAGCAACTCCGTCTTGCCGGCGCCGGCCGGGGCCTGGACGAGGAATGAACGGCCCGTGTCGAGCGCCCGCTCGCGCTCATCGGCATCCGGTGGCGGGCGCCGATCCGTCACTCCTCCTCCCCTTCCGCTGCTTCGTCGCCGTCTGTGGCCGGCAGGAACTCGTGGATGCGGGTCAGGCCCGCGTACTGGTCCACCGCCCAACGCCGGTCCGCGGGATTCACGCGGAAGTCGCCGGCCGCGAATTCGCCAGCGAGCATCTCCAGCCGTGTGCGCCACCGTTCGAGTATCCCCGTCCAGTCGAGGCCTTCCTCGCGGAAGAAGGCTGCCGGCGGCTTGATGCCGTCGATGGCCAGGGCTTCGTCGCCGACGCCACGGAGGCGCGCGGCAGGGGGACGCAGCTGGATCACGGCGACGCCCTGGTAGCCACCGCTGACGGCGTACAGGGGAAGCTGGCTGTCCTGGATCCGCGGACGCTTCCATCCGCCCGTTTCGAACCGCCCGGTCTTGTAGTCGATGACCAGTTGTTCGCCGGAGTCCAGCTGGTCGAGGCGGTCGAGGCGAACTCGTAGCGAGAGCGGCCCGATGCGCACCTCGCGCGGGAGTTCGGTGGCCACACGGAATCCGGGACGCCCCGTCTCCAGGTCCCGCAGCGTGAGCAGGAGGACCCACAAGCGCTCCGTCTCCAGGCCCCGCAGGGCGCCATGGAACGGGTCACCCGCCGGGAGAAGCCCATCCAGGACGTCGGAGACCAGCGGGTCGAACAGCCGGCGCAGTTCCTGGTCGTCCAGCTTGCCCAGGCCGCCAGCGCAGGGCCCGAGCCGGTAGAGGCCTTCGAGGACGGCGTGCACCACCCTGCCCCGGGTGGCCGCGTCGAGGGGCCTCGCCGGCGGCTCCAGCGGCGCCCCGCGCAGCCTGAATTCGACGAAGGCCCGGGCCGGGCAGACGGCCTGCATGGCGAGGACCCGGGCGCCACCCTTTACCTCGTCCCCCGCCGCCAGCGGTGGCGGGGGATCCACCGGAACTTCCTCCGCCGGGCCGGAAAGGGCCACCTGCGCCCGGTCCGGGTGCGGCACGGCTTCCGGTCCGGACTCCCCGGCGGCGGGCAGACCGGCAAGCAGCGGACTGGGCAGTGTCTCGGCCTCGTCCTGCTCAGCTGGCCAGCTGAGCACGACGTGATCCGCGGAGGCCAGAAGCCGCTCGAAGCGGCGCCGCGTATGGGCCTCAAGCACCGAGGCGGTCGCCTCCGGAATTCCGGCCGCCTGCTGCAGCGCCAGCGGGACCAGCGGGTGCGGCCGGGCCGGCGGCGGCCACTGGTCAGCCGTCATGCCGCACACCCAGAGCGCCGGGAAATCCTGTCCCTCCGCCTCCCGGAGGCTCAGCAGCTGGATGGCATCGTCCGCGCTCTCGGGCTCGAAGGGCCGGTCCCGGGCCTGCTGGGTCAGGAAGCCGAGTGCGGCCCCGAGGGACAGCGGGCCCGCCACCTCATCGGTCCCGGCGAAGGATTCCAGCAGGCCCTGCCACGCTTCGGCCGCCTGGAACTCCTCGCTGTTCAGGCCGCGATCACCAGGCCAGCCGGCTGCTGCGAGGAACGCGGTGAAGTGTCCGGCCCACTGGCCGGGCGGCAGGCGGCGTCCCTGAATGCTGCCGGCGAGCCCGTTGGCGTCGCGCCATTGGCGGGCCAGCGCAGGCGCGTGGGTGCCGAGCAGCTCCAGGATCCGTGGCAGGCGCAGCCGGTCCAGGGGAATCCGGCGCAGCTCGAGCTCGGCCCTGGCCCTGCCGGCGCGTTCAGCGTTGGCGCCCGCCACGTAGCAGGAACGCAGCAGAAGGCTGACATCCTCGAACGCCACATCGGACGTCAGCATCTGCAGCAGTTCGAGGGCGCAGAAAACCACGGGATAGTCGGCCAGCTGCCGGGCCACGGCGACAGCAACGGGGCGCATCGGCGGCTCGCGCAGGCGCCAGCCCGGCGCGAGGATGTCGAGGCCCAGGCGGCGGGCCCTGCCGGCATGCTGCTCCAGGTCCGGAACGATGATGGCGGGCGGCAGGTCGGCGGCCGGCCCTGCCCGGGCGGCAGCCCAGGTAAACGCCCGGGCCAGTTCGTCGCTCTCATCCCGGGCGGCAACGACGCTGGCGGCGCCGGTGCGGGGCGGGCGTGCGATTCGCACGACGGACGTGCCAGCCGCTGCCAGGTGGTCCGCGAGGCCGGCCAGGGCCGGCGTCCAGGGATCAAAACCCGCGAAGCCCGTCAGTGCGGTCGCACTGACGGGCGCACCCTGCTCGGACTGGCCCAGCATCCGCAGCAGGCCAGCCTGGTCGATCCACGACCGGCGCGCCAGTTCATCCACATAGTCCTGGACCCAGCGGGCAAATGTCCGGGCGTCGTCGGAGTCGGCGGCACCGCGCAGGTTTTCCGGGGCAATGCCCCACGCCTGGCAGAGGCGCCAGCCACCCGCCACTAGTGGAATGATGACGCCCGCATCGAGCCGCTCCTGACCGTCCGCGGCGAGCACCCGGCGCCACACGAGGCGGCTCTCGTCGTCGGAGAGCAGCCTCTGCCGGCCGAGCCGCGAATCCCGCAGGGCCGTGGCCTCCCACGTTCGCCGGAGCCACCCGTCGAGGGGCAGCACGTCGGCCGTAGGCCAGGCCCGGGCGCCGGCCGCGGCGCGAGTCCGGTCATTGCGCTGTCGTACCTGCCGCGCAAGGCGATGGGTGGCGGTGACGACGGTCCCGCCCGCGGCGAGCACGTCCGTGTCGCTGGCCGTGCGGGTCACGAGGCCGCCAGCCGGCAGCAATACAGGCGTCTAGGCCGCCCGTTCGGCGGCATGGCTTTCCAGCAGGTCATGGATGCGGGTAAAGACCTCCCGCAGGGTTTCCGCATCGGGGAGATTCGTGATGCGGAAGAAATTGCTGTCGCGGGTGTTGAAGCTCGTGCCGGGAGCAACAAGGACGTGCTTCTTCTCCAGCAGGTCCAGCGCAAAGCGCTGGTCATCGAACTCCGGAAAGCGCGCCTTGTCGACGCCGATGAACGCGTACATCGCCCCTTCCGGCGCGGTGACGTACAGGTAGGGGCTCGCGGCCACCGAATCGATGATCACCCGCCGCGATTCGTAGAGACGTCCGCCGGGACGAACCAGCTCCTGGATGCTCTGGTAGCCGCCCAGCGCGGTCTGCACAGCCCACTGGCCCGGCACGTTGCTGCACAGGCGGAGCGACGCCAGCAGGTCGAGGCCGTGCATGTAGTCCCGTGCGTGCTCTCGGGCGCCGCTCCAGGACACCCAGCCAACCCGGTAGCCGCAGGCCCGGTAGACCTTGGAGAGGCCGCTGAAGGTGGCGCACAGCGTGTCGTTTACCAGCGTGGCGAGCGGGATGAACCTGGCGCCATCGTAGGTCATCTGGTCGTAGATCTCGTCGCTGAAGATCACCAGCTGATGCTTCTCGGCGATACGCACGATGGCTCGGAGCGTTTCCTCGGAGTACACGGCGCCGGTCGGATTGTTCGGGTTGATCACCACGATGCCGCGGGTCCGCGGGGTAACGAGTCGGGCAATGGCTTCCGGATCGGGCTGGAATCCCGCGTCGGGGCGGCAGGGGTAGTGCACGGCCTTGCCCTGGTTCAGCGTGACGCTGGCGGTCCAGAGGGGATAATCGGGACTCGGAACCAGGATCTCGTCACCCGGATCGAGCAGCGCACGCAACGTGAGGTCAATGAGTTCGCTGACGCCGTTGCCTATGAACACGTCGTCGGCGGTCACGCCATCGACGCCACGCAACTGCTGCTGCATGACGACGGCTTCCCGCGCCGGGAAGATGCCCTTCTGGTGGCAGTAACCCTCGGCGCTGGCCAGGTTCTCAATCATGGCCAGGCGCATGGTTTCAGGGGCGCGAAACCCGAACCGTCCCGGATTGCCGATGTTCAGGGAGATGATCTCGTAGCCCCGCCGCTCCATCTCGTGGGCGCGGTTGGCGAGGCTGCCGCGGATCTCGTAGCGCACATCGCGCAGAGCGTCACTGGGCTTGAACGGCTGGTGCATGGGAGAGTCTCAGGCCGCTGGGCGTGGAACGTGCTTGTCGAGCCGGAACTGTGTGGAGATGAGCAGCGCGGTAATGACGAGACCGGACACGAGCAGGAACGCATTGTCATAGGAGCCGGAACTGTCATGGATGGCGCCGATGAGCGGCGGACCGAGTCCGCCACCGAGCGTGTCCAGGACCGTAATGGCTCCAAGAATCTTGCCTAGGTGCTGCGGGCCGAAGTAGTCGGCCGCCAGGAGTTGCAGGAGCGTATACAGGCCGCCCCAGCCGAGCCCGAACAGCACAAGTCCGGTCCACAGAACCTCGAGCCCGGGCAGCGTGAGCGCCACGGCACCGGCGCTCATGATCCCCAGCGTCGAGACGAATACCTTCTTCCGGCCGAAGCGGTCGGCCAGGAAGCCGCTCGCAATCTTGCCGATGAGGCCCAGGTAGAAGAGCACGGTGTAGCTGAGACCCGCGTCCATCTGGGAGAAGCCCCGGCCCAGCATGTACAGGTTCAGGTGCGCCTGGGTACCGATGATCGAGAAGAACGTGAACATGGCGATGAGCGCGAGGACCCAGAAGTTGCTGGTGCGGAGTGCCGCGCCCAGCGCAAGACTGTTCGCGGTGGTCGGCGCCCCGCCCCGGGAATCAGTGGCGGGCTGCTGGGCCACGAGGTCCGCTGGCCGCTCGCGGATGACGAACAGGATCACCGGAATGAGCAGCAGCGGCAGGAGGCTGGTCCAGGCAAAGGCGGATCGCCAGCCCACCTCGGCCATCAGGGCGGCATTGAGCGGCGGCAGCGTGCCGTTGCCGAGGCTGGTGCCGGCCAGCGCTATCCCCATCGCAAGACCCCGGTCCTTCACGAACCAGCGGGACACCAGGATGACGTTGACCACGAGACCGCAGGTGGCAAGGGCAGATGCGAACAGCACGTGAATGGCGTAGATGTCGCTCAGGCTGTTGGCCGTCGAGTACAGGAAATACCCGGCGGACAAAAGCAAGGCGCCGATCACCATCAGGGGGCGGACGCCGAAACGATCAGCTGCCGCGCCGGCGAGCGGTGCCATGAGGCCGCCGACAGCCAGCGTAATCGCATCGCGGGCCTTCAGGTCGCGCAGGCTGACGGGCTCGCCCGCGGCCGCGCTCAGGGATTCAAGCAGCGGTTTGTCGAAGACGTTGAGGCCGCCAAGGGCCATGCCGTTGGTGACCAGCAGGATGACGCCGGAGGCAACGGCGATTATCCAGCCGTAGTACAGCCCGCTGCCATCCCTTGCCGCCATTGGTTCAGCCCTTCTCGTACTCGAGGCGAACCAGTTCGTACTCCGTGAGCATGTAGCCGCCGATGACGCCCTTCAGGAACACGTAGTCGCCATCTGCCGTGCACCAGATGTCGTAGGGCGGATGGGCCTGGGGCAGTCCGGGTGAAGAGACGAAACGGAAATGCAGCGCGTCGAACTTGCCTGCCTTCACCGTGAGGCTCTCCTCACCCACGTACTCCACGCCGAAGCCGATGCGGAACAACATGGGACCCGTGGCGCCGCGATGATCGGGCGACGAGAGGAGCATTTCGTCGATGCTCTGCAGCCCCGGGCCCTTGTGGCGGTCGAACAGCTGCATGTGCCAGGCGTCGCAGACGATGGCGTGGTTCTGGAACGCCTGAAGACGGCCCTTCGTTTCCATGCGCTGCGTGACGCGGCCGTCGAGCGAGGTATACGTTTCGCATTCTGCAAAGTCGGGGCCGAAGCGGAACCAGCCGGTGCCCATGAAGCGGTCGTTCACGGTCAACCGCACGAAGCAATCGGTTGGCAGCCAGTGCTCGTCGAGGCTGTAGACGATGTCGCGCATCACGCTCGGGCGATCATCGATTTCCGAGTGCGCACTACAGGTGCGCCGGCCATCGCTGTGGACCGAGATGTGGAAATGTTCGCGGCCACGCTCCTGGCCCACCCTGTCCGGCTTGTTGCTGGTGTAGGCGATCGTGCCGCGGATGGCGCGATGGTCGCGCTGGAGGATGCTGCTGTTCATTCCGGACGTGCTTCCTGAGGGTGCTTGGCGGCCGAGACTGTACGGGGAAAGCCGCCGGGAGCCAACTATTCCGGCTGCTTTTTCCTGCCGTTGTCCGCTTCGTCAGGGGACGCCGGGGCCCCACTCCCCTCCACGTCGGCCCCGGGCCCGGGCTGCGGGCGCGGGGTGGCGGCTTCCGCCCCGCCCTCGCCCCCGCCACGCAACATGTCCAGGCTGGCGCGGGACAGGCGGGAGACGTCGATGATGGCAAAGCGCTGGCCCGAAGCCGGCAGCCCGACGACCAGCCGTTCTCCGGCGTAGCCACAGATGCGGCCGGCTGGCGGCAGAAAGGCCAGGCTGTCGGCGAAGCGCAGGTCATTCGATGGCGGACTGATCCGCACGTGGTAGGCATTGGAGTCATTCGGCGCGTAGACGATGAGATTGCTCCGGTCGAGGGCCGTGAAATCCTGGACCTCCCTGGCGTAGAAGCAGTCGGACGTCCCCGTGGCCGACGGGGGTGGAATCGGTACCCTCGCCGGTCGTTCCCCGTCGCCAGGCGCCGCGCAGCCCCCAAGCAGGTGCAGGACGAAAGCGATGGTGGCCAGCGGCAATCTGGCCGAACGGCTCATCCCTTGGCCACGGGCCGTTCCGGCGACCGGATCCATTCGCTCCAGGAGCCCGGATACAGGGCAACTCCGGCCGTGCCGGCCAGCTCGAGAGCGAAGATGCCGTGGCACGCCGTCACTCCCGACCCGCACATGCAGACGATGTCCCCGGGCTGGTGCCCGTCGATCAGCGGCGCGTAGCGAGTCGCAAGGGCTTCGGCCGGCTGGAAGCGGTTGTCCGCCGCCAGGTTGCCTCCGAACGGTGCGTTGAGCGCGCCCGGCACATGGCCCGCCACGGGATCGATCGGTTCCACGCGGCCCCGGTAGCGCTCCTCGGCACGCACGTCCAGCAGCCGGATGCTGCCGTTCGCCAGGTCCGCCACGACCTGGCGTGTGTCGCGAACGGGCATGTGGCCGGGCTGGCCATCGAAGCGCGCCGGCCGCTGCGCCGGCACATCCTGGCTGACTGGCAGCCCGGCCGCCTGCCAGGCGGCGAATCCACCGTCCAGCAGGACCACCGCGCGGTGGCCCATCCAGCGCAGGAGCCACCACAGGCGGGCCGCGAGGGCGCCGCCCCCTTCGTCGTAGGCCACCACCAGGGTCCCGGTACTGATCCCGAAGGATCCGAACAGAACGCGAAGCCGCTCCGGGTCCGGCAGGGGATGACGGCCCGTGTCCGGGCCGCGCGGGGCAGAGAGTTCCCGGTCCAGGTCCGCGTGAAACGCGCCCGGAATGTGCCCCTGCTGCCAGGCTGCCCGGCCCGCGTCGGGCTGCATGAGGTTGAAGCGGCAGTCCACCACGACCACGCCGGGTGCGCCGGCCCGATCACTGGCGTCCTGGCGCAATACCTCCGCCAGTTGCTCCGCCGTTATCAGCAGCGCGGCCCGGGCTCCCGGGCTATCCATCGTCGACACAGCTTGTTCCTCCTGGCCTGCTCGTTGAAAATACCGGGCCGCCCGAGCCGCCCGCCTGCTTCCAAGGATTCTTCCATGCAGAAAATCATCGTATGCCTCAAGCGCGTCGTTGACTACAACGTGCGCATCCGCGTCAAGCCGGACGGCTCCGGGGTGGTCACGGAGGGTCTCAAGATGAGCATCAACCCGTTCGACGAAATCGCTCTGGAAGAGGCGCTGAGAATCCGGGAGCAGGGCAAGGCCCAGGAGGTCGTCGTCGTATCCATCGGCCCGGACGATGCCCAGCAGCAGCTGCGGACGGGCCTGGCGATGGGCGCCGACCGGGCGATACTCGTGCAGACCACGGCGGAACTGGAACCCCTCGCCGCGGCGCAGGTCCTTCATCGGGTTGTCGAGCGGGAAAAGCCCGAACTCGTCCTGCTTGGCAAGCAGGCCATTGATGACGACTGCAACCAGACGGGCCAGATGCTGGCCGCCCTGTGGGGCCGGCCGCAGGCCACCTTTGCCTCCAGGCTCGAACTCAGTGAGTCGTCGGCCACGGTAACCCGCGAGGTCGACGCCGGCCTCGAAGTCCTGCAGGTCGACCTGCCGGCCGTGGTGACGACGGACCTCCGGCTCAACGAGCCGCGCTATGTGAAGTTACCTGACATCATGAAGGCGAAGAAGAAGCCCATAGAGACGCTGGCCATCGAATCGCTCGGCGTTGACATCGCCCCGCGCCTGCGTGTGACGCGCTACGAGGCGCCGGCCTCCCGCTCGCGGGGCATGATGGTGAAGAATGTCGACGAACTCGTTGCCGCCCTGCGCGACCGGGGGTTCGTGGCATGAGCCGCCTCCTGATCATCGCCGAGCACGACGGCCGCACCCTGAACCAGAGCACCGCGCGGTGCGTCGCCTGCGCCACGGCCATTGCACCCGCCGCACTGGACGTCGTAGTGCTTGGCAGTGACACGGGTGCCGTCGCCGCCCAGGCAGCCGAGCTCGCCGGGGTGACAGCCGTCCTGGCCGTGACCAACGCAGCCAGCGGGTCGGCGCTCGCGGCCATCCTGGCCCCGCAGGTCGCAGCCCTCGCGGCTGACTACGACTACGTGCTGGCCCCGTCCACGACCTTCGGCAAGGATCTCCTGCCGCGGGTTGCGGGGCTGCTCGGGGTGCCGCAGCTCAGCGACGTCATGCACGTCATCGGGCCGCGCACCTTCCAGCGCCCGATCTACGCCGGCAACGCCATTGTTACGGTCGAGGTGCCGCCTGGCACGAAGGTCGTTGCAACTGTGCGCGGAGCATCATTCAAGCCCGTGTCGGGCGGGAACACCGCGCCGGTTCGCGCGGTGGACGTCGCGGCGCCGTTGCCCACCCACACGCGATTCGTTGAGCTGCGCTCGGGAAAGTCCGACCGTCCCGACCTGCAGACCGCGCGGCTGGTCGTGTCGGGCGGCCGTGGGGTCGGCAGCGCCGAGAACTTTTCACTTCTCTACAAGTTCGCTGAGCGGCTGGGTGCAGGAGTCGGTGCATCCCGCGCGGCGGTGGACGCCGGGTTCGTGCCCAATGACATGCAGGTTGGCCAGACCGGAAAAATCATTGCGCCGGAACTCTACATGGCGTTCGGCATCTCGGGCGCGATCCAGCATCTTACCGGAATCAAGGATGCGGGGACGATCGTGGCGGTGAACAAGGACGGCGAGGCCCCGATCTTCGAAATTGCGGATATCGGTCTGGTGGGTGACCTGTTCGAGATCATTCCGGAGATCGAGAAACGGCTCCGTTGACGAACCGGCCAGCCCCGTCCCTCTGGCTGCTGAGCCTGGCGAGCTCACTCTCGCCGTTCGGCATGATCGTGGTCGTCCCGACCCTCGCCGCGCTCGCTGAGCGGTATGCGGTCGGCCAGGGCCAGGCGCAGTTCCTCATTGCGACCTACCTTTTTGGTCTGGGCGTCGGGCAGCCGCTAGCGGGTGCGCTAAGCGATCGATACGGCCGTCGTCCCGTGATCCTCGCCGGATTCGTGCTGTTCACCATTGCCAGCGTTGCCTGCGCTGTCGCCTCCAGCTTCTCCGCACTCCTCGTGTGCCGCTCCCTCCAGGCCCTGGGCGTCAGCGTAGGCACTGTGGGCTCCCGGGCCATTGTCCGCGATACGAACGATGCCCTGGGTGCCGTGCGCGCGCTCTCGTGGATCGGTGCCGCCATGGGCGTGGCGCCGGTCGTCGGTCCGCTGGTCGGGGGCTTCCTCAGCGCCCTGGCAGGGCCCCAGGCCGTGTTCGCGGCCAGCGCTGCCCTCGGCATGGTGGTGACAATCGCAATGACCCTGCGCCTGACGGAGACCCGGCAATTTGCGGCGGCGAGCAGCGAGCGTCAGTACTGGACTACGAGCTATGGCCAACTACTCCACTCGCGCGTGTTCGTGGGCTATACGCTTATGTACGCCTTCATGCAGGGCTGCTTCTTTGCTTTCCTCGCCGTTGCCTCCGTGGTCTTCAACGACCATCTCGGCATCAACGAGGCGCGATTCGGCGCCATCTGGGGCGCGATGGGACTGATCTACGTTGCCGGCGCAGCCGGAGGCGCCCGCCTCACGGCGGTGATCGGCATGCGGCGGGTATTGCTGGCCAGCACGGCAATGATCCTCGTCTCCGGATCTTCCCTGCTGCTTGCCGTGGAGGTGTGGGGTGTCACGCTGGCGGGGTTGCTGGCGCCGCTGACGCTGCTCATGTTTGCCGCGGGCATCCAGACTCCGCTCTCTGTGGCCGGAGCGGTCAACTGCCGGCCGGATATCGCCGGCACGGCTGCCGGCCTGTCCAGCTCCATGGCCCTGGTGCTGAGCGGCAGCTTCAGCATCGTTTCCGGCTACCTGTACTCGGGCGATTTCCTGCCCGTTGCTGCGCTGATCGCCGCTTCGTCAGCGATGGCTGGCGTTACCTACTGGCTGACACGCTAAGGCCTACATCCCCGGCTTCCAGACGCCGAGGAATGCCGATAGCGCCACGCCGGCCCAGATCGCCCAGACATACGGGCGGCAGGCCATGAGCCCGTTGTACATCTTGCTGTCGCTCTCGGGCGTCACGCCCTGCCCTGCCATCATCCGGAAGCCCTCGATGAATGGCGGCAACTTCTTCCGGATCATGAATCCGCAGAAGATCAGGAAGGAGAAGATGAGCAGCTTGGCCGCGAGCCAGGGAAACGGCTTCAACGGCCCGGTGATCCAGTGGTACACGACCGACGTGGGTAGAGCAAAGATCATCACGAACCGGAACCAGTAGTCACCCTTGGCCAGCGCCTTGCCGAAATCCGTACCCTCCTTCGCATGCACCATGTGCACGACCCACACCCAGATCGGGCCCAGGGCGACGATGCCGATCATCTGCCAGGTCGGATGCTCGTAACCGACGAACTCGGCCAGGATGCCGCCGACGGTCAGCATCAAGGCCAGGCAATAGCGGGGCAACATGTCGAGATTGATGAAGATCTTGAACGCCGTGAGCCGCGAATCCCGGGATAGCTTGTTGTTGACGACAAATGTGCTCGAGTAGAACACGCCTGCATCGCCACCGAGCCAGTAAACGAACAGCAATATGTGTATGTACTTGAATACGGCGTACACGAACGGCAGCGTCTGTACTACCTGCGATTCTTCCATCGGACGGTTCCTGCAGAGGCGGAGGTGAAATCAGCGGCGGGTCAAAGCTGGCCGAGCACGCACTCGGCGGTGCTGACCTTGAACTCCCGGGGTGCTTCCACATTGAGTTCCTTCACGACCCCGTCATGGACCACCATGGAGAACCGCTGGCTGCGATGGCCCATGCCGAATCCGCTGGCGTCGAGTTCGAGTCCCAGTGCGCGCGTGAACTCGGCATTGCCATCGGCCAGCATCATGACCTTGTCGCCCACGCCGCGATCCTTGCCCCACGCATCCATCACGAACACGTCATTCACCGACATGCAGGCGATGGCGTCAACGCCCTTCGCCTTGATCTCGGCCGCGTGCTTCACGTAACCAGGCAGGTGGCTGTTGGAGCACGTCGGCGTGAACGCCCCCGGCACGGAGAAAAATACGACCTTCTTGCCGCCGAAGAGGTCCTGGGTCGAAATGGAGCCAGGGCCATCCTTCGTCATGATTCCGAACTTGCCTTCGGGCAGCCGGTCGCCAACCTTGATTGCCATGGTCGTGTTCCTCTGGGTGTTGGTGGTTAAAGCCGGAATTTGCCGCATTGTACAGGGCGAGACCCGGTAGTCATCCCGGCCCGCTGCGGCCGCCCGGTCGTCGCCCGCCGCAGCGCCTTGCCTCGGGCCGTGGCCGGGAATTATGCTGCCCGGCCTCGCACCCGGAGATGATCCATGAGCGCCGCCGTCCAGAACTTTACCGCAAGCCCTGAAGCCCGGGCCTTCCTCGCCCGCGACCACCGCCTGCTGATCGGCGGGCAGTGGGTCAAGTCGTCCTCCGGGGAAACCATCGACGTGTTTGATCCGGCAACTGAAGCTCAACTTGCGACCGTGGCAAGCGGCGGCAAGGAAGACATCGATCGGGCGGTGCAGGCGGCGCGCAAGGCATTTCGCGGGGAATGGTCGAAGCTGACCTCCTACGAGCGCACGAAGCTCATCTGGAAGCTGGCGGACGAACTCGAGGCAAACCTGGCCTTGGCCAGCGAACTGGAAACGCTGGATAACGGCATGCCACTGATGGTTGCCCAGTACTCCATTGCCTCATTTGGTTGCGACTTTCTCCGCTATTACGCCGGCTGGGCCACCAAGATCACGGGCGACACCATTCCCGTTTCCCCGGGCGGCGTCCGGAATGGCGAGTCGCTGACCTACACCCGCCGCGAGCCGATTGGTGTCGTGGGCGCGATCATTCCGTGGAACGCGCCGCTGATCATGGCCACACTGAAGCTGGGTCCGGCACTCGCGGCCGGCTGCACTGTCGTCCTCAAGCCGGCCGAACAGACGCCCCTCACCGCCCTGCTCCTCGGGGAACTGATCAAGCGGGTTGGCTTCCCCGACGGCGTGGTCAACATCGTTCCCGGTTACGGCGAGGCTGCCGGCGCAGCGCTGGCTGCTCATCCCGACGTCGACAAGATTGCCTTCACCGGTTCAACTGAAGTCGGCAAGAAGATCATCAATGCCGCGGCAGGAAACCTGAAGCGGGTCACTCTCGAACTGGGTGGCAAGTCGCCAATGGTGGTATTCCCCGACGCCGATCTCGACAGGGTCATTCCCGGCGTCACCCGCGGCGCCTTCTTCCTCCAGGGCCAGAATTGCATGGCCGGCACGCGCCTATTTGTCCACAAGGACATCTTCGACAAGGTCGTGAGCCGCGTGGGCGACATGGCCGGCAAGTTCCGGATCGGTCCGGGACTCAGCCCGGACAGCGACCTGGGCCCTCTGATCTCCGCCGAGCAGCGCGAACGCGTCATGGGTTACGTGGCCTCGGGCCGGAAGTCCGGCGCCGAGCTCGTGTGTGGCGGCGAGGCGCTTCCCGGCCGCGGCTTTTTCGTCAAGCCGACCTTGTTCAGCAAGACGAACATGGACATGCAGATCGCCCGGGAGGAGATTTTTGGACCCGTGCTCTGCGCGCAGTCGTTCAGCGACTCGGACCTGCAGGCCGTGGCTGACGAGGCCAACAAGAGCGTCTACGGACTTTCCGGCAGCGTCTGGACACGGGACATCTCCGTCGCCCACCGCATGGCTGCCATGATCGATTCAGGGCAGGTCAGCATCAACTGTCACGCCGCCGTCGACCCTGCCATTCCGTTCGGCGGCAACAAGCAGTCGGGCTGGGGTCGCGAGTTCGGCCGCGAGGGGCTGGATCCCTACCTCAAGACCAAGGCGACCACCGTCATCTACTGAGCGCCGGTTACCAGGCGACCGGCGCGCCGAACCGGTCGAGGAACTGGCCACTGTGGCTGGCGTTCAGCGTGGCAAAGGTCCGGACCTGGGCTGCCACGCTCTCGGCGGGATCGATCTCGGCTTCTTCTCCCCCGAGCTCCGTCTTGCACCAGCCGGGGGCCATCGAAATGACGATGAGGTCGCGCCATTCATTGGCAATGCCCTTCGTCAGCATGTTCAGCCCGGCCTTGCTGGTGCGGTAAGCGTGCGAATGGCCCATGCGATTGTTCGCGATCGATCCGAGGTCGCTCGACAGCATCACGACCACCGGTCGGGCCGCGAGGCGAAGGTTGGGCGCCAGCGCCACCGTCAGGCGGAACGGCGCGAGCAGGTTGACCTCCAGGATGTCCCGCCAGATGCCGTAGTCCATTTGCGCGAGGCTCTGGTATCGCATACCCCCGGGCGAGCCCTCGGGACCGAAGGTGCCCGCATTGTTGATAAGCATATCCAGGGGTGTGCCGGACAGGTTCCGGGCCAGCTCCTCGACCCCTGCCTCGTCGGCCACGTCCAGTGCCACTACCCGGACCCGGCCGGGGACCGCCCCGGCGAGGGCCTGGAGGGCCGGCGCCTGCACCGGATTCCTGGTGCACGCAAGCACCTGCCAGCCAGCTCCCGCCATCTGCCGGCAATATTCCATCCCCAGGCCCCGGTTCGCCCCTGTGACCAGGACGGTTCCCGGGCTTTCAACAGCGGCATTCATCGTGTTGCCTCGAGCAGTTTTGCAATCACGCGGCGACGCTGTTCAGGGTCGTCAATGGGCGCGAAGCGCATTCGATTGCCTGGTACATAGTTGTGGGGATCCGAGAGAAAAGAGTCCAGGGTTTCAGGCGTCCAGATCACGCCGTTGTCCCTGGCCTCCAGGAAGCCGCGGGAATAGGCAAAGTCCTTCACGATGCCGGCAGGCTGGCCAACGATCCGGTGCAGGTTGGGGCCGACGCGGTGAGGTTCGCCGGCTTCCAGCGTGTGGCAGAAGCGGCACCACATGAAGTCCCTTGTCCGAAGTTCCTGTTCGTCCGCCGGGACGGGCGATGCCGGCATCGCGTAGTAGTCCGGAAGCTCGACACCTTCCAGGAGCGTCCGCTTTTCTGCTGCGGAAACATCGTAGGTGCGTGTGAACGGAATGACGCCGAATACCTGGAAAGGGAGGTAGACGGCAACGGCCAGCAGTGCCAGGAGGAAACTGGCGTGCATCGCGTGGTGGACCGGCGAAACCTTCATGTGTGGATGCTCTCGTGGAAACAGCGATGCTGGCGCGTCATACCCGTGAGCCTGGCAGGAGTCGCATCAGGCCGGCCCGGTAGCGGACGTGCTGGTAGATACCGACCAGAAGCCAGAGCGCGACGAGCCCGAGGTAGTAGAAGCCAAACGCACTGTGGAAATAGCCGCCGAAGGCGCGCAGTGGGTAACTCTCCGGTAGCACAGTGGGGAGCCGGATCCCGTAGAGGGACACCGGCTGGCCATCCGCGTAGGCATACACGGCCCCGATGATGGCCGTCACGAAGAAGGTCAGGAATAGCGCCAGGAGTATGGCGCGGCTGAACGCGAAGGCCGGCGGGGGCAGGCCAGGCGGCGGCGTGGGCCTGGGTCCGTTCCACCACCAGTACAGGCGGACCGCCACGAGGACCCAGACGGAGATGCCCAGCGTGTAGTG
The DNA here is from genome assembly GCA_040080965.1 of Gammaproteobacteria bacterium. Classification (GTDB taxonomy): domain Bacteria; phylum Pseudomonadota; class Gammaproteobacteria; order Steroidobacterales; genus SHZI01. The sequence continues at coordinate 204,403 of JBEBHH010000001.1, read as the reverse complement.
AAACGCACGCAACACCAGGCGCGCGTCAGGAGGATCCAGCGGCGTCGTGGGGATCGTGATCGTGTCGTAAAAGAGATACGTGAAGATGGCGAAGATCAGCGCGCCCAGGAGGGTCGCGAAACTGTCTTGCCTGCCGTCGGCCAGGTGCTCGGTCATTGCTTCGGGTCCTTGAGAATCGCCACGCAGCGCGAATACGCCGCAGGCCAGCACTCATGCTAACCGCCGGGCGCGCCAACTGGCGCGGGCGAATGGTTGCCTGACCGATGCGGGAAGCGTATTCGTAACGGTATGTAACAAATGAAAATTGGTCTTGGATTCAGCGGGGTCGTTGACTAACATCGTCCGCCTGTCGGTCAGGTCAGGATACTGAAAAGAGATGACTTCCACCCGCCCCATTCGCGCGCTGCTCCGTGGCCTCGAAGTGCTGCACGTCCTCAATCAGCAGAACGGCGCCACGGTATCCGAAGTTGCCACCGCCATCGACCTGCCTCGCACGACCACGTACCGCATCCTCGAGACCCTCTGTCACGCTGGCTATGCCTACCGCGCTGCCAGCGACGAGCGCTATCGGCTCACGATCCTGGTGCGTGGCCTGTCCGACGGCTTCGATGACGAGGCGTGGGTGACCCAGATCGCCCGGCCCTACATGTATGAACTCTGTAACGAGCTGGTTTGGCCGATTGCCATTGCGACACTATCGGGTTCGACGATGCTCATCCGGCAGACGACGGACCACCGGAGTCCGCTGGCCGTCGAAAAGCGCGGTCCCGGCTTCCGGGTGGCGATCCTGGGATCGGCATCGGGCATCGCGTACCTCGCCTGGTGCCCGAAGGAGCAGCTGGACGCCCTCCTCGACCTGCTGGCCAAGTCCAAGCGCACCGAGGACCAGCCGGCTGCCAATCGCAAGAAGGTCCACGACCTCCTCCAGGAGACCCGCAAACGGGGCTACGCGGCGTGGCGAAGGTCCCGGCGCGTTTCGGACGAGCTCAGCCTGTCCGTGCCGATCCTGGCCGGGGAACGCATGCTGGCTTCGCTGACCATCCGCTTCTCGAGCACGGCCGTCCCGGAAGCTGAGGCCATCCAGCGCTTCATCCCCCGGTTGCGCGCCATCGCCCAGCGGATCGGCGACGACTTCATGTCCCAGAGCGAAGAGCAGGCGCTTTCCATCGCCACGGACAATCCGGCGCCGGCATCCGACGACTGAGTTAGCGGGACTCCCCCAAAAGGAAAGGCCCTGGCGTACTTCCGTTCGCCAGGGCCTTGTTGCTTCGGCTCCAGCCGCGATCAGGCGACCTTGCGTGCCGCCTTCTTGCCAGCGCCTGACTTGGCGCCTTCCGTGGCCGGCTTCGCCCACGTCTGGAATACCGGTGTCTTCGGCGGCTCGAGCCCCGTTTCCTTCTTGCAGGCCTTCTTGAGCTCAGGAATGGTGCCACCGAAGTCGAAGAGCTTCGTCTTGCCACGCTTCTTGGCCATCTTGGCCCGCAATGTGATCGTCGCCTTGTCGTCGACGACGCCGTTGGGCTTGATAACGACACCGTAGCGCTTGGCGCCCTCGCGGGAGACGAGGCCGGCTTCCACGTCGAAGGCCACCTTCTCGGCCGGCCGCTTAAGCGGATCGCCCCAGCCGCCGCCACCCCAGGTGTCGAAATACAGCAGGTCGCCTTCGGCCACGGGGATGCGATCGCACTTGGACGGCAGGAGTTCCTTCTTGCCGTTCTTGCGCATCATGATCTTCCGGCTCCGCGCCCCGGGCAGGCCACCGTTGACGCCCCAGGGGTAGGTCAGCCAGCGATCGTCGTGGATCGAGATCTGGCCGGGCTCCAGGAAGCGATAGCCCACGCGTAGCGCGTTACCACCGCGATGCAGGCCTGCACCACCGGTGTCGGTAAGGGTCTCGTACGCCTCGATACGGAGCGGGAAGTAGCTCTCGAGGAACTCGTTCGGGACATTGGTAAAGCTGGGCCACAGGGAGTGCCCGTCCGGGCCGTCGCCAAACGGCTTCCCTGGAATGCCGCCGAATCCGATGCTGTAGAGCTGGTACCACTCGCCCGTCTTGCGATACCCCGAATACATGAAATGCGGGCTGTCGGAGAAGCCGGCAGCACACAGGAAGTCGGGGTTTCCCTGGCCCAGCAGGCCGCCAAGGATGTCGAAGATGCGGCCAAGGGCATGCGTGCGGCAGGACAGCGCTGCCGGGAAACGCGGCTTCAGCAACGATCCCTCCGGAATGCGCACCTCCATCAGGTCGTAGAATCCGTCGTTAAACATGATCTGCGGGTCGAAGACCATGATCATGTACACGCCGCAGAACATCTTGAACATTTCCTCGTTGAGGAGGAAGTTCACGGAGCCCGTCGACTGCGGATCCGTGCCATCGAAGTCGAAGATGACCTTGTCACCCTCGCGCCACATGGCGCACTTGATCTTGTAGGGACCCATGCCCATGCCGTCATCGCACAGGTAGTCCTCGAAGTACTGCTTCTTGGTGGGGACGGCCGCATTGATGAGCTTGCTCATGGCACGCTTGTTGCGGTCGAGCAGGTCCTCGAGGGCGGAATACAGCGTGTCATCCCCGAAGCGGTTCGACATCTCGATGACCCGCTTCTCCGCCGTGCGAATGGCGGCGACGATCGCGTAGAAGTCGCTCCGATTCCACTGTGGCATGCGGCAGTTGTGCAGGATGATCTCGAGGACATCCTCCTGCAGCACGTCATTCTTGAAGATCTTGGTAGGAGGGATGCGAATGCCCTCTTCGAAGATCGACTGGGCGTCGGTCGGCAGGCTGCCGGGGACCTTGCCACCGATGTCCGTCATGTGGCCGAACATCGCCGCGTAGGCGATCAGGCGGCCGTCCTTGAAGATTGGCCGGAGCAGCAGCCAGTCGTTCGAATGGCTTACGGCGCCGTTGCAGGTGTAGGGATCGGTCGTGAGGAACATGTCGCCCTCCTCGATCGTCCCGTCGTAGGCGGCCTTGAAGCCGTAGATGAAGCTGCCGAACTGCCCGACGACCATCTTGCCGTCGAGGTTGGCGATCATCGGGAACTCGTCGTGCTGCTCCCGGATGCCGGGCGACATGGCCGTACGGAACAGGACCGTGTCCATCTCGTGCCGTGCATTCAGCATGGCATTCTCGATGATGTCGAGCGTGATGGGATCGATCGTGATCCGCTTGAACGGGCGGGGACGCGTCTCAACAATTCTGGCTGGCATTTCGTTACTCCTGAAATCTGTGGCTGGCTGTTCCGTGCACCGGGTGCATCAGGCCGCCGGGTTGATGAGGATGTTGCCCCAGTCGTCGACCTTCCCCGCATGGCCAGGAAGAATCAGCGTGGTGGAGTCCATCTCGAGCACGATTGCCGGACCCTTTACGACATTGCCCGACTTGAGCTTCGACCGATCGTAGAGAGTGGCTTCCTGGTCCTTGCCATCGACGTACAACTTGAGCTTGGCCGAGGCAGCAGCAGACGGGCTCTCTCCGCCCTTGTCGACCCGCAGGGCGCGGACGTTGGTCGGCTTGCCCTGGGCGACGGCCCGGAGGTTCACCAGTTCCTTCTCGAGAGGGAGGGCGAACGTGAACAGCTGGCGGTGCATCTCGTCGAAACGCTCGCCGATGATTTCCAGGCCCCGCTGGTCGAACTCCTCGATCTCGAAATCCACGGTGAGAAGCAGGCCCTGGCCGTGGTAACGGATGTCTACCTGATAGCTGGCCGACTGGTCACCTTTGGGAATTCCCTCGCTGTCCAGCGCCTTGGAGGCGTCGCTGGCCAGCGCCCGGAAGATCTTGGCGACTTCCTTGTTGTTGGTTTCGTTGAAGCGGCGGATGAACGTGCGTGAAGCCTCATCCCGGACCCGGGTGGTGGCGTCGCCGTAGGCGCACAGCACGCCCGGACCCGGCGGAATGATCACCGGCCAGGAGTTCATGAGTTTGCCCAGGGCGTTGGCGTGCAGCGGGCCGGCGCCACCGAAGGCGATCAGTGCAAAGTCGCGCGGGTCGTAGCCCTTTTCAACGGAAACCAGGCGCAGGGCCCCGTACATGTTCTCGTTGACGATGTCGATGATGCCGGCAGCCGCCTGCTTGAGGCTGAGTCCCAGCGCCTCGGCAACCGACTTGACCGCATTCTCGGCCAGGTCGCGTCGCACCTTCATGTCGCCACCGAGGCGCACTTCACCGCTCGGCAGGTAGCCCAGGACCACGTTGGCATCGGTCACTGTGGGCAGGGTGCCACCGCGATTGTAGGCGGCCGGTCCCGGCACGGCGCCGGCGCTCTCCGGACCGACACGCAACGCCTTGGTCAGTTCCGGGACCTTGGCAATGGAGCCACCCCCGGCGCCAACAGTGCGGACATCGACGGACGAAGCACGGACCACGACATCGCCAACTGTCGTCTCGCGACGCAACTGGGCCTTGCCGTTCTCGACCAGGCAGACGTCCGTGGACGTGCCGCCCATGTCGAAGGTCAGCAGGTTCTTGAAGCCCGCCTGCTGTGCAACCCACACGGCGCCGGAAACGCCACCAGCGGGTCCGCTCATGAGCAGGTTCACCGGGAAGGACTCGGCGGCCTTGGCAGACGCCAGCCCACCATCGGAACGAAGGATGTGCAGCTGGACCTTGCTCATTGTCTTCTGCAGCTGCCGGTGCAGGTTGCGGACGTAGGTCTCCACCTTCGGCCGGACGTAGGAATTGGCAACGGTTGTGATCGTGCGCTCGTATTCCTGCATCTCTGGAACGATCTCCGACGAGAGCGAGATCGGGATGTTCGGCATGACCTCCTTCGCAATCTTCGCCACCTGGACTTCGTGATCGCCGTTGGCAAAGGAATTGATCAGGGAAATCGTCAGCGCCTCGATGCCCTTCTTGCTCAGCGCCTTCAGTTCGCGACGCAGCTTGGCCTCGTCGAGCTTGCGCACCACCTCGCCCCGCGCGCCAATGCGCTCGTCGGCTTCGATGGTCAGCGCTAGCGGGGCAATGGGCAGACTCTTGTTGTAAATGACCCAGCCACCGAGGCCACCGGGAACGAATGACCGGGCAATCTGGAGGACCTGCCGGTAACCCTTGGTCGTCACCAGACCCACCTTGGCGCCGGAGCCCGTGAGCACCGTGTTCGTGGCCACTGTCGTTCCGTGCATGAAATGCGTGATCTTGTTGGGATCGATGCCCGCGTTCTTGCAGACCTTCTCGATGCCGTTCAGCACGCCAACGGACGAATCGTGCGGGGTGCTCGGGACCTTGGCCGTGAACACGTCACCGCTCTGCTCGTCGATGAGCAGCAGATCCGTGAACGTTCCGCCAACGTCAACCCCTAGTCGGTAACTCATACAGGCCTCTCAGATGTTCCAGTGCTCAGCTTCGGGACCGCGGCAGACTCTGCCGCGACAACCAGTTCTTGAATTGCCCCACGCCAGCAAGTGCTGCCGCAGGAACTGTTCTCCAGCCAGGCTGGCGTCAGCTCGCCAGCCGGGCGCGATTGATTTCCGCGACCTGCGGAAAAATTCCGGCCTTGGGCAGCATCGCGGGCGTGCCCCGACCAAGTTGTTCGATCAGCCAATTGCTCGTCGCAATGATCCGCTCCAGGGAAACGCCAGTCTGGATCCCGGATCGGTCAAGCATGTACAGGAGATCGTCGGTGGGAATGTTGCCCGTGGCGGCCGGGGCAAACGGACAGCCGCCAATGCCGCCGATGCTAGCGTCAAGGGACGTTGCGCCGGCATCCAGGGCCGCCTGTGCATTGGCGATGCCGGTATTGCGGGTATTGTGGAAGTGACAGCGAATGGGAACCCCCGGCGCACGCTCGCGTACGGCGCCGATAAGGTCCCGGACCTGCGAAGGGACGCCCACTCCGATGCTGTCAGCGAGACCGAGTTCCACCGGATCACCCTCCATCACCTGGTCCACGAGGTCCAGGACACGGCTTACCGGGACCTCGCCTTCGAACGGGCAGCCAAACGCTGAAGAGATCATCACGTTCGCCCTGATGCCGGCGAACTTCGCCGCGCGGGCAATGTCCACCCAGGCCTTGACCGACTCTGCCGTCGGCACGCCCTGGTTGCGCTGGTTGTAGGTGTCGCTGGCCACCACGGCCATTCCAATTTCGTGGATGCCCGTCGCCTGGGCGCGCTCGAATCCCTTCCTGTTGAGCACCAGGCCAATGTAGATGACGCCTTCCTTGCGCGGCAGCCCGCGAATCACATCCTCCGCATCCGCCATCTGCGGTACCCGCTTCGGATGCACGAAACTGGTGACCTCGAGGCGCCGGATGCCGGCATCGACGGCGCGGCGTATGAACTCGATCTTGGTCGCCGTCGGCAGGATCTCGGGCTCGCTCTGGAGGCCGTCGCGAGGGCCGACTTCGATGATGGAAACGTGGCGTGGTGGCTGGCTCATGGCCTTACAGGAGGCAGGAAAAACGGTATTCTATACGGCGCAGTCAGCGTTACAAGAAGTCACCAGGCCGATGGCCCGGCCGGGGCCTCGACACTGTGCCTCGCAACGCGACTTTCCACCTCATCTGACAGGGCTTTGGGATGGCAAACGAACAAACACAGGGCAGTGGCCCGCTGGCGGGCCTACGCCTGATCGAAATGGGCACCCTTCTGGCGGGGCCGTTCTGCGGCCAGCTGCTTGGCGATTTCGGCGCCGAGGTCATCAAGATCGAACCCCCCGGACAGGGTGACCCCATGCGGGAATGGGGCCGCGAGAAGGCCCACGGAATGTCCCTGTGGTGGCCCGTGGTGGCCCGCAACAAGAAATCCGTGACCCTGAATCTGCGCGAGGCCGAAGGCCAGGCCATCGCCAGGGACCTGATCGCCAAGGCCGATTTCCTCCTGGAGAACTTCCGGCCCGGAACCCTGGAGCGGTGGAACCTGTCCTATGCCGAACTGCAGAAGATCAATCCCCGCCTGATCATGATCCGCGTCTCCGGCTTCGGTCAGACGGGTCCCTACGCCAAGAGGGCGGGTTTTGGCGCCGTTGGCGAAGCCATGGGCGGACTGCGCTACGTGTGCGGCGATCCGGCCACGCCGCCAAGCCGCATGGGGATCAGCATCGGTGACTCTCTCGCCGCCACCTTCGCGTGCGTCGGCGCGCTGTCGGCACTCTATTATCGCGAGCGCACCGGCCAGGGCCAGGTCGTGGACTCTGCCATCTACGAAGCCGTCCTTAACATGATGGAATCCCTGGTCACCGAGTACGACAAGACGGGCTACGTCCGGGAACGCACCGGGGCGATTCTGCCCAACGTTGCGCCATCCAATGTTTACCCGACCCGCGATGGCGGCATGATCCTGATTGCCGCGAACCAGGACACGGTGTTTGGCCGGCTCACGGAAGCCATGGGCAGGCCGGAACTGTCCAAGGACGAGCGCTACGCGACCCACACGGCCCGCGGCGCCCGCCAGAAGGAACTCGACGACCTCATCGCCGACTGGACCCGCACCATCGATGCCGGCCCTCTGGAGCAGTTGATGGAGCAGTTCGGCATCCCGTCCGGCAAGATCTACCGGACGCCGGAGATGCTGGAGGACGCCCATTTCCGGGCTCGTGAAGCCATCGTGAAGACCCTGCATCCAAAGTTCGGCGAATTGCGGATGCAGAATGTGGCGCCGAAGCTGTCCCGCACACCGGGTGGCATCCACTCGCCCGCGCCGGAACTGGGCCAGCACTCCGACGAGATCTACCGGAGCCTGCTCGGCTTTGACGCCGTCCGGATCGCGGACCTGCGCACACGGGGCATCATCTGAGCCCGACTGCAAACCGGCTGGGTCCGATCGCCTGTGTCACCATCCGGACGCCGTCACTGGCGGCAGCGGAGTCGGCGTACAGCAGTTTCCTGCACTACCGCACCGTATCCAGGGGTTCAGTGACGCCGGCCCAGGCTGCCTTGTGGGGCTTCCCGAACCTGGCCGGAACGCCGTTGCTGCTGATGGCGCCCGCTGCAGCCACGGATTTCGTCTTCCGGTTCATCGAGCTGCCGGCCGAACCGGCCTTCCGGGCCTTCACCCGGCACGGCTGGCACGCCGCCGAGCTGATCGTTGACCGGGTGGACCCGCTCGCCGAGCAGCTGAGGAATTCGCCGTTCGAGATCGTCGCTCCGCCACTCGACCTGTCCTTCTGCCCGGATATCCGGGCCATGCAGATTCGTGGTCCCGGCGGCGAGATCATCTACCTGACCGAGTTCAAGAAGCCCGTACCCGGCCTCGAGTCGCCTCCGGCACGCTGCGCCGTGGACCGCACATTCATCGTCATCGTTGGCGGCGAATCACTGGAAGGCATGCAGCGCTACTTCCTTCGCACCTTCGGCGTTCCCGAAACACCGGCCATGGAGTCCCGGGTTCAGACCATGGCTCTCGAATTCGGACTCTCGCGCGAACATCGCTTTCGCCTCGCGGCGTTGCCACTGCGCGGCCGCTGCTATATCGAGGCCGACGAGATGCCGCCGGCCGCGCGGCCGTTGCCTGCGCACCCGACGGAACTGCCCGCCGGCATCTCCATGGTCAGTTTCTTCTCGCCAGGGCCTGGGGTCGGCGACAGCACGAACCTCCCGAGCCCGCCAGACAGCAGCCCCCCCTACACCGATGCCACCGGCGTCGAGTGCATACGTGGTGCTGCCGGGGAATTGCTGGAGATCATCCACCAGCCCTGAAGGCTCTCGCGGTTCGCGCAATGCCTTCCGTCAGGGCCGCTTGCGCAGCAGGGTCAGGCCATCACCGATGGGCACCATCGACAGGTCAAAGCGCTGATCGGACCGCAGATGCTCATTGAGCTGCCGCAGGGCGTTTGTATCCGCATCTGAAACCCCCGGGTCAGCCACGAGTCCGCTCCACAGCACATTGTCGATAGCCATCAGCCCGCCCGCCCGCAGCAGATGGACGCCCTGCTCGACGTAGTCCGGGTATCCGGGCTTGTCGGCATCAATGAACATGAAATCGAACGTGCCCTCCCCTCCCTCGCGCCGCAGGCGGCGCAAGGACTCACCGGCCGGTCCGAGCTGCAGGTGCACCTTTCGGCCCACGCCCGCTTCTTCCCAGTAGCGACGCCCGATCGCGGTCCACTCGGCGCTGGTGTCGAGCGCGATCAGGCTGCCGTCAGCTGGCAAGGCCAGCGCGCACGCGAGGGCGCTGTAGCCCGTGAAGGTGCCGATCTCCAGACAGTTGCGGGCGCCGATGGCCCGGACCAGGAAGGCCATGAACTGGCCCTGCTCCGGGGAAATCTGCATGACGGCCATCGGCAGGAGAGCCGTTTCTTCCCGGAGGCGGCGCAGGACGTCCGGCTCGCGCAGGGAGGCCTGCTGGAGGTAGTGGTAGAGCCGATCGTCCAGGTTCAGCGTGCGACTGGACAAGGCGCTTCAACCGCTGGTCGAGAAGCCCAGCTCGAGGGTACTGCCCAGCGCGAGAGTGACCCGGCTGGCTCCCGGAAGTTCGAATTCGCCGACCCCGGCGGGCACGCCCACGATGTCGCCGGGCCGGAACGCATACCGGCCAGACAGGCTGGCCAGAATGCCCGCTGCCCGTTCCGGATTCAGGTCCGAAGTACCCGAGCCGACCGCCCGTCCATTGACGCGGACGACCATTTCCCAGCCCGCCGCGACCGGCACTTCGTCGAGGGTGACGAGTGCCGGGCCGATGATGCAGGCGCCTGGAAACTGCCGTGCATCTGCCCGGCCGTCGTCAGGCCCGCCGGCCAGGCGTCGGGTGCCGAGATCCGCGACCAGTGTCAGTGCGGCCACGGCCCGTGCCGCCTGTGCCTCGGTGGCACGGAACAACGGGCGGCCCACGACCAGGCCGATCATTCCAAGGAGGAAGAGGTGACTATCGTCGCCCTCCGGACAGGCAATCGTCGCGTCCGGTCCGGCGGCCGAGTTCGGGTTCTTGACGTAGCAGGATGATCGCCCGTCACTGCGATCGGCGACCATTAGCAGCAGGCCTGGACGGCGAATCGGCGGCATGAGCCGTGTGCCAGCCGTCGGCAGGAGACGCCCGCTGTTGCGCCACTCCTGGCGCTGTGCATCGGGTGCGGCCTCCAGTTCAGATATGAGGCGGGCGACCCTGGCCGATCCTTCCTCTCCTTCTGCGAGGACACTGACCACGGACTGCGGTCGCCACTGGGCGGCCGTCAATCCGGAAGGCGACGCCGACAGGTCGAGAATTTCGCCGGATGGCAGGCTGATGCCAGGCCGCCCTCCCACTTCCCTGCTGTCCAGTGTGACGAGGCGCACGGGAGTCTCAGGCCTCGTTCCGGGCGACGACGACCTCGAGGCCATCGAGGCCGGGGGTCAGCTCTATCTGGCAGAGCAGGCGGCTGGAGGGCCGCCGGTCGGTGGCAGTATCGAGCATGGCGTCCTCCATCTCTTCCATTGGCTTCAGGCGGGGAAGCCAACTATCGACAATGTACCCATGGCAGGTCGCACACGCGCAAGCACCGCCACACTCCGCCAGGACTCCCGCCACGCCATTGTCCAGTGCGGCCTCCATGACTGTGTTGCCTGCCATCACGTCGGCCTCAATCAGCCGGCCGTCAATGTCGTGAAAAATGACTCGTGGCATTGGTTTCCATCGTGACAATCCGGGGTCCTCAGGGCCCCCGCGACCGGCGCGAGAATAGCATGGAGGCCGGCCATTCGCGGTTGACAAGCCTGACGCGTTCCGTGACCATTGGACGTCATGCGAAACATCCACTGCCAGACGTCAGACCAGGCTGCTGGCGGCACGGCGCCGGCAGCGCCTGCTCTGCTCCTGCCCCTGCGGAGCCTTCTGCTGCCGCACCCGCTGGTAGCGGGTCAAGGGGCGGGCGTCTGAACGGCTGATTTTTTCCACGAGTCACCGAGACCCCGCACCCACAAGGTGACGGGGTTTTTTTTTGCCGCCTTGAATGCAGTTGTGACTCGACATCGAGTCAGCGCGGAGACATTCCCAGGTAAACGGGGAGAACAGACATGAGCACCCAGCAGCAGGACCGGATCCTGATCTTCGACACCACTCTACGCGACGGCGAGCAGGCCCCGGGCTGCAGCATGACGCTGGTCGAGAAGCTGAGGGTCGCCTCGGCGCTGCGCGACCTGCAGGTCGACGTGATCGAGGCCGGATTTGCCGCAGCGTCTCCCGGCGACTTCGATTCCGTACAAGCCATTGCGACGGATATCCATGGACCCGTGATCTGCAGTCTGGCCCGCTGCCACCCACAGGATATAGAGCGCGCAGCAGCGGCCCTCATGCCTGCAGCGCGCAAGCGGATTCACGTATTTCTTGCCACCAGCGAGATTCACCGCACCTTCAAGCTCAATATGGCGAAGGAGGAAATCATTCGCCGTGCCGTCGAGGGCGTACGGATGGCGCGCAAGCACAGCGACGACGTGGAATTCTCTGCCGAGGATGCGTCGCGGACGGAACCGGCGTACCTCGCGGAAGTCGTCGCAGCCGTCATCGAGGCTGGCGCGCGGACGATCAACATTCCTGACACCCTCGGCTACACGGTCCCCGAGGAGTTCGCCGGACTCTTTGCCTACCTGAAGCGGAATGTGCCAGGGATCAACGATGTGGTGCTCAGCGTCCACTGTCATGACGACCTTGGTATGGCGGTCGCCAACAGCCTATCTGCGGTCTCGGCGGGTGCGCGTCAGGTGGAATGCACGATCAACGGCATCGGCGAGCGGGCGGGCAACTGCTCCCTCGAGGAGGTCGTCATGGCAATCAGGACTCGGGCCAACCACTACGGCCTCACCACGGGCGTGGATACGCACAAGCTCTATCCGACGAGCAGGCTCGTGGCCAGCATCACCGGGATGCACGTACCCAGGAACAAGGCCGTCGTGGGTGAAAACGCCTTCGCGCACGAATCCGGCATTCACCAGGATGGCATGCTGAAGAACGCAGCCACCTACGAAATCATGAATCCCGAGGACGTGGGTATCAGCCGGTCGAATCTCGTCCTTGGCAAGCACAGCGGGCGCCATGCTTTCCGCGACCGCGTTCAGCAACTTGGCTTCAACCTGGGTGACGAGGAACTGAATGCGGCATTTGCGGAGTTCAAGAAGCTCGCTGATCGCAAGAAGGAAATGTTCGATGCCGACATCGAGGCCATCATCATGAACGCCGAATCCGGCGGTGAGGGCCCCTGGGAGATGGCGGAACTGCATATTTCGGCAGGCACCGGGGCCATCGCGGCCGCCGCTGTTCGCCTGCGCCACGCGGATGGCAGGACAGTGGACGAGGCATCCGTTGGTGACGGCCCCGTGGAGGCGTCCTTCAAGGCGCTTGAGCGGGCCACAGGTATCAATCTCGACCTCAGGAACTTCGAGGTTCGCAGCGTGACCATGGGGGAGGATGCCCAGGGCGAGGTTACCGTTACCGTCGACTATAATGGCCACAGTCATCGCGGCCATGGCGTCAGCACCGACATCGTCGAGGCTGGCGCCCTCGCCTACCTGGAAGTCATCAACCGCGTCTGCCGGCAGGCGGCGGGCCGATCGGCCCTGGCCAGCGCCGCGGGTGACAACGTCGTACGTCTTTAGAGGACATCACATGGCCATCAAGTCCACCGAATGGATTTGGCACAACGGCAAGCTTGTGCCGTGGCAAAGCGCCACCGTTCACGTTCTGAGTCACGCCCTCCACTACGGATCCTCCGTATTCGAAGGGATTCGGGCGTACGCCACGCCCACGGGCCCGCAGATATTCCGCCTGCAGGCGCACACTCGCCGGCTGCTCGACTCGGCCAAGATCCACCGCATCGTGATTCCGTGGTCGGCGGCCGAAATTGATGTGGCCTGCAAGGAAGTCGTGGCGCGCAATGGCCTGAAGAGCGCCTACATCCGGCCGCTGGCCTATCGAGGCTATGGCGAGGTCGGGGTAGTGCCGAAGCCCGGTCACCCGGTCGAGCTCGCCATTGCCGCCTGGGAATGGGGCGCCTACCTGGGGCCCGAAGCGCTCGAAAAGGGCGTGGATGTCTGCGTTTCCTCGTGGCAGCGAGTGGCCCCCAACACCATTCCGGCCCTCGCCAAGGCGGGCGGAAACTACCTGTCGAGCACGCTGGTGGGATACGAAGCCCGCGACCGCGGCTTTGCGGAGGGCATTGCCCTTGCGGCTGATGGCACCGTCAGCGAAGGCGCCGGCGAGAACCTGTTCCTCGTCCGCGACGGCGTGCTGATCACTCCACCAGCAGCCGCGTCGATCCTCCAGGGGATCACCCGGGACAGCGTGATGATCCTTGCGCGGGACCTCGGCATCGAAGTCAGGGAGCAGACCCTTCCGCGGGAGATGATGTACATCGCCGACGAGATCTTTCTCACGGGGACGGCGGCAGAGATTACCCCGGTCCGCTCCGTCGATCGCCTGGTCGTCGGCGCGGGATCGCGGGGCCCGATTACCAAGGCGTTGCAGGATGCCTTCTTCGGCCTGTTCAGCGGCAAGACTGCTGACCGCTGGGGCTGGCTCGAGCCCCTCGACGCGCAATCCTCCGGCAAGCGTGTCGCCACCTAGCTATTCGTAAACTGCACCAGTCATCCAGTCAGGAACACCTGAAATGAGCGGCAAGTCGCTTTTCCAGAAAGTCTGGGAAGACCACATCGTGGTTCCCGAGTCCGCCGATACGCCGGCGGTGCTTTATATCGACCTTCACCTGACGCACGAGGTGACTTCGCCCGAAGCGTTCTCGGTGCTTCGCTCGCGGGGCCAGAAAGTGAGGCGTCCGGACCTTACCCTGGCGACACTCGACCATTCCACCCCGACGGTGCGAGTGGCATCGCTGAAGGATCTTGACATCGTGTCCGAGCCGGCAGCGGCGGCCCAGATCCGGGTAATGATCGAGAACTGCCGGGAATTCGGCATCGAGCTGCTGGGCTTCGAGAGCGAGTCGCGCGGTATCGTCCACATCATCGGGCCGGAACTTGGCATCACCCAGCCCGGGAAGACGATCGTCTGCGGTGACAGCCACACGAGCACCCATGGAGCATTTGGTGCGCTGGCCTTCGGTATTGGCACCACCGAGGTCGGTCACGTCCTCGCGTCACAGTGCCTGCTGCAGCGCCGGCCAAAGACGCTGGCAATCACCGTCGACGGCCAGCTCGGGCCGGGCGTGACCGCGAAGGACATCATCCTTGCCATCATCGGCCAGATCGGGGTCGACGGCGGCACCGGCCACGTCATCGAGTACAGGGGCAGCGCAATTCGCTCGCTGAACATGGAGCAGCGCATGACCATCTGCAACATGTCGATCGAGGCAGGGGCACGGGCGGGCATGATTGCGCCCGACGACACGACGATTGAATACCTCAGGAACCGGCCCATGGCGCCAAAGGGCGCTGACTGGGATGCCGCCGTCGCCCGCTGGCGCCAGTTGCCCTCCGACCCTGATGCGAAGTTCGACCGTGAGATCTCCATCGACTCCAGCAAGATCACGCCGATGGTCACCTTCGGGACGAACCCGGGCATGGTCGTTCCCATCGCCCAGCCCGTCCCGGCCGCCACCGACGACAGCTTTCGCAAGGCGCTCGCCTACATGGGCGTCACGGAGAACAGGCCCATGCTGGGCATGCCCGTCAATGTCGTGTTCGTCGGCAGCTGCACCAACGCCCGGCTCTCGGATCTGCGGGAGGCTGCGAGCATTCTCCGCGGGCGGAAGGTGGCTTCGACGGTTCGCATGCTGGTGGTGCCGGGTTCCGAGCAGGTCAAGCAGGCTGCTGAGCGCGAGGGCCTGCATGAGATCTTTCTGGCTGCCGGCGCGGAGTGGCGGGAAGCAGGCTGCTCCATGTGCCTTGGCATGAACGGCGATGTCACCGCTCGCGGTGAACTGTGTGTCAGCACCAGCAACAGGAACTTCGAGGGCCGCCAGGGCGTTGGCGCCCGCACGGTTCTTGCAAGTCCGCTGACCGCCGCGGCATCTGCCATCGCGGGCCGGATCGCCGATCCACGGCCCCTCCTGGCCCACTGAGAGAACATCCATGGAAAAAGTCACCATTGTGAAGTCGCGGACCATGGTCCTGCCCCAGACCGATATCGACACGGACCAGATCGTTCCAGCGCGATTCCTGACCACGACCACCCGCAAGGGTCTGGGCAAGGCCCTGTTTGCGGATTGGCGCTATGACCGTGCCGGCAACCCGAAGCCTGAATTCCTGTTGAACCGGCCGGAAGCGGCGGGTTGCGGAATCCTCGTGGCGGGAAATAATTTCGGCTGCGGATCCTCGCGGGAACACGCGCCCTGGGCGCTGCTCGATTTCGGTATCCACGCCGTCATCAGCACGGAGATTGCCGACATCTTTCGGGGCAATTCGCTCAAGAACGGCCTGATCCCCGTGACCGTCGACAAGGCCACCCACGGCTGGCTCATCGAGAATCCCGGTGCAGAGGTCACGGTGGACGTCACCGCGAGCAAGGTGCTTCTGCCGGACGGGCGAGCCGTGTCCTTTCCGATGGACGGATTCTCCAAGTACTGCCTGCTCAATGGCGTCGATCAGCTTGGCTATCTCCTGAAACAGGCCGACGCGATCGGCCGCTTCGAAGACACGCGCTCGTGGAAGCCCTGATCGGCGTTCTCGCCGGGGATGGCATCGGCCCGGAGGTAACTGCGGAGGCCGTTCGGGTACTCAAGGCCATCGCCTCCCGCTTCGGGCATCAGTTCGTTTTTCGGGATGGACTGATCGGCGGTGCAGCGATCGACGCAACCGGCTCTGCGTTTCCGCCGGCAACGCGCCAGCTTTGCGCGGAGGCGCACGCTGTGCTCCTGGGAGCCGTCGGCGGACCCAAGTGGAGCAGCCCTGACGCGCCCGTTCGCCCCGAGCAGGGCCTGCTCGACATGCGGGCAGCCATGGGGGTGTACGCCAACCTCCGCCCGGTCGTCACCCACCCAGCCCTCTATGCTTCTTCCCCCCTCAAGGAAGCCCGCCTGGCGGGCGTTGATATCCTTGTAATACGGGAGCTTACGGGCGGTATCTATTTCGGCCGTAAAGAGCGGACCGCGGATTCGGCCACCGATGTCTGCACCTACACCCGCGGAGAAATCGAGCGTGTCCTGCGCATGGCCGGTCGCCTGGCCATGCAGCGACGGCGCAGGATCACGTCGATCGACAAGGCCAATGTCCTCGACACCTCCCGTCTGTGGCGGTCCATTGCTGCCGAATTGTTTCCCCGGGAGTTTCCCCAGGTCCAGGTCGAGCACCTGCTGGTCGACGCGGCGGCAATGCACCTGCTGTCCCGGGCGGCGGACTTCGACGTCCTGGTCACCGAGAACATGTTCGGAGACATCCTGACCGATGAAGCCTCGATGCTCACCGGCTCCCTCGGAATGCTCCCCTCAGCAGCATTGGGTGACGGCCTACGCGGGCTTTACGAGCCCATTCACGGGTCGGCACCAGACATTGCCGGGATGGCCAGGGCCAATCCCTGCGGCACCATCCTTAGTGCAGCCATGTTGCTCAGGCACTCCCTCGGCCTGGAGGCCGAAGCGGAAGTCGTCGAGAAAGCGGTCTTTGCGGCAATCGAGTCAGGCCACAGGACAGCCGATATTGCGGCCCCCGGGACTTCGCCAGCCAGCACACCCGCCATGGGCGCCGCAGTACTGCGCGGCGTCACGGTCCACTGACGGGCCGTTTTCCGGTCCCAGCCCCTGGTTCTCCGGCGCGTGCCCATCCCGAGCTTGCCTTGGCGGGGGTGTTTGTATTAACGTACTAACACGTTAATACATTGGAGCGACCTTGAAGGAGCACAGGATCCTGGCCCCGCGCGACGAGGAAGCCGCCGAGCAGTCGCTCGCCCGGGCCATCCTCAGCCTGCGTGATGCCGGCGAAGTCCGGGCTTTTCTGGTCGACCTGTGCACTCCTGCGGAGCTGCAGGCCCTCAAAGATCGCTGGCTGGTCGCGGAACTGCTCGACCGCGGCCTTCCCTATCGGCAGATCCACGACAGGACTGGTGTCAGCGTCACAACCATCGGTCGCGTGGCCCGTTACCTCAACAGTGGAGCCGGTGGTTACAGCAAGGCGCTGGAACGGCGGCGAAAGTAGCATCACATGACCGACAAACCTGCGCGCATCAAGGTGGCCATCCAGAAGTCCGGGCGACTGACGGAACAATCCCTGGACCTGCTCCAGCGCTGCGGCCTGAAGTACACCAAGGGCCCGGACCAGCTCATAGCGTTTGGCGAAAACATGCCAGTGGACGTGCTGCTCGTGCGGGACGACGACATTCCCGGCCTCGTGCGGGACGATGTCTGCGATCTGGGGATTGCCGGGCTGAACATCGTGGAGGAAAAGAGGCTGCACTTCCTTCAGCAGGAGCCCGTCGAGCCCTTCCGCATCCTCCGCTCCCTGGATTACGGGCACTGCCGCCTGGCATTCGCCTATCCGGACGGCAGCCCCCTGCGCAATGCCGCGGGGCTCGAAGGACGGCGCATTGCCACCAGTTACCCGTCCATTGTCCGGGACTACCTCCGGCGCCAGAACGTGAATGCGACCGTCGTGGAGTTCTCCGGTGCTGTGGAGATTGCGCCCAGCCTGGGCCGGGCTGACGCGATCTGCGACCTCGTTTCCACTGGCGCCACCTTGATTGCCAACAAGCTTCGCGAAGGTGAGACCATCCTGGAGAGCCACGCCGTGCTGCTGCAGACGCCTGTCCAGGTGCCAGCGGAGAAAGCGGAGTGGATCGGCAAGCTGCTCCAGCGCGTCGAAGGCGTGATGCAGGTGCGAGAGAGCAAGTACATCATGATGCACGCACCGAAATCCGCTCTCGCCCGGATTGCAGCCCTCCTCCCCGGATCTGAGGCGCCGACAGTATTGCCCCTCGATGGCCGCGATGATCGCGTCGCCGTGCACGTCGTGTGCCGGGAGAACGTCTTCTGGGAAACGCTCGAAAGCCTCAAGGCGGCTGGCGCCACGTCGGTGCTGGTCATTCCCGTGGAGAAGATGCTCGCGTGATCCGCTTCAGCCGGTGTAACTGGTCAGCAATGGACCCGGCTGTCCGCCGGGCGGCGCTGCTGCGCCCCGCGATTGCCCGGAATCCCGAGCTGGACGCGAAGGTACGCAGGATCATTGCTGAGGTCCGGCAGGACGGGGATGCAGCATTGCTCCGGCTGGCCCGCGACCTCGACCGGGCTCCACTGGCGGAGTTGCGGGTTTCCGACCACGAAGCGCAATCCGCAGAGGCTGCCCTGCCTGCCGAGGCGCATGCTGCCATTGCGACAGCCATTGCCAATGTGCGCCGCTTCCACGAAGCCCAGACGACGCCGCCGTTGCGCATCGAGACGGCGCCTGGCGTGGTGTGCGAGCGAATCAGCAAACCCCTGGATGCTGTGGGCCTGTATGTGCCGGCGGGCTCTGCGCCGCTGCCGTCGACTGCCATCATGCTTGGCGTGCCATCCGCGATCGCAGGCTGCCCCACCCGGGTGATGTGCACGCCTCCCAGACCCGACGGGCTGGCAGATCCCGCAGTCGTGGTGGTCGCGCGCGCCTGCGGTATCCGCGACATCTTCAAGGCCGGAGGCGCCCAGGCGATCGCAGCCATGGCCTACGGAACTGCCTCCGTACCGAAGGTGGCCAAGATCTTCGGTCCCGGCAACGCCTGGGTCACGGCGGCGAAGTCGATCGTGGCGAGCGATCCGGCAGGGGCCGCCCTCGACATGCCCGCCGGGCCATCGGAAGTCATGGTGGTCGCCGACCGCCTGGCCGATCCCCGGTTTGTGGCCATGGATCTGCTGTCCCAGGCGGAGCACGGTCCCGATTCTCACGTGGTCCTGGTGACGCTCGATGCCGAATTACTGGCCAAAGTCGAGCGGGAGATCGAAAACTCCCTGGCATCGCTGAGCCGGAGGTCGATCATCGAACAGTCGCTCCGGCATGCCGTCGCCGTGCTCGTGTCCAGCAGGGAGGAAGCCACTGCGGCAGCCAACGAGTACGCCCCGGAACACCTCATCGTGCAGGTCGCGGACCCGCGCGCGTTTGCCGAGAACGTGAGTACCGCCGGATCCGTATTCCTGGGCCGGTGGACCCCCGAGTCGGTCGGCGACTATTGCAGCGGAACCAATCACGTGCTTCCCACCTACGGCTACGCGCGCGCCTACAGCGGACTCTCGGTCACGGATTTCCAGCGGCGCATGACCGTGCAGGAAGTCAGCCTCACCGGCCTGCGGGGGCTCGCCCCGACCGTGCGGACCCTGGCGGGGCTCGAAGGCCTCGATGCCCACGCGCGGGCCGTCACCGTGCGCCTCGATGCGGCGGATACACGACCATGACCGGCGCCATTGAGCTTCTCCGACCGGACATCCGCCAGCTTCGGCCCTACAGGCCTGCGGATTACCTGGGCGGCTTCATCCGGCTCAATGCCAACGAGACGCCCTGGCGTCCGCCGGGCGACGAGACCCGTGACGGACTCAATCGCTACCCCGACCCCCGCCCTGCGGAGCTTACAGAGCGGCTGACGGCCCATTACGGCCTGCAGCCGGGTCAGCTGCTGGTCACCCGCGGCTCCAGCGAGGCCATTGACGTCCTCGTTCGTGCCTTCTGCCGGGCCGGCCAGGACAACGTGCTCATCTGCCCGCCGACCTTCGGGATGTACGAGGTGTACGCCCGGATCCAGGGAGCCGGGGTGCAGCAGGTGCCGCTGGCCCGGGCCCAGGGCTTCAGCCTGCCGGTCGCGGCCATCCTTCGCGAGTGGGTGCCGGCAACCAAGCTGGTCTTCGTGTGTTCCCCGAACAACCCGACGGGCAACCGCTTCCCGGATGCCGATATCAGCCGCCTCTGCGCGGGCCTGAAGGGTCGCGGCGTCGTGGTCCTCGACGCGGCATACCAGGAGTTTGCAGGCGACGACCCCATGGCCGCGTTGCTGGCGGCTCACGAGAATCTGGTGGTGTTGCGCACCCTGTCGAAGGCGCTAAGCCTGGCCGGGGTCCGCTGCGGTGCGCTGATAGGACCCGCCAGCCTGGTCGAACTCCTGGGCCGCGTACTGCCACCCTACTGCTTCCCGACGACCAGCCAGGACGCCGTCCTCCGCCTGCTGACGCCCGACGCGGGCCTGGAGCTTGCCCGCCGCCGCGGCCTGATCCTTGCTGAACGCGAACGACTGATGCTCGCCCTGCCCCACATACGGGGGGTCGATCGCGTATGGCCCAGCGCCGCCAATTTCATCTTCGTGGAATCACGCAACGCCGCGGCGCTCGTCGGCCGTGCCCGGGAAGCCGGGATCCTGCTCAGGGATTTCAGCTGGGACCCGTTGCTGCCCGGCGGGATCCGGATCACCGTCGGCTCCGCGGAAGAGAATGACAAGCTGCTCAAGGCACTGGGGAACTGATGGCAAGCACCAGCAAGATCGCTTTCCTGGACCGGGATGGATGCCTGATCGTCGAGCCTGCCGACGAGCAGGTGGACCGTCTCGACAAGGTGGCCCTGGTACCGGGAGTCATTCCCGCCCTCCTCCGCCTCCGTGAGGCCGGCTACGAATTCGTCATGGTCACCAACCAGGACGGCCTGGGCACGCCGGCATTTCCCGAAGCGGCCTTTCAGGAGGTCCAGGATTTCGTCCTTCGCCTCTTCGAGTCACAGGGCATCTGTTTCCGGCGGGTCTTCGTGTGCCCCCACCGGCCGGAGGAACGCTGCACGTGCCGCAAGCCGAATCCGGGTCACCTGGGTGACTTCCTGGGCACGGTGAATCTCGATCGGGAAAGAAGCTTTGTTGCCGGTGATCGTGCCACCGATCTCGAGTTTGCGAGGAACATCGGCGTGCAGGGCTACCGTGTCGATCCCGCGAATCCGGAATCGTGGAGCGGGATCGCCCACGCCGTCATCGACCGCCCGCGCACCGCCAGTGTCCGCCGCGAGACCCGCGAGACCCGGATCTCCGTAAGCATCGACCTGGACGCCGAGGCTCCGGTGAGTATCCGGACGGGCATCGGCTTCTTCGATCACATGCTGGACCAGGTGGCGAAACACGGCGGCTTTGCCCTCACGCTCGCCTGCGACGGCGACCTCCAGGTCGACGAGCACCACACGGTCGAGGATGTGGCCCTGGCCCTTGGCGAAGCGCTAAGGACTGCGCTGGGCGACAAGCGCGGGATCGGCCGCTTTGGTTTCCTGCTGCCCATGGACGAGACCGAGGCCCGCATCAGCCTCGATCTCTCCGGACGGGCATACCTCGTATTCGATGGCACGTTTCCCCGCGCCGTGGTTGGCGAACTGCCCACGGAACTGGTTCCCCACTTCTTCCGCTCCGTGACCGACAGCCTGGGGGCCAACCTGCACATTGCCGTTCAGGGTGAGAATACCCATCACATGGTCGAAGCGTGCTTCAAGGGTTTTGGCCGGGCCCTGCGACAAGCCATTGCCAGGTCGGGCAGTTCCCTGCCGAGCACCAAGGGAACCTTGTGAACCCGACCGCCGGGGACCTGGCCGCGAGACGCGTGGCGATTGTTGATGGTGGCGGCGCCAACATCGCCTCCCTCCGCTTTGCCCTCGAACGGCTTGGCGCGGCCGGCGAGCTCACCGCCGATCCCGCTGCGATCCGGTCTGCGTCCCACGTGATCCTGCCTGGCGTGGGGGCGGCCCGGGCGGCGATGGAGCGCCTGCGGCTGAAAGGTCTGGACACGGTGATTCCCCGACTTACCCAGCCGGTACTGGGAATCTGCCTGGGGCTGCAGCTGCTGTTCGACCGGTCCGAAGAGGACGACACCGAGTGCCTCGGCATTCTGAAGGGTGCCGTCCGGGGCTTCGCCGCCGCTCCCGGCCGTCCCGTTCCCCACATGGGCTGGAACCAGGTCGTGTCAAAGCGGCCCAGCCCGCTACTCGCCGGAGTGGCCGACGGCAGCTACTTCTATTTCGTGCACGGCTACGCGGCGGAACTGGGTGCAGCGACGGTCGGCCAGACTGACTACGGATGGCCGTTCTCGGCGGTCGTCGAGGCCGGCAATTTCCTCGCGACCCAGTTTCACCCGGAGCGCTCCGGACCGCTTGGCGCCCAGGTCCTCGCGAACTTCCTGACGAGATACTGAGACATGGAAGTCATCCCCGCCATCGACCTTCTCGACCAACGCTGCGTCCGGCTTTACCAGGGCGACTTTGCCCGTGTCACCGTGTACAGCGCCGACCCGTTGGACCTGGCTCGCCGCTACGGGGAAGCAGGCCTCCGGCGGTTGCACGTCGTCGACCTGGATGGTGCGAAGACCGGCAGTCCCCGGAACATGGACCTCATCAGCGCGATGGCGAGCCAGGCTGGCGTGGCGGTCCAGGCAGGCGGCGGGGTGCGCGACCTGGACCGTGCACTGGCATTGCGGGCCGCCGGCGCCGACCGGGTCGTCGTGGGGTCCGTGGCTGCCGAACAGCCCGATGTCGCACTGGAATGGCTCGACCGGCTGGGGACGGACCACCTGGTGCTGGCCTTCGACGTCCGCGTTCCACCGCGCTCGGACCCGCAGGTACTGACGCGGGGCTGGGTCCAGGACAGCGGCAGCAGCCTCTGGGACCTGTTCGACCGGTTCTGCACCCGGGGAGCCCGGCATTTCCTCTGCACTGACATTGCCCAGGACGGGACGCTCGCCGGACCGAACCTGGCGCTCTACCGCGAATGCGCCAGGCGCTTTCCCCAGGCGGACGTCATCGCCTCCGGTGGCGTGGGGTCGCTTGAGGACCTGCGGCAACTGGCGGCGACTGGAGCCGCCTCGGTGGTCACGGGAAAGGCGCTGCTGGATGGCCGGCTCACCCTCGAGGAGATCGAGTCATTCTCGCGCGCCGCATAATTCCCTGCCTCGATGTGCGGGATGGCCAGGTGGTCAAGGGCGTCCAGTTCCGTGATCACGAGGTCGTCGGCGGCATCATCGACCTCGCACGCCGCTACCGCGACGAAGGGGCGGACGAGCTTGTCTTCTACGACATCACCGCCAGTCCCGAGGGCCGTTCGGTGGACCGTGGCTGGATAACCCGGGTTGCCGCGGTACTGGACATTCCCTTCTGCGTCGCCGGCGGCATACGCAGCGTGGCGGATGCGGAGCAAGTTCTCCGGAACGGGGCGGACAAGATCTCCATCAACAGCCCTGCCCTCGCCAACCCGGGACTCATCACGGATCTGGCCCGGCGATTCGGCTCGCAGTGCGTGGTAGTTGGCATCGACAGCCGTGAGGAAAATGGAGCATTCCGGGTGTACCGCAACACCGGTGATCCGTCCAAGACGGCATTCTCCGGACTCTCGACATCCACCTGGGTACGGGAAGTCCAGGAGCGTGGCGCGGGCGAGATCGTACTGAACTGCATGAACCAGGACGGCGTCCGGCAGGGCTATGACATCGCACAGTTGCAGGAGATTCGGGCTCTGTCCGCCGTGCCGCTGGTAGCCTCGGGCGGTGCTGGCACGATGGACCACTTCTTGCGGGTATTCTCCGCGGCCGGCGTGGATGGCGCGCTTGCCGCGAGCGTCTTCCACCGGGGGCTCATTCATATCGGGCCGCTGAAGACGTTTCTTCGGCAGGCGGGCATCGAGGTGCGTCCATGACGAACGAACCGGACTTTCTTCATCAGCTTGAGCGGATCATCGCTGATCGGCGAAGTGCGCCGCCGGACACCAGCTACACCGCATCACTGCTGGCGTCGGGTCGCCAGAGAGTGGCGCAGAAGGTCGGTGAGGAAGGCGTGGAACTGGCCCTGGCCGGTGTCGGGGATGACCGGGCCCGGATCGTGTCCGAGACCGCCGACCTGCTTTACCACGTGCTCGTGCTGCTGGCGGCCAGGGAAGTCACCCTGGACGAGGTCCTGGGCGAACTCGAACGACGGCACCGGCCCTAGGGCGCAACGTACCCCGCGCGCCTCAGATGGCGATCTCCATCGCTGGTTCCCGCATGTTGTAGCGGGAACTCATTACGAACCCATAGGCGCCGGCATTCGCGATCGCCAGCACGTCTCCCTCGGAGCAGCGTGGCAGCAACCGGTCGGAGCCGAGCCTGTCCCCGGTCTCGCAGATCGGGCCGACGATAGTGACGACCTGGGTGGCTGCCTCGCCCCACCGGCTGAGGTTCGCGATCTCATGGTAAGCGCCATAGAGGGCGGGACGAATCAGGCTGTTCATCCCCGTGCTCATGCCGACGTACTGCACCTGGCCCTTGCCCTTGGTCTGGGTGACCGTGGCCACCAGGACTCCGGCCTCGGCAACCAGGTAGCGGCCGGGCTCCAGCCAGACTTCGAGGCCGGGCCTTGCCGCGCGTATTTCCCCAATGCCCAGGTCCACGGCGGCCATGTCGAGCGGCGGCTGGCCGGCCTTTTCCGGCACGCCGAGGCCCCCGCCGAGATCCAGGTAACGCAGGTCAGGAAAGTCCTCGGCGACGGCGACGAGTTCCCTGCCCACCTCCTGCCAGTTCTCCGGAGTCAGGATTCCGCTGCCAACGTGCGCATGCAGGCCAATGACCGTGGCGCCGCAGGCGGCCAGCAGCTCGCGGGCCTCCTCAAGCTCGAAGAGCGGAATGCCGAACTTGGAGTGCGTGCCAGCCGTCTTCACATGCTGGTGGTGTCCACGGCCATGGCCGGTATCGATTCGCAGGAAGACCTGCCTGCCCTTGAACAGGTCGCCCCAGTACCTCAGCGGATGGAGGTTGTCGAGGGTCAGCCACACGCCGCGCTGGAGTCCGAACTCATAGTCGCCGCGGGGCGCGAAATTGGGCGTGTAGAGAATCCGCTGGGGATCGATCCCGGGGAACAGCTCCAGGACCCGGCTGATCTCACTGGGAGACACACACTCGAAGTTCAGGCCCTCGTCGTGGAGGGCCCGCAGGATATCGATGCAATTGTTGGCCTTCATGGCGAAGAAGACCCGGTGCACGGACCGGAGGCCCTTCAGGCGTCCGGCCGCTGCGCGCACTGTCGCCAGGTCATACACGTAGGCGGCACCTCGTTCGCGGGCGATGGCGGCCAGCTCGTTCCGGCGCCGGACCCACCAGGGCTCATGGTGCGCCACTGCCTGTCGCGCCCCGCCCTGGAGCTCCTCCCAGGTCTCGCCAAAAACCTCGTCGTCCGGTCCCGGCTGGACCAGCGTCCCGTGGAGCTTCTGGATGAGCCGGGCGGCCTGGCCCTCTTCAACGACAAATGAGAGATTCAGGTCGGTGGCCGACTGGCTCACCAGGTGAATCTTGTGCTCCTCGAAAGCTTCGAGGGCCGGGCCGATCTCATGGAGTGCTGCCCGGATCTTCTGTCCAACGAGGCTGACGATTTCCACACCCTCGATGATGGTGACCTTGCACAGGCGTTCGAGCCGGCCCTGAAGTTCGGCGAGATTGCCCGCATCGATGGGATTGACGCCCGGATCGAGGGTGACCGTGACGTTGCTTTCGGACGTGGATACCAGGTCGACTGACAAGCCGAGGTCCGAGAAGCAGCGGAAGGCGTCGGCCAGGAACCCGACCTCGTGCCACATTCCAAGGGTTTCCATCGACACGAGCGTAATGCGGCTGCGGCCTGAAATTGCCTTGACCCGTGGAGCGTCGCTGCCCGCCCTGGTCGTCACGAGAGTGCCAGGAAGCTCGGGCTGGTTCGTGCACAGCACCTTCAGGGGAATGCCATGACGACGGCAGGGGCTGATGCTGCGCGGATGCAGGACCGAGCCACCGGTGGAGGCGATCTCCTGCGCTTCCTCGTAACTGAGCGTGCGCAGCAGTCGGGCACCGGGGACGACCTTTGGATTGGCACTGAACATGCCCGGCACGTCCGTCCAGATCTCGAGGGCGCTCGCCTGGAGCTTGGCCGCGAAGTAGGCCGCGGAAGTGTCGGAACCGCCCCTGCCCAGCAGGACGCATTCACCCCTGGCATTGCTGGCAATGAAGCCCTGGGTAAGGGCCACCCCATCCAGCGCCGCGAGGCGCTCCAGCAGCAGCGGATCGGGGTCGAACTCGCAGCTGGCGGCGAGGTAGGCACCGCGCTCGTTGGCGCCTGTGACAGGCACGGTCCGCAGGAGTGTGCGGGCGTCAAGCCAGGTCACCGCAAGCCCCTGCTTCCTCAGGTACGCAGCGCCGAGCCTGGTCGCCAGCAGTTCACCCATGGCCATGACCCGGGCCTGGATCCGCGGGCTGACTTCCCCGATCAGGTGGACGCCAGCAAGGAGTTGCTCCAGTTCGTTGAAGTACTCAGCCAGTTCCCGGGCGCCGTCGATGCCGAGTGCTGTCGCCAGGGTGTAATGCAGTGACTTCAGGTCTTCAATGGACGGCCGGGCTTCCTTGTCCCGCGAACTGCGCAGGAGATCATCGAGCCGATTGGAGACGGTGGCGAGTGCCGAATGCACGACGATGGGCCGGAAGCCTTCCGCCTGCCTCTGCCTGACCAGGCCAAGAATCGTCTGCCAGCGCTCGGCGGTCGACACACTGGTGCCGCCGAACTTCAGGACTACCCAGGCCGAACCCGGGTGAGGCGGACGCGGTCCGCCAGTGCGCTTGGTTGTCATGCTCTGGGTTCTTTTACCGGGTCGTGACCGCGCCGAGCGACGCGGAACTGACCAGCTGGGCGTACTTGCTGAGGACGCCCGGTGGCGGCGTCCCGGGTGCGGGACTCCACTGGGCGCGGCGGTGTTCCAGCGTCGCCGATGGCAGGTCGACTTCGATCGTGCGGTGCTCGGCATCGATGGTGATCCGGTCACCATCCTCCAGCAGGGCTATGGGGCCGCCCACGGCCGCCTCCGGCGAAACGTGGCCGACGACGAACCCATGGCTGCCCCCTGAGAAACGCCCGTCGGTGATCAGGGCTACCTTGTCACCGAGGCCCTTGCCCATGATGGCGCCAGTGGGACTCAGCATCTCGCGCATGCCCGGTCCGCCCTTCGGACCCTCGTACCGAATGACGACGACGTCACCCGCAATTACAGTGCCATCGAGGATCGCGGCCAGTGCCAGTTCTTCGGAGCCAAACACGCGGGCCCGCCCCTGGAAGCGCAGCCCTTCCTTGCCACTGATCTTGGCAACCGCTCCATCCGGAGCAATGTTCCCATAAAGAACAACAAGATGGCTGTCCTTCTTCAATGGATTATCAAGGTTGCGAACGATGCTCTGTCCGGGAGGGTACGGCCGTACCGGTGCCGCATTCTCCGCCAGCGTGCGGCCGCTGACGGTGAGGCACTGCCCGTGCAGCAACCCTCCGTCCAGCAGGAGCTTGATCAGTGGCTGGACGCCCCCGATTGCCACCAGTTCAGACATCGAGTACTTGCCGCTGGGGCGGAGGTCGGCCAGGACCGGCACGCGCTTGCCTACGCGGGTGAAGTCTTCCAGTGTCAGGGTAATGCCTGCCTCGTGGGCCATCGCGATCAGGTGCAGAACCGCGTTGGTGGAACCGCCCAGCGCGATGACCACCGTGATGGCATTTTCGAAAGCTTCCCGCGAGAGGATGTCCGACGGCTTGATGCCGCGCTTGACGAGGTCTACCACTGCGGACCCGGCACGGAGCGCATCCTCCCGCTTCTGCTGCGAAATTGCCTCCTGGCCTGAGCTGTTCGGCAGGCTGAGCCCGAGGGCTTCGATTGCCGAGGCCATCGTATTCGCGGTGTACATGCCGCCGCAGGACCCAGGACCTGGAATGGCCGTCCGCTCGACTTCGAGCAACTGGACCTCCGTCATCCTGCCACTGGCGACGGCGCCAACCGCCTCGAAGACGGACACGATGTCGCGCCGCTCGGCGCCGGGCTGGATCGTTCCGCCGTAGACGAATACGGAGGGCCGGTTGAGTCTCGCCATCGCCATGACGCAACCGGGCATGTTCTTGTCGCAGCCGCCAATGGCAACGAAGCCGTCGAAGCCTTCCGCCGCCACCACGGTTTCAATCGAATCAGCAATGACTTCCCGCGACACGAGCGAATAGCGCATGCCCGGCGTGCCCATCGAGATGCCGTCGGAGACGGTGATCGTATTGAACTGGACGGCCTTGCCGCCGGCCCCGTCGGCGCCCGCCGCTGCCGCCCTGGCCAGGCCGTCGATGTGCATGTTGCACGGGGTCACCATGCTCCACGTCGACGCCACCCCGATCTGGCTCTTGCGGAAGTCCGCGTCGGTGAAACCGACGGCGCGGAGCATGGCACGGCTGGGTGCCTGCGACACGCCGTCGACCACCACGCTGGAAAAACGTCGCTCGCCGCTACCGGAGGGTTCACCGGTGCCCTTCTTGGGGGTGCTCATGTAACTCACAATGCCTGGAGACGCCGCGCCGTGCGGCCCGAACGGGCCGCAAGTTTAGCACCGGGAGCGCCGGCCCGGGCCTCAGGAATCGGCGGTAAACAGCTTGCCCGGATTCATGATGCCGAGGGGGTCCAGGGCACCTTTGATGGCCCGCATGAGTTCGAGGGGCACCCCGCCCCGCCAGTGCGCCAGCTCGGCAACCTTCAGCGCGCCGATGCCATGCTCGGCGCTGAAGCTTCCTCCCAGGCCTACCGTGACGTCGTGAACCCGACGGGTGATCTCGTCCCAGCGGGCCAGAAACGCCGCGCCATCGGCACCGGCCGGCTGTGTCAGGTTGAAATGGGCATTGCCGTCGCCCAGGTGCCCGAAGGCGACGACCTGCACCCCGGGAACCAGCAGCCCCACGGCGGAAGTCGCAATGTCGAGGAAGCGGCCCATGCTGGCCACGGGCACGGATACGTCGTGCTTGATGCTGGCGCCCTCCTTCTTCTGGGCTTCCGACATGCTGTGCCGGAGACGCCAGAGGGCCTCGCGCTGGGCGCCGCTGGATGCAATGACTCCATCGCTGACCAATGCGGAATCCTGCATCCGGCCCAGGAACTCCTGGACCTGAACTTCCAGCGCCGGGTCATCCCGGGGCGTGCTGATCTCCATGAGCAGGTGCCACGGGCTGCCGCCGGCGAGCGGGGACCGGGTTCCCGGAATGTGCCTGAGGACCAAGTCGAGCGTCAGCTGATTCGCGAACTCGAAGGCCGTCAGGTCGTCGCCAAGCTGGGCACGGGCGGCGGCATAGACCTGGATCGCGGCATCCGGTGACGGCGTGCCAAGCCACGCCGTCACGACTCGCCTCGCCTGCGGGAACAGCTTGCAGGTGGCTGCGGTGATGAAACCCAGCGTGCCCTCGGCACCGATGAACAGCTGCTTGAGATCGTAACCGGTGTTGTCCTTGCGGAGGCCACGTAGCACGTCCAGCACCCTGCCATCGGCGAGGACAACCTCGAGTCCCAGGACGAGGTCGCGCATCGTGCCGAAACGAAGTACGGCCGTGCCGCCGGCGTTCGTCGAGATGTTGCCACCGAGCTGACAGCTGCCCTCCGCCGCCAGGCTGAGTGGAAACAGTCGTCCGGCCGCGGCGGCGGCCGACTGGACGTCGGCCAGCACGCAGCCAGCTTCGGCAGTGATGGTGAAATTCCCCGGGTCGACGTTGCGTATGGCCTTGAGTCTCCGGGCCGAAAGAAGTACCTGGGGCCGGTCGGGACTTGAATGCGGGATGGCTCCGCCGACCAGGCCCGTGTTGCCCCCCTGCGGGACGACGCCTATCCGGTGCGCGGAGCAGACGCGCAGTATGGCCGCTACCTGGCTGGTCGTGGCTGGCAGGAGAACGCAGGGCGTGGAGCCCTTGTAGAGACCCCGCCACTCGGTCAGGTAGCCCGACAGGTCGGCGGATTCGTCCAGATAGCCGTTGCCCCCTACAATCGAGCGCAGTTCGGCGGCTATGCTGGACGTCAAGGGGAGCAAATGCGGGACCTGTGGTCGGGCCATTGCAATGGCGCGGAGCGCTCATGCATCCTAAGTCACTATTTGGCTGCTGGCAAAGACTGTAGCCAGCGCATCGCCCATGGAAGGAACCTGGGGCCTGCGGCCCGGATCCATGCTCACTGACCCACTGGCGCCGGACGGCCTCCGCGGTCCGGAGCAGGACCTCGATCTTCGACAGCGCGGCAACCTGCTGGAGCTTGACCGGCAGTTCCATGCCCACTGGAACCTCGGGCAGAACCTCGTACTGGCCTGGTCACCCACCCGCGACGGCGTTCAGGTTCTGGTGGTTCCGCACTACGCGGTGGCCAGCTACGGTTCGACGACTGGGCCGCCCGGCGCGGATCCGGCCTCCGAAACCCCCGCCCACCAGTTCATCATGCACCTGCTCTCCGGCGCCCGGCAGTTCTCGCCGCGGCAGATGCACAACGCCACCCGGCTCCTCGGTGTCGAACCGAAAGCCGTCGCCCTTCGCCAGCCGCTGTCAGCGTCACCGGCAGAAACGGCAGCAATCGAGCGGCTCGTGAAGCGTTACAGCGTGAGTTACGTGCGCGATCGAGCGGTTGCGCTGTTCGACATTGTCGGCTTCGGGCTTCTTGGTCCGTTCGAGCAGATGAACCAGTTGAACAGCCTTTCGTGTTCGCTTAATGCGGCCCACAGCCGGCTCCTCGGGCGGCGGATGATGGTCAATTTCGCCCGCTCGAGCACGGGCGACGGCTTCTACATCTGGAACCGGGATACCGGGCTGGAGGCCAACACCAACCTGTACCACTTCATGCACCTGGTGCTCGCCGACAATGCAATTGCGCGGCAGAAGGGCCACAGCCGGGGCGTCCCCCTCCTTCGAACAACTTTCCACGTCGGGAGCTGCTACGAATTCAATCACGCGGAAGGGCTGAACCCGACAATCTATTGCGATGTGGTTGGCGACGTGACCATCGAATTGGCGCGGATGATCGAGTATGCGTTGCCTGGCCAGATCCTGGTTGGCGAGTTCAGCACGCCGATGCGCCAGGCCGGGGGGCTGGAGGGCGGCGCAGACTTCGACGCAATCGGCTTCATGGACCAGGCGCAAAGCAGCCTGTCCCAACTTAACGGGCTGGAACTGTCAGGCGAGGCAGTCGAGTCGATCAAGTGCTACCTGACCGGCGAAGCGTGTCCCGACGGCACATTCTCCATACGGAAGCTGGCCATCGAGGACAAGCATGGCCTGAGGCGGAATGCGTACAACGCCAAGGTGAACATCCATCGACGCGGCGCTGAACCGATCCTGCTGGGGATCGAGGACCGGCAGCTGCGCGATGACAGTCGGTATGGAGTGCTCACCACGCAGCTGGTCCGCCCCCTGCGGGCCGGGCTTTCCGGACCGGCGACTGACGTCCCGGGTTGAACTCTGATGGGCCAGAGCCTGATCGCCCCGTATCTCGCGCTTGCACTGCAGGTCCCCACGCACGCCGTAGCCGGACTTCCCGACCGTCAGGCAGTCCGCCTCCGCATGGCCGCCAGCATCGAGGCCATCGGTTCGGCCCTCGACGCCAGCACGCCCCTCCTCGCGGAAAGCCATGGGCTGCCCGTCCGACTGGTCGTGCTCCCGGAATACGTGCTCACCGGGGCTCCCGGCCAGGGCCGCTTTGCCGCCTGGCGGGACTTGGCCTGCCTCGAGATGGAAGGTCCGGAGTACGAAGGCCTGGGTTCCGTCGCGAGCCGGGGCGGGTTCTTCCTGGCTGGCAATGCGTACGAAGCCGACCCCCATTTTCCGGACCTGTACTTCCAGTGCAGCTTCCTCATCAGCCCGTCCGGCGACGTCGTCCTGCGTTACCGTCGCCTGATCTCGCTGTACTCGCCAAGTCCTTATGACGTCTGGGATCGCTACCTCGACCGCTACGGTCTGGCGGGTGTGTATCCCGTCGCGGATACATGCATCGGCAGGATCTCCGCCGTGGCCTCGGAAGAAATCCTCTATCCCGAGGTCGCCCGGTGCCATGTCATGAGGGGTGCGGAGATCCTGGTGCATTCCACCAGCGAGATGGGCAGCCCGAGATCAACCGCCAAGGAACTGGCCCGCCAGGCGCGGGCAGCCGAGAACATGGCGTATGTGGTATCGGCGAACACGGCGGGAGTGCCGGACACAGGTCTGCCGGCAAGGTCCAGCACCGGGATGTCCAAGATAGTCGATTACGAAGGCCGCATACTCTCGACCGCGCCGCCGGGCGGCGCCAGCATTACGGCGCACGGGGTCATCGACATCGCCGGGCTCCGCGAGCGCCGGCACCGTGGGGGCCTCGCCAACACCGTGAGCCGCCTGCCGCTGCAGGCATTCGCTTCGAGCTACGGCGACATTCCCGGGCGAACCCCGAACGAGCTCGGCCAGTCGGTCGGCGGGTCGCGTGGCGACCTGCAGGCCCTGCAGGCTGCAACGATCGACCGGCTCTCCCGGGAAGGACTCGTCTAGCACCTTCTCCTTAGACTAGCGAGACTGCCCGGACTTCAGCTCGCCCTCGGCGTAATCGAACCCGGGATATTCAAAGTCGTGCGGATGATTGTGCCCATCCGGTGATCGCACCCACTCGTACAGCTTTGGCTTGTTGCGGGCCCACTGGGCGGCGGCACGTTGGCGGTTGTCGTCCGGGCTGGTCCAGGGATTGAAGTGGAAATAG
Organism: Gammaproteobacteria bacterium; assembly: GCA_040080965.1. GTDB lineage: Bacteria > Pseudomonadota > Gammaproteobacteria > Steroidobacterales > SHZI01. The sequence goes on along the minus strand of JBEBHH010000001.1, from coordinate 172,114 downwards.
TTGTGCAGCTGGCTGTCGGTGCGGCCAAACCCAAGCACGCCAAGCTCACTCGCGAATGCCCCATGGTTGATGTACTCCGGCCTCCAGAAATAACCGCCTGTGGGCAGGTTGCCAAACTGCATCATCCAGGACGTGCCATAGATGTGGTAACTCTCCTCGCAGCAATCGTGATAGGAGATGTTGTCCTGCCAGTAATTGGGAGTCATGCAATAGAGCAACGAGTGAGCGTGGGTCAGCGGATCGGAACGAAGCATCTTGACCATGCAGCCTGGCGCAACCGACGGGCGGATGAAATCGGCAGCCTTCCACTGCAAGCCGTCGTAGGCGTTGACGACCACCAGTTGCTCGCGCCGGGCGCGCGAATGATCCTCGTCAGACTCCAGGAAGCTCGGCTCGCCGTAGTTGTAGAACATCAGACCCTCGGCGCCGCGAGGCACCGACATCGCAGGCATGGATACCCCTGCGGGCACAAAGAAGAAGTTTCCCTTCCCGTACTTCTCGCCGCCGAAGTGGACGGCGCCTGACGTCACAAAAAGCTCCATCTCCGAGTAGCTCATGCCCGGCGGCAGCCGGAACCCCGCGTCGAACCGAACGGTCATCGAGCAGGCGCCGGTGTCCGGATCGAGGCTCAGCATCTTGTAGTGCATGCCCTTGGGGAAGCCCGGAAGGGTCATCTTCCTGAAAGGCATGTCCCGGTCAACGAGTGGTTCAATGTGCGGCCGCGCCATATCCAGTTCCTTCCAGAGATTCGATTTCTATTCAGCGGCGACCGGCCGCATGGGCACGGTCTTGTGGATCCAGTTCTTGGGGTCTTCGCGCCGGGCGGGCGAAGGAATCACCAGCACCTGCTGTCGCCCCAGCCGATCAAGTTCAGTCCGGTCGATCTCCCAACCCTTGGCCGCCCAGCGCGCGCAGCATTTCCTGAACGCCACTTCCATGCCATCCGTCTCGACCAGCAGTTCATCAGCAAGCGACGCCGGCGTGTGCATCGGGCGAACGCGCTCGACGACAGACAGGTCTTCCTTCACCGCCAGTTCGATGGCAGCAATGCGCTCGGCGTCGTACTGCGGTTCCTTCAGGTAGTTGCGGGCCTGCCAGCCAAACGCGCGGCTCAGCTTGTCCTCGACCGGAGTCCGGGCCGTGAAGTTGATAAGGCTCATGCCTTCGCGGAAGGTGGGCTTTATGCGATGACAAAGTCCGAGCAGGCTGAACTCCAGCTCGACCTGGGTCGACTTTCGCTCCGTGGAGAGGAGCTTGGCCATCTCCCCGGTCTTCTGATCTGCGCCGGGAGCCGGCTTGATGCGGGCGACCCGCGCCCCCCACTCACTGTGCTCGAGGGGGAAAACCTCGAGCTTGGGATTGCGGATGGCTCCGAATTGCTGGTGAACGAAGTTCGTGTGCGCGGTATCGAGCGAGTTTTCCTCGAACCGCATCCAATTGGCCTTGGCCTCGAAGCCGTAGGGAATCCGGTGCCAGCCGGCAGGGTCCTCGTACTCCGGAAACAGATCCGGGATGGCCGGGCGCTCCGATTCCGGGAGGTCTCCCAGGAAGGCCCACACCCACCCGTACTTTTCCTGGGTGGGGTAGGAGTCGACCCGGGCCCGCTTCGGGATTGGGGCGCCCTCACCCATGGACGGGATCAGGACGCAGTTGCCGCGGCCGTCAAAGTTCCAGCCGTGGTAGGGGCAGACCACACGGGCATTCTTCAGCTTGCCACCCGACAGGGACGCGCCGCGATGGCAGCAAACGTCACTCAGGCACACCACGCGACCCTCGGCGTCCCGAAAGAGCACGAAATCGCATCCCAGCATGCGTACGCCGAAAGGATTGCGAGTGGTCACCTCGTGGGACCAGGCGGCGACGTACCAGTTGTTGATCAGCATGGGCGCTCCGGTGGCTGGCGAGGGCGGCAGTCAACAATAGACATTATATTATTATAACAATAGGGCACGTGGACAGGCGCGGGTGACGGGCGCTGGCAGCGCAAAATCCCCTCCGCGGTGCTTGGTATTCGGCGCCGGAGCCCAAAGGGATTGGACCGTGTTACGTCCGTCTAGTGCCCATGGCCGGGCTTCTCAGCGGGGACGGGCACGCGCACCAGCTTCACGGGCTCCTTGCTGGCATTTCCCCACATGACCCTGCCGGTCTCGTCGACGAACCGCCCCAGGAACCAGTACTCGCTGGCCCGGATGGTCACGGCGTCATCGGCCATGAGCTCCTTGTTGAGGCCCTTGCTGAAGAATCGGCATGCCCCGGGAACCATTGGGCCCGAAATCTCAGTTTCCCCGGTGGCTGGCGACAGGAGAAAGTCGCACCCGGAGTCGAAGCGAAACGCCTCCAGAGTCAGGACCCGCAGGCGATCAGGTTCGAGATGGGCATTCTTGAACGACTCGGGATCCCTGAAATTCAGCTCGCGCTGCCGCAGTTGTCCCGTGTCGTCGACAAAGAACTGCAGCAGTCCAACGCGCGTAATCGCTGCCGGGTCATCCGAGCCATCGACCGAGGACTGCTGGTAGACGAGGTAGCCCGGAATGCCCGGTACGTCCACGGTTACAGGCACGAAGAGCTGATGCATCAGCCGATGCTTCTGATCGTCCGGAACCGCTGGATTTGCCAGGTCCTGGGTTGCCTGGATGGCGTTGTCGTAGCGCCCGGAGACCCACTGGCGGACGAGGGACAGGGCCTTGTCGGCCGCTGGCGGGCTGGTTGGGGGGGCCGGAATGGCCGCCGCCGAGCCCAGCAGCAGCCCGATGCCAAGAATTGCTGTTCGCATCGGCCGGATCCCGATCAATGCCACGAATGGTCGGGGCGACAGGATTTGAACCTGCGACCCCCTGCACCCCATGCAGGTGCGCTACCAGGCTGCGCCACGCCCCGTCCTTGAGTGGTATTTGATCGGTCCAGGACCGCTCGAACAGCGCCGGGAATGATACCTGAAATATCCCGGCAGTCGGCGGTTCAGCGGCGCAGGAGCCTGAGGACTTCTTCCAGTTCCACCCGGAGCTGCCGGATGATCTGCTGGCTCTGGGTCAGGTCGGACCGCGCCTCTTCCCCTGTGAGCTTCTGCCGGGCGCCCCCAATGGTGAAGCCCTCGTCATACAGGAGACTGCGGATCTGCCGGATGATCAGCACATCCTGCCGCTGGTAATAACGGCGATTGCCGCGACGCTTCACGGGCTTCAGTTGCGGGAACTCCTGCTCCCAGTACCGAAGCACGTGCGGCTTCACCGCGCACAGATCGCTGACTTCCCCGATCGTGAAATAGCGTTTGCCCGGGATTGGGGGCAGGTCGTCGTTATTCCCCGGCTCCAGCATATGCTTCCACTCGGGCTTTCAGTTTTTGTCCGGGGCGAAACGTGACTACACGTCGCGCCGTGATTGGGATTTCCTTGCCCGTTTTTGGATTTCGGCCCGGCCGCTGGTTTTTATCCCGCAGGTCGAAGTTGCCGAATCCGGAGAGCTTGATCTGCTCTCCACTCGCCAGCGCTGCCCGCAGGTCCTCGAAGAACAGTTCCACGAGTTCGCGTGCTTCGCGCTTGTTTAGTCCCAGTTCATTGAACAGGGACTCCGCCATATCCGCCTTGGTGAGAGCCATGCTCATCTGTTCTCTTATTCTTTTTCTCGCATCCTGGCGCTGAAATCCCTGGCCAAACGCTGGATAACGCCACCGATGATCTTGTCTGTCTCAGCGTCGGTAAGGGTGCGTGATGTTTCCTGCAAAATCAAGCCCAAAGCAACGCTCTTTTCACCCGTGTCGATGTGTTCGCCCGCGAAGATGTCAAATACGACGACCTCGCGCAAGGCTGGCCCTGCCGCTTCGGTAACGGCATGAACCAGGCTGGCCGACGGCGTGTCCCGCTTCACGAGGACAGCGATGTCTCGTCGCACCGACGGGAACCGGGACGGTTCCTGGCAGGTGGTCAGCGTGGCGGCCGACAACAACGCGAGGTCGAGTTCGAACAGGATCGGCGCCTCCTCGAGACCGCATGACCGGATCAGGCTCGGGTGGAGGGACCCGAGCCAACCGAGATGCTGCCCCCGCCTGAGCAAGCGTGCAGTGCATCCCGGGTGGAGGGCGGGATGCGTGTCGGTCACCCAGGCGAACTCCCCGTTCTCGCCCACTGTCGCAAGGAGGGCCTCCAGGTCTGCCTTGATGTCGTAAAAGTCCGCCTGCCGCGCGCGCTCGCCCCATTGCTCGGGAAGCGCGGCGCCAGCAGCGATGCCGGCAACCACAGCTTCCTCCGTCAGACCGGATCCGGCGGGAATGAACCGGACCCCGGACTCAAAGAGCCGGACCCGGCGTTGCTGACGTGAGATGTTGTTGCGGAGCCCCTGGATCAGTCCGGGCCAGAGGCTCTGGCGCATCACTGCCAGGTCAGCGGACAGTGGATTGACGAGCGGCACCCCTTGCCGGCCGCCAGCGAGCAGCTGGTCGACAACGCGGTCCACGAAACTATAGGTCATTGCCTCCTGATAGCCGCGCTGGACCAGCACTCCCCGCAGGACGTCGCCACTCACCCGCGTGGCTGGCGCCTCTCCCAGGCGCGTGGCTTGTGACCCCTGATGCGGCACTATCCCGTCGTAGCCACGCACACGGGCGATCTCCTCGATCAGGTCGACTTCAACGGCTATGTCGAAGCGGAATGCTGGGGGACCAACCAACCAGCCATCGCCGTCCCGTTCCGCCAGCATGCCAAGGCGGGACAGGATGCTTTCAGTGTCCTGATCGGGAACGGAGACCCCGAGGACCCGCGCCAGGCGGTTGCGTCGGAGCCTTACAGGATCGCGGGGAGCAACCCCGGAGCCTTCCGCCTGGCAGGGTCCGGCTGCGCCACCCGCAATGCCCAGGAGCAGCGCCGTGGCCCGTTCGATGGCCCGCCGCTGCCCTGTCGGGTCAACTCCGCGCTCGAAGCGTGTCGACGCGTCCGTCTGCAGCCCCAGGCGCCGCGCCCGACCCGCGATCGCGGCTGGCGCAAAGTACGCGGACTCCAACAGGACATTGGTCGTCAGGGCGGAGACCGCCGTTCCGTTGCCCCCCATGATGCCCGCGAGTCCGATGGCGCCCGAGCGGTCGGCGATCACGAGACACGATTCATCCAGCTGGACACTGTCACCACTGAGCAGTTCCAGTGGCTCGGCGGGACGAGCTCGCCTTACGACAAGCCCACCGTCGAGCTTGTCCATGTCGTACGCGTGCAGAGGCTGGCCGAGCTCGAGCATCACCAGATTGGTGACGTCAACGACGGGGTGAATAGACCGTATCCCGCTCCGGCGAAGCCGCTCGCGAAGCCAGAATGGCGACCTCGCATCCGGGTTGATGCCGCGGATGACACGGACGTGGAAATCCGGACTGCCGGCCGGATCCTCCACCCGCACGGGAAAGGTGACCGGATCCCCGGCCGCAACAGCAATGACGGCAGGCTCGCTGAATGCCAGGCCCGTGGTGGCCGCCAGGTCCCGCGCAACGCCAACGACAGAAAAGCAGTCAGCCCGGTTCGGGGTGATCTTCAGGTCCAGGATGCTATCCGGCAATGCCAGGGCCGATGCCACCGGCGATCCCGGACGGCTGGCGGGCTCAAGCTCGAGCAATCCTTCTGCCCGGGACGACGAACCGGACTCCCCCAGACCCAGTTCTGCCGCGGAACACAGCATGCCTCCGGACTCCACACCCCGGAGAGTGGCCCTGGCTATCGCCAGGCCGCCGGGCAGGGTTGCTCCAGGCAGTGCCGCCGGATATAAGCCGCCCGGGCGGACATTGGCAGCGCCGCAGACTATCTGGATGGTTCCGGTCCCGACATCGACCTGGCAGACGCGCAACCTGTCCGCGTTCGGGTGCGGCGCCACGTCCACGACCCGGGCCACGACCACACCGTCCAGTGCAGGGCCAGCCGCCTCGACGCTCTCGACTTCAAGGCCCTGCATCGTCAACTGGTGAACGAGCGCCGCCGTGTCGCCCGGCGGACTGGCGAACTCCCGCAGCCATTGTTCACTGATCTTCATGGCGTGTGCTGACGAGCGGCCTTAATGGAATTGCCGGAGGAAGCGCAGGTCATTGTCGAACAGCATCCGGATGTCATGGATCCCGTAGCGCAACATCGCCAGCCGTTCCACGCCCATGCCGAATGCATAACCGGTGTACATCTCGGGATCGATACCGGCATTGCTGAGGACCTGCGGATGAACCATGCCGCACCCAAGGACCTCCAGCCAGCGGCCGGACTCGGACAGCACATCCACCTCGGCAGACGGTTCGGTGAACGGGAAATAGGAGGGCCGGAAGCGCACGGTTGCTGAGCGCTCGAAGAAACGTTCGACGAATTCGGCCAGCACCGCCTTGAGATTGGCGAAGCTGACATTCGTGTCGACCACCAACCCCTCAACCTGGTGGAACATCGGTGTGTGCGTGGTATCCGAGTCGCACCGGTACACCCTGCCAGGGGCAATCAATCGCAGGGGCGCCCCCAGGCGCAGCATTGCCCTGATCTGTACGGGTGACGTATGCGTTCGCAGCAGCCTGCCGTCGGCCAGATAGAAGGTATCGTGCATGGCCCTGGCGGGATGATCAGCAGGGATGTTCAGTGCCGTGAAGTTGTGGAAGTCATCCTCGACTTCGGGACCTTCGTGCACGGCGAAACCGGCGGCCGCAAAGATCTTCTCGATGCGCTGGAGCGTCAGCGTGACGGGGTGGAGGCCGCCGGGATGCTGGCCCCTGCCGGGCAACGTGACATCAATGGCACTGGCCTGAAGCTCCCGGGTCAGGGCGCTTGCTTCGAGGACGTCCCGCCTTGCGTCCAGTGCCTCGGTGAGTGAGGCCTTGACCGCGTTGATGACCTGTCCCTGGGCCCGCCGCTGCTCGTCCGGCAGATTGCCAAGCTGTTTGAGCAAGGCAGTAACCTCGCCCTTCTTGCCGAGGTAGTGCACACGGATCGCATCGAGGGCCGCCAGGTCGCCCGCAGCAGCCACTGCAGCCCGGGCCTGCGCCAGCAACGACTCGACGTTATTCATTACCGCTTTTCATCTGCACGGCATGAGCAAGGGAAGGATCTGCGGGCGCACGACGTGCGCCCGCGAGGTCCCAACTAGCGCACCGGTGGGGCGCTCAGGCAGCAGCCAGGCTGGTCTTGGCCTTTTCAGCCAGTGCGCCAAAAGCCGCCGCGTCATGCACTGCCAGATCGGACAGCATCTTCCTGTCGACCTCGATGCCCGCCTTGATCAAACCGCTCATGAAGCGGCTGTACGAAAGGCCGTGCAGCCGGGCAGCGGCATTGATCCGGGTGATCCAAAGTGCGCGGAACTCGCGCTTGCGCACCCGGCGATCACGAAAGGCGTATTGCCCGGCCTTGATGACGGCCTGCTTGGCAGTCTTGTACAACTTGCTCCGGGCCTGGGACATGCCCTTGGCCTTCTTGAGCATCTTCTTGTGACGGGCCTTGACCGTCACACCACGTTTTACGCGTGCCATGTTTCGGTCCTCCCTATGAGTACGGCAGCATTCGCTTGACGCCGGGCACGTCGCACTCGGCAACCTGGTTCATTGCACCCAGCTGCCGCTTACGCTTCGAGCTCTTTTTCGTCAGGATGTGATTGAGATGCGACTGGCCGGCCTTGAAGCCATTGGCAGTCGCCCGGAAGCGCTTTGCGGCGCCCCGATTCGTCTTCATCTTGGGCATTTACGTCTCCTTGGGGCCTGGTCCGAACCGCGCCGGGACTCCATCGGGAGCCACTGGCGGCCATTGCAGGCGGGTTCCGGCGACCACGCGCGGCGGGATTGCCCCGGCGATCAACCGTCACTCTCTTTCTTGCATCAGGCACGTTTTACGTCAGGCACTCACTCTTCCGGCACTTACTTTTTCTTCGGGGCTATGACCATGACCATTTGCCGGCCTTCCAGCCGGGGAAACTGCTCAACGGTACCCACTGACTCCAGGTCCTGGCGGACGCGCTGCAAGAGACGCACCCCGATTTCCTGGTGAGCCATTTCCCGGCCGCGGAAGCGCAAGGTCACCTTGGCCTTGTCACCGGAACCGAGGAACTTGAGGAGATTGCGCAGTTTGATCTGGTAATCACCCTCTTCAGTTCCAGGCCGGAACTTCACTTCCTTGACCTGGATCTGCTTTTGCTTCCGCTTCGCTGCATGCGCCTTCTTGTTCGTTTCGAACAGGAATTTGCCGAAGTCCATGATCCGGCAGACAGGCGGCACGGCTGTTGGTGAAATCTCCACCAGGTCCATGGCCGACTCCTGCGCCATCTGGAGAGCGGCTTCCCGGCTCAGGATTCCAACCTGCTCGCCACCGGCACCAATGACGCGGATTTCCCGTGCATCGATCTCGTCATTCCGGCGGACTCGTTTGTTAGCAGCGATACTTCAACCCTCCATAACAGTGCGGCCGCGGCTCGCGATCTCGGCGGCCAGACCCTGGGCCAGCCGCTCGAGCGGCATCGTGCCCAGATCCTTGCCACCGCGCGTGCGCACGGCCACTTCAAGATTTTGTGCCTCGCGGTCCCCCACCACGACCAGGTACGGGACACGCTGCAGCGTGTGCTCGCGAATCTTAAAGCCTATCTTCTCGTTCCGCAAATCCACTTCTGCCCGAACGCCCTGATTTTTCAGGGTTTCCTGAACCCGGCCGGCGAATTCAGCCTGCCGGTCCGTAATATTGAGCACCACGGCCTGCACCGGGGCCAGCCAGGCCGGCAGCCGTCCGGCGTGATGTTCCAGCAGGATCCCGCAGAATCGCTCCAGGGAGCCGAACATGGCCCGGTGGAGCATCACCGGCACCCGGCGCTGGCTGTCGTCCCCCACGAAGGAGGCGCCGAGCCTGTCGGGCAGGTTGAAATCCACCTGAAGGGTGCCGCACTGCCAGTCCCGGCCGATGGCATCCCGCAGGACGAATTCCAGCTTGGGGCCATAAAAGGCGCCCTCGCCGGGGTTGTACTCGAGCTCAAGCCCGCCGGCCCTGGCGGCCTCCTTGAGAGCGGCCTCCGCCCGGTCCCAGATGTCGTCGCTGCCAACCCGCTTTGCGGGCCGGTCGGAGAACTTGACCCGGATATCGTCGAAACCGAAGTCCCGGTAGATGCCGAGGATCAGGTCAGTGACAGCCACGGACTCCGCGGTGATCTGGTCCTCCGTACAGAAGATATGCGCGTCATCCTGGGTGAACGCCCGGACCCTCATCAGCCCGTGCAGGGCCCCGGAAGGCTCGTAGCGATGCACCTTTCCGAACTCGCACAGCCGCAACGGCAGGTCCCGGTAGCTCTTCAGCCCCTGATTGAAGACCTGGACGTGTCCGGGGCAGTTCATCGGCTTGATGGCAAACACCCGTTCATCGGGGGTCTGCGTCATGAACATGTTGTCGCCGAACTTCTCCATGTGACCGGACTGGACCCACAGTTGCCGATCCATGATCTCGGGCGTGCTCACCTCCTGATAGCCGGCGGCATGCTGCTTGTCCCGCATGTAGCCAATGAGCTGCTGGAAGAGGGTCCAGCCCTTCGGATGCCAGAAAACGGCTCCCGGCGCCTCCTCCTGGAAGTGGAACAGGTCCAGCTCGCGGCCCAGTTTCCGGTGATCGCGCTTCTCGGCCTCTTCGATGCGGGTCAGGTAGGCCTTCAGCGATGCCTCATCAGGCCAGGCCGTTCCGTAGATGCGCTGGAGCATTTCGTTGCGGGAGTCGCCGCGCCAGTACGCGCCCGCCAGTTTGGTCAGCTTGAACGCCTTGAGCTTGCCAGTGGACGGAACGTGGGGCCCGCGGCACAGGTCCACCCAGCCACCCTGACCGTACAGGCTGATCTCCTGGTCCGCGGGAATGGCCGCAATGATCTCGGCCTTGTACCGTTCGCCCAGGTCGCTGAAGAACTTGACAGCGGCGTCACGCGACATGACCCGCCGCTCCACCGGGAGGTCGGCGGCCACCAGCTCCTTCATCCGGGCCTCGATGGCCGCGAGGTCCTCCGGCGTGAAGGGCCGCTTGAAAGCAAAATCGTAGTAGAAGCCGTCCTCGATCACAGGCCCGATCGTCACCTGGGCATCGGGAAACAGGGACTGGACGGCCTGGGCCAGCAGGTGGGCCGTCGAGTGGCGCAGCACCTCGAGGCCCGCAGGATCCTTGGCGGTGACGATCGAGAGACGGGAGTCCCTGTCAATGACGTAACTGGTGTCAACCAGCTGATCATTCACCCGCCCCGCGAGGGCCGCCCGTGCCAGCCCGGCCCCAATGGCGGCAGCCACCTCGCCTACGGTGACGGGGCGATCAAATACTCTCTGGCTGCCATCCGGCAGTGTGATAACGGGCATGGGTATTTATCGTTAATGGTAGGCGCGAGTGGAGTCGAACCACCGACCCCTTCCATGTCAAGGAAGTGCTCTAACCACTGAGCTACGCGCCTGCTGCGGGCCGGGCGGAACGATACCGAAAGGCAGGCGCCCAAGGCAAGGCGGCGTCACAGGGCAGAATCGGCCGGAAGTCCCAGTTCGACGCGACGAAGGGCCTGCAGCTCGTCCCGGAGCCGCGCGGCGTCCTCGAATTCCAGGTTGCGGGCATGCTCGAACATCTCCCTTTCCAGCCGGGAAATCCGCCGCGCGAGCTGGTCCGGGGTCAACTGGCGATAATCCTGGCGCGGCTCGGCAGCCCGCCGTCCCCGGCGGGCCGCGGCGTCCCGCGCCCCGTCCATGATGTCGCGCACTTCCTTGACGATGCTCCGGGGCTCGATCCCGTGCTCCACGTTGAACTCGAGCTGCTTGCGCCGCCGGCGGTCGGTCTCGGCTATGGCCCGCTGCATCGAACCGGTGATCCGGTCGGCGTACATGATGGCCGTGCCGTTAAGATTGCGGGCCGCCCGGCCGACCGTCTGGATCAAGGACCCCTCCGAGCGCAGGAAGCCCTCCCGGTCTGCGTCCAGGATGGCCACGAGGGAGACCTCGGGCAGATCCAGGCCTTCGCGGAGCAGGTTGATGCCGACCAGCACATCGAAGGTGCCCAGCCTGAGGTCACGGATGATCTCCGTCCGCTCGACTGTTTCAATATCTGAATGCAGGTACCGAACCCGGATGCCATGCTCCTGAAGGTACTCGGTCAGGTCCTCGGCCATGCGCTTGGTAAGTGTGGTGATCAGCACCCTCTCGTGGCGGGCGACGCGCAACTGGATCTCGGAAAGTACGTCGTCCACCTGGGTGGAAGCAGGACGGATCTCGATAGGCGGGTCAACCAGCCCGGTGGGCCGGACTACCTGCTCAACCACCGCGTCGGAGTGGGCCCTCTCGTAGGGGCCCGGCGTGGCGGACACATAGACTGTCTGGGGAGACAGCGCTTCGAATTCGTCGAAGCGCAATGGCCGGTTATCCAGCGCAGACGGCAGCCGGAAGCCGTATTCGACGAGCGTCTCCTTCCTGGACCGGTCGCCCCGGTACATACCTCCGAGCTGGGGAATCGTGACATGACTTTCGTCGATGATCAGCAAGGCATCGCCCGGAAGATAGTCAAAGAGGCAGGGTGGCGGCTCACCCGGCTGCCGGCCCGAAAGGTACCGACTGTAGTTCTCGATCCCGTTGCAATAGCCCAGCTCGGCCATCATCTCCACATCGTAGAGGGTCCGTTGCTCGAGCCGCTGCGCCTCGACCAGCTTGCTGGCCTGACGCAACTCCTCCAGCCTGATGACGAGATCACGCTTGATCTGGTCGACGGCCTGAAGGACGGAATCGCGCGGCGTCACATAGTGGCTCTTTGGGAATATCGTTAGCCGCGGGACACTGCGCAGTACTTCGCCGGTGAGTGGGTCGAACCAGGAGAGATTCTCAATCTCGTCATCGAACAGCGTGACGCGCACGGCCTCACGCTCCGATTCTGCAGGAAAGATGTCGATCAGCTCGCCGCGGGCGCGGTAGGTGCCGTTGGTCAGCTGGATGTCATTCCTCGTGTACTGCAGTTCCGCCAGCCGGCGCAGGAGGTCGCGCTCGGGAAGTCGATGACCGCGCGAGAGGTGCAGGACCATGCTTAGGTACGACTGTGGATTACCCAGTCCGTATATCGCGGAAACCGTTGCAACGATGACGCAATCACGCCGCTCCAGGAGTGCCTTCGTTGCAGACAGGCGCATCTGCTCGATGTGCGCATTGATTGCGGCATCCTTCTCGATGTACGTGTCGGATGACGGGACGTAGGCCTCGGGCTGGTAGTAGTCGTAGTAGGAAACGAAGTACTCGACCCTGTTGTTCGGGAAAAAATCCCGCATTTCGCCATAGAGCTGCGCGGCAAGGGTCTTGTTCGGCGCCAGGATCAGCGCGGGGCGCTGTTGGGCCTCGATGACGCTTGCCATGGTGAAGGTCTTTCCAGACCCGGTGACGCCCAGCAGGGTCTGACGGGCCAGGCCGCTGGCAAGGCCGCCGTTCAGGGCTGCAATGGCGGCCGGCTGGTCCCCCGCCGGGCTAAAGTCTGCGGATAGCTGAATTCGGTCCATCGACTTCGGAATGGCCGGCGCAATCCGGCAGTTGGTTGCGGGACTCGAATCCCTTAGAATTTGCGGCCCTCTTCCGCCAAGAGTCCAGCGAGGAATCCCGGTGAGTCTAGCAGTTTCGCAGCGCTGTCAGCGAGTCAAGCCTTCGCCCACGATGGCCGTCACGGCCATGGCAGCCGAGCTCCGCGCCAAGGGGCGCGACATCATCGACCTAGGTGCGGGCGAACCTGACTTTGACACCCCCGAGCACATCAAGGCAGCGGCCATTGCCGCCATCAAGGGTGGCCAGACGAAGTACACACCCGTCGAAGGCACTGCAGCACTGAAGAAGGCGGTCATCGAGAAATTCCTGCGGGAGAACCACCTGACCTACGGCATGGATCAGGTCGTGGTCTCGTGCGGCGCCAAGCAGACCTGCTACAACGTCTGCGGCGCGGTCCTGAATCCGGGTGACGAGGCGATCGTGCCGGCGCCTTTCTGGGTCTCGTATCCGGACATGATCAAACTGGCCGATGCCGAGCCGGTTATCGTGGCCGCCATGATGGAGGACGGGTTCAAGATCACGCCCCGCCTTCTCGAGGCCGCGATCACCCCGAAAACCCGACTGCTTTTCCTCAACAGTCCGTCCAATCCGACAGGGGCCGCCTATACGCGGGCCGAGTTGCAGGCGTTGGGAGCCGTTCTGGAGAAGCACCCGGCAATCGTCATCGCAGCTGACGACATGTACGAGCACATCTACTGGGCGTCCGAGCCCTTCGTGAGCTTCGCGGAAGCGTGCCCGTCCCTGTACGAGCGGACGGTGACCATCAATGGCGTCTCCAAGGCATACGCCATGACCGGATGGCGCATCGGATACGCGGGCGGCCCAAAAGCCATTATCGCCGCCATGAAGAAGATCCAGAGCCAGAGCACATCGAACCCGTCCAGCATTTCTCAGGCAGCGAGCGTCGCGGCCTTGTCCGGCGACCAGACATGCGTGCGGGAGATGACCAGGGCTTTCAAGGAGCGCCACGATTATGTGGTTGCGGCCCTCAATGGTATTCGGGGCTTCAAGTGCCTGCCTTCGGCCGGAACGTTCTACGCATTCCCGAACGTGGCCGAGGCCCTCCGGGCCAAGGACCTCAAGGACGATCTGGCGCTGTCGGAACTCCTCCTGAACAGCGGGGACGTGGCGGTCGTGCCGGGCTCGGCCTTCGGGGCGCCAGGCTATCTGCGGTTGTCCTTCGCCTGCAGCCTCGAAACGCTCAAGGAGGCGATTCGCCGGATAACCCGCGTGATCGGCTAACGTGCCGTGCGTTCTTGACTTGCCACGCCGCGATCGCTGAGAATCCGGCGCGCTTCAGGGCTATATCTCGCTTCCCCGGTAGCTCAGTGGTAGAGCAACCGGCTGTTAACCGGTTGGTCGCTGGTTCGAATCCGGCCCGGGGAGCCACTTCATCCAGTAGCGTTGGCCACTGCGCGCCGTTCGAGCACGCCCTTGAGGTGTGCACGGAGAGGCTCAGCCAGGGCGGGATCTGCCAGGGCGTAGTCCACGGTAGCCTCGACGTAACCAAGCTTGCTGCCACAATCGTAGCGGCGCCCCGTGAATGGCAGGGCGTAGACGGGCTCGGCCGTCAGTAACCGCGCAATGCCGTCGGTCAACTGTATCTCCCCCCCGGCACCTCGCCCGGTCGACTCCAGGATGCCGAAGATGGCCGGAGTCAGCAGGTAGCGCCCCACCACCGCCAACCGGGATGGCGCGACCTCTGGCGCAGGCTTCTCGACGATCTGACGAAGGCGGTGATTCTCGTCCACAGCCACGATTCCATAGTCACGCGTACGACTTTGTGGAACTTCCTGGACGGCCAGCACACTCGACCCATGCTGCTCAAAGTGACGGCGAAGCTGTGAAAGGCACCCGGTTTCAGCCCGGATCAGGTCATCCGGAAGATGCACGTAGAAGGGCTCGTCGCCAACGGCGGGCCGGGCGCACAACACTGCGTGGCCAAGGCCCAGGGGCTCACCCTGGCGTATGTAAACGCAGGAAACGCCAGCAGGGAGAATGGCTCGTACCACGTCGAGCAGATCCTGCTTGCCATTGGTGCTGAGGGACCGTTCCAGCTCGGGATCCCTGTCGAAGTGATCCTCGATAGCCCGCTTGCTGCTTCCCGTGACGAAGACCAGGCGCGTAACCCCCGCCTCGAGCGCCTCCTCGACGGCGTACTGCACCAGCGGCTTGTCGACGATGGGCAGCATTTCCTTCGGCATGGCCTTGGTAGCCGGCAGGAAGCGCGTGCCGCGGCCAGCGACAGGAAACACTGCTGTACGGACAACTCGCGACATCTGGGGGACTCCGCAATTTATTGTTCTTGGCCGCTGGATCATAGCCAATCCACGGCTGCTGCGGTGAGGACTGGGTCACCGGACGGCGCAGCGCGAGCCACGCCGCCCGGGGACTGTCAGGGCTTGGCTGGCGCCTTGGCCGGCTGGCCGATCCGGATGTTCTCACGATTCAACTTAAGGACCTGGGGTCCGATACCACTGACTTTCAGTACGTCCTCCGGCGAGGCAAAGCGGCCATTTTTTTCCCGGAACTCGACGATCGCCCGGGCCCGGCTGTCCCCGATCCCGTTGAGCTCGCGGGCAATGGTGGCGGCGTCGGCCGTGTTGATATCAACCGGTCCTGCCAGCGTGAGAACTGGCAGGACTCCCAGGACGCCCAGGCACATGATTCGAAGCATAAAACTCTCCTTCATTCAGGTTGCTGAGGAACGACGCTGCCGCAAGCAGACAGCGCGCTCATCGTAGAAAGAGAGCCAGTGGTTCCTGAAGCGGCAATTCGGCTGACTTTGCCGAGAAATGGCCTATTCCATGATTCCTTCGAGCACACCAGAGCTCGTGGGCTGCACAGTGTCCCAGGACCGGCAACCGGGGCACTGCCAATGCATGGCGGCCGAGACGTACCCACAGTTGCCACACTGGAACCTCGAACCCGCCAGCAGCATCCGGTGCAGCAACGGGCGAAGCCGTTGTACCCCGGACAGGGATTCCGGGCCGCGACCGTCCGCTGGCAACAGTGCGCTGAGGACGGGCTGCTGGGCCACGAAGGCCGCCAGGAACTGGAGTGCAAGCGGATCGCTGATACGGGAATCCCGCGCCACACCCAGGGCGATCCCGCGGAGGCCATCCACCGTGGCAGCAATGGTGTGCAGGGCCTGCGCAACCCGGTCACGGCCCGGCGCCTCCCCGGCCAGTACCATGAGCCGCGGGAGGACCTCGGCAAGCATGGCCGGCTGTTCCGTGGCCAGGTTGCTGAGGGCGTCTATGGCGTCCATTTGCCGGCCTGACTCGGCATCTACGTCCGCACGGATCAGCGCCGTGCGGACCTTGCCGGGCTCCATGGCTTCGGCCTGGGCCAGCATCTGCCGGGCAAGCTCCGGGGACTTCTGCCCCCGGGCCTGTTCCGCCAGCTCGCAGTAGTAGTGGGCCAGCTGACCGGGACCGACGGTGCCTGAACCCAGCCGCTTCAGCTCGGCGCAGAGGTCCACTGCCCTGTCCCACTCGCTGGTTACCTCGCAGATCCTCAGCAAGCGCCTGAGGGCGTCGGCCCCGTGAACACGGGAATCCCGAAGCCGTACGAAGATCTCCTCGGCCCGATCGAATAGCCCGGCGCTGAGGTAATCCTCAGCAAGGGCGAACGAAGCCGCCTCCCGCTGCGCCACGTTGCTGGACGGCCGCTCCACGAGGTTCTGGTGCAGCCGTATGGCACGGTCGAGCTCGCCCCGGCGGCGGAACAGCGTCCCGAGGGCCAACTGGGTTTCCATGGCTTCATCACTGAGATCATTGGCACCCGTGAATACGTCGACCGCCCGATCTGACTCCTCATTGAGCAGATAACGGAAGCCCTTCAGGAAGTTGGCGCGCGCCGACTGCTCGGCCTCCTCCTCCTCATCTGCGTCGCCGAAACGGGCAAACACGTAGCCAAGGGCGGCAGCCAGGAACAAGAGCCCGGCAAAGAGAAAAGTGGACTCAGTCGGCATCCTGCACCGGAAGGCTGCGCAGCGCCTGTACCTCCTGTTCCGCAAGACGCAGCGCGCGCCGCAGGGAACGGCGCTGGGTTACCAGTCGAATGATGCCGAACAGCGCGCAGGCGATGCCAAATGCCCAGCCAACGGCCACAGCGCCGATGATGGCCAGAGATTTTTCCATCTCGGTCGCGACAAACGCGAAGTCCAGCGCAACCTGGCCTGGATTGAGGGCAGAGAACACCGCGGCAAGGCCGATGAATACCAGTACAAGGATCGAAACCAGCAAACTGCGGATCATCTGACAATCTCCACCGGGCCGGGGCAGTGTTGCTGGACAGACTTGTCAGGCCAACGGTCAGTCCTTGATCGGGAGTTGCTTGTTCTCGTTGACCCGGTCGCGCAAGTCCTTTCCGGGCTTGAAATGCGGAACGTACTTGCCAGCCAGGGCCACGGCATCGCCGGTCTTGGGATTCCGTCCCATGCGGGGTGGCCGGAAGTGCAGGGAAAAGCTGCCGAAACCGCGGATCTCGATGCGCTGGCCACCGGCCAGCGCATCACTCATGAGATCCAGCAGGTGCTTGACTGCCAACTCGACGTCTTTCGTCGGCAGATGCTTCTGCTTGCGGGCCAGAACCTCGATCAATTCCGACTTCGTCATCGCTGCGTCCCCTTCACGCGTCCCGGCCTACTCTTGCTGCGGCGACCGAGATCAGGAGTCGCTAGCGTTCGAAATCTGCTCCTTCAGGAGCTCGCCCAGCGTAGTGGCAGAACTTCCTGAGCCGTCCGAACGGTAACTTTCCATGGCCTGGGCCTCTTCATGAGCGTCCTTGGCCTTGACGGAAAGCGATACCAGGCGACTCTTGCGATCCAGACCGGTGAACTTGGCTTCGACCTCGTCGCCAACCTTCAGAACGGTCCGCGCGTCCTCCACTCGATCCCGGGACAGTTCGCTCGCCCGGAGCTGGCCCTTGATTCCATTTTCGAGGTCAACAACAGCACCGCGGGCGTCCACTTCGGACACGATGCCCTTCATGATGGTGCCCTTGGGGTTGTCGGCCAGGAACTTGGAGAAGGGATCCTGATCAAGCTGCTTGATGCCCAGCGAGATGCGCTCACGCTCAGGATCGATGGCGAGAACGACCGTATCGACGTCCTCACCCTTCTTGTACTTGCGGACGGCCTCTTCGCCAGGCACGTCCCAGGAGATATCGGACAGGTGAACCAGGCCGTCGATGCCGCCAGGCAGGCCAATGAAGATGCCGAAGTCCGTAATGGACTTGATCTTGCCCGAGACCTTGTCGCCCTTGTTGTAGCCGGTGGCGAAGTCGGACCAGGGATTGGTCTTGCACTGCTTGATGCCGAGCGAGATACGCCGGCGCTCCTCGTCGATGTCGAGGACCATGACTTCAACTTCGTCGCCAATCTGCACGACCTTCGACGGATTGACGTTCTTGTTCGTCCAGTCCATCTCGGAGACGTGGACAAGTCCTTCGACGCCCTCCTCGATCTCCACGAAGCAGCCATAGTCAGCGATGTTGGTGACCTTGCCGAAGAGGCGCGTATTGGGCGGATACCGCCGCGAAATTGCCTCCCAGGGATCCGACCCCAGCTGCTTCATGCCGAGTGAAACACGATTCTTCTCGCGATCGAACCGGAGGATCTTGACCTCGATCTCGTCGCCGACGGTGACAACCTCCGACGGGTGCTTGACGCGCTTCCAGGCCATGTCGGTGATGTGCAGGAGGCCGTCGATGCCACCGAGGTCGACGAACGCGCCGTAGTCGGTGAGGTTCTTGACCACGCCCTTGACGATGGAGCCTTCCTGGAGGTTCGAAAGCAGCGCCTCACGCTCTGCGCTGTACTCGGCTTCCACCACGGCACGGCGGGATACGACCACGTTGTTGCGACGGCGGTCGAGCTTGATGACCTTGAATTCGAGTTCCTTGCCTTCGAGGTAGGACGGGTCGCGCACAGGCCGCACATCGACCAGCGAACCTGGCAGGAACGCCCTGACGAATTCCACGTCCACCGTGAAGCCGCCCTTGACGCGCCCGTTGATGACGCCCTTGACGATCTTCTGGTGCTCGAACGCGTCTTCGAGGGCTTCCCAGGTGCGCACGCGCTTGGCGCGCTCACGGGAAAGCCGGGTCTCGCCGAAACCATCTTCGACGGAGTCGAGAGCCACTTCGACGTCGTCACCGACGCGAACTTCGATCTCACCCCGCTCGTTCTTGAACTGGCTGGCCGGAATGACGGCCTCGGACTTGAGGCCGGCGCTGACGACGACCGCCTCGGAGGAAACTTCGATCACGCGGCCCATGAGGATGGTGCCGGGCTTGATCCGTGTGTTGGCGAGACTCTGCTCGAAGAGAAGGGCGAAATTTTCCGTCATGTGTGTCGATTTACCACCCGAAGGCGGACCTATGGTTTGCAAGCGCCAGCCCAACGCGCCGGGCGGCGGTTATTTAAATTCCCGATTCACATCCGCTGTGGATCGGACCCAGTTTCTCAGTTCCGGCACGCCACCTAAGTCAGTTCGCTTTTGGTCAGTCCGCTTTCCGACGCCCATCGAAGCACGACCTCAACCACATCAGGTATGGCCATCCCGGTGGTATCCAGAATCCGTGCATCGTCGCTGGGATTGAGCGGCGCAATGGAACGCTCCGAGTCGCGTCGGTCGCGTTCCACCATGTCCCTGGAAAGGCCGGAGAGGCTAACATCAATACCCTTGTCCTTCAACTGCTTATGGCGCCTCCGGGCGCGCTCGTCGACGCTGGCCGTCAGGAAGACCTTGAGACCGGCGTCCGGAAAGATCACCGCCCCCATGTCCCGGCCGTCCGCCACGAGGCCCGGGGCGCGCCGGAAACCCCGTTGGCGGCCCACCAGGGCGCCGCGAACCCCGGGCAGGGCCGCCACGCGGGACGCCCCGTCCCCGGCTGCTTCCGAGCGGATGGCCTCGGTAACGTCCAGGCCGTTCAGGATCACCCGTGCCTGGCCGTCAGAGCTCAGGAATCGCACGTCGAGCCTTGCAGCCAGGTCGGCGACGGCCGCCTCGGAATCGAGGCCTACGGCGCTCTGGAGTGCGTCCAGGGCCACCAGCCGGTACAGGGAGCCGCTGTCCAGCAGGTGCCAGCCGAGCCTGTCGGCGACGAGCCGGCTGACCGTCCCCTTCCCGGCGCCACCGGGCCCATCGATCGCCAGGACTGGCACCACCGGCCCATCCTCGACACTACTCATCGTCCACCGCCAAGATGTCGAGGCCGATGGCGCGCGCCTGGGCGGCAAAGCCCGGGAAGGAGGTGGCCACGTTGGCCGTGTCGAGAATCGTCACGGGCCCGTCTGCGCGCCCGGCCCCGACTGCGAAAGACATCGCCACACGGTGGTCCCCGGCGCTGTCGACCGTCCCGCTCCGGAACCGCCCGCCCCGGATCCGGGCGCCGTCGGGCAGCTCCTCAACGTCGATGCCCAGCGCTCGCAGCCCGTCAGCCATGACTCGAATGCGGTCGGTCTCCTTGTGCCGGAGCTCACTGGCACCCCTCACGATGGTTTCTCCACTCGCGAGGGCCGCGGCTACGAAGATCACGGGAAACTCGTCGATCGCCAGGGGTACCAGGTCGGGCGGTACGTCGATCCCGCGCAGCTGGCGAGGCCGGACGATGACCCGGCCCACAGGTTCGCCCCGTTCCACGGGGACCTGCTCAATGCGGATATCGGCACCCATGAGCTCGAGGATCCGCAGAATTCCCGTGCGCGTGGGGTTCAGGCCGACGCCATCGATGACCAGTTCGCCGCCGGAGGCGACGCATCCCGCAAGAATCATGAAGGCCGCCGAGGACAGGTCCCCCGGCACGGCGATCGGGCCGCCAGCCAGCGTCCCGCCGCCGGCAATGGTGACCGTCGAACCGACGCGACGAACGGGGTAGCCCAGTCGCGCCAGCATTTGCTCCGTGTGATCGCGGGTGACGGCCGGCTCGCTGACGGACGTTTCCCCGGAGGCATAGAGCCCGGCAAGCAGGATTGCCGACTTGACCTGCGCGCTCGCCACCGGCATCTGGAACCGGATGCCGGCCAGCTTGCAACCACCGGAAATGCGCACCGGTGGCCTCCCGCCGTTGGTCTCGATCATTGCCCCCATCTCACGGAGCGGCTGCGCCACCCGCTCCATCGGACGCCGGCTGAGCGACTCGTCGCCAAACAGGTCGCTCGGGAATGCCCTGGGGGCGAGAAGGCCCATGAAAAGGCGCATTGCCGTGCCGGAGTTTCCCATGTCGAGCGGCCGACCGGGAGGCTGAAGCCCGAGCATGCCGCGCCCACCGATCTCTATCGTGGTGGAATCGTGCTGCTTGACCTCGATACCCATGGCACGAACCGCCGCCATCGTGGCCAGGCAATCCTCACCGGGAAGAAATCCGGTGACGTGGCTCGTGCCCTGCGCAATGGCGCCAAGCATCAACGCACGGTGGGACACGGACTTGTCGCCGGGAACTCTGATGTGGCCTTCGACGCGCAACGATGGCTGAACCCTGAAGGACTGCTTCACCGGCCCACGCCCCGCTGCCTGAGTTCGCCAAGTCCTTCCAGGAGACGGCTGTTCTGCCCGGGAAGCCCGATCGTGATCCGCAGGTGATTCGGCAGGCCGTAATTGCCAACCGGGCGCACGATTACGCCGACCCGGAGCAGCGCCTCGTACCAGGGACTGGCAGGCCCGCCGGTATCCGCGAGCACGAAGTTGCCCGCCGATGGCGGCACGTGCCAGCCGAACTCACGCAATCCTGCGCCCAGTTGTGCCATTCCAGCGTCATTGACCTGCCGGGAGCGCCGTACGTGGTCATGGGCACCGAGGGCAGCCAGCGCCGCCGCCTGGGCCGGTTCATTGACATTAAAGGGCTGGCGGACCCGATTGAGAAGTTCGGCGAGGCCGGGATGGCTGACGGCGTACCCGACCCGGAGGCCGGCGAGGCCGTACATCTTGGAAAACGTGCGACAAACGATCAGGTTGGGACACTCATCCAGCCAGGACAGGCTGTCCGGGCAGTCGCCGGGCGGCATGTACTCGAGATAAGCCTCATCAATGACGGTCAGCACGTGATCGGGAATTGCCCCGATGAACGACCGGAGCGCGCCCGGCGCCAGCCACGTCCCCGTGGGATTGTTTGGATTCGCGATGAACACCACGCGGGTCCGCGGATTGATCAGCGCCTGCATGGCTTCGAGCGAGTGTCCAAGCGGCTGGTCGCCCAGGGCACTGTTTGCCGGCGCCAGCCGCGCGGTGGCCCCGGTTGCCTGGACGGCCAGCCCGTACACGACGAACGCGAACTCTGAATAGACTGCTTCATCGCCTACACCAAGAAACGTCTCGGCAATGATGGAGAGAATCTCGTTGGACCCGTTGCCGACGGTTATCTGCTCAGCGGCTACGCCGAGGTGGGCCGCCAGACCCCGCTTCAGCTCGAAGGCGGCGCCATCGGGGTATCTGGAAAGGCCGTCAAGTCCAGCGCGGATTGCCGCCAGGGCCGGCTCGGGTGGTCCCAGCGGATTCTCGTTGGACGCCAGCTTCACCGCATCGGCGATGCCAAACTCCCGCTCGAGTTCTGCCACCGGCTTTCCCGGCACGTAGGGCTGGAGGCCCCGCACTCCGGACGCTGCCAGCCTGGCGAAATCGATGTTCCGCCGCATCGGCTCGGCGTGGAGTGTCAGAGGACGGCCTTCGGATAGGAGCCCAGCACGCGGAAGAGCTGCGCCCGCTTGCGTAGCTTGGCCAGTGCTGGCGCCACCTTGCTGTCGTCCGCGTGTCCGTCGATATCGACAAAGAAGACGTAGTGCCACTTTCGCCGACGCGAGGGCCGGGACTCAATCCGGCTCATATTGATCTGGTGTTCTGCCAGCGGTGCCAGCAGCTTCTGCAGTGCGCCGGCATCATCCGTGTCCTTGGTGGACAGCAGGAGGCTGGTCTTGTCGCTGCCGCTGGGTTCCAGCAGCTTTCGGCCGATCACGAGGAAACGCGTCGTGTTGTCCGGACGGTCCTCGATGTCTGCCACGATCTTGGCGAGGCCATAGACCTCGGCCGCCGCGTCACCAGCAATGGCAGCGGTACCATCCTCGTCACGCGCGCGCCGGGCGCCTTCCGCATTGCTGCTGGCGGGATGCAGTTCCGCCTGGGGCAGGAACTCCCGCAGCCAGCCCCGGCACTGGGCCAGCGACTGCGGATGGGCGCTCACCCGGATCACCTGCTCGAGGCTGGTCATCTTGCCAAGCAGGTGCTGGCGAATGCGCATCTCGACCTCGCCACAGACCTTAAGCGGTGATGTGAGGAACATGTCCAGGGTGTGATTCACCGTGCCTTCGGTCGAGTTCTCGATGGGCACGACACCGAAATCGGCGGCACCGGACTCCACCTCACCGAAAACTTCGTCGATCATTCCCAGGGGCAGTGCGCGCACCGAGTGGCCGAAGTGCTTGTAGACGGCAGACTGGCTGAAGGTGCCTTCCGGCCCGAGGTAGCCCACCTTCATGGGCTCCTCCTGGGCAAGGCACGCAGACATGATCTCCCGAAAGAGGCGAACCATCTCTTCGTCGGTCAGCGGCCCCTTGTTCCGGGCGATCACACCCCGGAGAACCGCGACTTCGCGTTCAGGACGGTAGAAGTCGGCGGCTGAGCCGGTGCCGCCTTTTACGACAGCAACCTGCTGCGCCAGGCCGGCACGCTCGGCGATCAGCGCCTGTATGCGCTCGTCCACCGAGTCGATCTTCTGACGCAGGGCTTCAAGGCCTCCCGTAGCCCTGGCGGGCTTGCGCGCTACGGTCTTTGCCCGCTTCTTCATGGCCTGTCGCCGTTCAGGCTTTCGCCGCCGGGCCGCCGCCCAGGTCACGCACGGCGAGGATTCCCGGTATCGACCGGATGCGCGCGAGCGTGGCTTCGGTGATGGCGCCATCGAGATCGATGATCGTGTAGGCAAGCTCGCCACGGGACTTGTTCAGCAGGTCGGCGATGTTCAGGCCGGCGTCACCGAGGCAGGTGGAAATCTGCCCGACCATGTTGGGGACATTGGCATTGGCGATCGTGATCCGCTGGGCGCTGGTGCGGGGTACGTCCGCTTCCGGAAAATTCACCGAGTAACGGATGATCCCATCCTCCAGGTAGGACTTCAGGTTATCCGCCACCATGACCGCGCAGTTCGTCTCGGCCTCGTGCGTGGAAGCACCGAGGTGTGGCAGCGAAATGACGCGCGGATTGCCGATCAGGGCGCGACTGGGAAAGTCGCAGACGTAGGCCGTGAGCTTGCCGGCCCCCAGCGCGGCAATGACGGCAGCCTCATCGACGATCTCGCCGCGCGCGAAGTTCAGCACCACGGCCTTGTCAGGCATCAGGCGAATGCGGCCTTCATTGACCAGCCCCCGGGTCGCATCCAGGAGGGGCACGTGGACAGTCACGAAATCCGCACGGCTGAACAGTTCATCCAGATTCCTGGCCTGCTCGACCGCCGACGACAGTTGCCAGGCCCGCTCGACTGTAATCTGCGGGTCGAAGCCCACGACACGCATGCCCAGTGCGAGCGCCGCATTGGCCACCTGCACGCCGATTGCACCGAGTCCGACGACACCCAGCGTACGCCCCGGCAGCTCGAAACCGACAAATTGCTTCTTGCCGGCCTCGACTGCCTTGTCGAGGGCCGCGCCGTCTTCCTTCAGGTGCTCGACGAAGTTCCAGGCCTGGCACAGGTTACGCGCACCAAGCAGCATTCCGGCGATGACGAGTTCCTTGACCGCATTGGCGTTGGCGCCGGGAGCATTGAATACGGGGATACCACGCTTTGATAGCGCTGCAACGGGGACGTTGTTTACCCCCGCGCCGGCACGGGCAACGGCCATTACTGAATCGGGCAGGGCCATGTCGTGCATCTTTGCAGACCGCACCAGGATGGCATCCGGATGCCCGATCTCCGAGGCCACCTCGTAACGGTCGCGGGGCAGCCGCTGGAGACCTTCGACTGAAATGCTGTTCAGGGCCAGGATCTTGAAACTCGTCTTCGCGCTCACTCGGAAGTCCTCTCGTCTGTCTGTGCGTGCGACTGAAGCAGGTCAGCCGTGGCGCTTCTGGAAGTCAGCCATGAAGTCCACGAGGGCTATTACCCCCTCCTCCGTCATGGCGTTGTAGATGCTGGCGCGCATGCCACCGACGGAGCGATGGCCTTTGAGGTTGGTGAGGCCCGCGCGCTCTGCCAGTTTCAGGAACTCCGCATCCAGCTCCTCGCGTGGCAAGGTAAAGGGAACGTTCATCCAGGAACGATAGGGTTTCGCGACAGGGTTCTTGTAGAAGCCCGAGCCATCAATGGCCTTGTACAGGCGATCTGCCTTGCGCTGGTTCAGTTCCGCCATTTTGGCGAGGCCACCCTGGCGCTTGAGCCATGCAAACACGAGGCCGGCGATGTACCAGGCAAACGTCGGCGGCGTGTTCAGCATGGAACCTTCCGCGGCGTGGGCCGAGTACTTCAGGATCGGCGGCAGCGCCGCCGGGGCCCTCTCCAGGAGATCCTTGCGAATGATGACGATCACGATGCCGGAGGGCCCGATATTCTTCTGCGCGCCCGCGTAGATCACGCCGAACTTCCGGACATCCACCGGCCGCGACAGGATTGTGGAGGACATGTCCGCCACGACTGGCACCGAACCAACGTCCGGTGGAGCGTGGATCTCCAGGCCACTGATCGTTTCATTGGCGCAATAGTGGAAATAGGCAGCCTCGGCGTTCAGCTTCCAGCCCTGGCGCTCCGGGACATCCATGTAATTGCTGGCGGAGCCATCGGCAACGATACCCACCTTGCGAGCCGCGCCGGCTTCCTTGCTTGCCTTCTTGGACCAGCTGCCGGTTACGAGATAGTCCAGCGCCTGATCCGGCGTCGAAAGGTTCATCGGGAGCAAGGCGAAATGCGTGGTGGCACCACCCTGCAGGAAGAGGACGGCGTATTCCTGGGGAATGTTCATGAGCTCGCGCAGGTCGGCTTCGGCCTGCTCGGCAACCTTTATGAACGCCTTGCTGCGGTGACTGATCTCCATCACCGACATGCCCAGGCCCTGCCAGTCGATCAGCTCGGCCTGTGCCTGCTGCAGAACTTCGAGCGGCAGCACGGCGGGACCCGCGCTGAAATTGATAACCCTTGCCATCTGGATCTCTCGGTCTGTTGGAGGAACTGGGCGGAATGAGCCGCCCCGCGTCAGGAAACCACTTCTTCCGAATCTGCTTCGTCAGCCTCGGGCACGAGACGATCGAGGCCAACGAGTCGATCCTCGTCATCAATCCGTATCAATCGCACGCCCTGTGTATTTCGGCCCTGCTGGGAGACGTCGGAAACAGGCGTGCGTACCAGGGTGCCGCTTGAGCTGATAAGTACGATTTCGTCTTCGTCCCGCACCTGGATTGCGCCCACCATCCGGCCGTTCCGGTCGGAAGTCTGGATGGCTATTACGCCCTGCCCACCCCTGCCCTGAACCGGGAACTCGCTGACAGCGGTTCGCTTGCCGTAGCCCTTCTCCGTAGCGGTGAGGACTTCGCCCTGACCGATGATCAACAAGGCGATCACCTCGTGACCCTCGGCGACACGGATTCCCCGGACACCCGCCGCGGTCCGGCCCATGGGGCGGACGTCCGACTCCTGGAACCGGATTGCCTTGCCCGAACTGGTGCAGAGCATGATGTCGCATTCTCCGTCGGTGATCGCCACGTCGACCAGCTTGTCGCCCTCGTGGAGCTCGATTGCCCGAATGCCGGCCGTGCGCGGCCGGGAAAAGGAATCAAGCGATGTCTTCTTCACCGTGCCGTCGCTGGTGGCCATGAAGATGAAGTTATTGTCGGTGAACTGACGGACCGGCAACACCGCATTGATTCTCTCGTCAGGCTCCAGGGGCAACAGGTTGACCATGGGCCGGCCGCGGGCACCGTGACCGGCTCTCGGCACCTCATAGACCTTGAGCCAGTAGACCTTGCCTGTGCTGGTGAAGCACAGCAGCGTGTCGTGGGTGTTGGCGACGAAGAGCTTGTCGATGAAATCCTCGTCCTTGACCTTGGTAGCGGCGCGGCCCCGGCCACCGCGCCGCTGGACCTGGTAGTCACTGACGCTCTGGGCTTTCGCATAGCCGCCGTGGGACAGCGTCACCACGACATCTTCCTCGGGAATGAGGTCTTCGATCTCGAGGCTCGAGTGGACCTGGACGATCTCTGTACGCCGGGCATCGGCATAGTTGTCGCGGATTTCGGCCAGCTCGGCCCGGATCACGCCGATTAGCTTGTCGGGATCGGCGAGGATTTCGCTGAATTCGCGGATCCTCGACAGCAGTTCCTGATACTCCGCAATTATCTTGTCCTGCTCCAGGCCAGTCAGGCGCTGCAACCGCAGGTCGAGGATCGCCTGCGCCTGAACGACGGACAACTTGTACCCTTTCGGCCCGGGACCAAAATCCGGTGCAGCGTTGTCCGGGCGAGTGGACACATTGCCTGCGCGGGCCAGCATCTCGGTGACGGCGCCCGGTGACCAGTGCCGGGTAGTCAGCGCGTCCCGGGCCTCCGGCGGCGTCGGCGACGCCTTGATGACCGCAATGACGTCGTCGATATTGGCGAGAGCCACGGCCTGGCCTTCGAGGATATGTGCGCGCTCGCGGGTCTTGCGCAGCTCGAAGACCGTGCGGCGCGTGACTACTTCACGCCTGTGACGGATGAAGCACTCAAGCAACCCCTTCAGATCGAACAGCCGGGGCTGGCCATCACGCAGGGCGACCATATTGATGCCAAACACGGTCTCGAGCGGCGTCTGCTTGTACAGGTTGTTGAGAACCACGTCGCTGGCTTCACCACGCCGCAGCTCGATCACGACCCTCATGCCGTCCTTGTCGGACTCATCGCGGAGTTCGGTGATGCCCTCGATCTTCTTTTCGCGGACCAACTCGGCGATCTTCTCGATCAGCCGCGCCTTGTTCACCTGATAGGGAAGTTCGGTGACGATCAGGGCCTCGCGGCCTCGCGCGTCGATTTCCTCGACATGGATCCGCGCACGGATATACACGCGGCCGCGACCCGTGGTGTAGGCGGCATAGATTCCCTGGGAACCGTTGATGATGCCGCATGTCGGGAAGTCGGGGCCCGGCATGATAGCCATGAGTTCGGCTATCGTGATTTCCGGGTCATCGATCAGGGCCAGCGTGGCCGTGATCGTCTCGCCGAGGTTGTGCGGCGGAATGTTGGTGGCCATGCCGACGGCGATACCCGACGAGCCGTTGACCAGCAGGTTCGGTATCCGGGCCGGCATTACCGAGGGCTCCGTCTCCGAGCCGTCGTAGTTCGGAACGAAGTCGACAGTATCCTTATCGATGTCCGCCAGCAGCTCGCCGGCGATGCGCGTCATCCGCACTTCGGTGTAACGCATGGCGGCCGGCGCGTCGCCGTCCACGGAACCGAAATTGCCCTGCCCGTCCACCAGCAGGTAGCGCATCGAGAACGGCTGGGCCATGCGGACGATGGCGTCGTAGACCGCCGTGTCGCCATGGGGGTGATACTTGCCGATGACGTCGCCGACCACGCGGGCCGACTTCTTGTAGGCCTTGGTATGGTCGTTACCCAGCTCGCGCATGGCGTGCAGGACGCGGCGGTGGACAGGCTTCAGGCCATCCCGCACGTCCGGAAGAGCACGACCCACAATGACGCTCATTGCGTAGTCCAGATAGGACTGACGCATCTCGTCTTCGAGGTTTACCGGGAGAATTTCCTTGGCGACTTCAGCCATCGATATCGCAGGTTCCGCGTGGCAGCGCTCCGCTGGCCGGCAAGGTCGGCACTGGCGGTTGCCCGGCCGGCCGGCGGCTCAAGTCAGGTGCTGCGGTGTTAATTACCGGGTCGTCAGAATGGTCAAGAAATTAAGCGGTTAGCTTACCACGATTCACCGCCCAACCGGACCTGCGGGATGGGCCGGGATCAGGCATCATCTCGGCGCCGGAAAACCCGAATGCACCAGCCCCCCACCATCATCAGCGCCCGCTGGATTGTCCCGATCGAACCTGCCGGGGTCGTGCTGGAAGACCATTCCCTCGTGATGCAGGACGGCCGGATACAGGCGCTCCTGCCGCGGGCAGACGCGCTGGAACGCTACCCGGCCGCGGCCCATGTCGACAGGCCGGGACACGTCCTCCTGCCCGGCCTGGTAAACGCCCACACCCACTCGGCAATGACGCTTTTCCGTGGCCTGGCGGACGATCTGCCCCTGGATGCCTGGCTGAACCAGCACATCTGGCCTTCCGAGGCCCGGTGGGTCACGCCCGATTTCGTCCGGGACGGGGCCGAACTCGCCCTCCTCGAGATGCTGCTGGGCGGAACCACCACCTTCGGCGACATGTATTTCTTTCCGGACGTCGTGGCCCGGGCCGTGGCTGACAGCGGAATGCGGGCCGCCATCGGGATGATCGTCCTGGAGTTTCCGACGGTTTGGGCCCAGTCCCCGGACGAGTACCTGAGCAAGGGCCTCGCGGTGCGCGACCAGTTCAAGGGACACCCGCGCGTCTCGACCATGTTTGCCCCCCATGCTCCCTATACGGTTGCGGACCGGACCTTTGAGCAGATCCGGATGCTCGCCGACGAACTGGACGCGCCGATCCAGATGCATGTGCTGGAGACTGCCGCCGAAATACCGACGAGTGTCGAACAGTTCCAGCGGCGGCCGCTCCAGCGCCTCGATGCGCTGGGCATTGTGTCCCCGCTCCTGGCGGCGGTTCACATGACCCAACTGGCGGCCGACGACATCGAATTGCTCGCCAGCCGGGGCGCCAACGTCGTTCACTGCCCCGAGTCGAATCTCAAGCTGGCGAGTGGACTTTGCCCTGTATCCCGCCTGACCGCGGCTGGCATCAATGTGGCACTCGGCACTGATGGCGCCGCCAGCAATAACGACCTGGACATGTTTGGTGAGATGCGCACCGCAGCGCTGCTGGCCAAGGGCGTCGCGCAGCAGGCGGATGTGCTGCCGGCATGGGCTGTCCTGCAAATGGCCACCCTCAATGGCGCGCGTGCGCTGGGCCTGGGGGATCGGGTGGGCTCGCTCGTACCCGGCAAGGAGGCTGACCTGGTCTGCGTGGACCTCGCGCGGCCGGCTACCCAGCCTGTGCATTCACCGGTATCGCAACTCGTCTACGCAACCTCGCGCGATCAGGTGACGGATGTCTGGGTAGCCGGGCAACACCTGCTGGACGGGGGTCGCGCGGTCCTCGCGGATTCCGGCGCCATACTCGGGCGGGCGGCAGCCTGGGCCAGGAAACTCGGGCGCGCAAATGGCTGAAGCCAGCAACATGAATCCCGAGGAGGTCGCACATTTCAGCCGCCTCGCGAGCCGCTGGTGGGATACGAACGGGGAATTCCGCACCCTGCACGATCTCAATCCTGTCCGGCTGGCCTGGATCGAGCACGTTGCCGGGCTGCGCGGGCGGCGCGTGCTGGACGTGGGTTGCGGGGGTGGCCTGCTGTCAGAAGCCATGGCCCGTCGCGGCGCCACGGTAACGGGCATCGACATGTCGTCGGAGTCGCTCGCCATAGCCCGCCTGCACCTCCTGGAATCGGCGCCGCTGCAGGTCGACTACCGGGAAATTGCGGCCGAGGCCCTGGCCGGGCAGGCGCCCCACTCGTTCGACATCGTCACCTGCATGGAACTCCTCGAGCACGTGCCCGATCCAGCCATGCTCGTTCGCACCTGCGCCACACTTGTGCGACCCGGCGGCAGCGTGCTGTTTTCGACGATCAACCGGACGCCGACCGCCTTTGCCACAGCCATCGTCGGCGCCGAGTACGTGACCGGCCTCGTGCCAAGGGGCACACACCGGTATTCCCGGTTGATCCGGCCCTCGGAACTCGACGCCTGGGGGCGCAAGGCAGGGCTGGATCTGCAGGGGCTGAGGGGAGGCTCCTACAACCCCGCGAGCCGGGTCTTCGCGCTTACCGACGACACTGCTGTGAATTTCTTCGCCCACTTCCAGGCTGGCGTTTCCTCATGAGAAGCGGATCGTGGTCCGGCAACCCCGCTGCCGTGCTTTTCGACCTGGATGGCACCCTGCTGGACACCGCGCCCGACATGATTGCCGCGCTCAATGTGATTTGCGGTGAAGCAGGCGTGGTCCGCGTCCCCTATGAACGAGCGCGTGGCTTCGTGTCTAACGGGGCCGTCGGTCTGCTACGGCTCGCATTTCCTGACTTCGATCCCGTGCGGGACATCGAACTCCATCGCCGCTATCTGGCCGTGTATGCCGACGGGCTTGCCGTGGATACCCGGCTCTTTCCCCTTCTGGAGACGCTCCTGGTCACGCTGGAGGAAGACGGCGTGCCCTGGGGTGTGGTCACGAACAAGCCTCGTCACCTGACAGAGCCGCTCCTGGAGGCAATGGGCCTTCACCAGCGATCAGCGTGTACCGTCAGCGGTGACACGTTGCCGGAGCGCAAGCCGCACCCCCGACCCATCCAGTTCGCACTCGAGCGCCTGGGGCTGGCGGAGCACCCCTCACGATCGGTTTACGTCGGTGACGCCCGCCGTGACATCGAATCGGGGCGTGCCGCGGGGACAAGAACCGTCGCGGCCCGCTATGGCTACGTCGAACCGGGGCAGGACCCGGCGACCTGGGGCGCAGACCATATCGTTGACTCAACACTTGAACTCATCAAACTGCTCCGGGAGGGCCGTTGACTCCAATGCTGTCCACGACTGCCAGGGCGCACGTCGCTGCGCCGGATGAACTGAAGGATCGAGTGATCCTGATCACTGGCGCCGGCGACGGCATCGGACGGGCGGCCGCCCAGACCTGCGCGCGTCATGGCGCGACGGTCGTCCTCCTCGGCCGGACGCAGGCAAAACTGGAAGCGGTCTATGACAGCATCCTGGCAAGTGGCGGGCCCGAACCCGCCATTTCCGTACTCGATCTCGCCCGCGCGCAGGGCCCCGATTACTTCCAGCTCGCGGAACAGATTAACCGCACCTGGGGACGACTTGACGGCCTTCTGCACAATGCCGGGATGCTGGGTCAGCGGGCGCCCATCGAGCACTACGACATTGGCATCTGGCACCAGGTAATGCACCTGAATCTCAATGTGCCATTCATACTCACGCAGGTCCTGATGCCGGCGCTGAGGAAATCCCCGGACGCTTCGGTGGTGTTCACGAGCAGCGGTGTTGGCAGGCAGGGTCGGGCCTATTGGGGTGCGTACGCCGTCTCCAAGTTTGGGGTCGAGGGCCTGTCCCAGACGCTGGCCGACGAGTTGAAGACGGAGGCGCGGATCCGGGTGAACTGCATCAATCCCGGCGGCACCCGGACGCGAATGCGGGCAGCTGCCTATCCCGGGGAAGATCCCGCGACCCGGCCAGAGCCGGGAGTACTGATGGCGCCTTACCTATGGCTACTGGGGCCTGCCAGCCGCGGAGTGACGGGGCACTCGCTCGACTGCCAGCAATAACCGGAGTCAGTCGGCCGCAACCTCGCGCAAGCCCGCAGCTTCGTAGAGTGACTCAAGCTCCTTTTCCTTCAACAGCCGGTGATGACCCGGACGGAGTGAGCGGGACAGCTCGATGGGGCCGTACCGGACCCGGATAAGGCGGCTTACCCGGCACTCGACAGCCTCCCAGACGCGCCGGACGAGCCGATTACGTCCTTCGCTGACGACGACGCTGAACCACTGGTTGGAGCCGTCGCCGCCGGTGCGCTCGACGCTGTCGAACCTGGCAACGCCATCATCCAGCGGAATACCTGCCTTGATCCGCTCGAGGATCGGATCGCTGACAGTGCCCTGCACGCGCACGGCGTACTCGCGTTCAATTTCATGCGATGGATGCATCAGCGCGTTGGCCAGTTCGCCGTCGGTAGTGAGAAGCAGCAGGCCGGAGGTCGCAAGATCGAGCCGCCCCACGTTTATCCAACGACTGCCCTGAATGGGCGGCAGGCGGTCGAACACGGTGGGTCGTCCTTCCGGATCGCTACGGGTGCAGACCTCGCCCGACGGCTTGTGGTACAGGAGGACACGCGCTGATGGCCGCGTCTTCCGCAGGGCTGGAACCGGGCGGCCGTCGATCAGGATCTTCTCCCGCCCCGAGACCTTCTGGCCGAGGGTGGCGACATTGCCATTGACGGTGATCCGGCCGGCCTTGATCCACTCTTCCACTTCACGGCGGGAGCCGATACCCGCGCCTGCGAGTACCTTCTGCAGGCGCTCTGTATCGGCAGCCGGACTCACGATGGGTTGTTCAGCGGACCTTCAGCGGTACGACGTTGGAGCCCAGTTCGCCCGCGGGGCCGTCAGGCACGCCGTCGCCCGGGTTGTCGGCGTAGCCGCGGGCATCGGAAATCGGCGTCACCGTAGCCAGCTCGGCCTCGCTCTCTTCCGTGTCGTCGTCGAGCAGGGCGGGAAGCGGCGCACCGGCACCGGCGGGTAGCGACTCCGCATCCGAAAGCTCGAGCTGGGCGGTGAACGCCTCCAGATCCTTCAGGTCCGCCAGAGGAGGCAGGTCGTCGAGCTTCTTCAGGCCGAAATAGTCCAGAAATTCCTTCGTGGTTCCGTAGATGGCCGGCTTGCCCGGCACATCGCGAAAACCGACGACGCGAATCCAGTTCCGCTCCAGAAGCGAGCGCATGATGTTAGTCGTGACGCCAACGCCTCGAATGTCCTCGACATCACCGCGGGTTACCGGCTGCCGGTAGGCGATAATGGCCAGCGTTTCCATCAGGGCACGGGAATAGCGCGGCGCCCGCTCCTCCCACAGCCGGACCAGCCAGTTGGACATGCTCGTGCGCACCAGCACACGAAAGCCGCTGGCCACTTCGTGCACGGCGATCCCGCGATCCGCATAGTCTTCCTGGAGGCTGGCGATGGCTGCACGAATGTCGTCCCTGCCGGGCGGATCGTCTTCGCCGAAAAGCGACTGCAGCTCATTCAGGTCAAGAGGCCGCCCCGCTGCCAGGAGGGCAGCCTCGACGATGTACTTGAGCTGTTGGTTTTCCATATTTGCCCGTTCTGTCTTCTGGAGTTAGGCCGGAAGCGTGGCGCCGCCGGAAGTTAGGTCGTCCAGGTCGCTGTCGATGGGCGGCTGAGTCGTTGCCGCCCGGACATGAATCGGCGCATAGGGTTCGGTCTGCACCAGTTCGATGAGCGACTCCTTCAGCAACTCCAGTAGCGCGAGGAATGTCACCGTAACGCCCATTCGACCCTCACTCGGATCGAACAGGTCGCGAAAGTCTGCGAAGGTGCCAGTCTGCACCTTGAGCAGCACTTCGGACATGCGCTGCCTGACTGACAGCGGCTCCCGGCGAATGTGGTGATGAGCCAGCATCTCGGCGCGGGTAAGTACGTCGCGAAAGGCCAGCAACAGTTCCTTGAGCGTCAGGTCGGGCAACCGCGTGACGACCGTTCGTTCGGTGACGTCGGCATTGGCCTGAAAGTAATCGCGCTCGAGGCGAGGTATGGCCTCCAGATCCGTGGCAGCCTGCTTATATCGCTCGTACTCCTGAAGGCGGCGCACAAGCTCGGCGCGTGGATCCGCCTCCTCATCCTCCTCCGCACCGATTCGCGGGAGGAGCATGCGGGACTTGATCTCTGCCAGCATGGCCGCCATCAGCAGATACTCACCCGCGAGTTCCAGCTGCAGGTCCTTCATCAACTCGATGTACTGGACGTACTGGGTCGTTATCTCCGCAATGGGGATGTTCAGGACGTCCAGGTTCTGGCGCCGGATCAGGTACAGGAGCAGGTCGAGGGGCCCCTCGAAAGCTTCGAGAAATACCTCGAGCGCAAAGGGCGGGATGTACAGGTCCTGGGGCAACTGGGTAACCGGCTCGCCGGCAACGAGGGCAAATGGCATCTCGGCCTGGGCCGGATTGCCCCCCGCCTCTTCTGCCGTCAGGACGGGATTGCGAGGCGCGTCAGCGTCGTGAACCATCGTCAGCCGAGGCGGTCCGGAATCGTGTTCAGTGTTCGTCATTCGTTCGGGAACGTCCGGGCTCAGGCGCGAGCCATTGAAAAGAACAGCGCCGACACCAGCTGCACCAGCGGCGCGACAACCTGGCCCAGGATTCCCAGTGCCAGCAAACCCATGACGATTATAAGGCCATAGGGTTCGATGGCATCGAGCTTCCGCCCCAGCGCCTCCGGCACGAGTCCGCGAAGCACACGACCGCCGTCGAGGGGCGGGATAGGCATCAGGTTAAATACAGCCAGCAAGACATTGAAGGTAATGCCAATCTGAGCCATGGACAGCAGGAACTGTCGAACACCGAGCAGCGGCATCGGCGCGTGCAGCGCGAGAGCGAAAGCAATGGACCAGAACAGCGCCATCACGAGGTTGCTGGCAGGACCGGCCGCAGCGACCAGGACCATTTGCTGTTTCGGCTTGCGGAGGTTCCGTGGGTTGACCGGCACCGGCCTTGCCCAGCCGAACGGCGGCAGGTTAAGGACTGTGAGGATCAGGGGTACGGCAACCGAGCCCACCGGATCGATATGCCGGATGGGATTCACCGTGAGACGCCCCAGAAGTTCCGCGGTCCTGTCGCCAAAGTGCCTTGCAGCCCAGCCGTGGGAGACCTCGTGCAGCGTGATCGCAAAGAGGACGGGAATCACCGCCGCAGCCAGCAGTTGAATCGTCGCGGCAACGTCCATGTCGGCCATAGCGGCAGTATACGGGTATACGCCACCCACACAGCCGCTAGGAAAAGGCGGTCGTGTCTCCCCGCCCCTGCCGGATGATGACTGGATAGTCGCCCGTCACATCAACGACTGTCGTCGGCTCGATACCGCAGCCACCGCTGTCGATCAGCAGGTCGATCTTGCCGGCAAGAACGGCGGCGATCTCTTCAGGGTCGGATAGTGGTAGCTCCTGCCCGGGGAGAATGACGGTGGAACTCATCATCGGCTCGCCCAGGGATTCCAGCAGCGCTAGCGGCACCGGATGATCCGGGACGCGGATTCCTATCGTCTGCCGCTTCGGATTCTGCAGGCGCCGCGGCACTTCCCGTGTCGCCTTGAGGATGAACGTGTAGGGGCCCGGCGTGTGGGCGCGCAGCAACCGGTAACACCAGTTCTCGACCCGGGCATAGGTCGCGATCTCCGACAGGTCCCGGCAGATCAGGGTGAAATTGTGGTCCTTGCCGGTGTTCCGAATCCGCTGGAGGCGCCCGGCAGATTCGTGGTCCCCAAGATGCCAGCCAAACGCGTAGCAGGAATCCGTGGGATACACGATCAGCCCATCGCGGCGGAGAATTTCGCCGGCCTGCTGAATCAGTCGCCGCTGGGGGTTGACCGGGTGGACGTGGAAGCGCTGTGTCATGGCTACATTCTACCGGGATCAAGCGGTCGCCCCGGATGACTGCCTCTTGCGTATCATGTGGGCTCAGTTCCGATACCCATCCTGATAATGCAAGCACTGGTTGATTTGCTGCCCCTCGCAGCCTTTGCGGTGGCCTACTGGGTCACCCGCGACATGCAAACTGCAATTGTCGTGATCATGGCGGCGATCTCTCTCCAGGTCGCAGTCATCTGGATCGTTAAGCGAACAGTCAGCAGGATGCTCCTGACGTCCGCCGTGCTGGTGGTTGTGCTCGGCGGGATCAGCGTGGTCCTGAACAACGATCTGATATTCAAGTGGAAGCCCACCGTATTGAACTGGTTGTTTGCTGCCATTTTCCTGGGGAGCCGCTATATCGGTGACCGCACGGTCGCGCAGCGCATACTCGAGTCCGTGGCTCGGGACGAGTTTCAGCTCACGCCAGCCGACTGGCAGAAGCTGAACCTCATGTGGGTGGCCTTCTTCCTGGTCTCCGGGGCGGCCAACATCATCGTCGCCTACCGCTTTCCGGAGGGCGTTTGGGTGAATTTCAAGCTCTTTGGCTTGACCGGCATGACCCTGGTGTTCGCTCTGCTCCAGGGGCTTTGGCTCAGTAGCCGCGCAACGGAAGGCAAGTAGCAATGCTTTACGCAATCTCGGGCACCGACGGGCCCGACAGTCTCCCCGGCCGACAGGCCGCGCGAGCCGCTCACCTGGCGCGCGTTACCTCGCTGCGGGAACAGGGCCGGCTGATTATCGCGGGACCGCATCCGCGCCTCGACACCAGGGAACCTGGCGACGCCGGCTTCAGTGGCAGCCTGATCATTGCCGAGTTCGCCAGCATCGACGAGGCTAGTTCCTGGGCCAGCACGGATCCCTATGTGCAGGCAGGAGTCTGGGTCGACGTCCAGGTGAAGCCCTTTATCCAGGTGATGCCTTGACGGGCACTGGCCGCATTGACCGGATCGCGGTAATCAGAAACCGCCTTGGCCAGGCGCTGGAGCCCCGGGTTCTCGAGATCGCCGACGAAAGCCACCTGCATGCCGGGCACGCAGGCGCCCGTGACGGACGGGGGCACTTCCACATCCGGATTGCCACTGATCGCTTTGACGGCCTCGCTCCCGTTGCCCGCCACCGCCTGATTTACGAGGCTTTGGGCGACCTCCTGACGACCGACATTCACGCCGTCCGGATCTCCATCGAGGACTGACTGGTCGGCCGCCCGCCGGACCCCGGTCCGGCGCCGGCATCGAGTGCCGGATCACTTTACAAAACGTCGGCACCAGAGCACGCGATTCCGCAGCAAGTACCCGATTTAAGCCCTTGACTTCAGTTGACTCGACATAACTTTGGCCCTAATCTGTTTCACATAACGAACACGAAGGAATATGGAAGCCGACCTTAAGGCAGCGCTGCTGACGGCGTATGCACGGCTTCTGAGGCCTCTAGTCCAGATCCTGTTACGCAATGGCGTCTCGTACTCGGAGTTCGCTGAAACGGCCAAGCGGGTGTTTGTGACAACAGCGGCGGCAAGTCTCGGAAAAAGCGGCGTTTCAGTTTCGGCTGCACAGATCGCTATTCAGACGGGCCTGTCGCAACGGGAAGCTCAAGAGGTACTCGACGGCCGGGGGGAAGCCCCCGTGAATACAAATCTGGCCTGGATCACTGCCCTGCTCACGGCATGGCACAGCGACGACCGGGTGGTTGGCCCTTACGGCCTTCCACTGGAGATTCAGCTGGTGGAACCAGGCCGGATGGACTTCCAAACACTGGTGCAGGAGTACTGCCCAGGAGCGGACGCCGGGTCACTGCTGGAACAGCTCGTGGCAATCGGCGCGGTGAGACAGACGGACGACGGCTGGTTGCGGGTGCTTACTCGGACGTACCTGCCGAATGTTGATGCACCAGACAGCGTTGAGCGCATCGGTTACGCCGTGCAGAGACTAGTCGAAACAGTTGACTTTAATAGGGCTCAGTCAGATCCAAATTTAAGGTTATTCGAGCGAACAGTTGCGGCTGACTTCGGATTGAAGGAAGAAGACCTGCCAGCGCTTGAGGGCTTTGTGCGCCAACGAGGTCAACAACTACTTGAAGAAATCGACAACTGGATAACGCTTCGCGATAAACCAGACACCGAGCGTGGCGACAAGGTTGTACAGACGGGTTTGGGTATTTATCACTTCGTAGACGGCTCCGAAAACTAATCAAAAAAATCACGGCATC
Source organism: Gammaproteobacteria bacterium (assembly GCA_040080965.1). Taxonomy (GTDB): domain Bacteria; phylum Pseudomonadota; class Gammaproteobacteria; order Steroidobacterales; genus SHZI01. Next base: position 134,112 of record JBEBHH010000001.1, on the reverse strand, counting down.
GAGCAATTTTGTGGGGAATCAGCACATGAAGATCGTTAGCAGCATCGCGGCGGCCCTTGCCCTCTCGGCGTGCTGGTCATTAGCAAGTGCCGATGTATCAGCGGAGATTTCCGGAATACGCGTCATTGGCCAGGCCGCGGACGGCACGCTGGTACTCGACGACTCGGTCAGCGGACTGTCGAACTGGGCAACGCCCGGCCTCGCCATGCCAGGCAGCGAGGCAGTTGAGAGCGCCCCCACCCTCCTCGTAATTGGCCATGTTGAAAGCTTCGATGCAGAGACCGGAGTTCTCACGGTTTCCGGCCAGCGCGCCACGTTAACCGAGGACGCTACAGTTATTGACGCACCCCGCGATATTGACGCCACCCTGACCGCTGACAATTTGATCTGGTATCTGCAGAAGGGCCGATACGTTGCGGTCGCCGGCGCAAGCTTCGGCGGCGGCGAGAGCCTGGCCACGCACGTCGTACGCTTGGACAATGAGGTCCAGCCTGGGACAGCACCAATCTATGTGCGCGGCTCGCTCGACTTGGTAAATGACATACAAGGCGTCGCATTCATCGGTGGAATGACACTGGACCTTAATACCGCTGTTATCACTGGCAACCCAATCACTGGCAATGTCGTCGAATTGCTCGCATTCCAGACCGACTCCGCTAGTGCGGTAGTCTCTGAAATCTCAAGCTTAGAGTCTGGCGTCGCAAGTAAGTCCATAGCAATGGTTTCCGGCATCACCGGCAGCGGCGCCAAGGGCATCAATGGCAGCGGTGCCAAGGGCATCACCGGCAGCGGTGTAAAGCGCTAGGGATTTACACTCTCAAACGAAATATTAGATACGGTGTAGGAAGCAGGCATCCGGGCCTCGGATTGTCTAGCATCAACGGCTAGATGGATCATCGTAGTCCTCGAAATAAAACAAGCCGACTCCTACGGCAGAGTTATCGCCCGATCCGGACGCCTCGCCGACCTCCGATAACAAATCATCCAACTCCTCTGAAAATTGCTTAAGTCGAGCACCAATCTCGCTCTCGAGCGCCGGACGCCTCTCGGGTGGAATCGAGTAGCTATCGACAACTCTCTGAAACCGGAGCTTTCCCCAACCAACAGAAGCGACATTCCTTGCAACAGTTAACGCCAACGGCCTAATCCCAAACTGGATCCCCTCAGCCAAACGATCCTTGGCCGAATCAGCGATAAAGTAGCGTCGTAAAGCAACCAGCATTCCAGCACCATCTTGCTTTACCGCACCAACCCGAATTAATTCGGCGCGCATAGCGACAGGGGAAAGATTGGCCCCGCAACTCCGCACCAACTCCGAAAAAGACCCCGGCTCGCCGTCCCAAGCTAGAGATCTTGGAGACCCCGAAGTGTCGCAATAGCGATCCGAAGTAAACCAACGCCGCAATACCTCAGCCGGTAGATGCGTAAGCGGATCTTTTGACGCAGTCCCTTCCCGCTGACCATCCTTCACGGCCTTTACTTCCTTTCGCGACAGCCCAGTCATTAGTGCGATTCGTGAGACCGTTGTTGGCCTCCCGCCAATTCCAAACTCCTCACTCGCAACTGTGACAAAAGCTATCTTGCTGGCATCGGCAAATTCCTTATATCCAACACCGAACTTTAGGAGCATCGCGGCGATCGGCCGAATTGTTGCTACCAATACCGAGTGCAAAACGTTTGTTTCTTGATCCATATCTCGTTGACTATAGTGAACGATTTAATCGATGGTCAACGCGGCTGGGTGCTGGCTGTCTAAGGTTGCTCGCGTTCTAGCAAAGCACCAAATGTGCGCTCATCCAGCACTTCCACTCCCAGTTTCTCTGCCTTCGCCAGCTTCGACCCCGGACTTTCGCCGACCACGAGATAGGTGGTCTTGGCCGTAACGCTTCCGGTAACCTTTCCCCCCAGGGCCTCAATCATCGCAGCAGCCTCGTCCCGGGTCATGCTGGTGAGCGTCCCGGTAAGCACGAAGGTCTTCCCCTTGAGCGGGAGGTTTCGCGCGGGAGGTCGTGGCGCCTCCTCCCAGCGGACGCCCTGCTCACGCAGGTCCTGGATGACGTCCCGGTTGTGGGCCTCACGGAAGAAGGCAGCAATCTGGCCAGCCATCACCGGGCCTACGTCCTCCACCTCTTCCAACTCCTCCTCCGTGGCGGACATCAATGCGTCGAGTTGCACGAAATGGCGCGCCAGGGCCTTGCTGGTAGCTTCACCCACTTCCTGAATCCCCAGCGCATAGAGGAACCGGTCGAGGGAGGTGCCCTTGCTCTTCTCAATGCCTGACAGCAGCTTGGCCGCCGAGCGCTCGCCCATCCGCTCAAGCTCCTGCAGCTGCCCGCCGGAAAGCCGGAACAGGTCTCCCGGGGTCCGCACAAGGCCCGCATCGACCAGTTGTTCGATCAACTGGCTCCCGAGCCCATCGATGTTCATAGCCCGCCGGGACGCGAAGTGGCGCAGGGCCTCCTTCCGCTGGGCCGGGCAAAACAAACCGCCCGTGCATCGGAGGGCGGACTCGCCCTCGATTCGGTTCACCGCTGAACCACAAACCGGACACGCCTCCGGCGCCTCGACCGGCGAGGTTCGGCGGGGACGTCGGTCGAGCATCACGGAAACCACTTCCGGAATGACGTCTCCAGCACGGCGCACGATAACCGTGTCCCCCGCACGAACGTCCTTCCGATGCAGTTCATCGATATTGTGCAGGGTGGCATTGCTAACCGTAACGCCACCAACGAACACCGGGGCAAGCCGCGCGACGGGCGTGAGGACGCCCGTTCGTCCCACCTGGAACTCCACGGCCTCAACCGTCGTAAGCTGCTCTTCGGCGGGAAACTTGTGGGCCACGGCCCAGCGTGGAGCACGCGCAACCGTGCCAAGGCGCGCCTGCAGGTCGGTTTGATCGACCTTGTAGACGACCCCGTCCGTGTCATAGGGCAGGCGTGCGCGCTTCTGGAGCATCTTTTCGTAGTACTTGATGCACCCGGCCACGCCGGTGACGAGATCCGCCTCACGGGCTACCGGTAGTCCCCACTCGCGCAGCTGGGCCAGAATCTCGCTGTGTCGCCCCGGCAGCGACCGACCTGTCACGGTCCCGACGCCATATGCAAAGAGCGCCAGCGGACGCGACGCAGTCAGCCTTGGATCCAGCTGGCGCAGACTGCCCGCGGCGGCGTTTCGTGGATTGGCAAAGACCTTCTCCCCGGCCTTCTGGGCCGCTTCGTTCAGCCGGCGGAAGCCCTCCCGTGTCATGAAGATCTCGCCACGGATCTCGATGCTCTCAGGGACGGACTTGCCGCGAAGCTGAAGGGGCACTGAGCGTATGGTGCGGACGTTGTGCGTAACGTCTTCCCCGACCGCGCCATCGCCCCGGGTGGCTGCCCGGGTGAGCTCGCCACGCTCGAACCACAGATTGATGGCCGCGCCGTCCAGCTTGGGTTCTGCTGAGTAGGCAATTTCCTCGTCGGTCGCCAGGCGTTCGCGGACGCGACGGTCGAAGTTCTCTATGTCTTCCGCAGAGAAGGCATTGTCCAGGGACAGCATCGGGAGGCCGTGTCGTATTTCGGCAAAACCCGCCACGGGCGATGCGCCGACTCGCTGCGTCGGAGACTCCGGAACGATCAGCTCGGGGTGGCGCGCCTCGATCTCGAGCAACTCCTGATACAGCTTGTCGTATGCCGCATCCGGAATGGAGGGATCGTCAAGGACGTGATAGCGGTAGTTGTGGTCCGCCAGCTCGGCTCGGAGCTGGGATGCTCTCGCCCTGTCTGACCGGGATGTCATGCTTGCGCCCGTCGCCGGCGTCAGGCGGGCCGTCCCTGACGGTGCTGGAACTGGATGACTTCCTCTCGCAGGTAGCGCTCACGCTGCACGCTGAGGGTGCTTCCGTGCTCGTCAACCAGATTGCCATCCAGGCGCTTGGCAACGGCTCGTGCCGCGCCGACCATGGATTCAAACGCCTTTACCCCCTCGACGGGACCCGGCAGCCCCAGGAAGAGACTGACCCCCTGATATACATCCGTGTGAACCCGCGTAAGGTCAAAGGATCCGGGCTCCGTCAGGCTTGCCACGCTGAACACCGGGGTTTCGTCGGTATCCGATACGTTGGCGTGGAAGATTCCAAATCGCCCGTGGCGCAGTCCAGCCTCCCGAAGTGCGAGCAACAGGTCTTCGGCAGGGAAAGGAGCCCCTGCGCGGCTCAGGATCCGGATAGTCACAATCTTCTCGGGAAGGACTGGAACGGATGCCCTGCCGGGCAGAGTCGGCTCCAGGCGTCCGCTGGTCGAAACTCCTGGTTCCGGCGCAGGGCTCCGTGGCGGCAGGCGAAAACTGGCCGTCAGCCGCGACCGGTATCGCGTCCAGATGAACAGCGCCACCAGAATCAGCAGGGCGGCGAGCAGTAGGACCCAGCGAAGCTGCGTCATGGGGAACTCAGCTGGCGACGAGCTTGACGGCCTCGTCGATGTCGACCGCCACCAGCCGCGATACGCCCGGCTCGTTCATCGTGACACCTGTAAGTTGCTTGGTCATTTCCATCGTCGTCTTGTTGTGGGTAATGACAATGAACTGCACCGTCTTGGACATCTCCCGCACGATGTCACAGAAGCGACCGACATTCGCCTCGTCCAGCGGCGCGTCGACCTCATCAAGAAGGCAGAATGGCGCAGGGTTCAGCTCGAAGATCGAGAAGATCAGTGCCACGGCTGTCAGCGCCTTCTCTCCACCAGAGAGGAGATGAATGTGGCTATTGCGCTTGCCAGGGGGGCGGGCCATCACCGTTACTCCGGCGCTGAGAAGGTCGTCGCCCTCCAGCGTTAGGTAGGCATGACCACCGCCGAAGAGGCGCGGGAACAAACGCTTGAGGCCGCCATTGATGTTGTCAAAGGTTTCCTGGAACCGCGTGCGACTTTCCCGGTCGATTCGACGAATGGCATGCTCCAGCGTCTCAAGCGCCGACGACAGGTCAGCGTGCTGGGAGTCCAGGTAGGTCTTTCGCTCGGACTGCTCTGAAAACTCGTCGATGGCGGCGAGATTTATGGGCCCCAGCCTTTCGATTGAGGCACGCGTCTGGGTCAGTCGCTGCTCCCAGAGTTCCGGATCGGCGTCAGCCGGCGTCTGCGCAGCCACATCAGCCAGTACAAACCCTGTCGCCGCAAAGCGCTCCGAAAGGGCCTCGCCCCGAACCTCCAGCTCCCGCACTTGCATGCGAAGCCCGTCAACGGCCTCGCGCTCGACGCCCACGAGTTTTTCGAGCTCGTGGCGCCGGGTTTCGCCCGCCTTTACGCGCTGTTCCACCGTCGTCAAGCCATCCCGCTGGCGCGACAGCTCAGCCTGGACTTCTACCTGCCGGGCCAGCTGGGTATCCAGCTCGACCTGATAGGCCTGCAGTGGCGCCTCGCTGTCGCGGGTGTTGGTCTCCAGGAGTGCAATCCGGTCGATCAGCTGGTTGCGCTGGACAGTAACGCGCTCCAGTGCCGCCACGGCAGCGCCTTGGGCGGCGCGACGGCTCTCGAATTCAATCAGAATCTGCCCGACCGCCGTGCGCTGCACATCTGCGGCTTCCCGGGCGGCGTTGTACGAGGCAAGCAGGGTTTCCTGCTGATCGCGACGATCAGGACGCTGAAGGTCGAGTTCGCCCAGGCGTTGCTCGGCAGCCTGGAGTCTCGCACGAGCCTCATCGATGACGGCATGAAGCTCATTGAGCTCGTTCCGCACCGAGTCCTCATCGTGGGCAAGCACCTGCAACCGTTGCCGCGCACGCTCGAGGTCCTGGTGCAGCGTCGCTGCCATAGATGCCGACTCGAGGCTCTGGCGATTGGCATCCGCCAGCCGAATCTGTACCTGTTGGCGCTCGCGCTCGAGCGCATCAATTGTGCCACGCAGGGCAAGGCGAGCCTGCCCCAGGGCAGCAATCTGGGCGTCATCGTCGATGACTGCGGCGCCGAGTTCCCGGATCTCGCGTTCACGCGCCATCATCCCCACGTGGCGCTGGGCCCGGTTGATGCGAACCCAGCCGGGACCGAGCCAGATACCGTCCGGCGTGATCACCGACTGGCCGGTGAGAAGTGTCCCTCGACGCTGCAAACCAAGCTCGACAGAGTCCACGCAGATCACCGAGGCAAGCTGACCGCGCACATGGCCCGCGTGCTGGACGCGTGCCGCCAGCGAATCCGCGGGGACATCCTGGTCACTGCCGTTGTCTTCCAGCAGGACCAGCGTGGCATCGGGCAGTGATGCCGCATGCTGACCGGCGTCACTGACACAAACAGCCTGCAGGAAGTCGCCAAGAACGGTCTCGACTGCCCGGGTCCAGCGTGGTTCCGCCACGAGTTGCTGGACGAGCCGCTGGCGGCCGGCGAGTCCGGACTTCGCCAGCCAGCCGCCGAGAACTTCTTCCTCATTGCCGAGGGCAGCATTCTGGATGACCTTCAGGGCATCCAGCCGGCCGCGGCGGGCTTCGAGCTCTCCGCGAAGCTGCTCGATGTCAGCGCCAAGGCTCTGCTCCGCCTCACGCTTGCTGGTCAGGGCAAAACCTGCATCCTCAAGGGCCCGGGCCTCGGCCGACAGGAGTAGCTGGGTGTCGGCCTGAAGTTTGTCCTGGGCGCTGAGGCGCGCCTCGATATCGACGACTGAGATCGACAGTCGCTCCCCCTCCACCGACTGCAGTTGGCGCTCCAGGCGAACCTGATGCGCCTCCAGGTGCTCCAGCCGCGTCTGCTCTACCTGACGGGACTGCTGCTGCTCCTTAACGTCCAGATTGAAGGTGTGCCACTCGTCCTGCCAGACGTCCAGGGCACCTTCGCTGGCCTGGAGGTGGGACAGTGCCGCCGCTTCCGCTTCCCGCGCCGCCGCAAGTCCGGGCTCGAAACCGGCAATGCCGAGTTCGATATCGGCAAGCGCCTGCCCGTCGCGCTCGACCTCGGCAAGCACGTTGGCGAGCTCCGCGCGGGCCTGCTCCAGGTCCCGCAATTCCCTCTCCCGCATTTCCCGGGCATGCGCCAGGGTCTGCTCCAGGCGGGCAATTTCGCCCTGCACGGCGTAGTAGCCTGCCTGGGTAGCCGCGAAGGCGTCGCTGGCAACCAGATGTTCAGCCCGGGCTGTCTCGATATCCAGCTCCACCTGGCGCTGCCCGGCCAGTGCAGCTTCCATCGCAATCTGACGTGCGGACAAGTCCGACTTGTGGGCGACGAGACCCCGATCGAGCTCGGCCAGCCGCATCGCCACCAGCTCGGCCTCGAGCTGGCGTTCCTGGGTCTTCAGTGTTCGGTACTTCTCGGCGACCTGCGCCTGACGCTGCAGGTGTTTGATCTGCTTCTCGACCTCGTCCCGAAGGTCCGCAAGACGGGCCAGATTCTCCCGCGTGTGGTGCATGCGGGTTTCGGTCTCCCGGCGCCGTTCCTTGTACTTGGAAATGCCGGCAGCCTCCTCGATGTAGCTCCGCATTTCCTCGGGTTTGGCGTCGACCAGCCGGGAAACCATTCCCTGCTCGATGATGGCGTAGCTGCGGGGTCCCAGGCCGGTGCCCATGAACAGCCCGGTTATGTCCTTGCGGCGGCAACGGGTGTTGTTCAGGAAGTACTGGGATGTGCCGTCCCGCGACACGGTGCGGCGGATGGAAATCTCCGCATAGCTGGCGAACTGGCCGCCCAAGGTGCCGTCGGAATTGTCGAAGTAGAGCTCAATCGCCGCGGTGCCTACGGGCTTCCGGGAGCTGGAGCCATTGAAAATAACGTCTTCCATGGAGTCGCCGCGGAGGTGCCTGGCGGACGTCTCCCCCATGACCCAGCGGATGGCATCTATGACATTGGACTTGCCGCAACCATTTGGGCCGACGACACCGACGAGGTTGCTTGGAAAGTGGACCGTGGTTGGATCCACAAAAGACTTGAATCCCGCAAGCTTGATCTTGCTCAGTCGCATAAATTCTGGGTGCCCGGAGTGAAGAAACTAAGCTAACGGGAGATATCGCCGTAGTGTAGATTAATTCGACATCGCACACACGCCACAGCCTGGCGCCTCCTCCCGTTTGCCCAACGATCAGGCCTAACTTCAATGCCCTCGTCTCCCGGTACGGACCTCGAAACCTTTCCGAATCCTGAACCGCACCGGTCCTTCACGATCCGCATGCGGCTCCCCGAGTTCACCTGCCTCTGCCCAAAGACCGGGCAGCCGGACTTTGCCACCCTGCATCTAGAATACGTCCCCGATAGTTTGTGTATCGAACTGAAGTCACTGAAAAATTACATCTGGTCTTTCCGTGATGAAGGCGCCTTCCATGAGGCGGTTACGAACCGGATACTGAACGACCTGGTCGCTGCCACGGCGCCGCGCTTCATGCGGCTCACGGCCGATTTCAACGTTCGCGGGGGCATCTACACCACGGTCGTCGCCGAGCACCGCCAACCAGGCTGGCAACCACCCGCGCCGGTCGCCCTGCCGTCTTGAATTCCGGTGGTTGCTCTTCCCGCCCGGGACTCCATATGTATAATTCCGCGCTAAATTTTTGAGCAGGGTCCAGAAAATGCCGTCAGCCAAGCGACCAGTCCGCAAGAGCAGCCCCTCGGGGAAGGCCAAGGCGGCCTCCTCCGCCAAGGCGCGAGCCAGCCGGACGGACACCCGCAAGGCTGCCCGCAAACCAGCCCCCGCCAGGAAGCCAGTGACCAAGGGCAAGCCAGCCGCCAGCAAGGCACCAGCGAGGCCTGCAGCAGCGGCGCGTGCCAAGGCGCCAACCGCGGTCAAGCCGGCAAAGGTCGCCAAGCCGGCGGTGGCGGCCAGGAAGGCTGCGGCCGCCCCGGCAGCCAAGGCCATTGCGCCAAAGGCGCCCGTGATCCGCGAAATGATCGTCAGGACGACGCCGGGGCTGGTAAAGACCAGCGGGCGCAAGCCGCTGCCACCCTCGCGCCGGAGCAGCCGGCGCCCCGTGGAGGTCTACGACCCTAACGCGCTGATTCACGGTATCCGGCCCTACCAGCCGCAGATGGGCGAGGCCTACATGAGCCCGGCGCAGCTGGAGCACTTCCGCATGATCCTCCAGGCCTGGAAACGGGAGCTGATGGAGGAAGTCGACCGCACGGTTCACCACATGCAGGATGAAGCCAGCAACTTTCCGGACCCCAATGACCGGGCCACCCAGGAGTCGGAGTTCGGACTGGAACTGCGAACCCGGGACCGGGAACGAAAGCTCCTCAAGAAGATCGACTCGGCCCTGGAGCGCATCGAGGACGGGAGCTATGGGTATTGCGAGGAGACGGGTGAGGAAATCGGCCTGAAGCGCCTGGAGGCACGTCCGGTAGCCACCCTGTCCCTGGAAGCACAGGAGCGGCGGGAGATGGCCGAAAAGCAGTACGGTGAGCGGGACGACCGGTATCGCTGAGGGGGCCTTTCCCGCAATGCCGCCAGCTGCGGTTATGGATTTCACATGAAGTTATGACGAAAAGGCCATGTTTATCATGGCCTTTTTATTTTCCCAGCATTCTTGCTCCGCGAAAGCTGCATCGCGAACCAATTCCCCAGCGAAGGGGTCTATACAGGGGAATTGGGGGCAACTGAATGCCGGGCGGCCCTTGCTGCCCGGTCCCAAGGCTTGGAACTAAGGAAGGACCCGCCATGAGCGAGCAGAGACTGATTCGGAAGTACGTTAACCGCCGACTCTACGACACGGCACAGAGCCGGTACGTGAACCTGGACGATCTGCGCGAACTGATCACGAAGGGCTCGAATGTGAAGGTCGTTGAACAGGCGACTGGCGCAGACATTACGACCCCCGTGCTCCTGCAGATCATTGCGGAAGGCCAGCGTGGCGGAACGCCGTTGCTGTCGGCGGAGTTTCTGGCCGGGATGATCCGGCTGGGTGCCGCGGACCGTGACCCGGAGCTTGCCGGGCGCCTCGATCGGGCCCTCAGGAGCGTACTGGCAGCCCCGACACGTCCTGTCGGAGTTACGGGAGTCCAGAACAGCGCTTCAGCCGCGGCGGCCGTAGGCTAGAAGTTGGCCAGCGAAAAAGGGCGTGTCCCCGCGAGGGGACACGCCCTTCCTTATTTGCGCAAGGCGGGCGATCCGAGCGTCAGGCGACGTCCATGCCGCGCATGCTCAGCCGCACGCGACCCTGGCGGTCCACCTCGAGGACCTTTACCCGGACGATATCGCCTTCCTTCAGCTTGTCGCCCACGCGCTCGACCCGCTCGTCTGCGATCTGCGAGATGTGCACCAGGCCGTCCCGGCCCGGCAGGATCGTAACGAACGCGCCAAAGTCCATAAGGCGCGCCACGCGTCCCTCATAAACCCGGCCCACTTCGACGTCTGCGGTGATGAGTTCGATCCGTGCCTGGGCATCACGGCCCGCAGTGGCGTTCACCGACGCAATCTTCACCGTGCCATCGTTGTCGATGTCGATGCTTGCGCCGGTCTCTTCTGTAATGGCGCGGATCACCGAGCCGCCCTTGCCGATCACATCCCGGATCTTCTCGGGGTCAATCCTCATCGTAATGATCGTGGGAGCCCAGTCGGACATCTTTTCCCGATGGGCCGGCAGGACGCGATTCATCTGCTCGAGGATATGGAGGCGGGCTTCCTTGGCCTGGGACAAGGCGTTCTCCATGATCTCCCGGGTGATGCCATCGATCTTGATGTCCATCTGGAGGGCTGTGACGCCGGTTGCACTGCCGGCAACCTTGAAGTCCATGTCGCCGAGATGGTCTTCGTCGCCCAGGATGTCCGTGAGGACCTGGTAGCGATCGCCATCCTTCACGAGCCCCATGGCCACGCCGGCCACCGGCGCCAGAATGGGGACACCGGCATCCATAAGCGCCAGGCTGGCGCCGCAAACGCTGGCCATTGAACTGGAGCCGTTCGACTCCGTGATCTCAGAGACAACCCGCAGTACATAGGGGAACGTCTCCATGTCCGGAAGGACAGCTTCAACACCCCGGCGAGCAAGCCGGCCATGGCCGATCTCGCGGCGCTTCGGTCCGAGGTTGAAGGCCGTTTCGTTCACGCAGTAGGGAGGGAAGTTGTAGTGGAACATGAAGCGATCGCGGTACTCGCCCGTGAGCGCATCGATGATCTGGGCATCCCGGCCGGTACCCAGAGTCGTGACGACCAAAGCCTGGGTTTCACCGCGGGTGAACAGAGACGAGCCATGGGTCCGGGGGAGCACCCCGGTCCGGATGGCAATCGGCCGAACCGTGCGCGTGTCGCGACCGTCGATCCGGGGCTCGCCGTTCAGCACCTGCCCGCGAACCACCTTTTTCTCCAGGCGGCTCAGCGCATTGCCAATCGCTTCCTTGCCCGCGCTATCCGCGCCGGCCGCAAGGCTGGCCATGACGTCCTGCTTGAGCTGGCCAATCTTCGAGTAGCGCTCCTGCTTGTCGCGGATACGATAGGCCTGTGCAAACCGGTCACCCACGGCCTTGGCCACGGCATCGGCCACGGCAGGATCGGCCGCGGGCGCTGACCAGTTCCAGGACGGGCGGCCGACCTCGGCAGCCAGTGCGCGAATGTTCTCGATCGCAATCTGCATCTGTTCGTGCCCGAAGATGACGGCGTCCAGCATCACCTTCTCGGGCAGCTGCTGCGCTGCCGATTCGACCATGAGCACCGCCTTCGCCGTGCCGGCCACCACCAGGTCCAGCTTCGACTGCTTGAGCTGCGTGGTCGTCGGGTTCAGGACGAAGCTGCCGTCGATGTAGCCGACCCGCGCGCCTCCGATCGGCCCGGCAAACGGGGCGCCCGTCAGGGCCAGCGCAGCCGATGCGCCGAGCATTGCAGGAATGTCGGAATCGACCTCGGGATTCAGGGAGATCACAGTCGCGATCACCTGGACTTCGTTAACAAAGCCCTTGGGAAAGAGCGGGCGGATGGGCCGGTCGATGAGTCGCGAAACCAGCGTTTCCTTCTCGGTGGGCCGGCCTTCGCGCTTGAAGAAGCCTCCGGGAATGCGGCCGGCGGCATAGGTCTTTTCCTGGTAGTTCACGGTGAGGGGAAAGAAATCCCGCTCATCACTGGCCTCGGTCTTGGCCACTGCAGCCACGAGGACGACGGTCTCAGCCATGGTGACGAGGACGGCACCGCCAGCCTGGCGGGCGATCTCGCCCGTTTCGATGGTGACCTGGTGCTGGCCGTAGGGAAAAGTCTTCTTGGTTGACGCCACGTTCGTTTCCTAATCATCTATTCGATAGCAAAGGAGAAAGGGGCCAGGCACCGAAACGGCGTCTGCCCCGCTTGATAATCGGACGGCCAATCGCTGGCCGAAGTCGGGTCTTGGGACCGAAGCCCTCTAGCGGCGCAGACCGAGCTTGTCGATCAAGCCCTGGTAGCGTTCGCCATCCTTGCCCCGCAGATAGTCCAGGAGCTTGCGCCGCTGGTTCACGAGACGAAGCAATCCCTGGCGGGAGTGATGGTCCTTCTTGTGGGTGGCAAAGTGATCCGTCAGTTCATTGATCCGGGCCGACAACAACGCGACCTGCACTTCCGGTGACCCGGTGTCGGCGGGACCACGGCGATACTCGCCGACGATCTTGCCCTTCTCTTCAGCCGTATGCGGCATCTAAGCCATCTCCTGTTGGAATTTATCCCTGAAATCGGGCGCTATTCTAACCATGTGTCGGCCACAGTTACAGTCCGGCGGCCCAGGCCGCGGGAATGTCCAGCGGATCCCGGGCGACCAGGCGCCGGGGAGTCACCACCCCGTCCGGCTGGACCTCCCCCACGCCCAGGAAGGTGCCCCCGGGGCCGTAGAGCCGGACTGGCCCCGGGCCGTGGCCGGGAGGGGCCGGCACCGGGCCTCCACGGCTCACCCTGAGCGCGCGGGATCCCTCCAGATGCACGGCAGGCCAGGCCGGCAGCGCGTCCTCAAGAGGCCGCAGGATCGCGTCCAGGGCGGCCAGATCCGTGTCCGACGCACCGAGGCCAAGCGCCTCAACCTCCGCCAGGGTCACCATGCCCTGCCCCCCGAAGGGCTCCACCTCGAGGCGCCGGAGGACGATCACGTGGCCGAGGGTGCCCAGCAACCGGGCCAGGTCCTCGATTAGGGTCCGGATATAGGTCCCCTTGCTGCAGCGAACCCGGAACACGGGGGTCACCGGGTCAAAGGCCTCGAGAACGAACTGGTGTATCGCCACTGGCCGCGCCTGCCGGGGCACCTCCCGGCCGGCCCGGGCGATCTCGTAGAGCCTCTGCCCCTGCTGCTTGAGGGCGGAGTACATGGGCGGGACCTGAAGGATCGGGCCCGTAAGGGCCGCCATCGCCCCCTCGATCTCGACGGCAGACACCGGGGCCCGGAGATGGGTCTCGACCACCCTGCCCTCTGCATCACCCGTGTCCGTCCGCAGGCCAAAGCGGGCCTGGACCCGATAGGTCTTGTCGGCATCGAGGAGGTAGCCGGCGAACTTGGTGGCCTCCCCGAAGCATATCGGGAGCATGCCGCTGGCTAGGGGATCGAGACTGCCGGTGTGTCCCGCCTTCCGGGCCCTGAACAGCCACTTGACCCTCTGCAGGGCCGCGTTGGAGGTCATGCCGGTCGGCTTGTCCAGCAGCAGGAGCCCATTGATGGCGCGCCTGGTGCGACGGGTCGTCGTGTCGCTCACGGACTCCCGTCGGAGTCGTCGGATCCGCTCCCGGCGGCGTCCCGGGCCACCGCGGTATCGATGAGATGTTCCAGGTCCCGCCCACGCTGGGCGGCCTCGTCGTAGCGGAAGCGCAATTCCGGCACGGTTCGGGTGGACAACTCCCGGGCCAGCTGGGTCCGAAGAAAGCCGGCCGCCTTGTCGAGCCCGGCCTGCACATCGGCCAGAGTCTCTGCCTGCGGCCGAGCCTCCGCACCGAACAGTGAGTAGTGGATCCAGGCGACGCCGAGATCACGGGACGCACGGACTTCGGTGATCACCACCCCGGAAACGCGGGGATCACGCACCTGGGAGCGCATGACGTCGGAGAGCAGGCGCTGGATCTGCTCCTCGACACGCCTGCTGCGGGCAAACTCACGAGCCATGGTTGAAACCAGCTTTCGGGGACGGGCCCCTGCGGCTAGGAGGTCCGGTCAATCGTGACCCGTTCATAGCATTCGATCTGGTCACCCGGCTTCACATCGTCATAGTTCCGCACGCCAATGCCGCACTCGGTGCCCGCCCGCACTTCACCGACGTCATCCTTGAATCGCCGGAGGGACTCGAGTTCGCCCTCGTAGATGACGGTGTTGTTGCGCAAGACGCGAATCGGGTTGTTGCGCTTGACGTAGCCATCGATGACAAGGCACCCGGCGATGTTGCCGAACTTCGGCGACCGGAAAACGTCCCGCACCTCGGCCAGGCCGACGATCTGATCGCGGACGATCGGCGACAGCATGCCGGTTATGGCGCGCTTCACGTCGTCGAGAGCCTCGTAGATGATGCCGTAATAGCGGACGTCGACCCCGGTTTCCTTGATTGCATCGCGCCCGGCACCATCCGCCCGAACGTTGAAGGCAATGATGATCGCCTTCGAGGCCGCAGCCAGGGTAACGTCCGACGCGGTTACGGCTCCGACGCTCGAACCGATGACCTTGACGTTCACTTCCTCGTGGGCGAGCTTGTTCATGGCGTCCTTGAGGGCTTCGGCACTGCCCTGCACGTCGGCCTTGATCAGGATCGGAAGCGTCTTGATCTGCGATGCCTCGAGCTGGCTGAAAACGTCTTCCAGCTTGGCAGACTGCTGCTGAGCCAGCTTGACGTCACGGGTGCGGCTCAGGCGGAACTGCGCGAGGTCGCGCGCCTTGCGTTCGTCCTCGAGGACCAGCGCGTCGTCTCCTGCATTCGGCGTGCCGGACAAGCCAAGGACGGACACGGGCTGGGACGGGCCAGCCTCGGTAACCGCGGCGCCAGATTCGTTGGTCATTGCCCGCACACGACCGTATTCCTGGCCAGCGAGCAACGCGTCGCCGAGGCGAAGCTTGCCGCGGGTGACGAGGATCGTCGAAACGGCGCCCCTGCCCTTTTCGAGGCTGGACTCGAGAACCACGCCTGCAGCGCGACCGTCCGCAACTGCCCGCAGCTCGAGCAGTTCTGACTGCAGGAGGATGGAATCCAGGAGCTGATCGATGCCCTGACCTGTCTGAGCAGACACGTTCACGAACAGCGTATCGCCGCCCCACTCCTCGGGAATCACTCCCTTCGCGCTGAGTTCGTTGCGCACCCGGTCAGGATCGGCGCTGCTCTTGTCGACCTTGTTGACCGCAACGATGATCGGCACATCTGCAGCCTTGGCGTGCTGGATGGCCTCCTCGGTCTGCGGCATGACACCATCGTCGGCGGCCACGACCAGCACCACGATATCCGTAACCTGGGCTCCACGGGCGCGCATTGCAGTAAATGCCGCATGACCAGGCGTGTCCAGGAACGTGATCAGGCCCTTCGGCGTCTCCACGTGATAGGCGCCGATGTGCTGGGTGATGCCGCCGGCCTCGCCCGCCGCGATCTTGGTGCGCCGGATGTAGTCGAGGAGCGACGTCTTGCCGTGGTCGACGTGGCCCATGATCGTGACCACGGGGGGCCGCGGGACTGCTTCGCCGGCGTCCTCTTCCGCCGTGGGAATGAGGGTCTGTTCCAGATCGGCGTCCTGCACAAGCTTGGCAGTGTGGCCAAGTTCCTCCACGACGAGGGCGGCAGTATCCTGATCGATGGCCTGGTTGATGGTGGCCATCACACCCAGCTTCATCAGGGACCGGATCACGTCGTTCGACTTGACGGCCATGCGCTGAGCGAGTTCGCCGACCTTGATGGTCTCTGGAATCGGCACTTCACGGATGACGGGCGCGGTTGGCCGCTCAAAGCCGTGGCGGCTCGAATCGACCTGCACCGATACAGAGCGACGCCGGGACTTCTTCTTTTTCCGCCGGCCACTGACGTCGGCAGATACGTGCAACTCCTGGCGCCCGACCAGCGCAGGCTTCTCCTCCGGAACCTCATCCTCGGTAACGCTGACCAGTTCCTCGACGACCTCGCGACGGACGTCCCGCTTGCTGGCGGCATCCTTGCGGGCCCGGGCCTCGGAATCCCGCTTCCGGATCTCGTCTTGAAGGCGGTTCTTCTCGCCGTCCTTGACGGCCTGCTCGGCTGTGCGCCGGGCCTCTTCCTCGGCCTTGCGCACGGCCTCGGCGTCAGCCAGTTCCTTCTCGCGCTTCTCCCGCTCCGCCCTCTCGACGGCATCCCGGTCGGCACGCTCCTTGTCGAGCTTGGTCTGCTCTTCCTGGCGCTGCCGATCCAGCTCATCCTGCTGGACCTTGTTCTCCTGCTCCAGGACGTCACGATTCACATAGGTGCGCTTCCGCCGAACCTCGACCGTGACGGTCTTCGCCCTGCCCTGGGCGCTCGCCACCTTGATTTCCGACTGGGAGCGGCGGCTGAGCGTGATTTTGCGCGGGGAGGCGGCTGCCGCACCCTCGTCGTGGCCGTGTGCGCGACGCAGGTGGGTCAGCAATTCGCGCTTTGCGTCGTCACTGATGACGTCGTCGGCCCCGCGAACGGCAATACCAGCCTCGTCGAGCTGGCTGATCAGCTTTTCGACCGGGATCTTCAGTACGTCAGCGAACTGGGCAATAGTCACGTCCGACATAGTGATACTCCGCGAGGTGCCAAGGAACGGGCTATCAACCCGTCGCCTCCTGCTGGTCGAACCAATGCGCCCGCGCAGCCATGATCAACTTTGCGGAACGCTCGTTATCCAGGCCTTCGATGCCTTCGAGGTCGTCGATGGCCTGCTCGGCCAGGTCGTCGCGCGTACGGATGCCACGGGCCGCGAGCTGCGCCGCGAGCGCGGGATCCATGCCATCCAGGCTGAGCAGGTCTTCAGCCGGCGGTGCCTTATCGACAGTCTCCTCGCTCTGGATTGCCTGGGTGATGAGGACGTCACGGGCGCGATTGCGCAGCTCGTCGACGATACCCTGATCGAACTCCTCGATACCAAGCAGCTCGTTCGTGGGCACGTAGGCGACTTCCTCGATGCTGGAGAACCCCTCCTGCACGAGGATGAGTGCAACCTCCTCGTCCACGTCCAGCTTCTGCATGAACAGCTCCAGAAGGGCGCGGGACTCCTTCTCGCTCTTTTCCTCGGCCGCCGCTTCGGTCATCACGTTGAGTTCCCAGCCGGTGAGCTCGCTGGCAAGACGGATGTTCTGGCCGCCACGACCAATGGCCTGGGACAACTTGTCCTCCTGGACGGCCAGATCCATGCTGTGCTTCTCCTCGTCCACGACGATGGAGCTGACCTCGGCCGGCGACATGGCGTTGATGACGA
Organism: Gammaproteobacteria bacterium; assembly: GCA_040080965.1. Classification (GTDB taxonomy): domain Bacteria; phylum Pseudomonadota; class Gammaproteobacteria; order Steroidobacterales; genus SHZI01. The sequence goes on along the minus strand of JBEBHH010000001.1, from coordinate 116,853 downwards.
ACTGGGCGGGACTTTCATTCCACAGGATGATGTCCACCCGTTCGCCGGCCAGCTCGTTCGATACCGCCTGCACCCGCGAACCGCGCATGCCCACGCAGGCACCAACGGGATCAATGCGCCGGTCGTTGCTCTTCACCGCAATCTTGGCGCGCAGGCCGGGGTCCCGCGCGGCACCCAGGATCTCGATCAGCCCCTGGCCCACCTCGGGCACCTCGATCTTGAACAGCTCGAGCAGGAACTGGGGCGACGTCCTGGTCAGGAACAGCTGCGGGCCCCGCGGCTCGGACCGGACTTCGCGCAGGAGTGCCTTGATCCTGTCCTGGGGACGCACAGGCTCGCGCGGCATCATGCTCTCGCGGGGGATGAAGCCCTCGGCATTGGCGCCAAGGTCAACGTAGACGCCATTGCGGTCGACCCGCTTGACGACACCCGACAGCAACTGGCCGACACGACCCTGGAATTCCTCGACAACCTTCTTGCGCTCGGCTTCGCGCACCTTCTGGACGATGACCTGCTTGGCCGTCTGGGCGGCAATTCGGCCAAAGTCCACCGAGGGAATCGACTGCTCGACATAACCGCCCGGCTCGGCCTTGGGATCGACGTCGGTTGCGTCGATCATGCGCAACTCACGCTCGGGATTCTCGAGTTCGGTGGACTCGTCAGCAAAGACCTTCCAGCGCCGGAACGTGTCGTAGTCACCGGTGTCGCGGTTGATGCTGACGCGAACGTCCACATCATCGCCATAACGCTTGCGCGTCGCCGACGCCAGAGCGGACTCCAGCGCATCGAAGATGATTTCCTGGTCGACGCCCTTCTCGTTGGAGACGGCCTCGGCCACCATCAGAATTTCTTTGTTCATAAACCTGTCTACCTTCAGTACTCCGGCACCAGCCGGATGACTTCCAGATCCTCCATGGGCACCGTCAGGTCGGTATCGTCGACCCGGATCGTTACCGACGTACCACTCCGTTCGACCAGAGTTCCCGTGAAGCGCCGCCGCCCGTCGAGCACTTTCCGGAAGCGACCCTGCACACCCTGCCCGGCAAACCGGTCGAAATGTGCCGGCTTGACCAGCTTCCGGTCCAGGCCTGGCGACGAAACCTCGAGATCATAGTCCCGCCCGATCGGGTCTTCGACGTCCAGCACCGCGCTGACCTGCCGGCTGACCGCTTCGCAATCCTCGACACGTATGCCATCACCGCGCGGCCCTTCTGCCGGCCCTGCATTGGCCGGCTCATCGGCAGCGCCCAGGCGGTCTATGTACAACCGCAGGACCCCACGTCGGCCGCTGAAATTCAGCTCCAGGTCGACAAGCTCGTAGCCCAGGGCCTCGACGGCTGGCTCCAGCAGAGCAACCATTTGCGCCTTCGACTTGCTCATTCCCGCCCGTCACCCAGGTCCGAAAGCCAAAAACAAAAAATGGGCCATAGGCCCACTGATGCTGCTCTCACTCTGGCGACGCGCCGGGTAATGGCAGCAGACCCCTGACGTGGGGACGACTGCCGTGGACCGCAATCACCCGTGCCGCAAAACAAAATAGCCCCGTGCGGGGCTATTTCTAGCTGATAGTTGGTAGCGGGGGTAGGATTTGAACCTACGACCTTCGGGTTATGAGCCCGACGAGCTGCCAGACTGCTCCACCCCGCACCCGCGCAGGCGCGAATAGTAGCCACTTACATCCGTTGTAGCAACCACGCGACGGAAACCGCCCCGGCCCGGGCAGGTCTCAGATCAGGGCGGCGGCCCGGGCGCAGAGCTCCAGCAGCCGGTCGGGCAGCAGCCCGATGAGCACCAGGAGCAGGGCATTGACGCTCAGGACCACCCGCACATCCAGGGGCACCCCCGCTGCGCTGGCATGGCCGCCATCGTCAAACAGCATTAACCGGATCACGCGCAGGTAGTAATAGGCGCCAATGACGGAGGCCACCAGCGCCACCAGGGCGAGGCCCACGTGGTCCGCTTCCAGGAGGGCTGACAGGACCCACCACTTTGCATAGAACCCCGCCAGCGGGGGCACGCCGATCATGCTGACCATGAGCAGGACCATCATCAGGGCAAACCAGGGGCTGCGCTGCCAGAGGCCGCGGAGATCATCCAGTTCCTCCACCTCCTCGCCCCGGCTGCTCAGCAGGACCAGGAAACCGAAGGTTCCCGCCGCCATGATCACGTAGACCAGCGTATAGAACAGCGCAGCCTGGATACCTTCGGGCGTACCCGCCACGAAACCGAGGAGAATGAAGCCCACGTGGGCAATCGTCGAGTACGCCAGCATGCGCTTCAGGTTGGTCTGGGCGATAGCGGCCACGTTGCCCAGCACCAGCGACAGGACCGCGAGGGCGGCAAGCATCAATTGCCAGAGGTCGCCCACGGCGGGCAGGCCCTCGACGAGTATCCGGATCGCCAGAGCCAGGGCACCCAGCTTCGGCGCCGTGCCTACGTAGAGAGTCACGGCAGTCGGCGCGCCCTGGTAAACGTCAGGCACCCACATGTGAAAAGGCACGGCGCCAAACTTGAAGGCAACCCCGGCAACCAGGAACGCGATCCCGACCCAGAGCATCGGCGAAGCCGCCTCGGCGCTCCCCGTGGTGGCCTGCAGCTCACCGATATTGATGCTGCCTGTGATCCCATAGACCAGTGACATGCCGTAGAGCAGGGTTCCCGAGGCAATCGCACCCAGCACGAAGTACTTCATCGCTGCCTCGGCAGCGATTGGCGAGTCACGGTTGAAGGCGACCATCGCGTAGAGGCTGAGCGACAGCAGCTCGAGCCCCAGGTAGCTGACCAGCAGGCTGTAGCTGGACGCCAGGACGAGAATGCCCAGCAAACCGAACAGCCCCAGCACATAGAACTCCCCATGATGCAACCCGCGGGCCCGCAGGTAGGGCCGGGAGTACAGAAACACGGTGGCCACAGCTGCTACGGCAAAGAGCTTCAGGACCCGGCTCAGGGGATCGCTGATGAACGAACCACCGAAGGCAAGGGCCGTCCTCCCGGCCTCCGCCGGGGCGGAAGGCAGGCCCAGGAGGGCCCAGGCGACTCCCGCCAGCAGGAGGATGGTGAGCACGTAGGTCACGTCGCGTTGCGTCTCCCGGAGGAACATGTCGGCGACCAGCACCAGACAAAGTCCACCGGCCAGCAGCATCTCCGGCCAGATGGTGATCAGGTCCTGAGCCATGGGGTTCATAGGCCCGCCTGCAGTTTGGAGTGGGTGATCTGGTTGACCAGATTGTCGATGCTCGCCGACATCACGTCAGCCAGCGGCGCGGGCCAGAGGCCCAGGCCGAGCACCCCGGCGGCTACCAGAGCCAGCACCAGCAACTCGCGGAAGGACGCATCGGTAAGGCCAGCGACTCCCTCGTTGGCGACCGCGCCGAATATGACTCGTTTAACCAGCCAGAGAGTGTAGGCAGCACCGAGGATCAGTGTGCTGGCCGCTAGGAACGCGTACCAGAAGCCGGCCTTGAACGCGGCCAGGATCACCAGGAACTCACCAACGAAGCCCGACGTGCCTGGGAGTCCGGCATTGGCCAGGGCGAACAGCACCATGAAAGCAGCGAACTTCGGCATGGTATTGACCACGCCACCGTAGGCATCGATCTGGCGGCTGTGAAGGCGGTCGTACATCACCCCGACACAGAGGAACAACGCGCCGGACACGAAGCCGTGGGAAATCATCTGGAACATGCCGCCGGACAGGCCCATGGCAATGCCCGACTCAGAGCCGGTCCGGCCCAGGATGGACCAAGCGAGAAAGAAGCCCAGGGTCACAAAGCCCATGTGGGCAATTGATGAATAGGCAATCAGCTTCTTCATGTCCTTCTGGACCAGCGCCACCAGTCCGATATAGACGACGGCTACGAGCGACAGCGTGATCATGAGCCACGCCAGTTCACCGCTGGCGTCTGGTGTGATGGGCAGGCTGAAGCGGATGAATCCGTAGCCTCCCATCTTCAGCAGCACCGCCGCCAGGATGACCGATCCGCCGGTGGGCGCCTCCACGTGGGCGTCAGGCAGCCATGTATGGACCGGCCACATCGGCACCTTCACCGCAAAGGCGAACAGGAAAGCGAGGAAAATGAATGTCTGCTCGGTGAGGGTGAGCGGAAGGGCCTGGAAATCCAGGATGCTGTAACTACCCGACTTCAGGTACATGTAGATCAGCGCGACCAGCATGAATACCGAACCCAGGAACGTATACAGGAAGAACTTGACGGTCGCGTAGACCCTGCGCTCTCCGCCCCAGACCCCGATGATGATGAACATCGGGACCAGCATGGCCTCCCAGAAAACGTAGAACAGCAGGCCATCGAGTGCGGCGAAGACGCCGACCATGAGTCCCTCGAGAATCAGGAAGGCGGCGAAGTACTGGGCAGTCCGCTTCTCGATCACTTCCCAGCCGGCCAGGACTACGACCGGAGTGAGGAAGGTCGTCAGCAGGATCAGGGGCATCGAGAAACCGTCGACACCGAGGAAGTACTCCACGTTGAAGGAGCGGATCCAGGGGGCCCGCTCGACGAATTGCATGCTGGCCGTAGCGGAATCAAATTGAGTCCACAGGGGCAGGCTGAGCACGAACGTAAGTACGGATATGCCGAGAGCGAGCAGGCGGTCGACGCGCCAGCCCGGTGCGGAGCCCTCCTTCCGTCCGAGTGCCAGCAGCAGCAGGCCGCCGAGAATCGGCAGGAAGATGAGGACACTCAGGGTGCCCAGTCCAAACATGTTCCCGATCATCAAACCGCTCACCAGATCACGCACCCAAGAGGATCCAGCCCACCAGCACGGCAAGGCCGATGATCATGGCGAACGCATAGTGGTACAGGTAGCCACTCTGCAGCTGACGGGCGACCTGCGAAGCCCAGCCGACCAGGCGGGCACTGCCATTCACCAGCCCGCCGTCGATGATGGCGACATCGCCGAAGCGCCAGAAGGCGTTTCCCAGACCGACGCTGCCGCGGGCCAGGACCTTCTGGTTGAAATCATCGAAGTAGTACTTGTTGACCAGCAGCGAATGGAGCCATCCAAGGCGCAGTCTGATCGTCTCGGCCAGCCCCGGGCGGCGAAGGTAGAGATACCAGGCCGTCACGGCGCCGGCCAGCGCCAGGTAAGGCACCGGCGCCGAGAAGGCGTGAACGATGTAAGCCCAGGGACCGTGGAATTCGGCGGCCAGCTCGCCGAGCACGTCGTTTGCTTCCAGCACCTTGATTGCCGGGCCGAAGTAGTCACCGAACACAACCGGCTGGATCGTCAGCAAGCCAATAATGACGGACGGGATGGCGAGCAGGATCAGGGGCACCGTAACGACCCAGGGCGATTCGTGCAGGTGCGCCCTGGTTTCCGCATCCATGCGCTCCGGCCCGTGGAAGACCAGGAAGTACATCCGGAAAGAATAGAGCGCCGTCACGAACACGCCGATCATCAGGCACCACCAGGCGTAGGTCGCCCCTGCCCGCCCGGCGTGGCCAACTGCCTCGATGAGGGCGTCCTTGGAGAAGAAGCCGGAGAATCCCGGAAAGCCGATCAGCGAAAGCGTCCCGACGAGGCTGGTGAGCCAGGTGACCGGGAGGTACTTCTTCAAGCCACCCATCTTGCGGATGTCCTGCTCGTGATGCATGGCGATGATCACGGACCCGGCGGCGAGGAACAGCAACGCCTTGAAGAACGCGTGGGTCATCAGGTGAAACACGCCGGCGGCATAGGCCGATGCGCCGAGCGCGGCGGTCATGTAGCCCAGCTGGGACAGCGTGGAATAGGCCACCACGCGCTTGATGTCGTTCTGCACGACGCCCAGGAAGCCAGTGAACAATGCCGTCGTGGCTCCAATCACGAGTACGACCGACAAGGCAGTGTCCGAGTACTCGAACAGCGGCGACATACGCACCACCATGAACACGCCGGCCGTGACCATCGTGGCGGCATGAATGAGGGCCGAGATCGGCGTCGGGCCCTCCATCGAGTCAGGCAGCCAGACGTGCAGCGGCATCTGGGCAGACTTGCCCATTGCGCCGATGAACAGGAGGATGCACGCCACCGTCATTACCGACCAGGGTGTGCCAGACCAGACTTCGATCGTCTGTGTGCTGACCTCCGGCGCCTTGGCAAACACCTCGGCGTAATCGAGGCTGCCGGTGGCCATGAGGATCAGTGAGATGCCGAGGATGAAGCCGAAATCCCCCACCCTGTTGACCAGGAAGGCCTTCATGTTGGCAAAGATGGCTGTGGGCCGCGTGTACCAGAAGCCGATGAGCAGGTAGGACACCAGGCCAACCGCCTCCCAGCCGAAGAACAGCTGCATGAAGTTGTTGGCCATGACGAGGGTAAGCATGGCAAAGGTGAACAGCGAGATGTAGCTGAAGAATCGCTGGTAACCAGGATCGTCGTGCATGTAGCCGATCGTGTAGACGTGCACCATCAGGGAGACGGAAGTGACGACGACCATCATCAGGGCGGTCAACCGGTCCACCAGGAAACCGACGTCCATCGTGACGCCATCGACAACAGCCCAGGTATAGACCGCGCCGTTGAATGAGGGAGCCCCGTCCAGCCACTGGGCCTTCAGCACCAGAACAGACATGACGAAGGACGCGCCAACGCCAAGGATGGTGACGGTGTGCGCCCCCGCGCGGCCAATCTGCCGGCCGAACAGGCCAGCCGCAAGCGCGGCAACCAGCGGACAAAGGACTATTGCGAGGTACATTCGCTCCATGGCGTCAACCCTTCAGGACGTCGAGTTCCTGGACGTTGATGCTGCGCCGGCTCCGGAACAGCACCACCAGGATGGCCAGGCCGATGGCGGACTCGGCTGCCGCGACGGTGAGGATGAAGAACACGAACACCTGGCCTGCAGGATCGTCCAGGTAGCGCGAAAAGGCGATGAAGTTGAAATTGACGGCGAGAAGCAGCAGCTCCACGCACATCAACAGCACGATCACATTCTTCCGGTTGAGGAAGATGCCGGCGACGCTGATCGTGAAGAGCAACGCCGACAGCGTCAGGTAATGCGAAAGGGTCACCATCATTCGGACTCCGACGTCATGGTGACGATGCGCACGCGATCCTGGCGCCTCACCTTCACCTGCTCTGACACGTCCTGCACCTTGAGCCCCGGCCTGCTTCGCATGGTCAGCAGGATGGCCGCCACTATGGCCAGAAGAAGCAGCATCGCCGCCAGCTCGAATGGATAGAGATACTGGGTATAGAGAACCCGGCCCAGCTCCTCCGTGCTGGAGTACGCGGCGTCGCGGGGCACCAGCGCGGTGCCGCCCGGCAGGCCCTCGCTGCGGAACCAGATCACGTAGGCCAGCTCGAGCACGATGAGCCCGGCTACGATGGCGCCGATCGGCGCGTACCGGAGAAAGCCCTCCCGGAGCGTGGCCGTGTTGATGTCGAGCATCATGACCACGAACAGGAACAGCACCATCACGGCGCCCACATAGACCAGCACCAGCACCACCGCGAGGAACTCGGCCTCGAGAAGCAACCAGAGCACCGCGCTCGTGACGAACGCCAGGATCAGGCACAGGGCGGCATAGACCGGGTTTCGGACCGTGATCACCCCCACCGCGGAGGCGAGCAGAACCGTAGACAGCGCATAGAAGAGAAATGTGGTGAACATATGGTTGGTGCTGTCCGCGATCAGCGATAGGGAGCGTCCGACGCCCTGTCAGCCGCGATGCTGGCCTCAAACTTCTCCCCGACGGCGAGCAGCTTGTCCTTGGTCATGATGTTCTCGCCCCGGTTCTCCATGTGGTACTCGAAGATCCGGGTTTCGACGATCGCATCCACCGGACAGGCCTCCTCGCAAAAGCCGCAGTAGATGCACTTGAAGAGGTCGATGTCGTAACGGGTGGTGCGGCGCGTCCCGTCGGGACCCACGTCCGACTCGATGGTTATTGCAGCCGCGGGGCACACCGCCTGGCAAAGCTTGCAGGCAATGCACCGCTCCTCCCCGTTCGGGTAGCGACGGAGGGCATGCAGGCCCCGGAAGCGCGGCGACTGTGGCGTCTTTTCCTCCGGGTACTGGATGGTCACCTTCTTGACGAAGAGGTTGACCAGCGTCAGGCGCAGCCCCTTCAGCAGTTCCCAGAGGGAGAAGGTCTTCAGCACGTTGGCTATGGCGTTCATGCGGTCAGGTCTCCCCCCTCAGGTGTTCCAGGGGCCGATATGCAGGGCTGCCAGGGCGCCCTCGACGACGATCCAGACGATGGTCACCGGGATGAACACTTTCCAGCCAAGGCGCATGATCTGGTCGTACCGATAGCGGGGAAAGGTGGCGCGGAACCACAGGAAGCAGAACAGGAAGAAAGCAATCTTGAATGCCAGCCAGTGGATACCAGCTGCGCGGATCACTTCCAGCGGCGTGCCGTCGAGCCCGCTGAACAGCCACCCGGCAAACACCGACTCCCAGCCCCCCCAGAACATCACCGCTGTGAGGGCGGCGATCAGGATCATGTTGGCGTACTCGGCAAGGAAGAACACGGCAAAGGCCACGCCCGAGTACTCGACGTGAAATCCCGCGACGATTTCGGACTCGCCTTCCGCCACGTCAAAGGGCGCGCGGTTGGTCTCTGCCACGCCCGAGACAAAGTAGATGATGAACAACGGGAAGAGCGGCAGCCAGAACCAGCTGAAGAGCCCGCCCGACTGTGCCTCGACAAGCTTGCCGAGATTGAGGCTGCCACCGGCCATCAGGACCCCGACCAGCGCGAATCCCATGGCAATCTCGTAGGCCACGATCTGCGCTGCCGAGCGCATGGCACCGAGCAGCGCGTACTTCGAATTGGAGGCCCATCCCGCCAGGATGACCCCGTAGACGCCGAGCGAGGTCAGTGCCAGGACGTAGAGCAGGCCGGCGTCGATCTCGGCGATGGCGAAGCCAGGAAACAGCGGAATCACGGCCCAGGTCGCCAGGGCAGGCACGATCGAGAGCAGCGGAGCGATGATGAACAGGAACCGGTTGGCGCTGGACGGGACGACGACTTCCTTGAGCAGCAGCTTGATCACGTCCGCAAACGGCTGGAACCAGCCCCATGGACCAACCCGGTTCGGGCCGATCCGGTTCTGCATGTAACCGATCACTTTGCGCTCGATGTACGTGAGGAAGGCGACGCAGAGGATGACCACCACGGTCAGGGCCAGGATCTGGCCAAGCATGACGAGCAGCGTGCGCGCCAGTTCGGGCAGCGACAGCCAGAAGCTCTGGACGAAGAGCAGGCTAGCCACGGGCTTCACGCGTCTGCTGGAGGGCAGCGGCACGGCGCAGGATGCCGTCGGTCTGGTACATGGGAACGTCCAGGTCGGCTGTGGCGACGGCCACCGCCGTCGAAGCCGGGGGAATGGCGGTGACGGCCACCGTATTGTCCGGTTGGACGGCCGCCGCCAGGCCGTGCACGACTGCGCGGACTTCGTCGGCGCTCGCGTAGTCGAAACCGGGAACAGTGAGCAGATTGCCCAGGACGCGGAGCACCTTCCAGGCTGGCCGGCTGCTCCCGACGGGAGTCGCCACACCGTTGAAGCTTTGCCAGCGGCCCTCGCAGTTCACGAAGGTTCCTGCCGTTTCCGCGAAAGTGCCCACCGGGAGTACCACATCGGCGTGGGCCGCCAGGGCCGGACCAAGATAGGGAGACAGCGCAAGCACGAAGCCAGCCGCTTCCAGGGCCGCCACGGCCCGCTGGCCGTCCCCGCAGTCGTGTTCCGGTTCGACGTTGAGCAGTACCAGTGCAGACATTGGCTGGGCCTGCATCTCCGCAAGGTTGCGTCCCGCCCGCGCAACCGGTGAGCCACCGGCCCCCCGGTGCGGAAGAACCCCGGCAAGGGACAGTCCCGCCGAGTTCGCACCCTCGGACAGGTAGCCGATACGGGCGCCGTACTGACGGGCGAGTTCGCCCGCCGCCTGGCGCAGGTCCGCGAGCCGGGGGTGGCGACCCGCGATCTGGCCCAGCAGGATGACCGGGCGCACGGCGCCGCGAAGCCGGCCGACGATGGCAGATGCTTCGGCATCGGGACTGTCCGCAAGCAGCCTGCGCATTCCACCCACGAGATCCAGACCGGTCTCGAGGTAGCCGGCAAGGGAATGGAGGTACTCATAGCGCCCGGGATTGACGTACACCACGGCTGCGCCGCGCAGGGCAGCCTTGCGCACGCGGTGCGCGATCAACGGGGCTTCTCGCCGCAGGTTCGAGCCGACCACAATGATGGCGTCGGCCTGCTCGAGTTCGGCGAGGGGCAATCCCAGCCACGGGAACACGGGATCCCGTTCCTGCAGCCGGAAATCGCGGCGCCGCAGCCGATGGTCGAGATTGTCGGATCCCAGGTGCCGGAGCAGGCCCTGCAGCAGGAACCCCTCCTCGACCGTCGATGTCGGGGCAGCCCAGGCACCCAGCCCGCTGCCGCCCTTCGCTGCGGCCCCGGCTATGCCAGCCGCCGCGGCTTCCAGGGCCTGCTCCCAGGTCGCGGGCCGCAAGACACCGCCTTCGCGGATCATGGGCTGCTCCAGCCGGTCGGCGTAGATGCCCTCGTAGCTGAACCGGTCACGGTCGGCCAGCCACGTCTCGTTGACGGCCTCGTTGGCGCGCGGCACGACCCGCTTGACCTTGCCCAGGAGCACGTGGGCCGAGAGATTCGACCCGACGCAGTCGTGGGGCGCCACGGTCGGCAGGGCCTGCATCTCCCACGCCCGGGCACTGAACCGGTAAGGCTTGCTGTTCAGTGCACCAACGGGGCAAAGATCGATGATGTTGCCCGACAGCTCGTGGTCGACACTGCGCTCGACGAAGGTGCTGATCTGCATCCGCTCACCCCGGCCGATGGTGCCAAGTTCCTGGATGCCGGCGATCTCCTGCCCGAACCGCACGCAGCGGGTGCAATGAATGCATCGGGTCATATCCGTCGAGACCAGCGGCCCGATGTTCTTGTCCTTGACGACGCGCTTGCGCTCATTGAAGCGGGACACGTCGCGGCCAAAGCCCATAGCCAGGTCCTGCAGCTCGCACTCCCCGCCCTGGTCACAAATCGGGCAATCGAGTGGGTGGTTGATGAGCAGAAATTCCATGGTGGCCTTCTGGGCACCGATGGCTTTGGGAGATTTGGTGGAAACCTTCATGCCGTTGGTGACGGGGGTGGCACAGGCCGGCAGTGGCTTCGGCGCGTTGGTGACCTCGACAAGACACATGCGGCAATTTGCGGCCACGGAGAGCTTCTCGTGGTAACAGAAGCGCGGCACGTAGATGCCTGCCCGGTCGGTGACCGCAATAAGCATCTCTCCCGGGCGCGCGTCGAGCTCGATGCCGTTTACCTCGACCTTGATCGTGTTATCGCTCATTGAAACTCGCGTTCCTCGCAGTCCCCGTGGGCTGCGGTCAGGCCGCCTCGGGGCGGGAATCGACGATCGAGCGGCCACCGTGCTCGATCATGTACTCGAACTCGGGCATGAAGTGCCGCAGGAAACTCTGTACCGGCCAGGCCGCGGCATCGCCCAGTGCGCAGATCGTATGGCCCTCGATGCGGTTGGCCACATCCAGCAGCAGCTTGAGGTCCTCATGCCTGCCCTTGCCCTCTAGGATCCGGCTGAGCATCCGGTAGAGCCAGCCGGTGCCCTCGCGACAGGGCGTGCACTGGCCACAGGACTCCGCGTAGTAGAAGCGGGAGATCCGGCGGAGCAGGCTCACCATGCAGGTGGTGTCGTCCATGACGACGACTGCACCGGTGCCCAGTGACGTGCCGATCTTCTTGAGGCCGTTGTAGTCCATGGTGGCGTCCATGATCAGTGCCCCAGGCACGACCGGAACCGAAGAACCGCCGGGAATTACGGCCTTGAGGCCACGCCCCTCACGAACGCCGCCAGCGATCTCGAGGAGATCCCGGAAGGGGATGCCCAGCGGCAACTCAAAGTTTCCCGGCCGCTCCACGTGCCCGGACACCGAGAACAGCGCCGTGCCACCGGACCCCTCGGGACCCAGGTCGGCGAACCACTTGGGCCCCCGGCGAAGGATCGTCGGGACGGAGGCAAAGGACTGGGTATTGTTGATCGTCGTGGGACGGCCGTAGAGGCCGAAGCCGGCGGGAAACGGGGGCTTGAAGCGGGGCTTGCCTGGCTTGCCCTCGAGGGACTCCAGAAGTGCGGTCTCTTCCCCGCAGATGTAGGCGCCGGCGCCGATGAAGGCATGCAGTTCGAAGTCGATACCGGACCCGCGGATGTTCTTGCCCAGCAACCCGGCCGCATAGGCCTCCCGCAAGGCGGCCTCGAAGACCGGCACAGGCTCGTCGAGGAACTCGCCGCGGATATAGTTGTAGCCGACGGTCGCGCCCATCGCAAAGCCGCCGATGGCCATGCCCTCGATGACCGCATGCGGGTTGTAGCGCAGAATCTCCCGGTCGTGGCAGGTCCCGGGCTCGCTCTCGTCCGAGTTGCACACGACGTACTTCTGGCCAGGCGCGTCCTTGGGCATGAAGGTCCACTTCACGCCGGTGGGAAATCCGGCGCCGCCCCTTCCCCGCAGGCCCGAGGCCTTGACGCCGTCGATGACCTGCTCGCGGGTCATCCCGCCGGACAGGATCTTCTCCCAGATCTCGTACCCGCCAGTCTCCCGGTAGGTCTTCAGGCTGGCTGTCTGGGCCTTGCCCAGCGTCTGGAAGCACACCAGGTTCTGCTCGTACTGCCGGGCTTCAGTCATGGGGGTGCTCTCCCGCATCAGCCGCGATGCCGTCGAGGATCTCGTCCACGCGCGCAGGCGTCAGGTTTTCGTAGTACTTGTGGTCCACCATCATCATGGGCGCCCCGCAGCAGGCGGCCAGGCACTCTTCTTCCTTCTTCAGGTAGAAACGCCCGTCTTCAGTGCTCTCACCCACCTTGATCCCAAGGCGCTTTTCGACGTGCGCAAGTATCTTCTCGCCACCGCACAGCATGCAGGAGATATTGGTGCAGACGGAAATACTGTGGCGGCCAACGGCCTTCGTCTCGAACATCGAATAGAAAGACGCCACTTCGAAGACCTGGATGGCCGGCAGGCCGAGGTAGCTGGCCACACCTTCCATGAGCTCGCGGGTCAGGAATCCGTGGTTCTCGTGCTGTGCCGCGTGAAGCGCCGCGATGACAGCGGACCGCTGGCGGCCGGCCGGAAAGCGTGCCACCCACCGGTCGATCTCGGACCGGAGGTGCGGGGATAGCGTCGGGGCGGTTGGTGTTTCCATCAGCGATCAATCTCGCCAAACACGATGTCCTGGGTTCCAATGACCGCGACCACGTCCGCCAGCATGTGGCCTTCGACCATTTCCGCCATGGCCGAAAGGTGGGCGAATCCGGGCGCGCGCACCTTGAGGCGGTAGGGCTTGTTGGCGCCATCGGACACCAGGTAGACGCCAAACTCGCCCTTCGGATGTTCCACGGCGGCGTACGCCTCGCCCGGCGGCACCGAGTAGCCCTCGGTGAACAGTTTGAAGTGATGAATGAGCGACTCCATGTCGTCCTTCATCTCCTCGCGGGTGGGCGGAGAGAACTTGCGGTCAGCCACCATCACGGGACCGGGATTCCGCCGCAGCCAGTCGATGCACTGCTGGACGATACGGTTCGACTGGCGCAATTCCTCGATACGCACCAGGTAGCGGTCATAGCAGTCACCGTTGACGCCGACGGGAATGTCGAAGTCCAGGTCCGGGTAGACCTCATAGGGCTGCTTTTTCCGCAAATCCCATTCCACGCCGGACCCCCGGAGCATCGGTCCGGTGAAGCCCAGCTGCAGGGCCCGCTCCGGGCTGACGACCCCGATGTTCACCGTCCGCTGCTTCCAGATGCGGTTGTCGGTAAGCAGCGTCTCGTACTCATCGATGCACTTCGGAAACCGCCGGGTGAAATCCTCGAGAAAGTCGAGGAGCGAGCCCTCGCGGGCCGTGTTCAGCCGCCCGACTTCCTTGCCCGACCTGAATTCCGAGTTCTGGAATTTCGGCATCCTGGCAGGCAGATCCCGGTAGACACCGCCCGGCCGGTAGTAGGTGGCGTGCATGCGCGTGCCTGACACCGCCTCGTAGCAGTCCATCAGGTCCTCGCGCTCACGGAAGCAATACAGGAATACCGTCATCGCACCGATGTCGAGGCCGTGGGCGCCGAGCCACATCAGGTGGTTCAGGATCCGGGTCACCTCGTCGAACATCACGCGGATGTACTGGGCCCGCTTCGGCACCTCGATACCCAGCAACTTTTCGATGGCGAGCACATACCCGTGCTCGTTGCACATCATGGACACGTAATCGAGCCGGTCCATGTAACCGATGCTCTGGTTGAAAGGCTTGCTCTCGGCCAGCTTCTCCGTGCCCCGGTGCAGGAGTCCGATGTGCGGATCGGCCTTCTGAACAGTCTCGCCGTCCATCTCCAGCACCAGGCGGAGCACGCCGTGGGCAGCCGGGTGCTGGGGACCGAAATTCAGCGTGAAATTGCGAAACTCAGCCATGCCCGTCCTTCAGGTCCGGCGAGTAGCGGTTGTCGTCGCGAATCACGCGGGGCACCAGGGTGCGCGGCTCGATGGTGACGGGCTGGTAGACCACCCGTCCCTGCTCGGGGTCGTACCGGACCTCGAGATTGCCCGACAGCGGGAAATCCTTGCGGAACGGATGGCCGATGAAGCCGTAGTCCGTCAGCAGGCGCCGAAGGTCGGGGTGCCCCTCGAACAGGATGCCAAAGAGGTCGAAGGCTTCGCGTTCGTACCAGTTGGCAGATGCCCAGACCGGAATAACGGAGGGCACGACGGGTGGATTGTCCACGCCGGTACGGACCGTGAGCCGCAAGCGCGCGTTGGCACTGATCGAGAGGAGGTGGTAGACGACGGCAAAGCGCCGGGCGTCAAATTGCTGGCCGGGATCCGCGAGGATGGTGCCCTGCTCGGCAGCACGGCTGAATCCCGCACTGGTGGCGTCCTGCGTTTCCCATTCATCGCGCCCGTAGGTGAGATAGTCGACGCCGCACAGGTCGACCAGCATCTCGAAGCCGAATTCATCGCGGAGAGCCGCAGCGACTGCCAGCAAGGCGCCGGGCGACGTCTCATAGCCGACCTCGCCACAGCGCGACTCAATGCGCAGGACGCTCTCCCCGAACCGCTCCGCAATGCGGGTCGCGAGCGCCTCCTGGCGCGGACTGGTCTGGCGGGCGCTCATCGGGCAATCGTGTTGGTGCGGCGAATCTTGTTCTGCAGCTGCATGATGCCGTAGAGGAGCGCCTCCGCCGTGGGCGGACAACCTGGCACGTAGACATCGACGGGAACGATTCGATCACAGCCCCGAACGACCGCGTAGGAATAGTGGTAGTAGCCGCCACCATTCGCGCAGGACCCCATGGAGATCACCCAGCGGGGCTCCGCCATCTGGTCATAGACCTTGCGCAGGGCGGGAGCCATCTTGTTGGTCAGGGTGCCGGCGACGATCATGACGTCCGACTGCCGGGGGCTGGGACGAAAGATCACGCCGAAGCGGTCGAGGTCATAGCGGGCGGCGCCCGCGTGCATCATCTCGACAGCGCAGCAAGCGAGGCCGAAGGTCATCGGCCAGAGCGAGCCGGTGCGCGCCCAGTTGATCAGGTTATCGACCTTCGTGACGACGAAGCCGCGCTGCTGGAGAATGTCCGGCATCGGCTCGGGGAACGTGGCGCCCGGAGCCTGCGCCGGTCCCGTGGCTAATCCCATTCCAGTGCTCCCTTCTTCCATTCATACATGAAGCCGACCACCAGGACGGCCAGGAAGACACCCATGGCCAGGATGCCTACGAGGCCGATCTCGTCGAGCGTCACTGCCCAGGGAAAGAGGAATGCAATTTCCAGATCGAACACAATGAAGAGGATCGCCACCAGGTAGTAGCGAACATCGAATTTCATCCGGCTGTCCTCGAAGGCCTCGAAGCCGCACTCGTAGGCAGACAGCTTCTCGGGATACTTCTGCCCGCGGCCGATCAGGAACCCGAGGCCCAGCAGAACGAGGCCGATGCCCAGGGCTACGCACAGATAGACCAGGACTGGCACGTAGTTGGTAAGCACGGGTGCTCCTTCAACCCAGGACTGCTTCGCGACGTCCGGACGCCGCAGTCACTCGAAAATCCACGATCCCGAAATCTGGTGCCGACGGTGAGACTCGAACTCACACGGCTTGCGCCGCCGCCCCCTCAAGACGGTGTGTCTACCAATTCCACCACGTCGGCAAATGCAATTCTCGCGGCCCGCTAACCGCCGGGCTTACCCTCAACCTGACCCTGCCCGGCTCCGCTTCCGGCATCCACTGGACTGGCATCCACCGGACTGGCGTCAGCCGGCGGCGCTGACGGCAGGGCGGGCAACTCGCCCGCGGGCGCCTGGCCGGCAGGCGTCCCGACTGTCGGCGAGACCACTGGAGCGGTCTCGGCCGGAACGACGGAATCCAGCAGGCTCTCGGGCGCCTTGCGCTGCGTGCCCAGGTAAGCGAGGCCCAGACTCGTGCAGAAGAAGAACGTGGCAAGCACGGCGGTGGACCGGGAGAGGAAATTCGCCGAGCCCTTGGCCCCGAATACGGTTCCGGAAGCACCCGCGCCAAACGCAGCGCCCGCGTCAGCGCCCTTGCCCCGCTGGAGCAGGACCAGGGCCACGATCATGGCGCCGAGAAGCACGTGAACAACCAGTACGATGGTGTGAAGCGTAGTCATCAGCCTGCCGCCGCCTTGCAAATGCTTACAAATTCGGCGGCCTGCAGCGATGCGCCGCCGATCAGCCCGCCATCAATATCTTGCATCGCGAAGAGGTCCTTCGCGTTGGACGCCTTGACGCTGCCTCCATACAAGATCCGGAGGTCACCCGCCATTGTAGCATCGCGTCGCGCGACAGTGGCCCGGATGTCGGCGTGAACCTCCTGGGCCTGGTCGGGCGTGGCCGTCCTGCCCGTGCCGATTGCCCACACCGGCTC
The DNA here is from genome assembly GCA_040080965.1 of Gammaproteobacteria bacterium. GTDB lineage: Bacteria > Pseudomonadota > Gammaproteobacteria > Steroidobacterales > SHZI01. The sequence continues at coordinate 99,949 of JBEBHH010000001.1, read as the reverse complement.
GTAGGCCACCGCGATGGCCCGGGACTCGACCCAGGGCAGGTTCGACGAGTCCAGCGCGGAGAACACAGCGGCCAGTTGCCGGCGCACGACAGCGATGGTCTGTGCGGCATCCCGCTCGGCCAGGGTTTCCCCGACACAAAGGATCGGCGCCAGACCCGCGCGGAGAGCCGCAATCACTTTTCCGGCGACCCGTTCGTCCGAGTCGCCAAACAGGGCACGCCGCTCCGAATGGCCGACAATCACGTACTCGCAGCCCACGTCCCGGAGCATGACCGCAGACACTTCGCCGGTGAAGGCGCCCGCCTCTTCCACGGCCACGTCCTGCGCACCCAGCTTCAGACAGCGCCCGGCGGCCGGGCCCGCCAGTTCGGCGAGATAGACATAGGGAGGACATACCAGGACTTCGACCGGGCTCCCGGCCGCAGCCAGGGCTGATGGCCCGAGACCCAGCGCCGCAAGACCGTCACCCACAGCCGACACCAGCGCATGGCTTCCGCCACGGCTGCCGTTCAGCTTCCAGTTACCGGCAACAAAGGGCCGCCTGATTGGCATGGGTGGAGGGCCGCGGCCCGGAAAAAAAGACGCCGCAGGGTAGCTTCCCGCCCCGTCGAAAGCAACGCGGGGTGGTACGTAAGGCCCCTCAGGCTGGCGTGGCGCCCCGGACGCTGGCCGCGATTTCGTCGGCCAGGCGCTCCACTTCGGCGTGGTCCTCGCCCTCCACCATCACCCGGACGACGGGCTCGGTGCCCGAGGCACGCAGGACAACCCGCCCCCGCCCACCGAGCTGCTGCTCCGCGCGGGCCACTGCGGCCTGCACCGGTGGTGCATTCTTGAGGTCGATCTTCTGGCGCACCCGGACATTGACGAGCGTCTGCGGGAAACGCGCCATGCCGCCGGCGAGCTCAGCCAGGGTCATTCCCGACTGCTTGACGACGCACAGGACCTGGAGTGCGCTCACCAGGCCATCGCCCGTCGTGGTCTTGTCGAGACATATGAGGTGCCCGGACGTTTCCCCGCCGAGCCGTCCGCCGGTATCGCGCAGGAGTTCGAGGACATACCGGTCTCCGACTTTGGCACGGCGGAATTCGATGCCCAGCGCCCCAAGCCCCTTCTCCAGCCCCAGATTGCTCATCAAGGTGCCGACCACCGGACCCGTCAACTGTCCTGACTTGTGCCAGGCGCTGGCAAGGACCCACAGCAGCTGATCGCCATCCACCAGCTGTCCCAGGTGATCCACCATCAGCAGCCGGTCGCCGTCGCCGTCGAGGGCGATCCCGAGATCGGCGCGCACACCCTGGGTGGTCAGCTGGAGCAGCTCCGGCCTTGTCGAGCCGCAGCTGTCGTTGATGTTTCGGCCATTGGGGGAGCAGCCGATGGGTACGATTTCCGCGCCCAGCTCGGACAGGACGCGGGGCGCAACCTTGTACGCCGCCCCGTGGGAGCAGTCGATGACGATCTTCAGGCCATCGAGGCGCAAATCGGCGGGTACCGTCGATATGCAGAAGTTCTTGTAGGCATCGAGCGCATTGTCGACGCGCTTCGCCCGGCCGAGGGACCCCGACTCCCGGGTGATGGCAGGCTCGGACAGGCGGGCCTCGATCGCTGCCTCGATGTCGTCGGACAGTTTGCTGCCATTGCCGTCGAAGAACTTGATGCCATTGTCGTCGTAGGGATTGTGCGACGCGCTGATCACCACACCGGCATCCGCCCCGTGCGTCCGCGTGAGATAAGCGATACCCGGGGTTGGCAAGGGACCGACGAGGAGTACATCCATGCCGGCGGCGACAAATCCCGCCTCCAGCGCAGACTCGAACATGTAGCCCGACACCCGGGTGTCCTTCCCGATAAGCACCTTCCCGCCGGACGGCGCCAGCACGTGGGCCGCCGCGCTGGCCAGTCGCAGGGCGAATTCCGCGGTCATCGGGTATTCGCCGACGCGCCCACGAATACCGTCTGTGCCGAATAGCTTCCTGCTCATCATCTGCTCTCGAGGCTGTCCATTACGCGAAACGCCTGCACCGTCGGAGCGACATCATGCACGCGAACTATTCTCGCACCGCGGGCCCGCGCGACGAGCGCCAGTGCCACGCTGCCACCCAGGCGATCAGCGGGCGTACCGCCCGGGTCGCCGGACAGCTGGCCAATCATGCTCTTCCGCGACAGCCCGGCGAGCACCGGAAACCCGGTCGCCGTCAGCTCGTCCAGCCGATGCAGCAGTGCCACATTGTGCTCGAGGGTTTTGCCGAAGCCGAACCCCGGATCCAGTATAAGTGAGTCCCGTGGGAGGCCCGCTGCGACGCAAGCCGCAACCCGCTCCATCAGGAACGCCAGGACCTCGCCGACCACGTCGGCATACCGGGGCTCACGCTGCATGGTCGCCGGGCTGCCCTGCATGTGCATGAGGCACACGGGCACGCCAGCCGCCGCGGCGGCAGACAGGGCCCCGGGGCGTCCCAGCGCGCGCACGTCATTCAGCATGTCCGCGCCGGCCGCTACGGCCGCAGACATGACTGCCGGCTCGCTGGTGTCGACGGAAATGATGGCATCCGAGGCCAGCCGCAGGCCCTCAACGACGGGAATTACACGGTCGAGCTCCTCCGCCACACCGGGAGCAGCCGCTCCAGGGCGCGTGGATTCGCCGCCGATGTCGATCAGGTCAGCGCCGGCTGCGACCAGCGCGAGGCCCTGCTGGACCGCCCGCTTCGGATCCCGGTGGAGGCCACCGTCGGAGAAGGAGTCCGGTGTGACGTTCAGGACTCCCATGACAAGGCAGCGATCCGGTGCGGATCGCTGCCTGAAACGGAGAGGTGCGGGAAGCGCCGTAATGCGCGTCGCCGGGCTCAGGTCTGGGTGCGATGCTGGCTGGCAGGCTCGCCGATGCCAGGCTCGCCTGCCGGCTTGTTGCCGCCGTAGGCACTGGCAGGAGTGCCGGGACCGGAATTGTCCCAACCCTCGGGGGGCCGGGGCTCGCGCCCCGCCATGATGTCCCGGATCTGGCTGTCGTCGATGGTCTCGTACTTGATCAGGGCGCTCGCCATCGAGTGCAGCTGCTCGAGATGCGTGGTCAGGATCGTCGTGGCCAGCTGGTAGTTGCTGTCGATGATCTTCCGCACTTCCTCGTCGATGGCGTGGATCGTCACGTCGGAAACCTGCTTGTGCTGGGTGACCGTGCGACCCAGGAAAACCTCGCCGTCCTCCTCGGTGTAGGTCAGCGGACCGAGGCGATCTGACAGGCCCCATTTGGTGACCATGTTCCGCGCGATGTCCGTCGCGCGCTCGATGTCGTTGGAGGCGCCCGTAGTGACCGCATCGGCACCGAAAACCAGCTCTTCGGCAATGCGGCCGCCAAACAGGCTGGCGATCTGGCTGTTCAGGCGGCGCTTGCTGTAGCTGTACCGGTCTTCCTCGGGGAGGAACATCGTGACGCCGAGTGCCCGGCCCCGCGGGATGATCGAGACCTTGTAGACGGGATCGTGGTCGGGAACCGTGAGGCCGACGATGGCGTGGCCCGCCTCGTGATAGGCCGTCAGCTTCTTCTCGGACTCGTTCATGACCATGGAGCGGCGCTCGGCGCCCATCATGATCTTGTCCTTGGCCTTTTCGAACTCTTCCATCGTGACCGTGCGGCGATTCGCGCGGGCCGCAAACAGCGCCGCCTCGTTGACCAGGTTGGCCAGGTCGGCGCCCGAGAATCCGGGCGTTCCGCGGGCAATGATTGACGGCTTCACGTCATCGGCCAGGGGCACCTTCCGCATGTGCACCTTGAGGATCTGCTCCCGGCCGCGCACGTCGGGCAGCGGCACCACGACCTGGCGGTCGAAACGTCCCGGCCGCAGCAGGGCCGGGTCCAGCACGTCGGGACGGTTCGTCGCAGCGATGACGATTATGCCCTCGTTGCCTTCGAAGCCATCCATCTCCACGAGGAGCTGGTTCAACGTCTGCTCGCGCTCGTCATGTCCGCCGCCGAGACCGGCGCCGCGATGCCGGCCAACCGCGTCGATCTCGTCAATGAATATGATGCACGGCGCGTGCTTCTTTGCCTGCTCGAACATGTCGCGCACGCGGGATGCGCCCACGCCCACGAACATCTCGACGAAGTCAGAGCCGGAGATCGTGAAGAAAGGCACCTTGGCTTCGCCGGCGATGGCCCGGGCCAGAAGGGTCTTGCCGGTGCCAGGCGAGCCGACCATGAGGACGCCCTTGGGGATCTTGCCGCCGAGCCTCTGGAACTTGGCCGGGTCCTTCAGGAAGTCCACGATCTCGGAGACCTCCTCCTTGGCCTCCTCCACACCGGCAACGTCCACGAAGGTGACCTTGACCTGGTCCTCACCAAGCAGCCGGGCGCGGCTCTTGCCGAAGGACATGGCGCCCCTGCCACCGGCACCGCCCTGCATCTGGCGCATGAAATAGACCCACACACCGATCAGCAACAGGACAGGGAAGGAATTGATGAACAGGCTGACGAGGATGTTCTGACCCTTCGGGGCCGTGGCGCTGATGCGTACGTTGTTCTTCTTCAGCTCACCGATGAGCGCGGTATTGTCGGTTTCCGGGCTGAAGGTGGTGAAACGCTCGCCAGTGGTCTTGGCGCCCTTGACGGTGTCGCCCTCGAAAATCACCTGGTCAACCTGGCCGCCCTGGACGAGATCGAGGAATTCGGAGTACTCGATGGCGTCGGGCTGGCGGCTGCCAGTGCCGAAGCTCTGGAAGACCGTCAGCAGCACGATGGCGATGACGATCCAGAGGATGATGTTCTTGGCCAGGTCATTCAGCACGGGGTGTGGCCTCTGCTTGCGAAGGTTACGTTGCGCCAAAATTCTGGCGTCATGGGCTTTTAGACCCTACTACAACCGAAAGTTTCTGGCTACCAGATAAGTCTCCCGGTTTCCGGAGCGTGAAGCGGACGGTTTGCGCATCCGCACCGAGGCAAATCGGCCCCGCATGGCCTCCACGAACTCCTGGAAACCCTCGCCCTGGAACAGCTTTACCACCAGATTCCCGCCCGGACGCAGGACCTGGCTCGCAAAGTCAGCGGCCAGTTCGGCCAGGTGCATGGCGCGCGGCTGATCCACGACCCGCGTCCCACTCATGTTGGGGGCCATATCTGACATGACAAGGTCCACGGGCGTGCCCCCGAGACTAGCCAGCAGGGCATTCATCACAGACTCTTCGCGGAAATCGCCCTGGAAGATCTCAACCCCACCGACGGGCGCCATCGGCAGCAGGTCGACGGCCAGGACCCTGCCAGCTGGCCCAACCACGCCAGCTGCGAACTGGCTCCAGGCTCCCGGCGCCGCACCGAGGTCGACGACCAGGTCCCCCGGCTTCAGGAGCCGTTCCTTGCCCTGCAGCTCGGAGAGCTTGAAAACGGCCCGGGACCGCCAGCCCTCGGCATGGGCTCGCTTCACGAAGGGATCCCGGGCCTGACGGGCCTTCCAGCGGGCGCTGGATGATTTTCGGCTCATGGCTATACTCGCCGCCCATGACGACGACAACCAGACCGCTGACCGAAAAGCAGCGCAAGCACCTGCGGGGACTCGCGCACGCCCTCCGTCCGGTTTCCCGGCTCGGGACCGCGGGGGTCACCGACGCCTTCCTGGCCGAATTCGAAGCTGCCCTCGCGCATCATGAGCTCATCAAGCTGAAGGTGACCGCGGCGACCCGGACGGACCGCAATGCGGCAATCGAGGCTGTCACGGCGCGGACTGGCGCCACGTTGCTCGCCCGGATCGGCAATGTGGCCGTGCTGTATCGCCCCTGCCCGGCGGGCGCCCGACTGGAACTGCCCGAAGCCTGAGTTGGCGCCCGGGTGCGGGTTCTTCATCCGCGATCCTGCCGTCAAAGGTACTCGACGCGCACGATTTCCATGTTCTTCTCGCCACCCGGCACGAGGAACGAAGCCACGTCGCCTTCCACCTTGCCGATCAGCGCCCGCGCCAGCGGTGACGTTATCGAAATCAGGCCCTGCTTCATGTCGGCCTCGTACTCACCGACGATCTGGTAGCGGCTGGCCTTGCCATCCGCCTCGTCCAGCAGGCTGACTGTGGCGCCGAACAGGACCTTCCGGTTGCCAATCAGGCGCGTTACATCGATGACCTCCGCGTTGGAGAGCTGCATCTCCAGCTCGCGGATCCGGCCTTCGATGAAGCCCTGCTCCTCCTTGGCAGCGTGATACTCGGCGTTCTCCTTGAGGTCGCCGTGCCCCCGCGCCTCGGAAATCGCCTGGATCACGCGGGGCCGTGCTTCCGACTTCAGCGTGCGAATCTCCTCGCGCATCTTCTCGGCGCCGCGGATCGTCAGCGGAACCTTCTTCACTGGACTACTCCGGCATGCAGGTCCTGCAGCCTGTTCACGGTACCGCTATCCAGGTGATCGAGTGCGTAGCTCGTGGCGAGGGCCGCCGGCATGGTGGTGTAGTACGTGACCTTGCGGTGGACGGCGGCCGCGCGGATCGAGCGGGATTCCTTGATGGCCTGCTTGCCCTCCGTGGTGTTCACGATGAGGCTGATTTCCTCGTTCTTGATCATATCCACGATGTGGGGCCGGCCCTCCCGGACCTTGTTCACCCGGCGACACGGCACCCCGCCCTTGGCCAGCGCCATGGCAGTGCCGCCCGTGGCGATGATGTCGAAGCCGCGGTCGATGAGCAGCTGCGCCAGCTTGACGGCGGCCGGCTTGTCCCGGTCACGCACCGACAGGAACGCCGTACCGCGACGTGGCAGTGTGACGCCGGAGGCGATCTGGGCCTTGGCATAGGCCTCGGCAAACGAGCGCCCGGTGCCCATGACTTCGCCCGTGGACTTCATCTCGGGGCCGAGTATCGGGTCGGCCTCCGGGAATTTCACGAACGGGAACACGGCTTCCTTGACCGAGTAGAAATTGGGGATCCGCTGGGTCGTGGCGCCCTGCTCAGCGAGCGAGACATTCACCATGGTCTTGGCGGCAACCTTCGCCAGCGGCAGGCCAATGGCCTTCGACACGAAAGGCACGGTACGCGAGGCGCGCGGGTTCACTTCCAGAAGGTAGATGATGCCGTTCTGGATGGCGAACTGGGTGTTCATGAGGCCCACGACGTTCAGCGCCCTGGCCAGCTTCGTCACCTGGCTGATCAGTTCCGCCTGGACTTCCTGGCTCAGCGTGGCCGGAGGCAGTGAGCAGCTCGAGTCGCCGGAATGCACGCCGGCCTGCTCGATGTGCTCCATGATTCCGCCGATCAACACGTCCTTGCCATCGCTGACCAGGTCCACGTCGACTTCCACCGCCAGATCGAGGAACCGGTCGAGCAGCACGGGGCTGTCATTCGACACGTTGACGGCGTCCTTCATATAGAGGCGCAGGTCGTCCTCGTTGTGGACGACTTCCATCGCCCGGCCTCCCAGGACGAAGGACGGACGGATAACGAGAGGAAATCCAACTTCCGCGGCGAGCCGCACGGCCTCGTCGGGCGTGCGGGCCACGCAGTTCGGCGGCTGGCGCAGACCAAGCCTCTGGACCAGTTGCTGGAACAATTCCCGGTCTTCGGCGATGTCGATGGATTCCGGACTCGTGCCCACGATCGGCACCCCGGCCTCCTCGAGCCGGCGCGCCAGCTTCAGCGGGGTCTGCCCACCGAACTGGACGATGACGCCCTTCGGCCGCTCCAGGTCGACGACTTCCATGACGTCCTCGAACGTCAGAGGCTCGAAGTAGAGGCGGTCGGATGTGTCGTAGTCCGTCGAGACCGTTTCCGGATTGCAATTGATCATGATTGCTTCGTAGCCGATCTCTTTCAGCGCGAAGGCGGCATGCACGCAGCAGTAGTCGAACTCGATGCCCTGCCCAATGCGGTTTGGCCCGCCACCCAGGATGATGATCTTTTCCCGGTTCGTGGGAGCCGCCTCGCATTCCTCTTCATAAGTGGAGTAAAGGTACGCGGTTGTCGTGGCGAACTCGGCGGCACAGGTGTCCACGCGCTTGAACACGGGACGGATGCCGGCCTTCAGCCGGGTCTGCCGGACGATGTTCTCCTGGATGCCCAGCAACGCCGCAAGCCGGCTGTCCGAGAAGCCCTTGCGCTTCAGCGTGCGCATGGCAGCGCCCTGCAAGAGCGGCATGCCTTCCGCGCGCACCCGGGCCTCCCAGCGGATCAGGTCCTCGATCTGCGCGAGGAACCAGGGATCGATTCCCGACAGCTGGGCGACCTCGGCCCGGGACAGGCCGTGGCGGAAGGCATCCCCCACGTAGAGCAGGCGGTCGGCGCCCGGCATCCGCAGTTCACGACGGAGCAGGTCCATGTCGTCCGCGGCTGGCACTGCAGGCAGCTTTTCCACGAGACCGTTGATGCCGGTCTCGAGGCCGCGCAGCGCCTTCTGGAGGGATTCCTGGAAGGTCCGCCCCATCGCCATCGTCTCCCCCACCGATTTCATCTGCGTGGTGAGGCGATCGTTGGCGCCGGGGAACTTCTCGAAGGTAAACCGCGGCACCTTGGTGACCACATAGTCGATCGTGGGCTCGAAGGATGCGGGCGTGGCGCCGCCCGTGATGTCATTGCGCAACTCGTCCAGGGTGTAGCCAACAGCCAGCTTGGCAGCCACCTTGGCAATGGGAAATCCCGTGGCCTTCGATGCCAGCGCCGACGACCGCGACACCCGCGGGTTCATCTCGATGACGAGCATGCGCCCGTCTTCCGGACTGATGGCGAACTGGACATTGGAACCGCCAGTGTCCACCCCGATCCGGCGGAGGACCGCGATCGAGGCGTCGCGCATCCGCTGGTATTCCTTGTCCGTGAGTGTCTGGGCCGGCGCAACCGTAATGGAATCGCCGGTATGCACGCCCATCGCATCCACGTTCTCAATCGAGCAGATGATGATGCAGTTGTCCGCCTTGTCGCGGACCACTTCCATTTCGAATTCCTTCCAGCCGATGACCGACTCCTCGAGGAGGATCTCGGACGTCGGGGACAGGTCGAGGCCGTGGGCGGCCATCGCCTCGAATTCATCGCGGTTGTAGGCGATGCCGCTGCCGCTGCCGCCCAGCGTAAACGACGGACGGATAATGGTTGGAAAGCCGATGCTCGCCTGGACCTCGATGGCCTCCTCGAGCGTGTGGGCGATGACGGCTCGGGCGACCGACAGGCCGATCTCCTTCATCGCGTTCCGGAACAGCTCCCGGTCCTCGGCGGTGTCGATGGCCTCACGCGAAGCCCCGATCATTTCCACGCCAAACTTCGCCAGCACGCCCTCGCGTTCGAGATCGAGGGCGCAGTTGAGGGCCGTCTGGCCGCCCATGGTCGGCAGAAGCGCATCCGGCCGCTCGCGCTCGATGATCCGTGCCACCGTCTGCCAGTTGACCGGCTCGATGTAGACCGCGTCGGCCATCTCGGGGTCGGTCATGATGGTGGCGGGGTTGGAATTGACCAGGATGACGCGGAACCCTTCCTGGCGCAGCGCCTTGCAGGCCTGCACGCCCGAGTAGTCGAACTCGCAGGCCTGACCGATCACGATCGGTCCGGCTCCGATGATCAGGATGCTGTTGATATCTGTGCGCCGGGGCATGGAGGACTCTCGCGGTTGGGAGCGCGGCTTGAACTTCGCGCGACTGGTCTCGTGAAGTGACTTGAGCTGCTACTTGAGCTTGAGGGCCGACTTGAGGGCTGCCACTACCGCGGGCTCCTGCTGGACGCGCTGGCGCATGAGGCCGGCGAATCGGGCGAACAGCGGCCGCAGGTCGTGGGGTCCCGGACTGGCCTCCGGGTGCCCCTGAAAACTGAAGGCTAAACAATCAGTTCGCTCAAGTCCCTGCAGTGAATTATCAAACAGGGACCGGTGCGTCGCACGGACATTTTCCGGGAGGCTGGCCTCGTCAACGGCAAAGCCGTGGTTCTGGCTGGTGATCAGCACCTGCCCCGTGGCCAGGTCCTGCACCGGGTGATTGGCACCGTGGTGACCGAACTTCATCTTCACCGTCTTCGCACCGCTGGCGAGCCCGAGCAACTGGTGGCCGAGGCAAATTCCGAAAACCGGGATCCCGGCGGCGATGATCTGCCGTATGGCTTCGATCGCGTAGGTGCAGGGCTCCGGGTCGCCGGGACCGTTGGACAGGAACACTCCGTCCGGCCTGAGCGCGAGAACCTTCTCCGCCGGCGTCTCGGCGGGAACCACCGTGACACGGCAGTCGTGATCCACCAGCAGCCGCAGGATGTTGCGCTTGATACCGAAATCATAGGCAACCACGTCGAAGACACCGCTGCGTTTCGGGCGGATGGGCGCCGGGCCGGGCCAGGTCGCGCCCAGGTTCCACTGGTAGGCATCCTTCGCGCTGACGATCTTGGCCAGGTCCATGCCGGCGAGGCCCGGGAAGCGGCGCGCGTGGTCGATGGCCGTCTTCGCATCCACGTCGCCAGTCATGATGCAGCCGGACATGGCGCCCTTGTCGCGCAGGATTCTCGTGAGTTTCCGGGTGTCGATCTCGGCGATGGCCACGAGTCCCGCGCGGCGCAGGAACTCGGGCAATTCCACTTCGCCCCGCCAGCTGCTGGACACGGCCGGGAGGTCGCGAATCACGAGCCCGGCAGCGAAGACCTTCTCGCTTTCCTGGTCCTCGCTATTGGTCGCGGTGTTGCCGATGTGCGGATAGGTGAGGGTGACGATCTGGCGACAGTAGGAAGGATCCGTAAGGATCTCCTGGTAACCGGTCATGGCGGTGTTGAAGACCACCTCGCCAATGGTCCGGCCGGGGGCCCCGACTGAAATGCCCCTGAATACCGTGCCGTCCTGCAATGCCAGCAACGCCTGTTCCATCACGCTGTGTCCATGCCGCAGTGAACTCGCCAGTTTGGGGCCGCGTGTGATTCTGCCAGGCGCATCTGTGCGAAGCAGGAATCAGCCAGCAACATGCCATGGCCGAACCCGCTCATCTGGTCTCTCCGGGAACCCGCGGCATTCTAAACGACGGGACGGAGCGAGGACACCCCTGCGAGCGATTGCCTAGGCCGGAAGCCCCAGCACCTCGCGAAGGGAATACAGTCGCGCCGGCTTGCCGGCAAGCCAGCCGGCGGCCCGGAGGGCGCCCCGGGCGAAGAGCGCCCGGTCGGTGGCCCGATGGGTGAGCTCGAGTTGCTCCTCGGCGCCCGCCAGCAGGACGGTGTGATCGCCAACGATGGCGCCCGCCCGTACGGACGCAAAGCCGATGGCGCCGGCGGGCCGCGCGTCCGCCGACAGGCCGGCGCGGGAGTAAACGGCAACGTCCCGGAGCTGGCGGCCGCGGGCGGCGGCGGCGGCCTCGCCGAGCTGGAGCGCCGTACCCGAGGGCGCATCCTTCTTGTGGCGGTGGTGGGCCTCGGTGATTTCCACGTCGAATTCGGGACCCAGGAGGGCGGTCGCCTGGCGCACCAGCTCCGTCAGCACGGTGATACCAAGGCTCATGTTGCGGGCATGCAGGACCGGAACGCGGGCTGCGGCGGTCTGGAGGGCGGCCATCTGGGCCGCTTCCAGGCCAGTAGTTCCGACCACCAGGGCATGACCACCCGCGGCGCAGGCCTGCGCATGGCGCACAGTGACGGCTGGCGCCGTGAAATCGATGACCACCTGGGCCCCGCTTCCCGAACCGCCCAGCGCCGCGTCGAGATCAGCCGTGACGAGCACCCCCAACGGATCCATGCCGGCGATCTGCCCCGCGTCGCGGCCCAGCGCAGCATCCCCCGGCTCCCCGAGGGCGCCCACCAGCTGGTGTTCGCCACCAGCCGCAATCAGCCGGACCAGGGCTGTGCCCATCCGGCCGCTCGCCCCGAGAACCGCTATCCGCGCCATCGAACACCGCCCATCCGTCAGCCAGCCATCAGGGCGACATCTTCTCAAAAAACCGGCGGACGCCATCGAGCCAGGACCGGTTCCTCGGCCGGTGCCGGTCGCCACCGGCCACCAGCGCCTCATTGAAGGCCTCCAGGAGGCGCTTCTGCTCCGCGGTCAGGTTGACCGGTGTTTCGACTTCAGCCCGACAGAAGAGGTCGCCAGGGCCGCTGCCGCGAACGGGCCGGACGCCCTTGCCGCGAAGACGGAATACCCGTCCCGACTGGGTTTCCGCCGGGATCTTCAGGGTCACTTCACCGTCGAGCGTCGGAACCTGCACCGAGCCCCCCAGGGCGGCCACGGCGAAGTTCACGGGGATTCCGCAGGAGAGATCGGCACCGTCGCGCTCGAAGATGTCATGGGGCTGGATGCGGATTTCCACATAGAGGTCGCCCGGTGGCCCGCCATTCTGGCCGGCCTCGCCCTCGCCGGTGAGGCGAATGCGGTCACCGTTGTCGACCCCGGCAGGCACCTTGACGGCGAGGGTCTTGCTCTTCTGCACCCTGCCCCGACCCAGGCACGTTCCGCAGGGCTGCTCAATCTGCTGGCCGCTGCCGCGGCACGTTGGACAGGCCTGCTGAATCGAGAAGAAGCCCTGGGCCATGCGCACCTGGCCCGCGCCCTCGCAGGTCTTGCAGGTCACGGGCTTGGTGCCCGGCTTGGCGCCAGTGCCGCTGCAGGTCTCGCAATTGACCAGCGTGGGGAGCGTGAGGTTGACGGTGTCGCCGAAGACGGCCTGCTCGAGGCTGAGGCTGAGTTCATAGCGCAGGTCGGCGCCCCGGAACACCGTCGAGCGCCCTCGCCTGCCGCCGCCGAAGATGTCGCCGAAGACGTCACCGAAGATATCGCCGAAGGCATCGCCCGGATTCATCCCCGGCCCGCCCCGGGCACTGCCCGCCGCGGCCTCGACGCCGGCATGGCCGTGCTGGTCGTAGACCGCCCGCTTTTCCGCCTCGGACAGGACTTCGTAGGCTTCCTTGGCCTCCTTGAAGGCGGCCTCGGCCTTTGGATCGTCGGGATTGCGATCCGGGTGCAGTTTCATGGCAAGCCGGCGATAGGCCTTCTTGATGTCGGCCTCGCTTGCGTCGCGGCTTACGCCGAGCACTTCGTAGAAGTCACGCTTCGCCATGCTCTGGACCAATGCAATGACGGCCCGGTGCGCTGCACCGGGCCGTCGGGTTGTCGGGAACCGGAAGCTTCAAGGCTACCGGTCCGTGCCTCCGCCGGCGCCTCAACCGGTGCCGGATCGTCCGCCCTTGCCGTCCTTGACCTCTTCGAACTCGGCGTCGACGACGCCATCGTCACCGCTCGCCGGCTGTCCGCCCGCCGCACCGGCTCCCGAGGCCTGAGCCTGCTCGTAAGCCTTCTGTGCGAGCGCTGCGGAGGCCTCTGACAGAGCCTTGCTCTTGAGCTCGATCTTGGCCTTGTCATCGCCCTTGATCACGTCCTTGAGGTCGGAGATGGCCGACTCGATGTGGCCGCGCTCGGTAGCATCCACCTTGTCGCCCAGGTCGCGCAGCGAGCGCTCGGTGGCATGCACCAGCGCGTCAGCCTGGTTGCGAGCGCTGACGAGTTCGAGGAACAGCCGGTCCTCCTCGGCGTGGGTCTCGGCCTCACCGACCATGCGCTTGATCTCGTCCTCGGACAGCCCGCTCGAGGCCTTGATGACGATCTTCTGCTCCTTGCCAGTGGCCTTGTCCTTGGCCGACACGTTGAGGATGCCGTTGGCGTCGATGTCGAACGTCACCTCCACCTGGGGCATGCCGCGGGGCGCCGGCGGCAGGTCGCTGAGGTCGAAGCGGCCAAGCGACTTGTTGTGGCGCGCCTGCTCCCGCTCGCCCTGCAGCACGTGGATCGTCACGGCTGTCTGGTTGTCGTCCGCCGTGGAGAACGTCTGGTTGGCGCGAGTCGGGATCGTGGTGTTCTTCTCGATGAGCTTCGTCATCACGCCACCAAGCGTCTCGATGCCCAGCGACAGCGGCGTGACGTCAAGCAGGAGCACGTCCTTCACCTGGCCGGAAAGCACGCCGGCCTGGATGGAGGCGCCCACGGCCACGGCCTCGTCCGGATTGACGTCCTTGCGGGGCTCCTTGCCGAAGAAGTTCTTCACGGCCTCCTGGACCTTGGGCATGCGGGTCTGGCCGCCGACGAGGATGACGTCGTCGATGTCACCCACCTTGAGGCCGGCATCCTTGACCGCCGTCCGGCACGGCCCGATGGTGCGCTCGATCAGTTCTTCCGCCAGGGACTCGAGCTTGGCGCGGGTCAGGCGGATGTTCAGGTGCTTCGGGCCGCTGGCGTCCGCCGTGATGTAGGGCAGGTTCACCTCGGTCTGCTGCTGGGAAGACAGCTCGATCTTCGCCTTCTCGCCGGCCTCCTTCAGGCGCTGCATGGCCAGCGGGTCGCGGCGGATGTCCATGCCGCTCTCCTTCTGGAATTCGCCAGCCAGGTACTCGATGACCCGCATGTCGAAGTCCTCGCCGCCGAGGAAGGTGTCGCCGTTGGTCGACAGCACCTCGAACTGGTGCTCCCCGTCGATCTCCGCGATCTCGATGATCGAGATGTCGAAGGTGCCGCCACCGAGGTCGTAAACCGCGATCTTGCGGTCACCGCGCTGCTTGTCCATGCCGTAGGCAAGGGCTGCGGCGGTAGGCTCGTTGATGATGCGCTTCACCTCGAGACCGGCGATGCGGCCCGCATCCTTGGTCGCCTGGCGCTGGGAGTCGTTGAAATAGGCGGGAACCGTGATCACGGCCTCCGTGACAGCTTCTCCGAGGTAATCCTCGGCGGTCTTCTTCATCTTCATGAGCACGCGGGCGGAGATCTCCGGGGGGGCCATCTTCTTGCCGTTGGCCTCGACCCAGGCATCGCCGTTGTCGGCGCCCACGATCTTGTACGGGACCATGCCGATGTCCCGCTGCACGACCTCGTCCTTGAACTTGCGGCCGATGAGGCGCTTGACCGCGAACAGTGTATTCGCGGGGTTGGTCACCGCCTGGCGCTTCGCCGACTGGCCGACCAGAGCTTCGCCATCCTTGGTGAAGGCGACGATGGACGGCGTCGTGCGGTCGCCCTCGCTGTTCTCGATCACCTTGGGCTTGCCGCCTTCCATGACTGCCACGCAGGAATTCGTGGTGCCCAGATCGATACCAATTACCTTGCTCATGCGTCGCTCCATCAAATATCCAGATCGCTCAAATCCGAAGGCAGCCGCTGCGGCTGCCCGCTAGTTTCCCTATGTGGGCCCGCTGCGCCCGGTTTCAAGGGGCGCAACCGGTGCCGCCTGCCGTCAGGTCCCGTCCGGCGGGGGCGCCCCGCCCGGCAGGGTGGCGCCCGAAGCCACCGGCTCTCCGGCTACGATGACCCGGGCCGGCCGCAGCAGGCGGTCGCCCAGGCGGTAACCCCGCTGCAGGACGGCCAGGACGGAACCGGGCGTGGCGGTCGCCGACGGCTGCATGCTCATGGCCTCGTGGAGCTGGGGGTCGAAGGGATGGCCGACGGGGTCCACGAGCTCGATACCGAACTTCTCGAAGGCCGCGCGCAGCAGGCGCAGTGTGGCCTGCTTGCCGGCCAGCAGGTTTTCGGCCGAGGCAGACCCGGCTGTCTCGAGGCCCATCTCCAGGCTGTCGACGATGCCCAGCAGTTCGCCGGCCAGCTTCTCCACGCCGGAACGGCGGGCCGCGTCCACATCGCGGGCAGCCCGCTTGCGCACGTTGTCCAGCTCCGCCACGGCCCGGAGGTAGCGGTTCCAGTTCTCGGCGGCAGTGGCTTCGGCCTTTTCCAGCGCCTCGCGAAGGTCAGCGACGGGGTCGGCGGCACCGGTCTCCGGGGCAGCCCCTTCGGGCGCGGGCATGTCCGATCCATCAGGGTTTTCGACCGGGTGGTCGGCCGGGTGGTCGGTGTCTGACATCGGCAGGCTCCTTACGGGACGTGCGGGTACGGGCGGGCCACCGCCCGCCAGTCAGCGAAATGGGGGGTCAGGAGCCGGAATTCAAGTTGGTGTTCAGGCTGGAATTAAGCGCCGAGCCGACCAGCCTCGCCGTGACGTCCACGATCGGTATCACCCGCTCGTAGGCCATCCGCGTGGGACCGATGACGCCAAGGACGCCAACGATCTGGTCGTCCACAGTATACGGCGCAGCCACGATCGTGCACTCGTCCAGGATGCGGTACCCGGATTCCTCGCCGATGAAGATCTGCACGCCCTGGGCGGCCACGCTCCGGTCCAGGAGGGTCAGGATCTCACGCTGCTGGCCGAAGGCCTCGAACAGCTGCTTGATCTTCTCCACGTCGGACAGTTCCTGAAAGTTCATCAGTTTGGTTTCGCCCGAGAGCACGTACCCGGAGCTGTCCGCGCCGGACTTCTGGGCCGGGCCGGCGATGGAGATCGAGTCCAGCATCAGCCGGTTCATGAACTCGCGGGTGCCGTCCAGGTTGACCAGCAGTCGCGACCGGACCTCGCCCAGGTCCAGGCCGGTGAACTGTTCGTTGAGGAAGTTGGCCGCGCGACGCAGCTCGTCGTCGGTGTAGTCCCGCTCCATGTCGAGGATGCGGTTCTGCACCTCGGAGTCGTTGACCACCAGGATGGCGAGGACCCGGCGGCCGGACAGCGGCAGGAATTCGATGTGCCGGAGCGTGGAATGCGGCTGGCGCGGGATGGTGACGACGCCGGCCAGGCTGGTGAGCGACGACAGCGCCGAGGACGCCGCGGCGGCGATAGCCTTGGCATCGCCAAGGAACCTGTCCTCGAGCTGGTGCTGGAGCCGCACCACGTCCGGCTCCGCCATGGGCTGCAGACGCACGAGCGTGTCGACGAAAAAGCGGTAACCTTTGGCGGTCGGAATCCGGCCGGCGCTGGTGTGGGGTGCGATGATGAACCCCAGGTCTTCCAGGTCGGCCATGACATTGCGAATGGTGGCGGGGCTCAGGTCCAGCCCGGCGCTGCGGGACAAGGTGCGGGACCCGACCGGCTGCCCCTCGCGGATGTAGTGTTCCACGAGCATCCGCAGGATTTGCCGGGCACGTTCGGACGGCAGCTCGGAGGTGGGATCGTTGGCCATGGCTGCAGGGAACGCTAGCAATCGGCCGTGGAGAGTGTCAAGGTCATGATAAGCAAAGCAAAATGAACAAGAAGCCGCGCCACCGACAGTTCTCGGCCATTGCCCTCATGGGCAACCCGCGCGACCCGCGCGCCCTCGAGGCCATGCGGATCCTGGCCACTCACCTTCTCCAGGCCGGCTGCAGCGTGAAGGTCAGCAGGGCGGTTCGCGCCCGCTCACTGCCCGCCCGCGCGAAGCGCGTCGCCGAGGACCGGCTGGCCGTTGGGGTTGATCTGGTCGTTGCCATCGGGGGGGACGGTAGCATGCTGTACGCCGCCCGGCGCATTGCGGGCCGCAAGGTGCCGCTGGTGGGTATCAATCGCGGACGCCTGGGTTTCCTGGCCGACGTCGGCCCCGAGCACATGCTGGCGCACATCGACCAGATCCTGGCCGGCCGTTACGTGAGCGAGCAGCGCATGCTGCTCGTGGCCTCGGTCGTGCGGAACAACCGGGTGGTAGCCAGCGCCATCGCCCTGAACGACGTGGTGGTCAAGCGCCACGACACCGGCCGGATGGTGGAGTACCAGACGTTCGTGGACGGCGGCTATGTCAACACGCACCTTGGCGACGGCTTCATCATCGCCACGCCGACCGGATCCACCGCCTACGCGCTCAGTTGCGGCGGGCCGATCGTCGAACCGGGCCTCGACGCACTTGTGTTGACGCCCATCTGCCCCCACACGCTCAGCGACCGTCCCCTGGTCATCCCGGGTACGCGGGTAGCCGAAGTACGCCTGCACTCGACGCCATCGCCGAAATCGCAGCAGGTGGACCGCGCCGAAGTCACCTGCGACGGGGAGCTGCTGGGCCGGCTCGGTCCCGGCGGCAGCGTCCGTGTCAGTGCTGCGCGGGAACGGATCGAGCTCGTGCATCCGGTCGGCTACGACTATTTCGAGATCCTCCGCAGCAAGCTCCTCTGGGGCCGCGATACCCGGGACCATGGCAAGAACCGGCCCCGCGGCGCCGGCGGCAAGGGCTGACGCACCACTCTCCATGCTGACCCAGCTCCAGATCCGCGACCTCGCCGTCATCGAGGAAGTAACGCTGGACTTTGGCAGCGGGTTTACTGTGCTCACGGGCGAAACCGGTGCCGGCAAATCGATTCTGATCGACGCCCTGGCCCTCGCCGTGGGCGAGCGTGGCGATGCACAGGCAATCCGCGCCGGCGCCAGCCGGCTCGAGGTGCTGGCGAGTTTCGAACCTGCGGATGGCAGTGCCGCCGGCCGCTGGCTGCAGGACAACGAGCTGGCCGACGAAGGCAGCTGCCTGCTGCGCAGGGTCATCGGCACAGACGGGCGATCGAAAGCCTGGATCAATGGCCGCCCCGTGCCCGTGCAGACCCTGCGCGAGCTGGGCGCCAGGCTGGTGGATATCTGCGGCCAGCAGGACTACCAGTCGCTGAGGCACCGGACCGCCCAGCGGGAAATCCTGGACGACCTGGCGGGACATGCTGCCCTGATTACCCGTTTGAGGGACGCTCATGGTGCGTGGTTGGCGGCCGAAGCCGCCCTGGAGCAGCTGGCTGGCGCCCAACGCGACCGTGACAGCCGGGTCGAGCTGCTGACCTTCCAGGCCGGGGAACTCGACGCACTCAGGCCCCGGGCCGGGGAGTTCGCCGACCTGGAACGTGAGCACACCGCCCTCGCCCACCGCCAGCGTATCGGGGAGGCCCTCGACCGGGCCCTCGCCAGGGCCTACGACGACGAGGACGGTTCGGCCCAGGCGGCAATCGGTACCGCGCGCCACGCCCTGGATGACGTGCTGCGGTTCGACCCGGAGCTCGAAGCGCCGCTGCGCCTGCTCGCCGAGGCGGAGGCGCAGGTTGGCGAAGCCGCCGACCTGATCCGCCACCGTCTCGCACGGCTGGACCCGGACCCCGGCCGCGAGACCGAGATCGCGGACCGGCTCGCGGCACTGCGCGACAGCTCACGCAAGCACCGTTGCACGCCGGATGAACTGCCGGCCCTGCTGGACCGACTGCAGCAGGAGCTGGCGGCGCTGACCGGCGGGGAGATCACGCTGGAGCGGCTGGCGGGCGCGGCGGCGGACCGGCGCCGCGAGCTCCAGGCACTGGCAGGGACGCTCACCACGGGCCGCGAGGGCGCCGCGCGCTCGCTGGGCCAGGTGGTCACGAAGAACATGGCAACACTGGGCATGCCGGGGGGCCGCTTCGAAGTGCGCGTGGCGCCGCTGCCGGACGGCGGCATAGCCGCCCATGGCGCGGATGACGTGGAGTTCCTGGTCACGACCAACGCGGGGCAACCGCCGGCACCCATGAGCCGGGTCGCGTCGGGCGGCGAGTTGTCGCGGCTGAACCTGGCCATTCAGGTGGTTGCCACCGCGACCCGAGGCGCACCCACGCTGGTCTTCGACGAGGTCGACGCCGGCGTGGGTGGCGCGGTGGCCGAGATGGTCGGCAGGCGCCTGCGGGAACTCAGCAACGGCCGGCAGGTGCTGTGCATCACGCACCTGCCCCAGGTGGCCACCCTCGCCGAGCACCAGGCAACGGTCAGCAAGGCCGCGCGAGCAGGCAAGACGACCACGGCCGTCCGAATGTTGAGCGCGGCCGAACGGGTGGAAGAGACGGCGCGCATGCTGGGTGGCGTGAAGATCACCGACCAGACACGGGCCCACGCCGAAGAAATGCTGGCGGAAGGCAGGAGCGGCTCCAGCCGCGACCAGCCATCGGGAAGGAAGAAGAAGAGTCGCGCCTGAAGGCGCTCCTACGGAGCTTTCGGCTTCACGTAGAGCACGAGGCTGTGATCCACCAGGTCAAAGCCGTGCCGCCCGGCGATCTCACGCTGGAGGCGTTCGATTTCGTCATTGGAGAATTCGACGACACGCCCCGACTCGACGCACACCATGTGGTCGTGGTGGCGGCCCGACTCCAGTTCAAATACCGAGTGGTCGCTGGCGAAATTGTGCCGGGTGACCAGCCCGGCCTGTTCGAACTGGGTGAGGACGCGGTAGACGGTTGCCAGCCCCACGTCGTCACCCGCGTCGGCCAGGCGGCGGTAGATATCCTCGGCGCTCAGGTGTTGGGGACCGCCCTCCTGGAGGATCTCGAGGATCCGGAGCCGGGGCGTGGTGGCCTTGAGGCCTGCCTTGCGTAGATCCTTTGGCTCCATGGGTTCAGGTCATCCGCTGATCGGCTATGATTCGCCCCGATTATGGCACCCTCCGTCCTGCAGCGCAGTCTGCGCACCCTTGCCCTTCCCGTGGCACTGGCATTGGTCCTGGTCGTCCCGGCCGGCCTGACCGGCGGCTGCGTGTACCGGCTGGACGTGCAGCAGGGAAACCTGCTGGACCAGAAGGACATCGAGGCCGTTCAGCCCGGAATGACCCGCAACCAGGTGCGGTACTTGCTGGGCACACCGATCGCCGCAGACCCCTTCCGCGCGGACCGCTGGGACTACATGTACTACCTGAAGCCCGGCAAGAGCCGCAAAACCACCCAACGCTGGATCATCGTCTGGTTCGACGGTGACACCGTCCGGGAAATCAACCGGGACGTACCCGTCGGGCCTGGTAGCAGCCAGCAGGGCTGAGCCTCAGCCGTAGACCGCCTTGGCCCGCGCGACGAAGGCATCCACCAGGCCGCTGCAGGTCAGCTCGAAGGCCGGGCCCAGCAGGAGGTCCCGGGCGGTGCCGGCGAACTGGAACCGCACGCGCAATTCGATCCGGCAGCCTTCGGCCACGGGTGCAGGGCCAGCCGAACCGACCAGGGGCGTGACCAGCCACTCGCCATGCAGGCTCTGGAACGGCCCATCCACCAGTTCCATGGACAGGCGGCGTGGCGGCTCCAGCGTATTGCGCGTGGTGAAGCTGGAAGAGAATGGGCCCTTCGACAGCGAGAGGCTGGCGACCAGGCCACCGGGCTCCCGGGACAGGATGGAACTGGCCGTGCACCCGGGCAGGAACCGGGGGTAGGCCTCCACGTCCGCCACGAGTGCGAACATGGCCTCCGCCGCGTAGGGCACGATGGCGCTGCGATGAACTTCGCGCATTGAAACTGAATCGACTGTAGCCGCCCCCTGAAGCTGGCAGGATTGTTGCCGAATGAGCGCGAAGAAATCCACCCGGACCGACAAGCCGGCAAAGCCGAAGAAGGCGGATACCACGCCGCGCCTGATCGCGGAGAACCGCAAGGCGCGCTTCGACTTTCACATCGAGGACAAATTCGAGGCGGGTATCGTCCTGCTCGGGTGGGAAGTCAAGAGCCTTCGGGACGCAAAGGCGAACCTGAAGGAGTCCTACGCAATTTTCCGGAACGACGAGGCCTGGCTGATCGGCGCGCACATCACGGCACTCACCTCCGCCTCAACGCACGTGGAGGCAAACCCGGTGCGGATGCGCAAGCTGCTGCTCCACCGCCGCGAGATCGACCGGCTCCGGGGCGCCGTGGAGCGGGACGGCTACACGCTGGTGCCCCTCGCGATGAACTGGGTCAACGGCCGGGCCAAGGTCACGCTGGGCCTCGCCAAGGGCAAGAACGTGCGCGACAAGCGGGATTCCATCAAGGACCGGGACTGGCAGCGCCAGAAAGGCCGCGTGTTGCGCCGCGGGTAGGAGCGCCGACCGGCGCGACCCACGCCCTTGTCTTCCCGGACCTGGCACCCAATAATGTTGCGACTGGGGGCGACATGGTTTCGACGTGGGTTACAAACCCCTTGGTGCATGCCGAGGTGCAGATCACCTCGTAAATCCATCTGCAAACACTTAGTTGCCAACGACGACAACTACGCTCTCGCTGCTTAAAAACCAGTCT
Organism: Gammaproteobacteria bacterium; assembly: GCA_040080965.1. Lineage (GTDB taxonomy): Bacteria > Pseudomonadota > Gammaproteobacteria > Steroidobacterales > SHZI01. The sequence continues at coordinate 78,254 of JBEBHH010000001.1, read as the reverse complement.
TGAGAGCCTTCTGACTGGCACCGTGCCCGTGCGGTCCAGACCCAGGAGTCATCAACCACGGGATCGCGTGCGGGTTTGTCCAGGGCCTTCACGTTAAAGACCATTTACTGGACTGGCTGTCAGTTGTCCCTGTCCGTCGGGTAGCTGCCAGTAAGACAATTGGCGGAATACGCATGTAGATCTGAGGGCAGCGGACTTGCGGACGCGGGTTCGATTCCCGCCGCCTCCACCAAACAAGAGTCCAGCCGAGTGCGACGACGACCGGAAACCCCGCTAAAACGCGGGGTTTTTCGCGTCCGGGATTGGCGCCGCACCCCGCACCGGAAAACTCTCCATCGCCAGCGCCACGACCCGCGCCACCGCGTCAGCATCCAGGCTAGACCGGTCGACCTTGCCGGACACCGTCCCGTTCCAGACTTCCTGGTTCTTGGCGGTATCCGCAACGTGAATTATGAGCCGCCCTTCCTGGTAGCTCTGGACGCTCGAACTGCTGACGCCAACCGAGCCACCCACGTTGCCACCCCAGCTGCCCATGCCAATACCGATCCGGACCGGGCTGGACTTGATCTTGTCCTGGGCCGTCGTCTCGTAGTCGATTCGCAGGTCGGGGTTCGCTTCCACTTCCCGGAAGCCGCGCTTCGTCATCTCCGCCTTCAGCGCGCTGCGAATGTTCACGTCGAGCATGCGCATGGGCGGATCAGCCTCGGAGGCGCCGGCGGGGTTGGTCAGGCTAAACGTGCCGTAGCTGGCCAGGTCCACACCCGGAACGGCCTGGGACTCGTGCCGCGGCGGCGATGGCGTGGTGCAGCCCACCACCAGACCGAGCAGCGACAGGGACAGAAATGTCGTGACGTGACCGCGCATGGATGCATCTCCCGCTGGGAGGGCCATGCTAGCTCAACCCGCCGCCGGCACGCTCCCCAGCCGCCGGCCGATGACGCCGACCACGAGCGCTGTGCCGAGCAGCACCACCGCGCCGCCGCCCAGCATGGCCAGCGTGACGGTTTCCCCCAGCACGATCGCACCCCAGAGGATCCCGAACACCGGGATCAGGAAGGCCACGGACATGGCCTTGCCGGGACCGACCCGCAACAGGAGGCGGAAGTAGTAGATATTCGGAATTGCGGTGCACAGGACGGCGAGCAGCACGACGGCAAGCCAGGACGTGCCGGCGGGAGGAATGGCGGGCCACTTCAGCACGGCGAGCGGGGCCAGGATGAGCCCCGCAAAGCCGAAGCTGCCGATCGTGGTCACCCAGGCGTTCACGCCCGCCAGGTGCCTCTTCACGAAACTGGCGGACACCCCGTAGAGGAAGGCGGCGAACAGCGAGCCTCCGATGGCGGGCAGCGTTCCCGGTCTGGCGTCGGGCAAGCCCCCGACCAGCAGCACCACGCCGCCGAAACCGATGATCAGTCCCAGGAACCCGCCGATGGTGATCCGGTCCCGGAGCCACACGCCCGCCACCACCGCGGCAAACAGGGGCGCCGTCGCATTGATGATCGACGCAAAGCCGGCAGTGACGAACAGCGTGGAGTAGGCAAACAACGGAAACGGAATCGCCGCGTTGATGAGCCCCAGCACGAAGAGCTTGCCGGTGTTCTGCCGGAACTCGGTGCGCCACGCGGGCCGGACCAGCAGCGCGGGCAGCAGGACGAGGGCGGAGATGGTCACCCGGATGGCAATGAGCGGCACCGGGCCGAAGTCCGGGGTGGCAATCCGCAGGAACAGGAACGAGCCGCCCCAGACGGCCGCCATCGCAATGATCTGCAGGAAGTCCGACGGGGCCATGAGCGCCGGGATATTAGCGGTTTGTACTCACTCCGGCCAGGTAATCCGCCGGGTTAGACTCACACCATGAATCGTCCGACAACCGCCGGCCGCCGCGCCACGCTGATGCGTTCCGCCACCTACGCGTCGGTCGGCGTGGCCATAGGCCTAGTCATCGCCAAGACCTGGGCCTGGCGCACCACGGACTCGGTGTCCGTGCTGAGTTCACTCGCAGACTCGTTCCTGGACATCCTCGCGTCGCTGCTCACCTTCTGGGCCGTGCGTTTTTCCCTGGAACCGGCCGACGGGGAGCACCGGTTCGGGCATGGCAAGGCGGAGGGCCTCGCTGCCCTGCTCCAGTCGGTGATCATCACCGGGTCGGGCGTCTTCGTCGGCCTCGAGGCGGTGAGGCGACTGCTTGCGCCGGCGCCGATCGAACGCCCGGTCGCGGGCATGGTGGTGATAGTGGCGTCGACGATCATCACGCTGGCGCTGCTCAGCTGGCAACGCTACGTGAGCCGGGAAACCGGATCGGTGGCCATTGCCGCCGATGCCATGCACTACAAGTCCGACCTCTTCGTGAACCTTGGCGTGGTGGCGGCCATTGCCATCGCGGCGTATACGGGCCTCGCCTGGGTGGACCCGGCGGTGGGGCTGGCGGTCGCCGCCTACCTGGCCTGGGGCGCCTGGAGCATCGCCGCGCAATCCCTCGACATCCTGCTGGACAGGGAGATCCCGGATGCGGACCGGGAACGCATCCGCGAAATAGCAACCCGCCACGCGAAGGTGCTGGGGTTCCACGACCTGCGCACGCGGCATGGCGGATCCGGCTACATCGTGCAGTTCCACCTGGAACTCGATGCGGGCACCTCCCTTGTCGAGACTCACCGGATCCTCGACGAAGTGGAGTCGTGGATCGAGGGCGCCTATCCGGGGTGCGAAATCATCATCCACCCCGATCCGCTCGGCTTTGCGGAGCGGCGGGACCGCTTCGAGGAGGCCGTGGACCTGGCCGCCATCGCGGGGCCCCGCTACGGCCGTGGCGGGTAGAGCACGGTAAATCGCTGGAAGACGATCGGCAGGTCATCGGAAAAGGCCTCGCCGCGCGCAGCAAGCACCGGCTCCCAGTAGCTGCGGTGAAACTTGCGCCATGCGGCGACATCGCGGAGTGCCGCGGTCTCCACTGCCACGTGTTCCGGACCGACCTGGTTCACTGGCAGCACCGTGCATTCGTCATAACGAATGAGGCACCGGGGCTCGTCGCTGAAGTTCACCAGCACCGCGAAATCCCCCGCTTCAGGCAAACGGCCGTCGGGGAAGTCCTCCGGCTGGGAAAATACCCCCGTCTTCTGCCTGTCCAGGACGTAGCCAGTCAGCCTTTCGCAGAGCTCGGCGGTGCGGCCAAAGCGCCGGGTGGGCAGGTTGTCGGCGAGGACCGCGGATGGCAGGACCTTGCGACATTCGGCGAGAAATCTTTCGGGAAGTGTCACGGGAAACTCCTGGCCCGGGGTCATGCTAGATTCAGGCGATGCCGCGGCATCTTATCCGGAGCGTGATCCTGCTGCTGCCGCTGCTGGCCGGCTGCGACCAGGCCCTGATCGTCCCCACGACGTTCCCGGAACCCGTCGTCGAACCCCTGCCCCTCGATGTCGCCCTGCATTTCACGGATGCGTTTGCCAATTATCGCTACCAGGAGAACGTGGAAGGGGACGCCAAGTGGGATATCGAACTTGGCCAGGCAAACGTTGCTCTGTTCGAGAACGTCTCCCGGCGCCTGTTTCGCAGCGCAACGAGGGTGACTTCGCGCCCCGTTGGCGAAGCGGCGGCCGCCTACGGCGCCATCATCGAGCCATCCATTGCCGCCTTCGAATTCTCGCTGCCAAGCCAGTCGGCCACGGACCAGTACTCGGTCTGGATACGCTACACTGTGAAGATATTCAGGCCTGACGGCACGGAACTGACGGCCTGGAATATCAGCGCCTACGGCGAGAGCGACTCGACGATGCTGCGGCCGGCACGCTCCATGGAGCAGGCCACGATCCTGGCACTCCGGGATGCCGCCGCGATGCTCACCGTCAACTTCGCCAATGAGGCGCGGGCCCGTGGTGTCATGCCAATGGAGAAAGCCGATGCCCCCTCTCCCTGAAGCGCGCGGCGGAATCCCTCCTGGTGGTCCAGCCGCCGCCGTCCTGGCCAGCTGCGTCGTGATCCTGCTCGGCACAGCGGGCTGCGTGACTTCCCGGGTCGAGGAAACGAAGAACACTTCCACAGGCATAGCCGAGGGTGAATCAGTGGTCATCCTCGCGACGAGCTACCACCAGGGGAACAAGACGGAATCGGGTTTTCTCAGTTGCGTAAACGACGAGCTCGACGACGGGCGCGATGCGTTGAAGGTGTATCCCGGGGAAAAGTTTCGCGACGAACTCTTCCCCTGGTTCGAACCACGCACGATGCCCCAGGACATCAAGGCGCTGCCCGAATTGCTTGCCCGGCCAGGTGTTGCGCAGCGGATCAGCGAGAAGGGCGTTCGCTATCTCGTGTGGGTAACGGGCAGCACCGAACGCACATCGGGCGGCGGCGGCATGAGCTGCGCCGCCAGCACGGTGGGTGGCGGCTGCTTCGGCCTGGTCTGGTGGGAGAACGATGGATCCTACGAAGCAACCGTGTGGGACCTCAAGAAGGCGGAGCATTCCGGCGCCGTCAGCACTGACGTCCACGGCACGTCGATGGTGCCGGCGGTGATCCTCCCCCTGCCCTTCATCGCCCGCACGCAGACGGCGGCCTGCAACGGCCTGGTCCGGGAGCTGCGCCAGTTCATCGTGCAGGAGGGGCCGTCCTGACGCCTGCCGGTACCGCACCTGGCAGGCTGCTGGTCGCTCTCGCCGCGCTTCTCGCCGCCGGGCTTCTCGCGGCTGGATTGGCTTCCGCCGCCGACATCCAGGCGCGCTTCGAACTCGACCTGGCCGCCGGCGAATCCGTGTCGCCGGCACGCATCGTCGTGCGCCAGGGCGATGGCGCACTGCGCGAACTCGTCCTCGACAGGACCCGCCTGGAGAATGTGGCGGGCGACGGGAAGGTCGTCGTGGAGCAGGACCGGGTGCGCTGGACCCCGCCCGCAACCGGCGGCACCCTCCGGTACGGCGTTCCCCTCAGCCACCGCCGCAAGGGGACGAAGGCGGCAGGCAACGACGCCTTCGTCGGTGAGCGGTTCGCGATCTTCCGGGGCGACGACGCGTTTCCGGTGCGGTCCTGGCGCAGGGCGCGGGGCAGTACCCTGGAAGGCGAGCTGGCCGTTGCCCGGCCCCGGAACTGGGCATTGATTACGCCCTACCGGCCCGATGCGCTCGGCCGGCTCCCGATCAGGAATCCGGGGAAGCGCCTCGCCCGGCCCATCGGCTGGATCACCGCCGGCGACCTCGGCACGCGCCGCGACGTCATTTCCGGCATCGAGATCACGGTGACGGCGCCGCGAGGCCTGCGCATGGAGCGCGTCGCCATGCTGGCCCTGCTGCGCTGGACGCTCCCGCAGCTGGGACCCGAGCTCGTGGGCGAGGCAGGCAAGTCCCCGGGATACGGGTACATCAATATCGTCTCGGCCGCCGAGCCCATGTGGCTCGGCGCCCTGTCCGCGCCCAACTCCCTCTTCGTCCACGCCGACCGGCCGCTCATCAGCGAGAACGGCACCAGCACGGTCGTTCACGAAATGGTTCACGTCCTGCTCGCGGACCTCGCAACGCCCCGGGACCAGGACTGGATTGACGAGGGCCTGGCGGAATACCTGTCGCTCCGCGCCTTGCGGGATTCCGGCACCATTTCGGCGATCCGCTACGACGCCACCATTGCCGGGTTCCGGCGCTGGGGCGAACAGGCAAAGAGCCTGCGCGGCGCGGCCTCCTCGGGCCCGGTGACGGCCCGGGCGGTGGTGGTCTTCCACGATCTCGACGCTGAACTCCGGAAAGCGACCGGCGGGAAGCAGACCGTGGCCACCCTCATCCGCGGGTTCCTCGCCGCGGGCAAGACGGCAAGCCTGGCATCGATGCGGGCGGCCGCCGGCAAATTCACCGGGAAGCCACCCCGTGCGCTCGCCGCCGCAGCGGTCCCCGGCCTGGACTGAGCAGGCCCTCACAGACATCGAGCCCGGCCTCACGGAAAGTCAGCGCTTTTCCGGGGAATGGCATGGGCGCACCGGCAGCATCTGGCTCCACGGGACGCCGCGCTAGGCGGCGAATCTGGCTCCCGACGGCCCTCTACGAGGCCATGCCGTGGATCTACTGCGCACTGGGCGCCGCCGCCCTCCTGTCCGGCCTGTTCCTGCCGCACCCCGGCTGGATCGTCCCCTACCTGCTCCTGCTGGCTGTCACCGGGCTCCACACCGGCATCTGGTACCTCATGCTGCGGCGGCGCTACCGGCTCGGGCGTTTGCGGCGGGAGCGCCAGGCCCGGGCACCAGGCTTAAGCCCTTTCCCGGGCGAAGCCGCGATGTGACACTAGCGGGGTGAAAGCCCGCCTGCTGCCGTTACTCACCCTGCTGGCCCTTGCCGCGACCGGCGGCCTGGTCCTGCCCATTGCCAGCTACATGGCCGGCAAACGGGTCATCGGTGCCTATGAAGGCAAGCTGGGCCTCCGCGACTATCTCGACAGTGTCTACGGGGCCGCCGGGCGGGGCGAGTTCCTGGCCTGGTGGCTGCTGCTGGCGCCGGCGCTCATCGCCTTCGTCTGGTACGCCGTCTTCCGCCTCGGTTGGCGGCAACGTGCCGAGTCGGACTAGTCTTATTTTCTTTAACATTTTCAGTGAATTGAAGTCTCATTTTCACCTTTATGTCAGCTTGCCGGCCAGCGCCCTGCGGGCCCTCGTATAGTCGGGCCAGCGAGGAACTCCGGCACTCTCACGCCGGCCAATAATAAAAACCGATTCCAGCAAGCCCGACGATCAGGACGAGCAGTGGCCAGAGGCGCCACGTCGTGGCGCGGAGCGAACCCAGGAAGGCAAACGCCGAAACCACCGTCACCAGGGAGAAGAGCACAGTTGCCCGGGCAAGTTCCGGCAACTCGAGGGCGAAGCGCGAATCCTCTCCCTGCCGCAGACCGAAGATCAACCAGACGATGGCGAGTCCGAAGGCTATCGAGAAGACGCTGCCGAGCACAATTCCAAGAACGACTGTCAGAGGCTGCATGAAACTCCGGACCTTGTGCTTGCCTGATTCCGGACCCAAGTCTAGCCTAGGCTGACAAGTCGCCCGAAACGCCGCTCACCCGCAAAGTCGACAGGAATGAAAATCTCCACCACACAGGTCTGGAAGTCCGCCAATCTGGCGGCGCTGCTCGCCGTGGTTACCGTGAGCCTCGGGCCCACGGTGCCGGTGCTGGCAAAGCAGGCCGGACCGGTGACCCCGGCGGTACTTGAGACAACTTCCCGCGAACGCCAGGTTGCGCGACTCGTCACGCGCTTCGTCGAACGGGCCCACTACTCGCGCCTGACCGTGGACGACTCGCTGTCGGACGCCACTCTCAAGACCTACCTCGAGACGCTGGACGGCAACCGTCACTATTTCCTGCAATCCGACATTGCCTACTTCGCCCGCTACAAGACCACCCTGGACGACTCGCTGCGCCGGGGTGACATGGAGCCGGTCTTCGACATCTTCCGGCTGTACCGGCTGCGGGCCCAGCAGAACATCGGGTACGCAATGAGCCTGCTCGAAAAGGAACCGGACTTCGCCGTGAACGAAGACTACGTCTTCGCTCGCGAGAAGCTCCCCTGGGCAGGCACGCCAGCCGAGATGCAGGACCTGTGGCGCAAGCGCGTGAAGAACGACGCGCTCAGCCTGATGCTTGCCGACAAGTCCTGGAAGGAAACTGGCGACATACTGCGCAAGCGTTACCAGCGCGTACTGGACCGCATCAACGAACTGGACAGCGACGACGTGTTCGAGACGTTCATGAACTCGTTCGCGCGCACGCTCGACCCGCATTCCAACTACCTGTCACCGCGGCAGTCTGAGGAATACCGGATCCAGATGAGCCTGTCCTACCAGGGCATCGGCGCATCACTCCAGCTGGACGAGGATTTCGTCCAGGTGATGAATGTGATCCCGGGCGGTCCGGCGTCCATAGACGGGCGGCTGAAGGCCAATGACCGGATCACGGCCGTGGGCCAGGGCAACAGCGGCGAGATGGTGGATGTCGTCGGCTGGCAGCTCGACGATGTGGTGCAACTCATCCGCGGCCCCAGCGGCAGCAAGGTGAAGCTGCAGATCCTTGCCGGCGATGCCGCGCCGGGCGCACCGGAAACGACCCTGGAACTGACCCGGGACAAGATCAAGCTGGAAGAACAGGCGGCCAAGAAGGACGTGATCCCGGTCGAGCGGAATGGCGAGACCGTCAATATCGGCGTCATCACGGTGCCCAGCTTCTACCAGGATTTCGACGCCCGGAACCGGGGCGAGAAGGATTACATCAGCACCACCCGGGACGTCCGGCGCCTGCTCGGCGAACTCCGCAAGGAGAAGGTCGCCGGCCTGGTCCTCGACCTCCGCGGCAATGGCGGCGGGCACCTCACGGAAGCCACGTCGCTCACCGGCCTCTTCATCGACCGGGGCCCGGTCGTGCAGCTGCGCCACACCAACGGCCTCATCGAGGTCCTCGACGACCCGGAACCCGCCGTCGCCTACAGTGGCCCGCTGGTGGTGCTCGTCGACCGCTTCAGTGCATCGGCGTCGGAAATCTTCGCGGCGGCGATCCAGGATTATCGCAGGGGCCTGGTCATTGGCCAGCAGACCTTCGGCAAGGGCACGGTCCAGAACCTCTACGAGCTCGACCAGTACGCCCCGCGGTCGGCGCCCGATCAGGGCCTGGGCCAGCTGACGCTGACCATGGGCAAGTTCTACCGGGTCAACGGCGGCAGCACCCAGCACAAGGGCGTCATCCCCGATATCACCCTGCCGTCCGCGATCGACTCCAGCGAGATCGGCGAAAGCAGCCGGGATCGCGCCCTTCCCTGGGACCAGATTGCCGCCACGCGCTTCCAGGCCAGCCAGCCGCTCGATGCAGCCATCACGCAGCTGACGCGCTTCGAGACCACGGAACTCTCGGCGACTCCGGACATGAAGTACCTGGAGGCCGGCATCGCCGCCGCCGACCAGATGCGCGCCCAGCAGCGGGTGTCCCTGAACCTGGATGCCAGGAAACGCGAGCGGGAGACCCAACGGGATGCCCAGTTGAAGCGCGAGAACACCTGGCGGGCCGCCCGCGGCCTGACGGCCCTCGATTCCGTGGAGAAGGTCAAGCCGGAGGAAGAGCCCGATCCCCTGCTCGTCACTGCGGCGAACATGACGCTCGAGTACTCGAAGATTTCTGCGGGAGGTCGCGCCCTGGTGACCCAGGCCAAGTCGGACGACGCCGAGGTGCCGGCCAGCAAGGACTAGGCACCGTCGCCGGAGCTAGTGCAGCAGGACGCTGTAGATATCCCAGTACTCGTCAGACAGGACGTTCACGGCCACCTCTCCGCCGGCTGCCGGGCGCGGGTCCCCCTCCGGGACCAGGCGCACCGGAACGGGCGATAGCCCGTCAGGCGCCGGCACAGTGTCACTGTCCCGGCGATAGCTGACGTTCTGGCGCAGGAATTCCGCCCGGCGGCGCATGCGCCCCGCCAGTTCGTCCATGCCCTCCACCTTGCGCAGCACCGCCTCGATCCGGCGGCTGAGCTCCCGGCAGGCCTTCAGAGGTCCGTAGCTGACTTCGGATACCTGGCGAAGCGAGGCGTCCCGTGCCAGCGTGGCCACTTCGTGCTCGCCGAAGGCCAGCAGCAGTTCCTGGGCCAGCGCGATGACCGAGAGATTGACGAGGCGCTTGCCCTCCACGCCGATGGTATCCGGCAGCGGGGCTTCCTCCTTCAGCTTCTCGTGGCGCGCCCGTTCGTAGCGGTCGATCTGCTCGTCCACCGACTGCTGGGCAGCCACCAGGACCGCCTGTTCCGAATCCAGCCTGCGGCGCGCAAAGTAGTTCCAGAACCCGGTGCGTTCAAACCGGCGGGCCCGAATGCCTGTCAGTTCCTCCTCGAGAAGTGCCCTGCGCTCCTGCAACGGCAGCAGCCGCTGCTCGATGGCGTGCAGCGCCGCCAGTCGATGCTCCTCGAACCGTGCGGCTTCCCGCTGGCCTTCCCGCTCCTGCTGGCGCATGGTGAGGTCACGGGCCAGCCGGCCAAGGCGCCGGCGGCCATAGGACCAGACTCCGCGCAGCTGGAAATAGACGGCCGCGTTGGCCGCGCGCTCGGGATCGCTGAGCAGGCCCTCCAGCTGATCGAGGCGCTGCTGGGCACGGAGCACGGCGCCATCCTGCTGGCGGATCTGGTCGACCATTCGCTCGCGCTCCCTCTGGAGCTTGGCGAACTCGCGCTTGAGCTCCGCCCGGTTCCAGAAAAGGCGCAGCAACCGGTCATCGTCGACCGGCTTGCGACGGGCCAGGATCTGCTGGGCAAGGGCTAGCACAGCATGAAGTTAACGAAATGCAGCCCGGACGCCGGTGAAGCAATCGACACTTGGCGGGAGGCGGTGCGGCCGGGCCGGGGCGCCCGTGACGCGCGTCACGGCCAGGCGGGGTCAGGCGCGGAGGCTGTGGCCCATGTCGCCCAGGTAATCCAGCCACTTGCCCAGCATGATGTTCTGGGACCAGCGGCGATCCAGTTCGCGGGAACTGCCTGCCGCCAGCTGGCGGAGGACTTCGTGGCGATGTGAAACGGACCAGCTGATGACTTCCACCATGCGGGCATCGAGATACACGCGCAGGTGGAGATCCGGATCAGCCGCAAGGCCTGCTGCGTCCTCGAACAGGTAGGTCAGCCTCAGGTCCACGGTGTAGCGCGTGACTGCATCGACGCACAGATGGAGGTCGAGATCACGCGAGCTGCGGGAAATTGCCGCCTCGGGGCCCACTGGGAAACGGAGGGACGGGGCCAGTGCGATCAGCTTGATGAAGTTGCCTTCATACAGCGCCATGAGCGCGCCCAGGCTGCGCGGCTCTGCCCTGCATTGTGGAACGATGTAGCTGTCTGCAAGCACGTTTGGACTATAGCACAGCGTTTCGTGCACACTTTCCGTGAAGCCGATCTGCGCACAACAGTAAACGAAAACCCGCCGGGGACTGTGACCGTGTCCACGCTTGACATCACTGACGTCAGATTTCCACCATACCCCGACCAGCGTCCCGGGACCGCGGGCCTTCGCAAGAAGGTCAGCGTGTTCAGGCAGCCGCATTATCTCGAGATGTTCACGCAGGCTGTGTTCACGACGCTGCGACTGCCAGCAGGCTCGCGACTCGTGATCGGCGGTGACGGGCGATTCTTCAACAACGAAGCAATACAGCGGCTCATGGCAGTCGCCGTGGCCAACGGGGTTAGCGAGATCATCGTTGGCCAGCACGGCCTCCTCTCGACGCCCGCGGCGTCGCACCTCATTCGCAGGCGGCGCGCAGCAGCCGGCTTCATCCTCACGGCGAGCCACAATCCCGGAGGACCCAACGGCGATTTCGGTCTCAAGTTCAACACACCCACCGGCGGACAGGCGCCGGAGAACGTCACCGACGAGGTGTTTCGTGTCAGCCAGCAGTTGACCGGCTACCGCCGGGCCGAACTGCCGCAGGTCGACCTGGCCCGGACCGGATCAACCCGCGTGGACGGCGTGGTCGTGGAAGTGGTCGATCCGGTTGCGGACTATGCAACGCTGATGGAGTCATTGTTTGACTTCGACCGGATGGCCGCGTGGCTGCGGGATGGACACCGGATCCGCTTCGATGCGATGCATGGAATCACTGGCCCCTATGCCCGCCAGATCCTCGTGGACCGGCTCGGGGCTCCGGCCAGCTGCCTGCTCCATGCGGAGCCCTTGCCGGACTTCGGCGGGCTGCACCCGGATCCGAACCCGATCGATGCCGCCCAGCTGGTCAGCGAGTCGGTCGGCATCTCGGCCCCGGCCCTGCTCGCCGCCTCGGACGGTGACGGCGACAGAAACATGATTCTTGGCCCCGGCACGTTCCTGTCACCCTGTGACAGCGTGGCGGTAATGCTGGCGAACATCACTCGCATTCCCGGTTACCGGAACGGGGTGCCTGGCGTGGCCCGGTCGATGCCCACGAGCCGGGCCCTGGACGTGGTGGCGGCCAGCGAGGGACTGCCCTGCTACGAGACACCTACCGGCTGGCGCTTCTTCTGCAACCTCCTGGAAGCCGGTCTCATTGGCCTGTGCGGCGAGGAGAGCTTCGGCACGAGTTCCGCGCACTGCCGAGAGAAGGATGGTCTGTGGGCGGTCCTGTTCTGGCTGAACCTGCTGGCGGAGGACGGCCGTTCCCTGCCCGGGATCCTGGACGCCCACTGGGCGCGCTTCGGCCGCCACCACTACCAGCGCTGGGACTACGTGGTAGCCGACGCGGCCCGGGCGGGCGACCTCATGGACGCGCTGCGCCGCCTGCTCCCGGCACTGTCGGGCTCCAATCCGGCCGGCGGCGTCATTCAGCTGGCGGACGATTTCCACTACAGGGATCCGGTGGATGCCAGCGAATCCGCACACCAGGGCATCCGGCTGATCTTCAGCAATGGCGAGCGGATCGTCTATCGCCTGTCCGGCACGGGCACGGCCGGAGCCACGCTCCGCGTCTACCTCGAGCGGCACGTCACGGCTGCAAGTGACATCGCACTGTCCACCCAGGCAGCCCTGGCGCCGCTCGGCCAGATCGCTGCACAGATTGCCCGCATCGGCCATCACACCGGGCTGTCGGCGCCCACCGGCATGATCTGACGCGGCCGCCGCCAGCAGGCCCGGCAGTCTAGGGACGGACGCGGCGCTCGATGCCCGTGCTGCTGAGGATCTTGCTGGCGATCTCCTCGATGGAAAAGCCCGTCGTGTCCACCCAGCCAATCTGGTAGCGGCGGAACAGGGCCTCCGCGCCGCGCAATTCGTAACGGACCTGCTCGACGGAGGCGTACCGGCCTTCCGGGCGCCTCTCGCGTCGAATCTGCTGGAGCCGCTCCGGGGAAATACTGAGTCCGAAGAGCTTGTTCCGGTACGGCTCGAGGATGCGCGGAAGCCGCCCGGTTTCGAACTCGTCCTCCGACAGGGGGTAATTGGCGGCAAACACGCCGTAGGTCAGCGCCAGGTACAGGCAGGTGGGCGTTTTCCCCGAGCGGGATACGCCCAGCAGGATCACATCGGCGCGGTCATACTCGCTGGTGCGGGTGCCATCATCGTTGTTGAGTGCAAAGTTTGTGGCCTCGATGCGCTTGTCGTAGGCGCCGGGGTCCTTCATGCCGTGCGCACGGCCTACCGTGTGCGACGAGCGGATCAGCAGCTCCCGCTCCATCTGCCCGAGGAACGTGGAGAAGAAGTCCAGCAGCAGGCCGTTCACCCGGGTGAATCGCTCGCGGATGTCGTCGTGCACGAGCGTACTGAAGATGATGGGCCGTGTGCCGGATTCCGCAGCGAACGCGTTGATCCTGTGCACGGCCTCGTCTGCCTTGTCAACAGAATCGATAAATGGCACAGTCACTTGGTCGAAGTCGTACCCTTCGAATTGAGTTAACAGACTGCGGCCGAGCGTCTCCGCCGTGACCCCGGTCTGGTCCGACAGAAAAAACACGACGCGTCGATTCTTCTGCGGCCCTGGTTCCGGCGGTGCTGGGGCGTCAGGCTCCACCGGCTGCGTCATCGAGGCTCCGTCATCGGCGATTTCAACGCTTAACTGGGAAACAGGCTCGATCATGGCCGGTCGCGACACTGGAGGCAACTTGGATTCCTGCGTGGTTCCCCTGCGCTCACTGCGGATGGGCGACGTGCATCAGGTGGGCGGCAAGAATGCCTCGCTGGGCGAGCTGCTGGGCCAGTTGTCGGCGCTGGGGCTGAAGGTGCCGGACGGCTTTGCAACCACGGCCGAGGCCTACCGGGAATTCCTCGCGCAGGGCGGGCTTGCCGGCCGTATCGACGTCGCGCTTGCCAGCCTCGATGTGGATGACGTGGACAAGCTCGCCCGCACAGGCAGCCAGATCCGCCGCTGGATCCTCGAGACACCCCTCCCGCCCCGGCTGGTCGAGCAGGTCACGGCAGCCTGGCATGCTATGGCCGCCGGGCAGCCGGGCGAACTGGCGGTTGCAGTGCGCTCGTCGGCAACGGCCGAGGACCTTCCGGAGGCCTCCTTTGCCGGCCAGCAGGAGACGTTCCTCAATATCCGGGGCCTGCCGCGCCTGATCGAGGCACTTCATCACGTCTTTGCCTCGCTGTACAACGATCGCGCGATCGCCTACCGGGTGCACCAGAACTTCGACCACAAACTCGTGGCGCTGTCCGTCGGTGTGCAGCACATGGTGCGATCGGATGTGGGTGCCAGCGGCGTGATGTTCACGCTGGATACCGAGTCGGGTTTCCGCGACGTGGTATTCATTACATCCTCGTGGGGGCTGGGCGAAACGGTCGTGCAGGGCGCCGTGAATCCCGACGAGTTCTACGTCTACAAACCCGCCCTCCGGGCTGGCAAGCGGCCGGTGCTCCGCCGGAAGCTGGGCAGCAAGAAGATCCGCATGGTGTACTCGGATTCCGCGGAGCCAGGCAAGACGGTTCGCACCGAGGACGTGGCGCCCGCCGACGCCGCCCGGTTCTCGCTCTCCGACGCGGATGTGGAGTCGCTGGCCCGCCAGGCGCTGATCATCGAGGAACACTACGGCCGGCCCATGGACATCGAGTGGGGCAAGGACGGCGTGGACGGCCAGCTCTACATCCTTCAGGCACGGCCGGAGACGGTCCAGAGCCGCACGGGTAATACGCTGCTTCGCTACCGCCTCAGGACGCGATCGACGGTGCTGGTCAAGGGCCGCAGCATCGGTCAGCGGATCGGCGCCGGACCTGCCCGCATCATCGCGAGCACGGCCGAAATGAGCCAGGTTCGCGACGGCGACGTGCTGGTTGCCGACATGACGGATCCCGACTGGGAACCGGTGATGAAGCGGGCTTCCGCGATCGTCACGAACCGCGGCGGCCGGACCTGCCATGCGGCCATCATTGCGCGGGAGCTGGGTATTCCCGCCGTCGTCGGCTGCGGCGATGCGACCCACAGCATCCCGGATGGCACTCCTGTCACCGTGTCCTGCGCGGAGGGCGACGAGGGCTTCGTCTACGACGGCGTGCTCGACTTCGAGCAGCAGCGCATCGAACTGAGCAAGCTGCCGAACCTGGCCGTCAAGGTGATGATGAACGTCGGCAATCCGGACCGGGCGTTCGACTTCGCCAATCTGCCAAATCACGGCGTAGGTCTTGCCCGCCTCGAGTTCATCGTCAACCGGATGATCGGCGTGCACCCGAAGGCGATCCTGGAATTCGACCGCCTGCGGCCCGAGCTGCGCGAGGTGATCCGGGAGCAGATGGCCGGCTACAGCGACCCGGTGGAGTTCTTCGTGGCCCGGCTGGCCGAGGGCATCAGCACCATCGCGGCTGCGTTTGCGCCCAACCCGGTGATTGTCCGCCTCTCGGATTTCAAGTCGAACGAGTACGCCAACCTCATTGGCGGCCAGCAGTACGAGCCCCACGAGGAGAACCCGATGCTCGGCTTCCGTGGCGCATCACGCTACCTGGCCGAGAGCTTCCGCCCCTGTTTCGAGCTGGAGTGCCGGGCGTTGAAGCGGGTGCGGGAGGACATGGGCCTGACCAACGTGGAGGTCATGGTCCCGTTCGTGCGGACCGTGGCCGAGGCGCGCGGTGTTACCGAGCTGCTCGCCGCGAACGGGCTCAGGCGCGGGGAGAACGGCCTGCGCCTTATCATGATGTGCGAAGTGCCGACCAACGCCCTCCTCGCCCACCAGTACCTGCAGTACTTCGATGGCATGTCCATCGGCTCCAACGACCTGACCCAGCTGACCCTGGGCCTGGACCGCGACTCGGGGCTCGTGGCCGGACTGTTCGATGAGCGGGACGAAGCCGTCCGTATCCTGCTCAAGATGGCCATCGACGCGTGCCTTGCTGAAGGCAAGTACATCGGGATCTGCGGCCAGGGTCCATCCGATCACCCCGACCTGGCGCGCTGGCTGGTGGCCCAGGGCATCGGCAGCGTGTCACTGAATCCGGACTCGGTGGTGGAAACCTGGCTGTTCCTCGCGGGAGAAAAGGTATGAAGCTGCCCGGAGTGCGCCGCTGATGACCATCGCCTACTGGTGCGTGCTGGGGGCCGCCTTACTGCCCATCATCTGGGCCGGCGTCGCCAAGTCGGGCATCAAGGGCTACGACAACTCCAGGCCGAGGGAATTCCTCGGCTCCCTGTCGGGCTGGCCGGCTCGGGCGAACCACGCACAGCAGAACTCCTACGAGACGTTCCCGCCCTTTGCGGCAGGTGTGATCATCGCCCACCTCTGCGATACGCCGCAGGCGACGATCGACGCACTGGCGGCCACCTTCATTCTGGCGCGGGTCGCCTACGGCATCTGCTACATCTTCGACCGGTCCACGCTGCGCTCGCTCGTCTGGCTCGTGGGGTTCGGCTGTACTGTGGCGCTGTTCATCACGTCGGCGGGCTGATGATCAGGTTCTGGCGGTAGTGCCGGAGCTCCGCGATGGAGTCGTGGATATCGGCGAGCGCCAGGTGGGTGCTGCTCTTCGTAACACCGGCCAGCACCTGGGGCGCCCAGAGGCCCGCGGCGATCTTGAAGGTGGAGACATCCAGGTTGCGGTAGTGGAAAAATGCCTCGAGCGTCGGCATCTCGCGCGCAAGGAAGCGCCGGTCCTGGCAGATGCTGTTGCCACACATGGGTGACGCCTTGGCCGCCAGGAGCGGGGATAGAAAGGCCAGGGTCTGCCGCTCCGCCTCCGCCGCGCTCACCGTGCTCTGGCGCACCCGCTCTGTCAGGCCGGATTTGCCGTGCTGCCGGGTGTTCCACTCGTCCATCGCGCCCAGCACCGCATCGGGCTGGTGAATGGCAAGCACGGGACCCTCCGCGACAACCACGAGGTCCTTGTCGGTCACGACGGTGGCTATCTCGATGATAGAATCCCGTTGCGTGTCGAGCCCGGTCATCTCGAGGTCGATCCAGATCAGCCGGTTCGCCTCTGAAGTCCTGCCCTGCGAATCCATGTCCTGCACTCCTCAACTGACGCCGCGTTCCGGATGAAGCCCGCCCCGACAGGCGCGGCGGATTCTAGCAAAGGCGCTCACGCCCCCGCCCTGGTGGTGGCCGCGCACGGGCGACGCGGCATTCTCGCCCAGGTTGACGGTACGCGCCTGCCCTACATGGTCAGGGGCCGGCAACTGCGGGTCGTCTGCGGCGACCGGGTGCACTTCACTCCCGCCGGGAGTGGCGAGCCAGTGGTCGTCGAGCGCATCGAGCCCCGGGACAACGAGTTGCAGCGCCTCGGCGGCCGTGCCGGCCAGCCTGAGACGATTGCCGCGAACGTCACCCACGTGGTCGTGGTCATGGCCGCCCTGCCGATGCCGGACCTCTACCTCACCGACCGCTACCTCTGCGCCGCGCGGCTGATGGGCGCTGCCAGCGCGCTGGCGTGGAACAAGTCGGACATGACGGGACCGCCGGCCGCGGAACTGTCGCTCTACCAGGCCCTGGGTTGCCCGGTGTGGCCCGTATCGGCGTCAACGGGTGAGGGCCTGGATGCGCTCCGGGCCTGGATCGGCGCGGGCACGGGCATCCTCGTCGGCCAGTCAGGCGTCGGCAAATCGTCGCTGCTGAATGCGCTGGTGCCCGGCGCCGGTGCGTTGACGGGCGAGATCTCGCTCTCCAGCGACGAGGGGCGCCATACGACGACTGCTTCCGTGCTGCTGCCGCTGCCCGGCGGAGGCGGCCTCGTCGACACGCCGGGCGTGCGCGACTTTGCCCCGGCGATCCCGGAACGCCGGGCCATCAGCAGCGGCTTCATCGAGATCGAGAAACTCGGGCGGGAGTGCCGGTTCACGGATTGCAGCCACCTGCGCGAGAGCCATTGCGCCGTGCAGGAAGCCGTGGCGGCAGGCCAGATAGATCCCAGGCGCTACGAGAGCTACAGGCGGCTCATGAACCTGGTGCGGCAGTCGGAGGGGCGCGACTACTGATCTGCCAGCACTGGCGTCCGCGCCGTGATGGCGTGGGACAGCGTGCCCGCGTCCACGTACTCCAGTTCGCCACCCATCGGCACGCCATGGGCAATACGCGTGGCACGGAGCCTGTGCTCCCGGGCCAGGCTTGCCAGGTAGCCGGAGGTTGCCTCGCCCTCCACGGTAGCGCTGGTGGCGAGGATCAGTTCGCGGGTGACGCCGTCACCCATCTGTGACTCCAGTACGGGCACTCCAAGCTGGTCGGGCCCGATGCCGTCGAGCGGCGACAGGCGGCCCATGAGCACGAAATAGCGGCCCCGGTAGACACCGGACTCCTCGATCGCGATCACGTCCGCCGGCGTCTCCACGACGCAGACCAGGCCGGCATCGCGCCGGGAGTCGCCGCAGATTCCGCACAGTTCGGTCTCCGAAAACATCCGGCACCGGGTGCAGAGGCCGATACGTTCCAGCGCCGCACCGAGAGCCCGGATGATCCGCTGGGCGCCTTCCCGGTCCCGTTCGAGCAGGTGAAACGCCATCCGCTGGGACGACTTTGGCCCCACGCCGGGGAGGCAGCGCAGTGCTGTGAGGAGATCCTGCAGGAGCGGCGTGAACGACATGTCAGTCAGTCAGGCTGGATCAAAAGGGCAATTTCAGGCCGGGCGGCAGGCCGAGACCGGCCGTCATGCCACCGAGCTTGTCCTGGACCGTCCGCTCGACCTTGCGGAGGGCATCATTGAATGCTGCCACCAGGACGTCCTCGAGCATCTCGCGGTCGTCGCCGACCAGTGACGGATCGATGGTGAGCTTGCGTACGTCGTGCTTGCAGGTCATGCGGATCTGCACGAGCCCGCCGCCCGCCTCCCCCGTCACTTCGAGCCCGGCCAGCTCCTCCTGGGCTTTCTGCATCTGGGCCTGCATCTTCTGCGCCTGCTTCATCAGGCTGCCAATATCGGCTTTCATTGCTCACTCACTTCCTGGGTGACGGGTTCTTGCGGATTGATTCGGGGATCACCTCGGCCCCGAAGAGCTCGGCCATTTGCCGGACATTGCTGTCCGCGGCAATTCGCTCACGCGCGAGGCGCAGTTCTTCATCGTCGGTCTGGGCCTGGCGCGCGGCCGGCGTGTCCTGCGCAGCGTCGGCAACGGCAATCTGCACCTTCACCGAGCTGCCGAGGCGCTCCTGGAGCGCAGCCACCAGCCGATTGCGCAGGTTGTCCGTCAGCAGGTGGCCGTTCTTCCTGGCCAGGTGGAGGCGGATCTCGAAGGGCGACTGGGAAACCAGCGCACAGTGCGCCGCCAGCTGGCGCGCGGCACCGTCCAGGGTCAGGGTCTGGACGAAGACGGACCAGTCGCCGATGTCCCCGCCCGCAGCCGGCTTCACCGGTGCCCCGGGGGCTGGTGCTGGTGCGTGGGCAGCCGTCGTTGCCATCCCCGGCGCAGCAGGCGCCGGTTTGGGTGTGACACCGGGCGCCGCGGAGCCGGCGGTCACAGTCGATGGCTGCCGTTCGGGGTGGAACGCGACCATGCGCAGCAGGGTCATCTCGAACCCCGTGCGCGGATCCGGCGCCAGCCCGAGATCCCGGCGGCCGGTCACCGCGATCTGGTACATCAGCTGGACCGTCTCGGGAGCCATACCGGCGGCCAGCCGCTGGAGTAAGGCAGTGTCGGCCTCGCCGCCCGCTTCCCCGTCGAGCGCCTCGGGGCCGACCACCTGCACGACGGCAATCTGCTGCAGGAGCGTGGCCAGGCCGGCCAGCACGTCGCCGTAGTCCGGGGCCATCTCATCGAGCTGCCTGACCTGGCCGAGGAGTCCCGGCGCGTCGGCCACGGCCAGCGCCTCCAGGAGCGCGCTGATCCGGGCCCGGTCGAGACTGCCGAGCATCTCGGCCACATCGGGATCCCGCAGGCTGCCGTCCCCGAACGCAAGGGCCTGGTCCAACAGGCTGAGGGCGTCGCGCATGCTGCCCGAGGCGGCGCGGGCCAGCCGGAGGATCGCCCCCGGCTCCACGCCGAT
The DNA here is from genome assembly GCA_040080965.1 of Gammaproteobacteria bacterium. Taxonomy (GTDB): domain Bacteria; phylum Pseudomonadota; class Gammaproteobacteria; order Steroidobacterales; genus SHZI01. The sequence continues at coordinate 58,423 of JBEBHH010000001.1, read as the reverse complement.
CCCCTCGTTGGCGCAGACCAGGGCCAGGCGCTCGACGATCGTTGCCTGGGGCAGCCGCTTCAGGTTGAACTGCAGGCAGCGCGACAGGACGGTAACCGGAATCTTCTGGGGGTCCGTGGTTGCCAGGAGGAATTTCACGTGGGGCGGCGGCTCCTCGAGCGTCTTCAGGAGCGCGTTGAACGCCGGCTTGGACAGCATGTGTACCTCGTCGATGAGGTACACCTTGAAGCGGCCCGCCGCCGGCGTGTACTGGGCGTTGTCCAGCAGTTCCCGGGCATCGTCGATGCCGGTCCGCGACGCGGCGTCCACCTCCAGGAAGTCGACAAACCGGCCCTGGTCGATGGCGACGCAACTCCCGCACTCGCCGCAGGGCTGGGCACTGACGGCACGCTCGCAGTTCAGGGCCTTGACGAAGATGCGGGCGATCGTCGTCTTGCCGACGCCGCGCGTGCCCGTGAAGAGAAAGGCGTGGTGCAGCTTGCCGGAGTTGAGCGCGTTTTCGAGGGCCCGCACGACGTGGCTCTGACCCGCCACATCAGCGAACGTCTTTGGGCGCCATTTGCGGGCGAGCGCGAGGTACGTCATAGGTCAGTGGCGAGAGAGGCCCCGGAGCTGCCATTCAGTAGGATAAGCAACAGTGAGCCCGCGCCAGCCGCACCCCGGCGCCCGGCATCACCGCTACCGCTGCTTCCTTCCGGACCTGACGGGGTTCACGGCTAGCCGCCGCGGGGGGACCAGCGCGGACCCGTTGACAGGGTATGCGGTGGCCCCGGTTTGGGCAAGTTGGCCGGCTGCGGGACAGCGGGACGTCAGCCCCGCGTGGCCACGCCGAGGGCCAGCATCGACCACAGGGCGATGAGCAACAGCCAGCTCAAGAAATACGCCCGGATGCGCCACCGCAGCCTGTTGCCGCCAAGGTGGATGAACGCATGTGCGATGCGCGCCGCCACGTACCCCCACGCCAGCGCCACGATGGCGGTGCCCGTCTGGCCGGTGACCATCGCCGCCAGGCAGCCCGCATAGAAGAGCGTCGGAGCCTCGAACAGGTTGGAGAAGTGCCGGGCAGCCTTGGCACTCAACTCCGGCTCCCTGCCGTCCTGGTAGAGACGAAAGAACTGCAGGGTTGCCGGGTTCTCCCGGACTGCCTGCACCCGGCTCCGGAACAGGATCGTCAGGACCGTGGCCGTCAGCAGCACCATGGCAAACATCGGGAAGATCAGGCTGGATCCGGACATCTCGACACTCCTTGCAGTCGGGCCTTTGGGCCGGTCTTCAGTCGGGACGGGTGTAGTGGATGAAGCCGCTGCGCCGGCCGATTCGATCGTAGAGGGCCCGCGCCGTGCCATTGGTCTCGTGGGTCAGCCAGTAGACGCGGTCCGCGCCCCGTCGATCTGCTTCCCGGTACACCGCCTCGATAAGGGCCCTGCCCGTGCCGGCCCCGCGCGCGTCCGGCGCGACGTAAAGGTCCTCGAGGTAACAGTGCTGGGAAATGGACCACGTGCCCCGGTGAAGAACACAGTGGGCGAAGCCGGTCAGTACGCCGTCGCGCTCCGCCACCAGGCCGAAGAGCGGCTCGGCGGGATCCAGCAGCCGTCGCCACGTGGCATCGGTCACGTCAGCCGGCAAGGCGGTCTCGTAGAACGCCAGATAGCCCTGCCAGAGCGCCTGCCAGCTCCCGGCATCTGGCGCACCGATCGTCCGGATGACGGGCTTGTGCATGGCTCCGAGTATAGGACGAACGCCCGGACGTTCCTTATCATGGCCACACCATGACCGCCTCCACATTGATGGTCCCGTTCCGGCACGCCCTGCGCAGCCTGGGCGCGCTCGCCCTTCTCGCCCTGCACCCCGGCGCCGTCTGCGCCCAGGGCTTCGATCCCGGCAAGGTGGACTGGGAGGCTCTCAGCAGGATTCCGATGAAGGACGGCTTCATCAAGCAGTTCAACGACCAGTGCGCGGCCTGCCACGGCGAGGACCTGCGCGGCACCCCGCTGGGCACGCCCCTCGTGGGCAAGGACCTGCGCAATGGCGACTCTGTAAAGGACATCGCCCGGAGCATTGCCGGCGGCTTTCCCGACAAGGGAATGCCGGCGTGGGGCGAAACGCTGAAAGAGACGCAGATCTGGAACCTGGCGCTGTACGTGGCCGAACAGCGCCAGGGCACGACGATCCTCGACAAGCGGGCCGACATCGCCCTGACGCTTCCCGCCGGCAGGATCGCCAGCGAACGGCATTCGTTCCGGATCGAGCTGGTTGCTGAGGGGCTCGACCCCATGCCTTTCTCGATTGCACACCTGCCGGACGGGCGCATCCTGCTGGCCGAGCGGATGCGCGGGCTCAGCATCATTGACCGGGACGGACGGAAATCCGCGCCCATCAGCGGCACCCCGCCGGTGTACGCCGATTCGACGGTGTTCCTGGGCCAGGTGATGGGACTCGGCTGGATGCTGGACGTGGCCCCGCACCCGCAATACCGGAAGAACGGCTGGATCTACCTGCACCACACGGACCGCTGCACGGACTGCAATGTCCTGAGCCGGAAGTCGAAGCGCCCCGTGTCCATGAACCGCCTCATCCGGGGCCGCATCCGCGACGGCAAGTGGGTGGACGAGGAGATCCTCTGGCAGGCAGACCCGGAGACCTACACCGACACTTCGGACCTGGCGGCTGGCGGGCGCATCGCCTTCGATGACCGGGGGCACGTGTTCTTCAGCGTCGGCATGAAGGCGCCCCTGGACTTCATGGGCATCCAGGATCTCTCCCTCCCCTACGGGAAGATTCATCGCATCCACGACGATGGCCGGATCCCCGCGGACAACCCATTTGTCGGCACGCCGGGAGCCGTGAAGTCCATCTGGACAATTGGCCACCGCAGCCCGCAGGGACTGGAGTGGAACACGCGGACCCGGGAAGCCTGGAGCACCGAGATGGGGCCCCGGGGCGGCGACGAGCTCAATCGCCTGCTGCCCGGCCGCAACTATGGCTGGCCGCTGTTCACGAACGGCATCAACTACGACGGCCGGCCCGTGGACGTGAGCAAGGCGTTGGGAATCACGCTGGCGCCGGAGGACGTGGAGTTCCCGGTGCTCGACATGACGCCGTCCCAGGCAATCTCAAGCTTCGTCTTCTACCGGGGCAAGGCCTTCCCGAAGTGGAAGGACAACATCATCGTGGGCACCCTCCGCGCCACCGACCTGCTGCGCCTGGAGATCTCCGACAACAAGGTCGTCCACACCGAGGTGCTGCTTCGGGACCTGGCGCGGTTCCGGGACATCGAGGTGGGGCCCAGAGGCGAACTTTACGTGCTGCTGGAGAACGCCGCCGGCTCGCGGATCATCCGGCTGGTGCCTGACTAGCGGTCGTTGCCGCCAGGCGCCGGGGGCCAGGCGCTGGCATCGATGGCTTCCTCGTAGGCGTGCCAGGTGGCGTATCCCAGCAGGGGAATCAGCACCCAGAACGCCAGGAAGGCCGTGGCGAAGCCGACCAGCACCGCGGCAACGATGATCGCCGCCCAGACCACCATGGCCCGCTTGTTGCGCAGGACGGCGTTGATGCTGGTCACCAGTGCCGTGACGGCATCCGTGTCCCGGTCGTCGATCATGGGCAGGGAAAAGGCGCTGCAACTGAAGGTGATCGACGCGAAGATGAGGCCGACGACCGAGCCAATGCCCAGGTAGGCCACGAATTCGACCGCCGTGGCGTCAGCGCCGATGGGCAGGAAGATGCTGATGGCAGACGCCGCGCGTGCCCAGACGAGGAACACCACGAGCAGCGCCAGGGCAAACACCATGGCGTTGCCCAGTGCGCGGCGCGTGCCCCGCAGTGCCGCTGCCACCGATGGCGTTTCGCCGCGGGCCACCTGCCGGGCGACCTCATAGAGGCCGATGGCGACCACCGGCGCAACAAAGACAAAGCCGGAAAGCATCGCGAGCACCAGGACGTAACGTCCCAGCTGGAAGGCCAGCAGGGTCACGAGCCAGCTGATCCCGACCACGAGCATCCCGTACGCAAAGCTGGGACCGGGCGCGCGGCGGACGTCGTGCCAGCCCAGGCCGACCCAGCGGAGCGGCGCCGTCGCCGCGAGGACACGGCACGGAGCCACGAAGGGCATGTCCTCCTGGTCCACCGCTCCGCTGCCAGCCGGATCAGCGCTCACGGCAGGGCCGTGTCACTGCGGCGGCAGAAGGGACCGCAACTGGTCCCGCCAGGTGACGATGCCCAGCAGCCTGTCGTCGTCTGTCACGACGGGGAGGCAGGACACGCGCTTGTCCAGCATCAGGCGTGCGGCATCCTGTACCGGGGTTTCCGCCGTCACCACCACGAGACTCCGGGTCATGATCTGGTGCACCCGCCGGTTCAGCGTGGCGACGTCCTGGGGCCGCTCCGAGGCGCGGCCAATGAACGGACTGGTGGCACGCAACAGGTCCCGGTCCGAGATCACGCCGACCAGCTTCTCCCCCAGCAGGACCAGGAGATGATGAAAGCGGTACAGCTCGAAGAGGTCCTTCACCCGGTGCAGGTCGTCATCCATGCCCACGGTGACCGGCTCCCGGGACATGATCGATGTCACGTTCATGGGCCGAGTCTAACGCAGGCCCCGGGGACCCAGGCTGGCGGAGAGGGTGGGATTCGAACCCACGTTACGGGGTTACCGTAAACACGCTTTCCAAGCGTGCGCCTTCAGCCACTCGGCCACCTCTCCGTGTCTTCTATGCGCTGTCAGGTCGAAAGCGGGCTGCAGGGTAGCCCAGCGGGCTACCGGCGTTCAATCACCCGGGTCACGCCGGGAGCCCGGATCTGTGGCGACTTGCCTGGACGCCCTACTTCGTCGGAGCGGCGGCGGGAGCAGCGCCCGGGGGCGGAGCCGCCGGCTCCACGCGGAAATAGGGCGGCGGCCGGGCGAGGCAGGCCGCGCCGCGGAGTTCCGCTTCCGAGGCGGGGGGAACCACGTATCCGGAGGCCCGGTTGGGGGCCGCGAGGCCCGCCGGGGCCTGCACACCCGGGGCAGTGCGGCTGGCCTGGTACTCAGCCGGGTCGTCACAGTGCGCATTGACGTTCTTGGTGCCGAAGCACCCTGCCAGCGACACCCCCACCAGGGCCAGCAGGACCAGGCCGGCCCGCCCGGCGGGCGTCCTGCCCGGAGGCGGGAGATCCCGAAGGCGCGGGGGCAGAGTCAACGCTGGCCACCAGCGAGGGCCCGCACGGCCGCCGCGGGCTCCAGCAGGCCGGCGCACCGCAGGGCCGCTTCGACGGCGGGCTGGGCACCGGCGCTGAGCGGGGTGAGGGGCAGGCGCAGGCCGGCCGGTATCAGGCCGAGCCTGTGCAGCGCCCACTTCACGGGGATCGGATTGGATTCGACGAACAGGTCGCGATGCAGGTCGGCCAGGCGGGCATCGATCTCGGCGGCCAGTGCGGCATTGCCCTCGAGGGCTGCTTCGCACATGTCGGCCATCGCGGCCGGCGCTACGTTCGCCGTCACCGAAATGACGCCCTGCCCGCCCTGGAGGATGAATTCGCGGCAGGTGGCGTCGTCCCCGCTAAGCAGCAGGAAGTCCTCGCCGCAGCCGGCGCGCAGGGGCGAGAGCCGCTTCAGGTCACCCGTCGCCTCCTTGATGCCGATGATGCCCGGATGACCGGCAACGCGGGCCACGGTCTCGGGGAGCATGTCGACGCCGGTCCGGCCTGGCACGTTGTAAAGGATCACCGGCCGGTCCACCGCGTCGGCAATGGCCAGGTAGTGTCGGCAGAGGCCTTCCTGGGTGGGCTTGTTGTAGTAGGGGGTGACGATCAGGTAGCCGTCGATGGGAAAGGCAGCCACGGCGCGCGACAGGTCGATGGTCTGGGCCGTCGAATTCGAGCCGGTCCCGGCGACGATCGGAATCCGTCCCGCGGCCCGCTCGGCCGCCACCCGGATCACCTCGATGTGCTCGGCCTTCGTCAGCGTTGCTGACTCGCCGGTGGTGCCGGCAATGACTAGGAAGTCGGTTCCTTGCTCGACGTGGAAGTCCACCAGCCGCTCGAGGCAGGCAAAATCCACCGCCCCGTCGGCCGTCATCGGGGTAACAAGAGCGACGCTGCTGCCTGAAAACATCGGGGAGAACCGGGCGTTGATGAGCCGGGGATGGTACTTCCCGACCCCCGGTGCCGCAAGGCCGGGAGCCCTGCCGGCGCCGGTCACGACGCCCCGCCGTCGCTTGCCGGTCGTTGATTTCCCGGTACACTGGCTCTCGTCCTGCAACGCCCCCAGATCGAATTCATGGAAAAGCTACTCGCGGTCACCGCCATCGGCCCGGACCGTGCCGGTGTCGTCCGCGACCTGAGCCAGGCCGTGACTTCGGCGGGTGGCAGCATCCGGGAAAGCCGGATGATCGCGCTGGGCTCGGAGTTCGCGGTAATGATGCTGGTGTCCGGCAACTGGCACACCGTCACGAAGCTCCAGAGCGCCTTCCAGTTGCTGCAGCAGCAATCCAATCTCACGGTCACGGTCCGGGAGACCCAGCCCCGCCCCGTCGAGACAGCCGCTCCCTACCTGGTGGACGTGGTCACTCTGGACCACGAAGGAATCGTCTTCGGCCTGTCGAACTTTTTTGCGTCCCGCGGACTCGAAATCGCAGAGGTCAGCACACGTCGCTACAATGCTCCCCACACCGGGGCACTGATGTTCGGCGTCCAGATGACCATCAACGTACCGCGCACCGTCCATGTGGCGACGCTCCGGGAAGAGTTCCTCGAGTACTGCGACGAGCAGAATCTCGACGCCGTCATCGAGCCGGCGCAGCGCTGATGGCACTGGCCGGGGTCAGGGCACCTTTCGACACGCACAGGCAGAGGCAATGAGCACCGTCACCGTAGGCAAGGCCGTTCCCAACTTCAGCCTGCCGGCCACCGGCGGCAAGACCATGGACCTGAAGTCGCTTCGCGGCGGAAATGTCGTGGTCTACTTCTACCCGAAGGACAGCACCCCCGGGTGCACGACGGAAGGCTGCGACTTCGGCAGCCTCCACGAAAAGTTCCGGCGGAAGAAGACCGTGATCCTGGGCGTATCCCGCGACTCCCTCGCCTCCCACGAGAAGTTCAAGGCCAAGTTCGAGTTCCCGTTCGACCTCCTCTCCGATGGTGATGAAACGCTGTGCCGGCTGTTCGATGTCATCAGGGAGAAGAACATGTACGGCAAGAAGGTCATGGGCGTCGAGCGCAGCACCTTCCTGATCGACGCCGAAGGCAGGCTGCGCGCCGAGTGGCGCAAGGTGAGCGTCAAGGGCCATGCAGCCGAAGTGCTCGCAGCAGTCGAGGCGCTCTGACGAGCGGGCAAAGCGCCAGCAAGGCCATCCGCCCGTGCTGGCGCAACGGGTAGACAAGGACATCTACCATGACCTGTATGCGACAGCTCATTGCCGTAATCGCCTCGCTGACGCTGCTGGTACCGCCCACGGTGCCGGCGGCCACTGGCGACGATCTGCCTGATATCGGGAGTCCAGCCAACTCGGTACTCTCCCGGGAGAAGGAACTGCAAATTGGCAGGTCCATCTACCGCAGCCTCCTCGACACCGAGCGGGTCATGAGCGACCCCGAGGTCCAGGAGTACGTCCAGGACGTGGGCATGAAACTGGCATCCCAGGCGCAGGACGGCGACTTTCGCTTCAATTTCTTCGTGGTGAATGATCCAGCCATCAACGCCTTCGCCTTGCCCGGCGGATATATCGGGCTTCATTCGGGCCTGATCCTCGCGACCACCTCAGAAAGCGAACTCGCGGGCGTACTGGCCCATGAGATCTCCCATGTCACGCAACGCCATATCTCGCGGGCGGTTTTCGCCAATCAGCGCAGCAGCATCCTGACCATGGCGGCCATGCTGGGGGCCATCCTGCTCGGCGCCGTCGGCGGCAGCGGCGACGCGATCACTGGCGCCATCGCTACCGCCCAGGGTGTTGCCGCCCAGCAGCAGATCAATTTCACCCGGGCCAACGAGTACGAGGCGGACCGTGTGGGCGTCGGCGTCCTGGCCTCCGCGGGCTTTGACCCCATGGGCATGCCGGCATTCTTCGAGACCCTCGCTCGCCAGACCGGCCCGCTCGCCAGCCAGGCGCCCGAGTTCCTGCGCACGCACCCGGTCACGGTCAACCGCATCGCGGAGACGCGGGAGCGGGCTGCCTCCCTGCCCCGTCCCGACGTGCAGGATGCGGCGGGCTACTCCATCACCCGCGCCCGGGTCAGGGTGCTGTCGAGCCCGACACCGGAAAAGGCCCTGGCGTTCTTCCTCGGCGAACAGCAGGACCCGAAGCAGGCCGGCGACCTCGGCACCGAGTACGGCATTGCCCTGGTGCGCATGGAACTGGGCCAGTACCGGGAGGCGCGCGCATTGTTCCAGTCATTGCTGGCCACGAACCCCGGCGTCATTCCCTTCCACACCGGACTCGCTGGCGCCGAGCTCGCCTTGGGCGACCGGGAGGCCGCGTTCGCTGGCTACGAAAAGGCCATGGGCCTCTTTCCCCGCAACACGCCACTGACTGTCCGGTACGCCGAGGCCCTGCTGGCGGCGGGGCAGCCCAAGAAGGCCCATGCGATCCTCCTCGACCTGCTCAACAACGTGCCGCCGACGGCAGAGCAGGTGCGCCTGATCGCCCTGGCGGCCAGCGCCGCGGGCGACACGGCCGATGCGCACTACTACATGGCGGAGCTGCACCTCATCCGCGGCGACGTCATCATGGCCGCCGACCAGCTCCGCCTGGCACTGTCGATTCCCGGCCTGGACAGCGTGCAGAAGGCCCGCTTTACGTCCCGGCTGGCCGAGATCCAGGAATGGCTCGACCGTGAGCAGAAGAGCCGGCGCCAGCAAACTGCGTCGGGCAAGCAGCAATGACGGGTGGATGTGCAGGTATGGGCGCCGCGCGGACCCTGGCAACCCTGGCGCTGGCCGCCTGCATGGCCCTGGGAACCTCGGGGTGCGCAACGCGGGCCGTAGGCACAGATGCGGATGCCTACGACCCCCTCGAACCCGTCAACCGGGTCATGTACCGGTTCAACGACATCGGCGACCGGTACCTGCTGCGCCCCATGGCGTCGGGCTACCGGAAGGCCCTGCCCCAGCCGATGCGCACGGGAGTGGGCAACATCTTCAGCAACCTGCTGTATCCCGTGACGATCGCCAATGACCTGCTGCAGGGCAAGTTCCGGCAGTGCGGCCGGGATGGCGCCCGCTTCCTGCTCAATTCCACGGTGGGCCTGGCCGGGATCTTCGATCCGGCCACCCGCATCGGCCTCGCCGAGAACGACGAGGACTTCGACCAGACGATGGCAGTGTGGGGAGCCGGGGAAGGCCCGTACCTGGTGATCCCGATCTTCGGTCCCAGGACCCTGCGGCACTTCCTCGGCGACACGGTGGACGCACCGCTCACGCCATTCCTGAACATCGCCGACGGCGACGTGGACCTGACCCTCGGTGCCTGGGTTATCTACCAGGTGGATGGCCGTTCGCGACTGCTCGATGCCGACCAGCAGGTGTACGAATCCTTCGACCCGTACATCTTCGTGCGGGACGCCTACCTGCAGAACCGGCGCTATCGCGCCCTGGACGGCAACGTGCCCGAGGACGATGCCTACCTGGACGACGTCGACGCCGAGGAAGACGCTGAAGACGGCGACCCGCCCCCCGAATAGTCCTCACTCAGCAGGCCGTCGACGCCGCTCAGGCGTGCGATGGCCAGCAGCTTGTCGGGCAGTGCCGCAAAGCGCAGGGTGCGCCCCGCGGTCCGCGCCTCGCGCAGCCATTCCAGTAGGAGGGCCAGCCCGGCACTGTCCACCCGGGTAACGTCACCGAGGTTGACCGTAACGGCGGTCTGCCCGGCAAAGCCGGCTCGGCCCGCATCCAGCAGCCCGCCAGCGGTGGCGAAGGTCACGGGACCGGTGAGGGCGAAATTTCCCGCTCCGGTCGACCGCAGGGACGGTACTCCGCCCGCCGGCTCCGTCACGTCTTGCCACCCGCAACCGGGGGGCTTGTGGTCACCTTCGCGGCATCGGCCTTCAGCCGGGCGATCACCGCATCGATGCCCCGGGCTCCGATTTCTGCATTGAACTGGTTTCGGTAGTTCTGCACGTAGGAGATGCCCTCGATACGCACATCGAAGGCCCGCCAGCCGTCCTTCGTCTGGTGCAGGGAATAGTGGACCGGCAACTTCGTCCCGTCCTCCAGTTGCATCTCCGTGCGAACCACCGCCCTCTTCGGATCCGGCGCTCCCGCGGGCGGTGGCAGGATCCGTACCCGGTCCTTCTCGAAGCGCAGCACGTAGCGCGAATAGCTGCGCAGGAGGAAGTCGTAGAACGTGTCGATGAACTGCTGGCGCTGAACCGGCGTGGCCGTGCGCCAGTGCTTGCCGAGCACGAGCCGGCCGGCGTAGTCGGTGTCGAATACCGGCAGGAAGACTTCATCCACCAGCTTGTAGAGTTCGGCCGGATTTGCGGCCAGTTGCTGCTGCCGGCCCTCGATTCGGGCAGACAGCGTGTCGGCCGTCTGCCGGACGATCTCATCGGGCGTGCGGGTGTCGGCCATCGCCGGTGCGGCCAGCAAGCCGAGGACAAGGCAGGCGGTGGCAACGATGCGCATGATGAATCTCCGGAAGGCTATTCGCTGGAACCGTCGGTCGCGGCCGGCGGGGCAACCGGAGCCGCTTCGGACCCGCCACCCTTCTCGGCCTGGTTGAACAGGAACTTGCCGATCAACTGCTCCAGGACAACGGCAGACTGGGTAATTTCAAGCTGGCTCTGGTCCTTGAGATAGGAGTCGGAGCCGCCGGGCCCAATTCCCACGTACTTGCTGCCCAGCAGGCCGGCGGTGAGGATGCTGGCATCGGAATCATCCGGGATCTGGTTGAACCGCGAGTTAATCCGCATGCCAACCACGGCGTCCAGCTGGTCATTGTCAAACTCAATGCTCTCAACCCGGCCGATGTTGACTCCGGCCATGGTCACGGGCGACCGGACCTTGAGGCCTGCCACATCGTCGAAACGGGCAGTCACGCGATAGCCATCGCTGTCGCCACCGTATTCCTCGAGATCGGTGGTCTGGGTGGCGAGAAAGAGCAGCGCGGCGAAGCCCAGGAAGATGAACAGGCCGGTGCCCAGTTCCCGTGTGCGGGTGCTTTCCATGATCTAACAAGCCCTCAGAGAAGGTAGGCGGTGATCGTGTAGTCGAGGATCAGTACCAGGATCGACGTGGTGACCACCGTACGCGTGGTTGCCATGCCCACGCCTTCGGCGGTGGGTGGTGAATTGTACCCCTCGTAGACCGCAACGAGCCCCGCGGTGGTGCCGAAGACGAAGCTCTTCAGCACGCCCTCGTAGATGTCCGGCGGATCGACAAACTCCTGCATCTGGGACCAGAAGGCCCCGTTGTCGACCCCCATGATCTGGACGCCGATGAACCAGGCGCCGAGGACGCCGATGGCATTGAAGACGGCCGTGAGGAGCGGGACCGAGATCACGGCCCCGATGAAGCGTGGCGCAATGATGCGCCGGATGGGATCGATGGCCATGACCTCCATGGCGGCCAGCTGGTCCGTGGCCCGCATCAGGCCGATCTCGGAAGCCAGTGATGTGCCTGCCCGGCCGGCAAACAGCAGGGCGGTGACCACGGGGCCGAGTTCCTTGAACAGCGTGAGCGCCACCCCTGCCCCGAGGATGTCCTCCTGCCGAAGCCGTGAGAGGGAGTCGTATCCCTGCAGCCCGATGACCATGCCAACGAAGAACGCCGACGTCATGATGATGACCAGCGACAGGACGCCGGAATTCCTGACTTGCTGCGAAATCAGCCGCGGACGGGCCAGTGCGGCCGGGCACTGCTTGAGGATTTCAATCAGGAAAAGGATGGCCGAGCCCAGCTTCCGCAGGGACTCCAGAAGTCCTTCCCAGAGCTGGATGGGCAGCGTCATCGGGCTTTGCCGAACAGCTGGTCGGCGTAATCCGGTGCCGGGTAATGAAACGGGACCGGACCGTCGGCGGCACCGGTCATGAACTGGCGCACGAGCTCGGACGGGCTTTCAGCCAGCTCCCGCGGCGCGCCCGAGGCGATCACGCGCCCTTCGGAAATCACGAAGCAATGGTCGGCAATATGGCTGATCTCCGCCACGTCGTGGGACACGACGATGCTCGTCAGGCCGAGCGCATCATTGTTCAGCCGGATGAGACGCAGGACCACGCCCAGGGAGATCGGGTCCAGGCCCGAAAACGGCTCGTCATACAGCAGGAGCTCGGGGTCGAGAACCATGGCTCGCGCCATCGCGACTCGCCGGGCCATGCCGCCGGACAGTTCCGCGGGCATCAGGTCCGCGGCGCCCCGCAGGCCGACGGAATTCAGCTTGGTCAGTACCAGCTGGCGGATCAGCGGTTCCGGGAGGCGCGTGTTCTCGCGAACAGGAAAGGCAACGTTCTCGAACACGCTGAAATCGGTCAGCAGGGCGCTGTTCTGGAAGAGCATGCCCATGCGCCGGCGCAGGTCGAACAGCTCGCTCCGCGACAGCGAAGCCACGTCCAGCCCGCCCACCGTAACGGTGCCTGCCTCGGGGCGCAGCTGCCCGGTGATCATCCGGAGCAGCGTCGTCTTGCCGGTGCCGCTCGGGCCCATGATCGCCGTGATGCTGCCACGGCGAATGCCGAGGTCGAGCCCGGAGAAAATCGGGCGTCCGGATCGTCCGAATCGAAGCCCGCTGACCTGTACGAGGTTGTCCGCCGTCACTGCGTCAGGCGGCTTCCATCTCGCGCCGGTACTGGCCGGCATGGGCCAGGCCATTCAGGCGGGCGCGCTTGTGGAACGCGGCCTGCCCTGACTTGACGCCTTCGGCCTTGCCGCCCCACGCCTTGAGCGATGGCGCCTGCAGCGCACGGCCATAGGAGAAAGTCAGCTGCCAAGGCAGCGCGCCGAGCGTGTTCATGACTGCCAGGTGTTCAGTGGACTCCTCCGGACTCTGGCCGCCAGACAGGAAGGCGATGCCCGGCACGGTCGCCGGCACAGTCGCCTTGAGGCAGCGGATCGTGGCTTCGGCAACTTCCCGAACGGAGGCCTTCTGCTTGCAGTCCTGGCCGGGCACGACCATGTTCGGCTTGAGCACCATGCCGGCGAAGTCCACCCGGTGGGCGCGCAGCTCGAGGAAGGTACGCTCCAGCGCAGCGGTGGTCACTTCCTCGCAGCGGGCAATGGTGTGGTCGCCGTCCATCAACACTTCGGGCTCGACGATCGGGACGATGCCTGCCTCCTGGCAAAGGGCGGCATAGCGGGCCAGCGCGTGGGCATTGGCGGCCAGCGAGAAGCTGCCCGGGAACCCGGGGCCGATGGCTATCACGGCGCGCCATTTGGCAAACTTCGCGCCGAGTCCAGCGTATTCCTTCAGCCGCTCGCGCAGGCCATCGAGGCCTTCCGTAATCGTCTCTCCCGGGAACCCGGCCAGGGCCTTGGCGCCGGCATCCACCTTGATCCCCGGAATCATGCCCTGCTGGGCCAGGTACTTGGGAAATGGAACCCCGCCAAGGGTCGCCTGGCGTAGAGTTTCGTCGTAAAGGATCACGCCGCTGATGAATTCGCCCGCCCCGGGCGTGGTGAAGAGCATGTCACGGTAGGCACGCCGGCTCTCGGCCGTGGATTCGAGCTTGATCGAGTCGAAGCGCTTTTTGATGGTTCCCGAGCTTTCGTCGGCAGCCAGTATTCCCTTCCCCGGCGCCACCATCGCCTGTGCAACGGCAGCAAGAGACTGTGCAGTCATGACATAAACCTCCGGTTTCTTATTCAGGTCGCGCTGGGGTGCGCGCGCAGGCTACGGGCAGTCCCGAGGTCCAGCGCGGCGGAGAAGAATAGCAAATTCCCCTCCGCACCGGCCGGCCCGAGGGTTTCCACTTCAACCATACTGGACTAAGATAGTCCCATATAGATTTCGTCACGGGACCGCACCAGGACCACCCCACGGCAATGCTCCGCATCAGCAAGCTCACGGACTACGGCACCATGATCCTGGTGCACCTGGCCGCGCATCAGGGACGCCTGCATTCGGCCAGCGATGTCGCCGCGGGCACCCGGCTGGCGCTGCCGACGGTCCAGAAGCTGCTCAAGCTGCTGGCCCGGAGCGACCTGGTGCGTTCGGTGCGCGGCTCGGAGGGCGGTTATGTGCTGGCCCGTGCGCCAGGCAACATCTCGGCGTCGGACATTCTCGACGTCCTCGAAGGCCCCCTGAGCATTACAGAATGCAGCACCGCCGAGAGCCGCTGCGAGCTGGAAAACGGCTGCCCCGTCGGCGGCGCCTGGCAAAAGATCAACCGGGGCATCCGGGGAGCCCTGGGCGAGATCACCCTGGCTGACCTGGCCCACCCCCCACGGGAGTTCCCGCTGGTGGACCTCTCCGGGCGCGCGGGCCGCATCCGGCATCGCCTGCCCACCGGCTGAGGAAGGCCCGAATGAGCAGCAGCACTCAAAACCAGGGGCTTGAAGAACTCATCGGCCGGCGCTATGCCCACGGCTTTGTCACCGACATCGAATCCGACACGGTACCGCCGGGCCTCAACGAGGACGTGATCAGGTTCATTTCAGCCAAGAAGGGCGAGCCCGAGTTCCTCCTGCAGTGGCGCCTCAAGGCCTACCGGCACTGGCTGACCCTCCGCGAACCGCGGTGGGCGAAGCTGCATCATCCGCCCATCGACTACCAGGACATCTCCTACTACTCCGCGCCGAAGGCACCGACGGGCCCCAGGTCCATCGACGAGGTCGATCCCAAGCTCCTGGAAACCTACGAGAAGCTGGGCATTCCACTCCACGAGCGCGCACGACTGGCCGGCGTGGCGGTCGATGCCGTGTTTGACAGCGTCTCGGTCACGACCACGTTCAAGGACAAGCTCTCCGCAGCCGGCGTCATCTTCTGCTCGTTCTCGGAAGCGGTACGGGAGCATCCCGATCTGGTCCGCCAGTATCTCGGGACGGTGGTCCCCTACCGGGACAATTACTTCGCGGCGCTCAATTCCGCGGTCTTCACCGACGGGTCCTTCGTCTACATTCCGAAGGGCGTCCGCTGCCCCATGGAGCTGTCCACCTACTTCCGCATCAACCAGGCCAAGACAGGCCAGTTCGAGCGCACCCTGATCATCGCGGACGAGGCCAGTCACGTGAGCTACCTGGAAGGCTGCACGGCTCCGCAACGCGACGAGAACCAGCTGCACGCAGCAGTCGTCGAGCTGGTGGCGCTCAGGGACGCCACCATCAAGTACTCGACAGTTCAGAACTGGTACCCCGGCGACGAAAATGGCAAAGGCGGAATCTACAACTTCGTCACCAAGCGCGGCGACTGCCGGGGTGCGAACTCGCGCATTTCCTGGACGCAGGTCGAGGCCGGGTCCGCCATCACCTGGAAGTATCCGAGCTGCATCCTGCGCGGCGAGAATTCCGTTGGCGAGTTCTACTCCGTCGCCGTCACCAACAACCTGCAGCAGGCTGATACCGGCACCAAGATGATCCACATTGGCCGCAATACCCGGAGCACGATCGTATCCAAGGGCATTTCGGCCGGCAGGGCCCAGAACGCCTACCGCGGGCTCGTCAAGATCCTGCCGACGGCGGAGAACGCCCGGAACTACACCCAGTGCGATTCGCTCCTGATGGGTGCCCGGTGCGGCGCGCACACCTTTCCCTACATGGAAGTGCGGAATCCCTCCGCCGTGGTCGAGCACGAGGCGACCACCTCCCGGATCGGGGACGACCAGCTCTTCTATTGCCGGCAACGCGGCCTGTCGACTGAGGATGCGGTGAATCTCATCGTGAACGGCTTCTGCAAGCAGGTCTTCCGCGAGCTGCCGATGGAGTTTGCGGTCGAGGCCCAGAATCTCCTGAACGTCAGCCTGGAGGGTGCGGTCGGCTGAACGACCCCACATTAGTCTTGGAATCCATTGCGTCGAACCCGCCCCTCCTCCAGGTCACTGACCTCCGTGTTGCGGTAGGCGGCAAGGAAATACTCAAGGGCCTCAACCTGACGGTTCGTGCCGGCGAAGTGCACGCCATCATGGGCCCGAACGGCTCCGGCAAGAGCACACTGGCCCACGTTCTGTCGGGCCGGGACGGCTACGAAGTCACCGGCGGATCGGTCACCTATCTCGGCCGCGACCTGCTCGGCCTGGCACCGGAAGACCGCGCGAGGGCCGGCGTCTTCCTCGGCTTCCAGTACCCGATCGAGATCCCGGGTGTCAGCAATGTATACCTGCTCCGATCCGCACTGAATGCCCGGCGGTCGGCACGCGGCGAGAGCGAGATCGATGCGGCCCGCTTCCTCCGGCTCGTCAAGGAGAAGGCCCGCCTGATGCAGATGGACGAAAGCTTCCTGCAGCGGGGCGTCAACGAGGGTTTTTCGGGTGGCGAGAAGAAGCGCAACGAGATCTTCCAGATGGCTGTCCTCGAGCCCGTGCTGGCCATCCTCGACGAGACGGACTCCGGCCTCGACATCGACGCCCTCAAGGTCGTGGCGAACGGGGTCAAGAGCCTGCGCAGTGCGGAGCGGGCCTTCGTCCTGGTCACGCACTATCAGCGTCTCCTCGACCATATCCGTCCCGACTTCGTCCATGTCCTGGCGGGCGGCCGGATCATCCGCACCGGCGACCGGACCCTGGCGCTGGAACTGGAGGCAGGCGGCTACGAGCAGGTCCTGGCTGCCGCCAATCCCTGAGGCCCGTCACCGTGACCGAACCAACAGCGCAACAGGCAGTGCACGGCCGGGCCGCCGGGCAGTCCAGGGACACGCCCCAGAAACCCTGGCGGGCCGCGGCGAGCCTGGCCCCGGCGGGCACGGACGTCGCCGGCTGGCCATCCGAACGGCGGGTGGCCGCCCTCGCCCGCCTCGATGAGTCCGGATTGCCGGATGGCGCGGACGAGGACTGGCGCTACACCAGCCTCGCCGGCTACGGGCAGCGCTGGTCAGCCTATCTGGCTGCGGCAGGGCTGGCGGCGCGACCGGCCGGCATCGATACCCGAGCCGATGGCAGCGCCTTTTCCACGGCCGGGGCCGGGCATCCCGGCACGTCGGGTTCCCCCGGGACAGTGCACGCGCAGATCGTCGACGGAATCCTTCAGGCCCCGCCGGGCGCCATGCCACGAGGCCTGTACATTGGCTCGCTTCGCCAGCTGACGCCGGAACTGCGGGCCCGCGCGGCCGACCTGCTCCGCAAGTCCGGGGACGTGGCGCCCGAGACCCTGGTGGACCTGAATTCGGCGCTCCTTGCCGACGTAATACTCGTTACCACAGAGACCGGCGCCAGCCTGGAAGCGATGCCTCTCCACATCCTCATCCAGGGCAGCGGCGCGCCAGCGTTCAGCCAGCCCCGGATCCTGGTCGATGTCGCGCAGGACAGCCGGTTCACACTGATACTCGAGCACGGGGGCGCGGCCGGCACCCTTTGCAACGCAGTCACCCAGGCCTGGGTGGGGTCCGGCGCACACCTCAACCTGGTTCGCGTGCAACTTCTGCCGGACGACGGGATGCTCACGGAAACCAGCCGCATCGAGCTGGCCGCAGCAGCTTCCACGCACATCACCAGCATGGACCTCGGCGCACAGCTCAGCCGGCACGCCCTGACCGTCCTGCTCGCAGGGGCAGGTGCATCAGCCTCAGTCGACGGGCTTTTCCTGGCGGACGGCAACCGGCACGTCGACAACCACACGCGACTCGAACACCTGGCCCCCGGGACCACCAGTCGCGAGTCGTTCCGGGGGCTGGCGGATGGCCACGGCCGAGGCGTCTTCAACGGGAAGATCATCGTCCGGGAAGGAGCCGCCGGCAGCAATGCGGCGCTGACCAACCGCAACCTCCTCCTGGCGGCGACTGCGGAAATCGACACCAAGCCCGAACTCGAAATCTACGTGGACGACGTGCGCTGCAGCCACGGCGCCACTACGGGCCAGCTGGATGCCAACGCCCTCTTCTACCTTCGCTCCCGGGGACTCGACCCTGCAGCGGCGCGGCAGGTACTTACCGCTGCATTCCTCCGGGAGCCCCTGGGCGGAATTGCGCAACCGGAACTGCGGGCGCGGCTCGAGGCGCGGCTCGAGGAGAAGCTCGGTGGCAATGCCGCGATCGCCGGCCCGGGGGCAGGATCGTGACTGAAATGCCCGCCGGTACACACCAGGAAAGGCCGCGGACTGCGCCTGTGACGGCGCCGATCGATGTTGCGGCCATTCGCCGCGATTTTCCGATCCTCACCCAGCAGATCAACGGCCACCCGCTCGCCTACCTGGACAATGGTGCGTCGTCACAGAGGCCCACCCAGGTGCTGGACGCCGTCCGGCATTACTACACCCACGACCATGCCAATATTCACCGGGGCGTCCACACCCTCAGCCACCGTGCGACTGACCTCTATGAAGGCGCTCGGGAAACCGTCCGGGCGTTCATCAATGCCGCGTCCGTCAGGGAAATCGTCTTCACCCGGGGCACGACCGAGGCCATCAACCTGGTGGCATTCAGCTTCGGGCAGCGGCTGAAGCCCGGCGACGAGATCCTGATCACGACCATGGAGCACCACTCCAACATCGTGCCCTGGCAGATGCTGTGCGAGCGAAGCGGCGCCGTGCTGCGCGTGGCTCCCATCAATGATGCTGGCGAGCTGCTGCTGGACGAGTTCATCCACCTGCTCGGTCCGCGCACGAAGCTCGTGTCTGTCACCCACGTGTCCAACGCGCTCGGTACGGTCAATCCCGTCAAGGCGATCATTGCCGCCGCCCGGTCCCGGGGCATTCCCGTGCTGCTTGACGGGGCTCAGGCGATCGCGCACGAGTCCGTGGACGTCCTGGACCTGGATTGCGACTTCTACGTGTTCTCCGGGCACAAGATGTGCGGGCCCACCGGCACGGGCGTGCTGTATGGCCGGGAGGCCATCCTCGGCGAACTGCCACCCTGGCAGGGAGGCGGCGACATGATCCTGACCGTCAGCTTCAGCGGCACGACCTATAACGACCTGCCCTACCGGCTCGAGGCCGGGACGCCGCACATCGCCGGTGCGGTAGGGCTGGCAGCAGCCATCCGCTACCTGACTGCCATCGGGATGGCGAACATCACCGCCTGGGAAGCCCGGCTGCTTGCTTACGCCACGGCAGCCCTTACGCAGGTACCGGGACTGACGATCGTGGGCACCGCGCGACACAAGGCCAGCCTCGTGTCATTCAATGTCGCCGGCATCCACCCTCACGACATCGGCACGGTTCTCGACCAGCAGGGCGTGGCGATTCGTGCGGGTCACCATTGCGCGATGCCCGTAATGGAGCGGTTTGGACTTGCCGGAACGGCCCGGGCATCCTTCGCGTTCTACAACACAACCGGCGAGATCGATCAACTCGTCGATGCCGTGCGGGTTGCACAACGGATGTTTGCCTGATGTCCTCCCCGGCCCCTGACCTGCAGAACCTCTACCGGCAGATCGTGCTGGAGCACAGCCGGCACCCGCGCAACCACCGCCGCCCCGAGCGATACGACCGCGAGGCAGAAGGCCACAATCCGCTCTGCGGCGACAAGGTCCGGGTCTACCTGCGCACGAGCAACGATACCCTGGTGGACGTGGCCTTCGAGGCTTCAGGCTGCGCCATCTGCGTGGCCTCGGCGTCACTGATGTCCGAAGCCACGAAGGGTCGCGCAGGCCCCGCGGTGCGCGCCGCCATCGGGCAGTTCGAGAGCGCCCTGGCATCCGGTGGCGGAAGCCTGTCCGGGGACCTCGCTGCGCTGACCGGCGTGAGCCAGTACCCGGCGCGGATCCGCTGCGCGACGCTTCCCTGGCGGACGCTGCTGGCCGCACTCGACGCCTCCCCCGGCACAGTGACCACCGAACAGAAGAGCCCTTCCTGATGAGCAGCATGGACAACGAACCCGTCGTAATCAGGCGCGATGTGGCAGGCCTGATGGTGCCGTCGGGTATTCCAGTCACGATTCCGCTGGATTCCCTGGTCTACATCACCCAGGCGATGGGCGGCAGCTTTACCGTCTACTTCGACGGCAATCTCGTCCGGATACCGGGAATCGATGCCGATGCGCTGGGCAAGGAGCCGGTAATTCCGCCCTCCCTGCCGGATGACGCCACTGACGAGCAGTTCGAGGCGCTCGTCTGGGAGCAGCTAAAGACCATCTACGACCCCGAGATCCCGATCAATATCGTCGAACTCGGACTCGTCTACGAGTGTTCGATCCGGCGGGTCGCGTCAGGCCAGCGGGGCGTCAGCCTGCGCATGACTGTGACGGCCCCTGGTTGCGGGATGGGCGAGATCCTCGTGGAAGAAGCCCGTCAGAAGATCAGCATCATCCCGACCGTAGCGGAGGTTGACGTGGACCTCGTCTTCGATCCGCCCTGGAGCCAGGACATGATGTCGGAGGCTGCGCGACTCGAAGCCGGTCTGATGTAGACCGGTATGAGTCGCAAGCGCCAGCTCACCCTGTTGCGTCACGCCAAATCGTCCTGGGATGATCCGGGGGGGAAGGACCGGGACCGGCCCCTCAACGAGCGCGGCGAACGCGATGCTCCGCGAATGGGGCGGCGGCTGCGCGAGAGAGGTGCCCGGCCGACGCTCATTCTCACGAGCCCGGCGGTCCGCGCCCGACGGACGGCACAGATCATTGCCCGGGAAATCGGCTATCCCCAGGAATTCCTGCAACGCGAGGACGACCTGTACCTCGCGTCCCCCGACGACATCATTGCGGTCATAGCGCGCCAGGACAGCAGTTTCCGCGACCTGATTGTCTGCGGCCACAACCCCGGCCTGACCGAACTCGCCAACAGGCTGACGGGCGCAGGGATCGACAACGTCCCGACCACCGGCGTCGTGATCATCGGCCTGGACATCAGGAGCTGGGCCGACCTCGACGGCGCCCAGGGCGACTTGCTGCTGTTCGATTACCCGCGCCGCGACCCGGCCGCCTGACTAGTCGATCACGCACAGGCAGTGGGCGTAGATTCCCCGGGGATCGTTGAAGCGCGACAGCAGCTTCAATTCGCTGTCGAGCCGGCCCACGACTTCGCCCACCATCCCGGATCCAGGTCCGCTCAGGTCCGCAAGCAACGAGCCCAGGCCGACGCGATCCGCCGCCCGCACGGCGCCCGCGCCAATCTCCAGCGCCATGCGCTGTAGCAGGGACTGTTCCGGCTGCAGGTAACGGCGGCCGTAGTTCCCCTCCTCGAGCCCTGCCCGGGCAGCTGCAGCCGCGACCGCCTCGTCGAGGCCGCCAATGCGGTCCACCAGCCCGCGTTCGCGGGCGTCCGCCCCGATCCATACCCGGCCCCTGGCGATACTGTCGGCCTGCTCGAAGGTCAGCTTGCGGGACTCCGCCACCTTGCCCACGAAGATCCTGTAGGCATCCTCGACGCTGGCCGTCAGCACGCGCCGGGCATCGTCTCCCAGCGGCCGGTCCACCCGCAGCTGGCCTGCGAGGCGCGTGGTGCCGAAGCCGTCCACGTGGACTCCCAGCTTGTCGAGCGTGCGCGGCACGGTGGGCACCAGGGCGCCAACGCCGATCGAGCCGGTAATGGTCGTGTTCCGGGCCCAGATCTCGTCGGCCAGCATGGCGATGTAGTAGCCGCCCGAAGCAGCCACGCTGCTCATGGAGGCGACGACCGGCTTACCGGAGGCCTTCAGCGCCTCGATCTCGTCGAAGATGACCTCCGACGCGAACATGCTGCCACCCGGACTGTCGATGCGGATCACAACGGCATCCACGGCGTCATCGAGCCGGGCGCTGCGAATCTCTTCGGCCAGGGTGTCGCCACCCACCACCCCGGGCGCCGCCTCGCCGTCCACGATCTGGCCGGATGCCATGATCACGGCCACGTTGCGCTCCTTGCCGTCCTGCAGGCGCTGCTCGATGCCCGTCGCCATGGCGTAGGCCCGGAAGTCGATGGCGCTGTACGTGCCCTCGTCGGTCTGGCTTTCCCCGACGAGTTCCATGAGGTATTCGTTGAACTGCGGCCGGCTCATGAGCCTGTCGACCAGTCCCGCACTGACGGCAGCGCGGGCAGCATTGCCCTTCTCGGCCTCCAGGCGGCCGGCGAGGTCGTCGGCATAGGACTGCAGGGCCCCGGGCTTCAGCTTGCGGGCCGCCGCCACATCACGCTCCCAGGCGGACCAGAGGCCGGCGAGCCAGACCTGGCTGGCCTCGCGGTCCTCGGCCGACATGTCGTCGCGGATGTAGGGCTCCACGAACGACTTGAACTCGCCCACACGGAACACGTTGAGATCGACCTGGAGCTTCTCCAGCGCGCTGCGGAAGAACGTGCGGTAGTACTCGTAGCCCTCGAGATACACGAGCCCCAGTTCGTGCATGACGACCTCGTCAGCCCGCGAGGCGAGGTAGTACTGGTCCCGCGTGAAGCCGCTGCCAGTCGCAATGACCTTCTTGCCCGAATCCCTGACCTTCTGGATCTTTTCCCCGATCGTCTGCAGCTTGGCGAGCCCACCACCCTGGAGGCCATCCAGGTCGAGCACGACGACCTTGATCCGGTCGTCGGTGGCGGCACGATCAAGGCTGTCGGTGACGTCGCGCACCAGGGTCTGGGGCGGGGCCTGGTTGTTCAGGTCCGCAATCGCCCGGTCCAGCGGACTGCCCTCGAGCTGTTCCACCAGGATGCCGGTTGGATTGATCACCAGGGCCGCCGTCGACGGGACAGCCCTCGGCTGGCCCACGGCACCCGCGAGCAGCACCGCAAAGATCGCCAGCAGCAGGATCAGATGCAGGATCCGGCGCAGCGTGTTCAGGCCGAACCAGATGGCCCGGAGCAGATTGCCGAGAAAGCGGAAGATGAACATGTGCAGGCTCCCAACTAGCCCTTGTAGCTGATGCGATAAATCACGCCACGCTGGTCATCGCTCACCAGCAGCGAGCCATCCGGGGCCACCAGCAGGTCAACCGGCCGGCCGAGCACCTCGTCCCCCTGGAGCCAGCCCTCAATGAACGGCTCATAGGCAACCGCCTTGTCGCCCTTCAGCCGCACCAGGCTCACCCGGTAGCCGGTCTTGCCGGCCGCCTTGCTGCGATTCCAGGACCCGTGCTCCGCAATCAGGACCTGCCCGCGGTATTCCGCGGGAAACATGCGGCCCGTATAGAATTTCACGGCCAGAGGCGCAACGTGCGGCCCCAGCGCCTGGACCGGCGGTACGGCGGTGCTGCAACTGCCGCCCGCCCCTAGCTGCGGGTCGGCGATGGTGCCCCCGTGGCAGTACGGAAAGCCAAAATCCAGGCCAGTCCGTGGCATGCGATTCAGCTCGCACGGCGGAACCTCGTCACCCAGCATGTCCCGGCCATTGTCGGTAAACCACAATTCCTTCGTCGCGGGGTGCCAGGCAAGACCCACGGAATTGCGGATGCCCGACGCCACGACCTCGCGCCCCGTCCCGTCCGGGTTCATCCGGAGGATTACGCCGAACCCCGGCTCGACGCAGCTGTTGCATGGCGCCCCGACAGGAACATACAGCTTGTCATCGGGACCGAATGCGAGGTACTTCCAGGAATGCAGCACTCCCTTGAACGGCAATGCCGCATCGATGATCTCGGCCTGGGGCGGGTTGTCGACGCTGGCCTCGGCGGCGGGATAGCGGACGATGCGCTTCTGCTCCGCCACGTACAGGGCGCCCTGATACAGGGCGACCCCGTTGGGCATGGTCAGGCCCTCGGCAAACTTGCTGACGGACGGGTTCCCGCGCAACGCGTTCCGGACCGCGTACACCGTTCCCCCCGAGCGCGTACCGACGAACAGGGTGCCACCCTCCCCCAATGCCATCGAGCGGGCGTTCGGGACGTTCTCGACCAGAATTTCCGCCCGGAATCCCGGTGGCACCCGCAGGAACTCGGCCGGCTTTCCCGGCGGGACGGCCGGCGCGCTGGTGACGCAACCCGCCGTGAAGGCGACCATCAGCGCTAGGAGTGACCGGGTCATCAGTGATACCTCTGGGTGGTAGCGGAACTACTGCTTGACGAACATCAGCGACAGCGAAGGCACGAAGGTGATGAGCAGGACGGCGCCGAACAGGATAAGTATGAACGGGACTGTGGCAAGGCATACGTCCAGCACGGGCCGGTTGAAGCGGTAGCTGGAGATATACAGGTTGAGGCCAATGGGTGGCAGGAGATAGCCCAGCTCCATGGTGGCCACGAAGATGATGCCGAGATGAACCGGGTCCACGCCGTATTGCGCCGCAACGGGGAGCATCAGGGGGACCACCAGTACGAGGGCCGAGAAGATGTGCAAGATGCAGCCAATGAGCAGCAGGAAGCAGATCAGCAGCAGCAGGAAGCTGGTCTGGCTCGAGATGTACCGGGTCACCAGCTCGATGAGTTTCTGGGGGACCTGAGCGTCGATCATGTAGTTGGTTGATGCCAGCGATATGCCCAGGATGAGCAGGATCCCGCCGACGAGCACCATGGAGTCACGGACGATCGCAGTCAGGCGGTTCCACGGCACCTCCCGGTAGATCAGGAGCTCGACCACCAGCACGTAGACAACCGTGACGGCCGCCGCCTCCGAGACCGCGAAGTAGCCGCTGTAGATTCCGCCCAGGACGACGATCGGCAACGGCAGCTCCCAGATGGACTCCCGGACCGCGGCCCGGACCTCCCGCCAGGAGAAGTCGGCCAGCGGCCGGCGATTCTCCCGGTTTCGCCAGAGGCAAAAGGCCGCCAGCGCCAGCATCATCAGGATTCCCGGCACCACACCGGCCACGAAGAGTGAATCGATGGATACCTCCGCAATGATCCCGTAGATGATCAGGGGGAGCGATGGAGCAAACAGCAGGCCAAGGCTGCCGGATGACGTGACGAGGCCCAGCGTGAAGCGCTCCCCGTAGCCGGCCTGGATCAGCGCCGGGAACAGCAGCGCGCCGATCGCGATGATCGTGACGCCCGAGCCGCCAGTAAAGGCGGTGAACAGTGAGCACGTGGCCACCGCTACCATGGCCAGCCCGCCGGGGAGCCAGCCGATGAGCGCGGCGCTCAGTCGAACC
Source organism: Gammaproteobacteria bacterium (assembly GCA_040080965.1). Taxonomy (GTDB): domain Bacteria; phylum Pseudomonadota; class Gammaproteobacteria; order Steroidobacterales; genus SHZI01. The sequence continues at coordinate 33,441 of JBEBHH010000001.1, read as the reverse complement.
AACCTGGCCGCCGCGCGGCTTTCACTCAGCACGTACCCGGCGAACGTGAACAAGGGTATCGCCAGCAGGATCGGCGTTTCGGCAATACCGTAGATTTCGATCGGGACGGCGGTCAGGTCGACTTCCGCCCGGGAGAAGCCCAGCAGCGCACCCGCGCCGATGATGGCAAACAGCGGCGCCCCGAGGACCGCCAGCAGGACCAGCGCGAGACTGGTCAGGATCATGCGGTATCGCGCTCCACCGCGGCGCGCCGGGGCCGGAAGTGCCGTGGCAAACCAGCCAGGTAGCGATAGGTGATCAGGATGAAGGCAGCTGGAAGGATCGCCTGGAACGCCCAGGCCGGCAGGGTGCCGAGGACCAGGTCCCCGAACTCGCGGGATTCGGAGACAAAACGCCACGATTGCCACGCCAGCACCGCCGATACACCGGCGGCAAAGAGATCCACGAGAGCCGCACTCACGCGCCGCCAGCCCGCCGGCAGGAAGCGGGACAGCAGGTCGATGCGGAGGTGGACATTGTCCCGGCTGGCGGCGATTGCACCGAGCATGGCGGCCCAGAGGACCAGCAGCCGCAGTGCCTCGTCGGCCCACGAGAGCCCGCTACCCAGCACGCTCCGGAGGAAGACCTGCGAGGCGGCAATCCCGATCATCAGGAACAGGACGACTGCGAGAAGCGTGTTCTCGAACTGGCGTCCCAGCCGTTCGGCACGGCCGGGAGCATCGCCCTCCGGCATGCCAGCCTCGTTCACGGGCGGCCGCCCGAAACCCCGGCAGCCGGTCTGGTCCTGCGATAGTCCTGAAGGTGCCTCCGGACCTCGGCGAGAAGGTCGGCGGAGAAGGTGCCCTTGGCCGCCATGCCGTCCATGGCAGCCGAGACGGCGGCCCTCCACTGCGGAACCTCGGTGGCATTCGGCTCCACGAACTTCAGGCCATTGGCCTTGAGCGCCTGTTCGGCCTTCGCGTTGTCGATCCGGTTCTGGGCATCGAGCCGCGCGTAGAGCGCCGTCATCACCTCGCGGAGGACGGCCTTGTCGGCGTCACTGATGCCCGCCAGGGCGCCCTTGTCGATGGCCAGGACGCCAAGCGTGTAGCTGAGTGGCTGGTTGGTGACGAACCTGGTCTTGGTGTACCACTGCAGGATCACGGCCCCGACCGGTGGCGTGGCGACAATGTCCAGGAGGCCCGTTTCCAGGCCGGTGAGTACGTCCGTGATCGGCAGCACCACCGGCGAGAGCTGCAGGGCCTGCATGGCGACGTAGCTGGTCTGGTCGCCTTCCGGCACCCAGATCTTCTGGCCCCGCAGGTCCGCGAGGCCGGTGACCGGCTTGCCGGTCATGAAGTACGCAAAGCCGCCACCCGCGAAACCGTAGGACACGAAACCGGCCTTCTCGAGACCCGCGGTGAGCCTGGCATCCATCTTCTGCCGGACGTAATCAACCTCGTCCTGGGAATTGAAGAGCATGGGCAGGCCGTAAATCAGGATATCCGGATAGCGCTCCTCGAGGCTGTTGGAGGTGAATACGCCACCCTGCAGCTGGCCGATGCGGATCTTCCGCAAAACCTTCTTGTCGGTGCCCTGTATTCCGCCGCCATAGAACTTGATGTTGACCCGGCCACCGGTCTTCTCACGGACCTGCAGGCCGGCAGCGCGGAGGTCCTTCATCCACCCTGACCCCTCCGGCGCGACCGTGGCCAGCTTGAGATCGGTGGCGGGAAGGCTGAGCGGCAGCCAGGCAAGCAGGAGAAGTCCTGCCAGTTTCGGGGTGCAGGTAGGCAGCTTCACCGGCGCATCCTCTCGTCGATATGGTGGGATCAGAAGTAATCGTTCGCCGAAGCCAGCAGTTCCGATGCCTGCTTCTGCGCAAGTGTGTTCAGCAGGGTGTAACCATCCTGCCGTGGATCAGCTGCCAGCGCACGATTCAGCAGAGCGTCGTGCAGCTCCCGGTCGTAGACCAGTCGCGCATAGCTGCGGGCGAACTCGACCAGCACGCTGAGGTCACGACCACCCGTCAGCTCGATGGCCTTTTCGAAGTACGCGCGCCCCGCTTCGGGCTGCCCGCCCAGGGCCGCCGGACGAAGGGTATTGAGAATGCCGAGGTAGGAGTTCACGGTGCCTGCATCGGCGGGGTCACCGATCACCAGCAATCTCTCCAGCACGGCCTCGATCCGGGGCAAGCCGGCCAATGCCTGCCAGTCGTCGCTGTGGGTACGTACGTACGCGAGGGAACCGACGGCGGAACTGAACAGCGCCGGCGCTTGCGCCCGCTTGACGCCGTCCAGGCGGGCGGCGAGCTCGGGGTAGGGGACGTTCTGCAGGTCGCAGGTCACCGGGCTTGCTGCACAGGCAGCACGGTCGCCGTAAGTGCGGGCCCGGGTTGCAAGGGTGGCGGCCCGGGCCGGGTCGGTTACAAAGACCACCGCGTAGGCCGCGTAGAGCCGCGCCGCCGCGCCGAGGACCTCCGGACTGGCGTCCGGACCAGCGGCCAGGGAATCCAGCAACAGCAGGTACGCCGGCAAGCTTTCCCGGACGAGTTCGGGGTCATCCTGGTTGAGGATTGCCGCCGACAGGTTCCCCGCCAGGTCGCCAGCCGCCGAACTCGCCAGGCTGCTGCAGCCGCCGAGGGTGCCGCCGAGCGCCGCGGCGGTGACAAGGATGCCAGCCAGCCGCAGCAACGCCGTGGATCCCCGACGGACAGGCGGGTGAGTCACTGCCCCTGCGCAGCGAATCAGACCTTCTCGCGAATCCGGGCCGACTTGCCGCTGCGGTCGCGGAGGTAGTAGAGCTTGGCGCGGCGCACGTCGCCACGGCGCTTCACCTTGATCTCGGCAACGGTGGGGCTGTGCAGGGGAAACACGCGCTCGACGCCCTCGCCGTGCGAAACCTTGCGCACAGTGAATGACGAGTTAAGCCCGCGATTACGGCGCGCCACGACCACTCCCTCGTAGGCCTGGAGCCGTTCGCGATTCCCTTCCTTGACCCGGACCTGGACCACGACCGTGTCGCCGGGCGCGAAGTCGGGAATGTCGCTCTTCAGGGCTTCGGTTTCGAGCTTTTCGATGATGTTTGCCATGCTGGTAATCCCAATGTCAGTAGCTTGAATTGTTGTCGTCAATACGTCCTGCCGTCATTCTTCACGCCGTCGGCGGCGGGGCCGACATCTCTGCACGAAATTCCTCGAGCAGCCGTCGATCCTCGTCGCTCAGTTCGCGGCCACCAAGCAGGTCCGGCCGCCGGAGGCTGGTCCGACCCAGGGCCTGCTTGCGCCGCCAGCGCCGGATCGCCTCGTGGTTGCCCTCGACCAGCACCCGCGGCACCTGCCTCCCGTGCGCCATTTCCGGGCGCGTGTAGTGCGGATGGTCAAGCAAGCCCGCGGCAAACGATTCCTGTTCCGCTGACTGCTCGTCACCAAGCACTCCGGGACGCAGCCGAAGGGTGGCATCCAGCACCGCCATGGCGGCAATCTCACCGCCACTCATCACAAAGTCGCCAACCGAGATCTCCTCACCGCCAACGATCTCGATCAGGCGTTCGTCGAAGCCTTCGTACCGGCCTGCCACCAGAACCAGTCCGGGCAGCGACGCATAACGCCGGGCCGTGGCCTGGTCGAAGGGCTTGCCCTGCGGACTCAGGAACACGACGGGACTGCCATCCGGAACCTGTCCGCGGGCAGCAGCAATTGCTGTCGCGAAGGGCTCCACGCGGATGACCATGCCGGGCCCGCCGCCGTAGGGCCGGTCGTCCACGGTGCCATGCACGTCCGTGGCGAAGGCCCTTGGGTCGACCGGGATGACCCGCGCAAGCTTCCGCCGGATCGCCCGTCCAACCACCCCGAACTGCACCACCGGTGCAAGCATCTCGGGGAACAGCGATACCACCGCCACGTCCACGTCTGGGTCCTCGAGGCTCAGTCGGACCGCGAAACAGGATCAGAAGTCCGGATCCCACTCCACGGTAATCACACGCTGGTCGCCGTCCACCGCCTGCACCACGCTGCCGTAGAGGAACGGAATCAGGTGCCTCGCGGCGCCGACCACAACCATCACGTCGTTGGCCCCGGTTTCGAACAAGTGATCGATGAAACCAAGGCTTTCTCCAGACCGGGTCCGCACCTCCATGCCCTGGAGATCGACCCAGAAATACTCTCCCGGCCGTCCCCGGCCCGACACTTCACTGCGAAGCTCCGGCCCGAGTACCTTCCGGTCAACCTCAATCTCCGCCCCTACCAGCGCCGCGGCGGCATCGCGGTCGTTGATGCCCGCGAGGGAGGCCACGACACCGTCACCGTGGGCCTGGCCTGCCAGAACCTCCCGGGTCGACTCCGCCCCAGCCTGCCGCAGGTACCAGGGGCTGTAGCCAACGACGTTCACGCGGGGCGACGTGTAGGAATACACCTTTATCCAGCCACGAACTCCGAAAACCCCGGATATGCGGCCTATGCCAACGCGACTGTTCAGGCGAGTCTGTTTCAGGTGCGGCTTTGCAGGCGCGTTTTTTCAGGCGAGCTGGGGCTGCCGTCAGCCGCTTCAGGCTGCCTGGGCAGGAGCCTGCTGCCGGAAATCCTTCACCAGGGACGCGACACGATCGGACGCCTGGGCGCCGACGCCGAGCCAGTATTCGTAGCGGCCGAGATCAATCCGCAACCGCTCTTCCGAGGCGGTGGCGAAAGGACTGAAAAATCCAATGCGCTCGATGTAGCGGCCGTCGCGGGCGCGCCGCGAGTCGCTGACGGCGAGATGATAGAAGGGCCGCCCCTTGGCGCCTCCGCGGGACAGACGGATAGTAACCATCGCTTTTGAGCTTCCTTATGCCTGATTGGGATCGGTGGGTACCGATTAACCGCCGAATATTACTCGAAAAATGGCCCGTTGGCACCGGCCCCGGGGCTAGCGGGGCAGGCCCGGGAACCCCCGCATGAGCCGCCGGAGCCCCCCCTGGCCCATCTTTTTCATCATCTTCTGCATCTGGGCGTGCTGCTTCAGGAGGCGGTTGACCTCCTGGACGGGGAGGCCCGCCCCACCCGCAATCCGGCGCCGGCGCGAACCATCGACAATCGCGGGCCTGCGGCGCTCCCGGGGGGTCATGGAATCGATGATGGCAATCTGGCGACGCAGCATACGGGAGTCGATCTGGCCGGCCAGCTTCTCGGCCGACATGCCGCCCGGCAGGGGCAGCTTCTCCAGCAGGCTCTCGACGCCGCCCAGACCCGAGATCTGCTGCAACTGGGCCCGGAGGTCATTCAGGTCGAACTGCTTGCCGGTTGCGACCTTCTCGGCCAGCCGGGCGGCGGACGCGTGATCCGCCTTGCGCTGCACCTCCTCCACGAGCGAGAGCACGTCGCCCATGCCCAGGATGCGGGAGGCCATCCGGTCGGGGTGAAACGGCTCGAGCTCGGTCACCGCCTCGCCGCTGCCGAGGAACTTGATCGGTTGGCCCGTCACGGCCTTCACCGACAACGCCGCTCCTCCCCGGGCGTCACCGTCTGCCTTGGTCAGGATGACGCCCGTCAGGGACACGGCGTCGGCGAAGGCCCTGGCCGCGTTCACCGCGTCCTGGCCCGCCATGCTGTCCACGACGAAGAGGGTCTCCACGGGGTCAACCTTGCCCCGCAGGTTACGCAGCTCATCGAGCAGTTCCACGTCGAGCCTGCTGCGGCCCGCGGTGTCGATGATCAGGACTTCAAGCTGGTCCCGCCGCGCGTCGGCCAGGGCGCGCTCCGCGATGCCGACGGGACCGAGACTGACATCGGCAGCCAGGAACGGCACCGATATGGAGCCTGCCAGCTTCTCGAGCTGCAGTATGGCGGCGGGTCGCTGGGTGTCCGTGCTCACCAGCCCGACGCGCTTGCCGAGCCGTTCCCGAATGTACAGGGCAAGCTTGGCGGCAGTGGTCGTCTTGCCGGCGCCCTGCAGACCGGCGAGAAGGATCACCGCCGGAGGCTGGTGGCGAAGGTTGAGCTCGGCGACGCCGTCACCCAGCGTCCGGGTGAGTTCTTCATGGATGATCCGGACGAAAACCTGCCCCGGCGTGAGGCTGCGCAGGACGTCGGCGCCCAGGGCTCGCTGCCTGACGAGTTCGACGAAGTCACGCACGACGGGCAGGGCCACGTCGGCCTCGATGAGGGCCCGCCGGACATCCCGGACGGCGTCCTGGATGTTTTCCTCCGTCAGGCGGCCGCGGCCGCGGACCTGATCGAGAACCCCCCGAAGGCGGTCACTCAGAGTATTGAACATGGCAACGAGTCCATAGGTGAGTCCGGCAGAGCCGGCCAGAACCGGATTGTATGCCGGCAGCACACCTCGAGTCCCCCCGCCCGGGGCCCTCGCCTTGACAGTTTTGCCGGCCGTTGGTCACCATGATCCCCTGCTGCCCGCATCCGGGGTCATCCAAAGTTGTCCGACGAAATCTCTGCCGGCCCATTGCTTGGCCTGCTGGTGCTCCTGCTGCTGATCTCGGCATTCTTTTCCGGTTCCGAAACGGCCCTCCTGACCCTGAATCGCTACCGGCTGCGTCATCGGGCCCGGCAGGGGCACCTGGGCGCCCGCCTTGCCGAGAAGTTGCTGGCCCGCCCGGACCGCCTGATCTCCCTCATCCTTATTGGCAGCAACATCGCCAATACCCTCGCGACATCGCTGGTCACGCTGGCTGCTCTCAGGATCGGTGGACCCGGCGGTGTGGCCATCGCCAGTGTGGGCCTCGCCTTCGTCATCATGGTTTTCACCGACGTGATGCCCAAGACGGTTGGCGCCCTGCGGTCGGAGCAACTGGGCCTGCCCGCCGCTGTCATCTACTTTGTGCTGCTCAAGGTCACCCTGCCAGTGGTCTGGTTCGTCACGGCGATTTCAAACGGGCTGCTGAGGCTGTTCGGCGTGCGGGGCGACCAGGTGACCCAGCACAACCTGACGCTGGATGAACTTCGGACGATCGTCACCGACTCGGGCGCCCTCCTTCCGCGCCGCAGGCAACGCATGCTCATGTCCATTCTCGAGCTGGAGGACATGATCGTCGACGAGATGATGATCCCCGACAACGAACTGATCGGCATAGACCTCGACGACGACTGGCCAGCCATCGTCGGGATGATCACGCGCTCGCCCCACAGCCGGCTGCCCGTCTACCGCGGCAACATCGAGAACCTCTCGGGATTGCTCCACGTTCGCTCACTGGTGGGCGTAATGGCGGGCAACCTTGACCAGGCCGCCATCGAAAAACTGATGGTCGAACCGTTCTTTGTCCCGGAAGGCACGTCCGTTCACGGCTTGCTGGGGCAGTTTCACAGGTCCGGCCAGCGCACAGCCTTTGTCGTCGACGAATACGGCGACATCCAGGGAATGGTGACGATCGAGGACATCCTCGAGGAGATCCTCGGGGAGTTCTCGACCTCCGCGGAGAATGCGGAGGAAGACGTGAGCAAGGATCCCTCCGGCGACGCCTGGATCGTTAATGCAGGCATCAACGTGCGCGCACTCAATCGCAGGATGCACTGGCAACTGCCGACGGACGGACCGACCACGCTGAACGGGCTGATCCTCGAGCAGCTGGAGACCATTCCGGATCGTGGTGAAGTCCTGGTGCTGAACGGCTACGAGGTCGAGATCGTGGCGACGGGCGAGAATGTGGTGAGCAGCGTACGCATCACGCCTCCAGCGCCGGCAGCATCCGCATGATGTCCCGCAGGTTGTCGGCGAGGGTAATTGCGAGACCCTCTATTGGCTGCTTGGGGGCATTGGCGCGCGGGATGACGGCGCGGGCGAAGCCCACCTTGGCCGCCTCCCGCAGGCGCTCTTCGCCATAGGCCACGGGCCGGATCTCGCCCGCCAGGCCCACCTCGCCAAAGACCACCAGGTCCCGCGGCAGTGGCCGGTCACGAATGCTGGAGATCGTTGCGAGCAGGGCTGCCAGGTCAGCGGCGGGCTCCATGATGCGCACGCCGCCCACGACATTGACGAACACGTCATGTGTATGGGTGGCAATGCCCCCGTGCCGGTGCAGCGCCGCGAGCAGCAGTGTGAGCCTGTTCTGTTCCAGGCCGATGGCGACACGCCTGGGCGGCCCACCACTGCCCTGGTCCGCCAGCGCCTGAACCTCAACCAGCAGTGGCCGGCTGCCCTGGTGCACCGCCGTGACCACGCTCCCGGGAACCGGCTCGCCCCGCTGGGCAACGAACAGCGCCGAGGGGTTGCGCACTTCCCGAATGCCACCCTCGGACATCACGAAGATGCCGAGCTCATTGGCCGCGCCAAACCGGTTCTTGACAGCGCGGAGGACCCGGTACCGGCTGCCGACCTCGCTCTCGAAGTAGAGGACGACGTCAACCATGTGCTCGAGCAGCCGGGGTCCGGCAATCTGGCCGTCCTTGGTGACGTGCCCGACGAGAATCACGGCAATGCCGGACTGCTTGGCGAGCCGCACCAGGAGTCCTGCGCACGTCCGGAGCTGGTTGGGCGAACCGGGAGTGGACGGCAGCAGGTCGGTGGCCATCGTCTGGATCGAATCGACAATGACGCACCCTGGCCTGGTTGCCTGGACAGCGGCCAGGACATCCTCGACCCGGGTCGTGGCGATTGCGGCAATCGGAGCCAGGTCGGCACCCAGCCGCTGGCCGCGAAGGCTGATCTGCTGCAGTGACTCCTCGCCACTCGCGTAAAGCGTGCCGCCCGGCGTCTTCAGGCGGGCAGCAGCCTGGAGCAGCAGGGTGGACTTGCCGATTCCGGGATCACCACCGAGCAGCACCACCGAGCCCGGCACCAGGCCGCCGCCGAGGGTGCGATCGAACTCGCCAATGCCCGTCGAAACGCGAGCGACGGATTCGGTGCCCACTTCCGCGAGCCGCCGCACGGGCGCCGCCGACGTCGCGTCCGGCTTTGGCGGCGCGCCGGCTACCGGCTCCAGGGAGTTCCAGGCGCCGCAGGCCGGACACTGCCCCTGCCACTTGGGCGTGGTGCCACCGCACTCGCTGCAGACGAAGGACTTCTGGGCTTTGGCCATGGGCGCCTCAGGCGTTAACCGGCGTGCATTGTGGGCTGCCAATCGCCCCATTTCGAGACGGATAACCCGGCCATGGGGGCCAAAACCAAACTCAGTTCTCAACCCGGTCCGGCTGATCCGCATACTATTTTGTTATGTTCTTCCGGGACAGTCAGGGAGCCGGCCTGCCAGGCGAGGCCGCCCAGGCCGGGCTATGCGCCGTCCTGGCCCTCTTCTTTGCCCTGGGCGGTGACCGGCTTGTCGGCATCGAGCGCGGTTTCTTCGATCTGTGCCAACGCCTGTCCGCGTCGGCGGCGCAGGCGCCAGTGGTTATTGTCCAGCCGGACGCTGCGACGACCGACCTCTGGAATCTGCCCCGCCTCGATGAATTGATCGCCCGCGTCAAGGCGGCGGGCGCCACGGCCATCATTCCGGCGGCCCCGGCGCCGCCCCCCGCTGGAGCCGAGGACGTGAAGCGGCTGCAGTCCCTGCTTCGCCTCGAGGAGCGCAGCGGAGCGCTGGCAACCCGCACTGAACCCGGGCTGCTCCAGCGCCAGCTCGCGGAAGCCGAAGAACGCGTAAGCCAGCAGGAGCGGATCGCCGCCGCGGTCATGGCGGCTGGCAATGTGGTCCTCGGCCTTGCGACGACCGAGTACCGTCCCGGCCTGCCAAACGCGAGTGGCCCCTGCACCCGGCGCATCACCGCGGCCAGCGCCGGCTTCACCGGCACCGACACGGCCCGGCCGACGATGGCAGCCCTGGTTCCGGCCGCCACGGCACTATGCGACGCAGCCGCCGCCATCGGCCACATGGCTCTGCTCACGGACCGCGACGGCGTCGTTCGCCGGGCGGCGCCGGTCCTCGGGACCGAGCCGGGAGCCGTGCCTTCGAGTGCGCTGGCCGCCATTCGCCTGGACGGCACCGCTGCCCGCAAGGTCGGCGCCTTCGCCCGCTTCTATGCCTCCGCCGCCGGCACGACGGGATTTCCGGTAGTAACCGCTGCCGACGTGCTGGCAGGCCGCGCCTCCAGTGCCCTGCGCGGCCACTTCGTGGTAATTGGCAGCCCCGACGCGGGACCGGCGGACAGCGTCCGGACGCCGCTGGCCGCCAGTTCGGGAACTGCCGTTCTCATCGCCACCGACCTGGCGAACTACCTCTCGGGCGACCAGATCAGCCGGCCAGGCTGGGGGCTATGGCTGGAGATCGGCCTCGCCCTGTTACTGGCTGTCGGCGCCGTGTTCAGCGGGCGCCTCAGCTTGCCGACGGCAGCCGCCGCCGCCGTGGCCGGTATGCTGACGCTACTGCTGGCGGAGTACGTGCTGGTCGCGGTCGCCGGTGTCTGGCTGCACCTGGCGGGTCTCGCCCTCTTCTGCCTGACAGGCATCGCCATCCTGCAGTTCTCCGTGCAGCTCTCGCGCCAGACGCGGGGTAGCGGAGCGGGTGGTTCGAGTGCGCGGGGCGCAAGCGCCGCGGGTCCGGGCGAGGAGCTGGATCTCGGCTTCTCGGTACTCCGGCAACAGCCGACGACGGAGCGCACCAAGGCCCAGCTCTACGAACTCGCCATGGAACATGGCAAGAAACGCGATTACGCCAAGGCCGAACGCGTTTTCCGGCACCTGGCCGCCCGCGATCCCGGTTACCGGGATGTGGCCGCGAAACTGGAAAAGTTGTCGGGCGCACGAGGCGTTGCGCCCCAGAAGTCCGCCTCCCGCGATGCCGAAGCATCGTCCAACGCAGCGCCCGCAGCGATCTCCCCCGCCGGGCGTACGCTCGGGCGCTACGAACTGGAGCGGGTGATCGGCCGCGGCGCAATGGCTACCGTCTATCTCGGCCGGGACCCGACCATCAACCGCCGGGTGGCGATCAAAACCCTGCCCCTCGCCGAGGAGTTTGCGGACAGCGACCTGGCCACGGCCCGCTCCCACTTCCTGAGGGAAGCAGAGTCCGCGGGTCGCCTCAACCATCCGTACATCATCTCGATTCACGATGCCGGAGAAGACAACCACGTGGCCTATCTGGCCATGGAGTACTTCGAAGGCAAGCCGCTCAGCCACTACGCCCAGCTGGGCCGGCTATTGCCTCCCAAGGTGGTCTTCGAGCTGATGGCACGGGCAGCTGAGGCATTGCACTACGCGCACAGCCAGAATGTGGTCCACCGTGACGTGAAGCCGGCAAACCTCATGTACGACATCGCGTCGGACCGCCTGAAGCTGACGGACTTCGGCATAGCGCGGCTGACAGACTCGAGCCGGACGCGGACGGGTATCATCCTGGGCACACCGTCCTACATGTCGCCCGAGCAGTTGTCCGCCAGCAAGGTCACCGGACAGACGGACCTGTATTCCCTGGGAGTCACGATGTATCACCTGCTGACGGGCGCGCCGCCGTTCCAGGCCGACTCCATACCGCGCCTCATGGACAAGATCGTGCACCAGAAGCACCGTCCGGTTGCCGACATCCGCGACGACGTGCCCGCCTCCATCGACGCGATCCTGGACAGGGCCCTGGCGAAGAATCCGGCCGACCGATATGAGAGTGGCAAGGCCATGGCATTGGCCCTTCGGGAGTGTTGTAGTACGTTCCCGTCGGACATCGTATGAGCTTGCGAACCAAATTCAACAACATCCAGCTCTCTGACACCGGCAGGGTCAGGGAACACAACGAGGACGCCGTTGGCACCAACGGCGACACGGGCCTCCTTGTGCTCGCGGATGGCATGGGCGGATACAACGCCGGCGAGGTCGCCAGCGGCATTGCCGTGCGCACGGTGCTGGAACTCGTGCCGCCGGCCTGCGAGCGCGAAGCCCGGAATGCCACGGACCCCGAGACCAGCCTCATGCGCCAGACGATCATCCTGCGGGATGCCGTCGCCCGGGCCAACCGGGTGATCCACCAGACCGCCCAGATGCAGCCCCAGTGCGAGGGGATGGGCACCACCATCGTGGCCTGCCTCTTCTATGACAATCGGGTGTCGATAGCCCACGTGGGTGACTCCCGGCTCTACCGCTTCCGGCGCAACCGCTTCGAGCAGCTGACTATGGATCACTCGCTGCTCCAGGAGCTGGTCGACCGGGGTTTCTATTCCCAGGAGGAGGCGGCCCGGTCGACCAACCGCAACTACGTCACCCGCGCCCTGGGGGTCGAGGCCACGGTGCAGGTCGAGGTGCAGGAGCTCGAGGTCCAGGAGGGGGATGTCTACCTGCTCTGCTCGGACGGCCTGCCCGACATGGTCGAGGACGAGGACATTCACTTAACGATCAGCACTTTTAGTGCTAATCTTCAAATGGCAGGTCAACAGCTGATCCAGCTTAGCAATGACCATGGGGGCAAGGACAATGTCTCGGTCATCCTCTCGCAGGTCGTTGAGCCGTTTCCCGCCAGGACCAGCGTCTTCGCCCAGTTTCGGCGCATGTTTCAATAGCCCAACTTTTAGTAGACCACCCTTTAGTAGATCTGAGCAGGCAATCCGGTCATGGCACGACTCATTCTGAGCCTCGACGGACAGGTTCTCGCCGAATACAACATGTCCAAGGAGCGGTACACGGTAGGCCGCCTCCCGGACAATGACATTCGGATCGACAACCCTACGGTCAGCGGCCACCACTCCCTGGTGATCAACATCCTCAATGACTCGTTCCTCGAGGACTTGAACAGCACCAACGGCACCTACGTCAACGGCCGCCTGATCAAGAAACATGCCCTGCAGAACGGTGATGTGGTTACGGTTGGCCGTCACCAGTTGCGCTTCGTCGACGGCTCGGCCGACGAGGAAGATGAATTCGCTAGCACCATGGTCATCGAGCGCCAGGTCGGCGGTGCCGAGGCCCTGGCCAAGGCTGCGGCCCTCTCGGCCAGCCTGAATGGCGCCCCGGCTGCGGGTAACGGTTCGGCCGCGGCTGCCGCTGCGCCCGCAAGCCGAAGTGCCGGCGTCGAGCCGGCGTCGAAGCCCCTGGCTGTTGCCAAGGTGCAGGTGCTGAACGGTTCGTTCGCTGGCCGTGAGATTGCCCTCAACAAGGCTCTCACGACGCTGGGCCGGCCAGGCGCGCAGGTGGTCGCGATCACGCGACGGGCTGACGGCTATCACCTGGTGCAGGTGGAAAACAAGTCAGATAGCCAGCCGCCCAAGCTGAATGGTCAGGTCCTCGGTCCGCAGGCCCAGAAGCTCACGGACAACGATGTGATCGAGATCATCGGCATCAAGATGGGGTTCTTCCTGACCTAGCCCTGGGGCGCGCCGTCCGCCACCCGGACGGCCACCCGGCGATTGATGCCGGTCATCAGGGTCCAGGGGATGGTCCGGGAGGCGCCCGCGACCTCCTCCACCGTGGGGCCATCACCCCACAGCACGACCCGGTCGCCGGGCGCGGCGTCGGGCACGTCCGTGAGGTCGATAGTCAACATATCCATGGACACCCTGCCGACGATGGGTGCCAGGCAATCGCGCACGCCCACCGGGGTGCCGGCGCCCACATGCCAGGGATAGCCATCTGCGTAGCCAGCCGCTGCCACGCCCAGCACGCTGTTGCGCGGGGCCACCCAGTGCCCTCCGTAGCCGACGCGCTGGCCCTTCTGCACCGGCTTGACCGATATCAGGCGCGTTTCAAAGGACATCGCGGGACGGAGACCCAGTTCGGACGCCCTGCGCCCCCGTAGCGGCGACGCCCCGAACAACATGAGGCCGGGGCGCACCCAGTTGCCGCCTCCATAGCGCAGCACTCCCCCGCTCCGAAGCGTGTCCGGCCACTGGAGGATGGCAGCGGAGTTGGCGAGGCTGACGTCGCCGTCCCAGCCATCCAGCAACGAGCTGAAGACCTGGAGTTGCTCGGTCGTCTCGGGGTCGGTGTGATCGTCCGCGGAGCCCAGATGCGTCATGAGCGTCAGTGCACTGACGGCGCCAGCGCTGCGCAGGCGGCTGACGGCGCCGGTAACGGCTGCCGGATCGAGTCCCAGCCGTCCCATGCCAGTGTCGACCTTCAGCCAGCAGGCCATGGGGCGATTCACCGGAGTGCCTTCGAGCAGTGCCACGTGCAGGTCCGAGTGCACGACGACGTCGAGCTCCAGCACTGACGCCGTGCGGACTTCCTCCGCGGTGAGGCAGCCGCCGAGGATGACCAGCCGCTTGCGAATCCCGGCGTCCCGCAGCTGGACGGCCTCCTCGATTCGAGCCACAGCGAACGCCTCAGCATCCTCGAGGATACGGGCGGCCTGCACCAGTCCGTGGCCATAGGCGTTGGCCTTGATGACCGCCAGCACCGGGCAGCCGGGGGCCAGTTCCCGGACCCGGGCGAGGTTACTGCGGAGCGCTGCCGGCCGGATGACCGCGACGGCAGCTGGGGTCACCGAAACCCCTCGATCTCGGGCGCGTAATTCTCGAACTTCGTGAATTTGCCCAGAAACGTCAGCGGAAACTCCCCGGTCGGGCCGTTCCGCTGCTTGGCGACGTTGATGTCGGCAATTCCCTTGCGCGGGCTGTCGTGGTTGTAGACCTCATCCCGGTAGATGAAGAGGATCAGGTCCGCGTCCTGCTCGATGGCGCCCGATTCCCGGAGGTCCGACATCACCGGCTTCTTGTCGGTCCGTGACTCCACGCTGCGATTCAGCTGGGACAGGGCGATGACCGGCACCCGGAGTTCGCGCGCCAGGCCCTTCAGCGAACGCGAGATCTCGGAAATCTCGGTGGCGCGATTCTCGGCGGACCCGGCCACCCGCATCAACTGCAGGTAGTCCACGACGATGAGGTCGAGGCCCCTCTCCCGCTGCAGGCGCCGCGCCCGCGCGCGGACCTCTGTGGGCGTCATGGACGGCGTGTCGTCGATATAAATAGGGGCCTCTGCCATCTGCTGGATGGCGCCGTGGATGCGCGGCCAGTCGTCGTCGCCGAAACGCCCGTTCCGCAGGTGCGACTGGTCGACGCGCCCCAGCGAGGCCACCATTCGGAAGGCCAGCTGCTCGACGGACATTTCCATACTGAACACGGCGGCCGACTTGCCCGCGCCGAGGGCGGCATTCTCCGCGATGTTCAGCGCGAGGGTGGTCTTGCCCATCGACGGGCGGCCCGCAATGATGACCAGGTCGCCGCCCTGCAGGCCCGACGTGTACTCGTCGAGAAGTGTGAAACCCGTCGGGAGGCCCGTGAGGGCGCCCTGTGACTGGTGCAGGGAATCGAGACGGTCGATCGTGGACTTGAGGACTTCATTGAGCCGCACGAACCCGGAGCCGCGCCGCTGTCCGCGCTCCGCGATCTCGAACACGCGGCGCTCGGCTTCATCGACCAACTCGGCGATGGGCCGGCCCTCCGGCCGGTAGGCCGACGAGGCGATGTCGTTGCCGACCTCGATGAGCCGGCGAAGCAGCGCGCGCTCGCGGATGATCCGCGCGTAGTAGGTGACGTTGGCCGCACTGGGAGTGTCGGTGACGAGGTCACCCAGGTAGGCGGCGCCACCGGCATCGGCAAGCTCGCCCCGGGATGCCAGGTACTCGCCGAGGGTAACCGGGTCGGCAGGCTGGCTGCGCTCGGCCAGCCCCTCGATGGCCCCGAAGATCAGGCGGTGATCGGGCCTGAAAAAGTCCGGCGCCGAGACCAGGTCGGCAATGCGGTCCCAGCTGCTGTTGTCGAGCATCAGGCCGCCAAGCAGCGCCTGCTCGGCCTGATTGGAGCTTGGCGGCGCGGGCAGATCAGTCAGTGCCCCGGCGTCGCGTCGCGGTCCGGGTATTGCCATGCGCAGACCGCTCCAGTTCGAACCGGGTCCAGGCCAACCGGCCGGCTTAGTCTTCGCCCACGACGGTGATGCTGATGACCGCGTTCACGTCGCTGTGCAGATGAAGTTCGATCGAGTGCTCGCCCAGGGTGCGGATCGGACCGTCGGGGAGCCGGATCTCGCTGCGCTTGATCGGCACGCCGGCCGCCGCGCAGGCTTCAGCGATGTCGGCGGTGCCGAGGGAACCGAACAGCTTGCCTTCGGTGCCGGCCTTGGCCGACAGGCGCAGAGTCAGCTTGGCGGCGCTCGCCGCGCGTTGCCGCGCAGCCTCGAGCTCTTCGGCTTCCTTCTTTTCGAATTCCGCCCGACGCGCCTCGAATACGGCTACGTTGGCCTGCGTTGCCAGGGTGGCCTTGCCACGGGGCAGGAGAAAGTTGCGGCCGTACCCGGAGCGGACCTTGACCCGGTCGCCGATATTGCCCAGGTTTTCGACCTTTTCGAGAAGAATCACGTCCATGGTTACGATCTCTAGGTTGCGTCTTTAACAGAAGTTTTGTGCCCCGCAGACCTGCGTGCAGGGCCGCGTATTAAACCACATTCGCCCGGCGCCGGCGCAGGGCGAAACCATTGTCCAGCAGGCCGGCCAGGGCCAGCCCGAGCAGCACCAGAACCGCTGACGGGGCCCCCAGCAGCAACGGTGCGTACAGCGCGAGCGGCCAGATGCGCGGCCAGCCCCGATGGTCCGCGGTCCAGTGGACGACAGCCAGCCCCTGGGCCGCGAAACCGGTGCCCAGTACCAGCAGGAGACCGCCGCCCAGGCTGGTGGCGCCCGTGCCGGTCAGGACCGCGGCAAACCCCGAGGCCAGCGACAGGACGCGCCCGAGCCGGAGTTCCAGGAACTGCCGGCGCCACTGCCCCGCCGCCTGGTCGTCCCGGTCGAGCCACAAACCCAGAATGAGGGCCAGGATGAGCGTGGACAGATACGTGGCGCCAATGGCGCCATGCATCAGGGCGGCAACCCTGGCCAGCCAGTCCGGCGGCAGATCGCCCACCTGGGGCAGTCCGGCGGCCTTGATCAGTGATTCCAGCTGGGGCTGCCAATAGCCCTGTGCGTCCGGAATGACGAGGTGCGCGAGGACCACCCCGGCCAGCGCGCCAATCACCAGTGCCTGAAGGGCCAGATCCACGGAACCGAAGCGCCGGAGCAGCGCCCCGCCCAGGAGTGCGCCACCCCACAGGCCGGCCGCACCCAGCGCGGCAGTACCCGGCGATGGGGCAGCGGCCCCGCCGCTGGCAAGGACGATCAGGACACCGAGAGCCGCCAGCGCGGCCAGGACGTCGACGGCGGCGCTGCGCCAGCCGTCAGCTCGGGCCGTCATGACCACGATCGCGGCACTCACGACATTCGTCAGCGGCAGCAGGAACGTGATGACCACCGTCGCGATTCGCGGAAGGCGATGCCCCCGCAGCCAGCGGGCGAATGCGCTCATGCGCGCGCGGCCCGGGCCAGGGGCACCGCCGGCGGCGTCGGGCGGAAGGCCGTCAGGTTCTCAGTGCTTGTCGGTGTAGGGCAGCAGGGCCAGGAAGCGGGCCCGCTTCACCGCGGTCGACAGCTGGCGCTGGTAGCGGGCCTTGGTCCCCGTGATGCGGCTCGGAACGATCTTGCCGGTTTCGGTGACGTAGGCACGCAGCGTCTCGAGATCCTTGTAGTCAATCTCCTTGACGCCCTCGGCGGTGAACTTGCAGAACTTGCGGCGGCGAAAATACTTGCTCATGACTGGTAGTCCTCAATTCTGTTGTGACGATGGGCTCAGGCGGTGGCGCCGTCGGCATCCGCCGAGTCGCCATCGTCGCCACGGACCCGTACCGGACCGTCGCCGCTGTCATCGGGGCGCCCGAGAACCGGGCGGCTGCCATCGTCTGCCGACTTGACCAGCGGCGAAGCCTCGCTGACTGCCTCGTCGCGGCCCATGACCAGATGCCGGAGGACCGCGTCACTGAAGCGGAAGGCGCCCACGAGCTCGGTCAGGGTGGCCTGGTCGCACTCCACGTTCATCAGGACGTAGTGGGCCTTGTGGACCTTGTTTATGGAATGCGCCAGCTGGCGCCGTCCCCAGTCCTCGAGCCGGTGAACCTGGCCGCCGCCAGTCGTGATCATGGCGCGATAACGCTCGACCATGGCCGGGACCTGCTCGCTCTGGTCGGGATGAACGAGAAATACGATCTCGTAATGACGCATCGGGATACTCCTTGTGGATTACAGCCACCCATCCCTGGCGCCAGAGCCGGACGGGGTGTCCAGGCGGCGGGCCGGTTGGTGTGGCAAGGGCCGCTCGCGGGTAAACCCCGCTGCGGGACGCGCATGCTACCGGACGGGGCGGGTCCCGGGCAACCGCTTTCCGGCCGTCCCCGGGGGTCCGGCAGCCCGCTGTCGCAGGGCTTCGTACAGGCAGATTCCCGTCG
Organism: Gammaproteobacteria bacterium; assembly: GCA_040080965.1. Classification (GTDB taxonomy): domain Bacteria; phylum Pseudomonadota; class Gammaproteobacteria; order Steroidobacterales; genus SHZI01. The sequence goes on along the minus strand of JBEBHH010000001.1, from coordinate 15,316 downwards.
CCACGGCCACATTGAGGCTGCTGACGCTGCCCAGCATGGGCAGTTTCACCCGGTGATCACAGCGCTCGCTGGTCAGGCGCCGGAGCCCCTCCCCCTCGGCGCCCAGCACCAGGGCGATGCCGGTGGTCAGGTCCACGTCGTACAACGACGTCCCGGCGGCATCGTCCGTGCCGACGATCCACAGTCCCTGGCTCTTCAGCGTCTCGAGGAAGCGCACCAGGTTGCTGACCTGGACGATAGGCTGGGCCTCGGCGGCCCCCGCCGCCACCTTGCTGACGACCGGCGTGATATCGACATTGCGGTGCCGCGCCACCACGACCAGGTGAACGCCGGCGGCATCGGCCGTACGCAGGCAGGCGCCGAAGTTGCGGGGATCCTGGACACCGTCCAGGACCAGCACCAGGGGCTTCTCGACCCGGGCCAGCAGGTCCCGGGCAGCCCCTTCGGAGAGCGGGCCCGTCTCGACTGCCAGGGCCGCTACGCCCTGGTGCTTGGTGGTGCCGGTGAGCTTCTCGAGCTCGTCGGCGGACACGGTCGTCACCCGGGTGGCCTTCTGCAGCACATCGGCGAGGCGGGCCCTGCGCTCCTCGCCGAGGTCGGCCTGAAGGTAGACACGCTCCACGGCATCTGCCCGGGCCAGCAGCAGTTGCCGCACCGGGTGGATCCCGTAGACCAGGCGCTGGTTCATCTATCGCCGGCGCCGGCGACTGCGCTCGGGGCCGGAACCCTTCTGGCGCGCCGGCGGCCTGGCGCCAGCCTGGCCATCGCCACCGCCGTCCAGGGTCAGGTCGATCTTCGCCTCGTCCGGATCCACCCGCACGACCCGCACGCGAACATCATCACCCAGCCGGAAGGCACGGCCCGTTCGCTCGCCCTTGAGGCCCCGTCCGCCCGCCTCCATGTGGTAGTAGTCGCTGGGAAGGCTGGTAACGTGGATCAGGCCGTCGACGAGCAGGTCCCGGAGCATCACGAACAACCCGAAGTGGGTTACGCCCGTGATCACCCCGTCCAGCGTGGCGCCCACCTGATCCTGCATGAACAGACATTTGCACCGGGCTTCCACGTACCGCGTTGCCTCGTCCGCCCGCCGTTCCTGGACCGAAGTGATGGTGCCCAGCTGCTCGGCGGCCGGCACATCGACGGCGAACGCCGCCGGCTTGCCGCCGTCGAGCAGGTGGCCGATTCCCCGGTGCACCAGCAAATCCGGGTAGCGGCGGATGGGGGACGTGAAGTGGGCATAGCAGTTCAGCGCGAGCCCGAAATGACCGTTGTTGGCAGGCTGGTAGACAGCCTGCTTCATGCTGCGCAGGACGGCGGTTGCCAGCATCGGGAAATCGGGCCGGTCGCTGATCTGCTTCAGGACGCGATTGATTTCCTTCGGCTTGGTGCCGGCGGTGTCCGCAATCGGGATGCCGAGGCTCTGAAACAGGAGGCGAAGCTCCTCCAGCTTGTCGCCCTCCGGACCGGCATGGACCCGGTACAGGGTGGTCAGCTTGTGCCGGCGCAGGTACCTCGCCGCCTCGACGTTGGCGGCGATCATGCATTCCTCGATCAGCCGGTGCGCGTCGTTGCGCAGGCGGGACGTCACGCCAACGATGGCACCCGCGGCATCGAGCTGGATCTTGACCTCCGGCAGGTCGAGGTCCAGTGCGCCACGCCGTTCCCGGGCCTGGCGCAGGCCGGCATAGACGCCGTACAGGTTGCCGATGACGGGCTTTACCGCATCCGGGACCCGGCTGCCGGCTTCGCCCCGCTGAAACTGGTCAACGGCGTTGTAGGTCAGGCGCGCGCGGGAGTGCATGACCCCGCGGTAGAACGTCGAGCCGGTGACGTTGCCGCCCTGGTCGATGCGCATGTCGCACACCATGCACAGCCGGTCGACAGCGGGCTTCAGCGAGCAAAGCTCGTTGGACAGCTGCTCGGGCAGCATCGGGACGACGCGGTCAGGGAAGTACACGGACGTGCCCCGCCGGCGCGCCTCGGCATCGATGGCCTCCCCGCTGCGGACATAGTGGGAGACGTCGGCGATGGCTACGACCAGCCTCCAGCCATCCGGAAGTGGCTCGGCGAATACGGCGTCGTCAAAATCCCTGGCGTCCTCGCCGTCGATGGTGACGAGCGGCATGTCGCGCAGGTCAGTCCGGCCGCGCTTGTCAGCGGCGGCCACTTCGGAGCCGATCTGGTGGGCGTCTCCCAGCGCGCGCTCCGGCCAGCGGGACGGAATATGGAACATCTCGATGGCGGCATCCGTAAGCACCCGCGGATCACGGGGATCGCCGAGGACCTCCGATACCCTGCCCCTGGCTTCATGCTCGGGGCCGGGGTACTCGAGGATTTCCAGCTTCACCAGCTGCCCGTGCTCGGCGCCGCCCCGGTCCCGGTCCGTGACAATGAAGCGATGGGGCGACCGCCCCGACTCCACGACCCAGCCCAGGTCGCGATCACGGTGGTAGCGCCCGACCAGATTCTCGCGACTGCGGGCGAGGATCTCCACGACCGTGCCGGCACGACGGCCACCACGGCCGCGCCCCGCGACGCGGACGGCCACCCGGTCGCCGTCCAGAACGGACCGCATCTCGGGCACAGGCAGGTAGACGTCGTCCGAGCCGTCGTCCGGAACCAGGAAGCCGAAGCCGTCCCTGTGCGACGAGACGGTGCCGGGGACGACATCGAGCTTGTCGCTCAGGCAATACTCGCCGCGGCGATTGACCAGCAGCTGTCCCGCCGTGCGGAGGGCCTCCAGCCGGCGCCGCAGGTCGGCGACCTGCTTCTCCCCGGAAAGTCCGAGAGAAGTCGCGAGCGCGCTCAGTGTGAGCGGGACGCCCTGCTGCCGGAGGACGTCCAGTAGCGCATTGGGGTCCGGGACCGGATGCCGGTATGGGGCGGTGGATTCGCCCGGGCCCGACGAAACTGCTGGTGATGCTCGGCGCCCGCGCCGCTTACGCATGAAAGGGTGATGTAGATTTGCTCATTGCGTTGACAAGCATACAGCCTGCCATTAGATTGCCGCACTCTTATTGAGCCGTACCACCGCGCCGAGGTGGCGGAATTGGTAGACGCGCTGGCTTCAGGTGCCAGTGGGGGCAACCCCGTGAAGGTTCAAGTCCTTTCCTCGGCACCACGTCGGATGGCCCACTCCTCGCGCCAACCCCCGTAGCAGCGACTGCCACTGCGGACGCTGGCGCGTCGCTAGGCCGGTTTCGCCGGCCGCTCAGTCGAGATGGCTGCGGGGTCGACGCCCTCGGGTGCGGTGGACCGGACGCGTTCAAACAGCCGCCCCTCCTCCGCGATCAATTCGGGTGTCATCCCGGTGATGTAGCTCCAGTCGTCTTCGCTCAGCAGCGTGGAGGTCAGGTGGCGCAGCGAGTGGCTGCGGGCGCCGAGAACATTCACCACGAAATCGATGTAGGTCCGGGCCGCAGCCTCGAACCGGCTCCGGGCGGCGGCACCCTTCTGGCGAAGCTCCGCTGCGCCAGCCTCGAACGCGAGCAGAGCGACGTCGCTGTCGTGAAGCCGCCCCTTCAGTGCGCCGATCTTCTCGTGATCCTCGGCCTGGGCCGCCGGCACGCGGCTTTCGATGAGGTTGGCAAGCCGCATGTCCTGGTCAATCAGCCGGCGCTGGGCCGGTCCAAGGTAGTCGGCGCACGCGCGGTAGAACGCCACGGGGTCGGCCGGTGACACGGCGTAGGCCGCGATCCCGGCGCGAAAGGCCTCGCGCACCTGAAGTTTGCGGCGACGTTCCCACTGGAGTATTTCAAGTGGCTTCTGCATCACGTTTCTCCCTGTTGCTTGCTGTGTCCTGCCCCTGTCCGGCCTTCCCATTGGTGTCACGAATCAGGGCATCGAAGTCACTGGCGTACGTCGTCAGGTGATCCCGGAGGTGCTCCGTCTGCTTCCGGGACAGGCTGTCGATGACGGCCGCCACCAGCCTGAACGACGACTGCTGGTTCTCCAGCACCAGCTTCCGGTACCCGGGGGTGTCGAACTGGTTCGGGTTCAGGAGCAGGTGCGACAGCCGGGTGGCAAACGCAGGGTCGGATTTCCGGGCGATCATCAGCACGCGAAACTCCTTCTGCCAGGCTTCGCGACGCTTCAGCCAGTCGGCTGACAGGTCATGAAGCCGGGCCGTGCGGGTGCGCACCAGCACTTCCTGCTCGGAGGTGAGCCTGCCCGTGAAGCGCCGGAATGCCTTGATGATGGCCTTGTCCTGCTTGGCACGACGCTCGTCGCGGCTGACGCCCGAGTAGTCTTCCTCGAGCTCCCGGTTCTCCTCGGCCAGGTTCGCAAAGAGTTCCTCGACCTGCTCGTCGCTGAGCGACTGCAGGAGCCCGGCGAAATCCGGCGCGACGTGGCGCAGCAGTTCATCCCAGAGGGTCACGACGTCGGCATAGCGATCGGCGAGGAACACCGGATCCACCGGCGGACCAATCCCCGCCAGCATGTTGCGGGTGAGGCTTGCATAGCGCGGCAGCTGGGTTTCCCTGTGCCACTCGAGCGTCCGCGCGACCATTTGCCGCGCCTGTTCCTCCTGGGCGGGATCCAGGTCGAAGTAGTCCTCCACGTACCAGAGGGCCAGCCAGTCGAGCTGGTTGTAGACGACCCGCACCACGCAGCCACTCAGCAGCACTGCTGCCAGCACGCCGGTGACGGCGAGCCGGAGCCAGTGCACCCACCGGGCACCCGCTGGCGGCGTCACTGACTGCAGCGGGTGTTGCATGGGGGTGCGCGGGCCCTGCCCGTCAGTCGAACGGGTGACGGAGGATGATGTTGTGATCGCGGTCTGCGCCGGTCGAGACCATATCCACCGGCACGCCGACGATCGCCTCGAGCCGCCGGAGGTAGTGCCGTGCGCCCTCGGGCAAGCCCTCCAGCGAGCGGATTCCGAGAGTCGAGGCAGACCAGCCAGGAAGCTCCTCGTAGACCGGTTCGACGTGGTCGTACTGGTCCACCAGCAGGGGCGGATTGGGAGTCACCTGGCCGTTGAGACGGTATCCGGTGCAGACCTTGACTGCCGGGAGCCCGTCGAGGACATCCAGCTTGGTGACGCACAGCCCGGTGACACTGCTGTTGATCACGGCCCGGCGCACCGTCACCGCATCGAACCACCCGCAGCGGCGTGGCCTGCCGGTCGTGGAGCCGAACTCGACGCCCACACGCGCCAGCCGCTGGCCCGTCTCGTCGAACAGTTCCGTGGGAAAGGGCCCGCCACCCACCCGCGTGGCATATGCCTTGACGACACCGAGCACGTAATCGAACACCGCGGGTCCCAATCCCGACCCCGTCGCGGCGGCACCCGCCGACGTGTTGGAGGACGTGACAAACGGGTAGGTGCCGTGATCGACGTCCAGCAACGCGCCCTGGGCGCCTTCGAACATCAGGCGGGCACCGCCCTGCCTCAATTCATCCAGGTAGGCAACGGTGTCGGCGATCATCGGCCGGACGCGGACCGCCAGGGCGAGCCATTCGTCACGCGTGGCCTCGACGCTGACCGGTGCAGCGGCGTAGTACTTCTCGAGCATGAAGTTATGCAACTCCATGACCTCGGCCAGCCGCTCACCGAAGCTCTTCTCGTCAAAGAGGTCTGCCATGCGGAGCGAGCGCCGGCCAGCCTTGTCCTCGTAGGCAGGGCCGATGCCACGGCCCGTCGTGCCGATCGCCCGGTGGCCGCGAGCCTGCTCCCGGGCCTGGTCCAGCGCGATGTGCGTCGGCAGGATCAGGGGGCATGCCGCGCTGATCCGCAGGCGGTCCGCCACCGCAACACCGCGGGACTCCAGTCCGTCGATCTCCTTCAGCAGCGACGGCAGGTGCACGACCACGCCATTGCCGATCACGCAGGCAACTCCCGGCCGCAGGATTCCCGATGGAATCAGGTGAAGGACCGTCTTCTGCCCATTGATGATGAGCGTGTGGCCGGCGTTGTGGCCGCCCTGGAAGCGGATGACGGCATGGGCCTGCTCGGTCAGCAGGTCCACGATCTTGCCCTTGCCTTCGTCACCCCACTGGGTGCCGATGACTATTACGTTCTTGCCCACGATCAGGTTCCGCCCCGCACAAATACCAGCAGGGCAAGGCCCGCCAGCATGCTCACCAGCCCGAAAATGCGCAGCTGCCGAGCTGGCAGCCCCGCAATCAAACCCATGCTCCGCCGCCACCCATCCGGACTCAGGAAGGGCAGGATGCCCTCGAGGACGAGGTACAGCGCCAGTCCGGTCAGGAGATCTTTCCAGTCCATCGATGCAAACGGCAGCCAGTCTCCGGAGCCACGCCCATCGGGCGAAGCGCCACGTCCTGCCGCGCCGTCCTAGCGTCCGGCGTCCGGCCGCTCCATGTAACGGAAGAACTCGCTGTCCTTGTCGAGGACCAGCAGGTCGTTCTCCTTGCCGAGCGACCGCCGGTAGGCCTGGATGCTCCGGTAGAAGGCAAAGAATTCCGGATCCTTGCGGTAGGCCTCGGCATAGATGCGGGCGGCTTCAGCGTCGCCTGCGCCCCGGACCTTCTCCGCCTCGCGATAGGCCTCGGCGAGGGTCACGGTGCGCTGCCGGTCGGCCTCTGCGCGGATCTGCTCGGCTGCCTCGGCGCCCTGGGCGCGCAGCTCGGAGGCGGTCCGGGCCCGCTCCTGACGCATACGGTCGAACACCGAATCACTGACCTGCTCGGGAAACTCGGTGCGCTTCACCCGGACGTCGACGACCTCCATGCCGAGCTCCCGCGCATTGACCCGGGCGTTGGCGAGCATGTTGTCGAGCAGCTCCCGGCGCTCGGCCGTCACCACCTGGGGCACGGTGCGCTTGGCAAACTCGCTGCGGACGCCGTCCTTCACGATCTCGATGAGTCGCTGGGCGGCCAGGGCCTCGTCGCCGCGGGTCGCCCTGTAAAACGCGCCCACGTCGATGATCCGCCACTTGACGAAGAAGTCCACGAAGAGGTTCTTCTTTTCGAACGTCAGGAACAGCTCCTGCGGGTTGGTCTGCGTCAGGATCTGGCGCGGGTATTTCCGCACGTTGTTGATGAAGGGCATCTTGAAGTGCAGGCCGGGTTCGAATTCCGTCTGGATGATCTTGCCCAGCCGGAACTTGATGGCCAGTTCCCGCTCATCGACGGTGAAGACCGACATGCTGGCGATCCAGGCCAGGATCAGCAGGCCGATCGGCATGAGTGCGCGGACGTTCATCGGGCCTCCCGGGTGCGGCGATCTTCGCGATCTCTGGTTGCCGTGGACGCCTCGGCCGCCTCGCTGGCCGCCGGCGCACGGACCGCCTGACCGGTCGGGGCAGCCGCCGGCTGGCCGCGCTTCTCCAGCAGCTTGTCCACCGGCAGGTAGATGACATTGTTGCCACCCCTGGAATCGATCAGCACCTTGTTGGAATTGGCGTAGATGTCTTCCATGGCATCCAGGTAAAGGCGCCGGCGGGTGACTTCGGGGGCCTGCTGGTACTCGCTGAGGAGCTGGGTGAAGCGCGAGGCCTCACCCTGCGCATCGGCGACGACCCTGGAGCGGTAGGCCTCCGAGTCCTGCTGGCGCCGCACGGCTTCGCCCCGGGCCCGCGGCAGCACGTCGTTGGCATAGGCCTGGGCCTCGAACGAGAGCCTCTCCCGGTCTTCACGGGCCTTGATGGCGTCCTGGACAGCCGCCTCCACCTGGCTGGGGAAGTTGGCATCCTGGAGATTGACCTTCGTCACGAGCATGCCGGTCTGGTACTCGTCGAGCGTCTGCTGGATGAGCTTCTCGGTGAGCACGGCGATCTCGGTCCGCCCTTCGAGGAGGACGAAGTCGAGCTTGTTCTTGCCGATGACCTCGCGAATGGCGCTTTCGCTGACATCCTGCAGGGTGGCCTCCGGGTCCCGGACGTTGAACAGGTACTTGACCGGGTCCGCCCGGCGGTACTGGACGACCAGGTCGACAACCACGATGTTCTCGTCCGCCGTGAGCATGCGGGTCTGCTGCTTGAAGGGCACGACTTCGTTGATGTTGATCCGCTCGACGCGCTCGATGGGCCAGGGCAGGTGCCAGCGCAGTCCCGGTTCGGTGGAAGTCTGGTACTTGCCGAAGCGTGTGACTACGCCGCGCTCCGCAGCGTCAACCCGGTAGACACCGGTGGCAATCCAGATCAGGAAGGCGATGATCCCGACCAGGCCCAGCAACGGCCCGCTGAACTGCCCGCCGGATGGCGATGCAGTGCGCGGCCCGCCCCGACCTCCCCGCAGGAAGGCATTCAGCCTCTGCTGCCACTCGCGGACGATCTTGTCCAGGTCCGGCGGGCCTTCGTTGCGCCCCCGGTCCCACGGATTCTTGCCGTTGCCAGACTCGTTCCAGGCCATGCCTTCAGTCCCAGGCTTTCATGTTGATGCGTCCACTAACAACGCGATTTCGCCGGTCGGCTACCGAGCCACTGCCGGACGGTCAGGCACCTGCCCCGGCAACCGTTCAGGCAACACGCGGAGATGCTCGCGCCGGTTGAGGTCGTCGAAGCCACGCCGGTCGAGCTCCAGATCCAGTTCCCAGCCACCATCATCACGCGAACGCTCCGCCGTGACCGCGCCCATCTCGTAGAGGCGGGCCCGAACCCGGGCTTCGGCCGCCGCCACTTCCACCGTGCATTTGAGCAACGCCACGTGCAGGTACTCGGCGATTACCCCGAGCAGGGCGTCAACGCCAAGACCGGTGCGCGACGACAGCCAGACCCGCGTGGCCATGCCGGTCTCTGCGCGATCCACTCGTGGCGGGACGTCGAGTATATCAGCCTTGTTGTAGACCTGGACTCGCGGCAAATGGTCGGCCCCGATCTCCTCCAGGACCTTCACCACGTCGTGGATGCGCTCCTCGTGTGCGGGGTCCGAGGAATCGATGACGTGGAGGAGCAGCCTGGAGTGCTGGGTTTCCTCCAGCGTGGAGCGGACTGCCGCGACCCGTTCGTGGGGCAGGTCACGGATGAACCCGACCGTGTCGGCCAGCACGATCCCGCTGCCATCGGGCAACGTGACACGGCGCAGCGTGGGGTCGAGGGTCGCAAACAGCTGGTCCGCGACGAGCACCCCGGCGTGCGTCAGCAGGTTGAAGAGCGTCGACTTGCCAGCGTTGGTGTAGCCCACCAGGGAAACCGTGGGGACTTCGTCTTTGCGGCGCTTCTGGCCCGCGGTGCGGCGCTGCTGGGACACCCGGCCGAGGCGCTCGCCGAGGCTCCGGATACGCGCGCCGATCAGCCGCCGGTCAGTCTCCAGCTGCGTCTCGCCGGGGCCGCGCAGGCCAATGCCGCCCTTCTGCCTTTCCAGGTGCGTCCAGCCGCGGACGAGCCGCGTGGACAGGTGCTCCATCTGTGCCAGTTCCACCTGCAGCTTGCCTTCGTGCGTGCGGGCGCGCTGGGCGAAGATGTCGAGGATCAGTCCCGTGCGGTCGATGACGCGACGATCCAGTGTCTTTTCCAGATTGCGCTGCTGAGCGGGGCTCAGCCGGTGATCGACGAGGACGATCTCGGCGCACGTGTCCTGCAGAAGCTGCCGCAGCTCTTCCACCTTGCCGGTGCCGATGAGGAAACGTGGATTGACCTGCCGGAGCGTGGCGGTGAGCGAGCCTGCAATCTCGGCACCTGCGGACAGGGCGAGGGAGTTGAACTCGGTCTGGGCGTCGGGACCTGCCGCATGACCGATGCCGACATGCACGAGCACGGCCTTCTCGCCGTGACTGGGCCGGTCAAACAAACCGGCACTCCGAACCCGACCCGAAGCGCCCGGCAGTCCTCCACCGGAGGGTCAGCAGGTCAGGTGAATTGATCAGTCTTCGTCCTCTTCATCGTGGTCCGGCACACGGACCGCACGGGACGGGACGACGGTGGAAATGGCGTGCTTGTAAACCATCTGGCTGACGCTGTTCTTGAGCAGCACGACAAACTGGTCGAAGGACTCAACCGTCCCCTGCAGCTTGATGCCGTTCACGAGATAGATGGAGACAGGCACCTTTTCCTTCCGAAGCGCATTCAAGAAGGGATCCTGCAGCACCTGACCTTTGGCCATCTTGGACTCCTGAAGATTATTCTTTTTAGTTGCAGCCGCGGACTCATTCTAGCCGCTCATGGCTGACATTGCATCCGAGGAAGCGCGCCGCGGATGGCCTGTTCGAGGGTCCCGGTCAGGTCGTCAGCGTCCATGTCGAGCCACAGATCGCACTCCTCCCGGCGCAGCCAGGTGAGCTGGCGTTTGGCCAGTTGGCGGGTGGCGGCCAGGGCCTGCCGTTCGGCCTCGGCGCGGGTACAACCCCCGCCCACGTACCGGGCAATCTGCCGATAGCCGACGGCCCTGAGCGCCGGGCGGTCGGGATGCATTTCCGGCAACGCCAGGAGCCGCTCGACCTCGGCGACAAAGCCGCGCTCGAGCATCCGCTGAAGCCGCCGGGCAATGCGTTCGGCCAGCGCGGGGCGATTGCCGGGAAGGATGCCGATACGGAAGTATCGGCCCCGCGCCCCTGTCGCCGGCCGCCGCTGCAGGGCCGAGATCGGCTGCCCGGTCAGCAGCCGCACTTCGAGGGCCCTCTGGATCCGCTGGCGGTCGGTTGCACCGATGCGGGCGGCGGCGACAGGGTCGAATGCCGCCAGCTCGGCGTGCAGGGCGGGCCAGCCAACCCGGGCGGCGCGGGCTTCCAGCTCCGCCCGGAGCGCCGGGTCGGCGACGGGCAGGTCCGAGAGTCCCTGCACGAGGCTGCGGAAGTACAGGAACGTGCCGCCGACCAGGAGTGGCGTCCGGCCAGCGGCGCTGATCTCGCCGACCGCCAGGGCTGCGTCAACGGCAAAGTCACCCGCGGAGTACTGCTCCCAGGGCTCCCGGATGTCGACGAGCCGGTGGGGATAGCGCGCCAGGAGATCCGGGGACGGCTTGCCGCTCCCCACGTCCAGGTGCCGGTAGACCATCGCCGAATCGACGCTGATCAGGCCCAGGGGGAGCCGGTCTGCCAGTGCGATGGCCAGATCGGTCTTGCCGGTTGCCGTGGGCCCCATCAGGCAGACCGCCAGGCTTTCAGGAGCCCCGGTCACGGTGGCGACCGCTCAACGTCCGCGGGCAAAGAGGCGGTCGAGCTCCGCCAGGGACAGGGCAACGCGGGTTGGGCGCCCGTGGTTGCACTGTTCGCTGCGCGGCGTTCGCTCCATCTCGCGCAGCAGGCTGTTCATCTCGTCGATGCTGAGCCGGCGATTGGCACGGATCGAGGCTCGGCAGGCCACGTCCGCCAGGCACCGGTCGAGCAGGCCGAGCAGTTCGTCGAAGCTGATGTCGTCGTGCAGCCCGGCCACGAGCCGCCGCGCCAGGGCCACGACGTCATCGTCGGCCAGCATGGCGGGCACGGCCCGCAAGGTGAGACGGTCCGGGCCCGTGCGCAGGAGATCGAACCCGCAGCGTTCGAGCAGTCCGGCGTGGTGCGCAGCGCGCTCCGCCTCGACCTCGGTGACGGGCAGCGTTTCCGGCAGCAGCAGGGACTGGGATTGCACGGACGCCTGCCGGATGGCGGACTTCAGGCGCTCGTAGGTGATCCGCTCGTGGGCCGCATGGGCGTCCACCACGACCAGCCCGTCGGCTGTCTCCGCCAGGATGTAGATGCCGTGGAGCTGGGCGATCGCGAAACCGAGGGCATGCAGGCCCGCGCCCGCGTCTGCGACCACCGCCGACGCCGCGTACCCGGCCGCGTCTTCCGCCACACTGTCCGACGCCAGTTGCGGGGACGTCCGGAGCCCGGGACTGCCGAGAGCAAGCGAAGTCGTGAACGACCCGGTTTCCCGTGGTGCTGTGCCGGCTGCAGCTGCCGGCCGTGCGGCTCCCTCGCCCTGCCCCGCCAGCGCTTCCTCGACGGTCCGGCGAACGAAATCGCGGACGTTGCCCGGGTCGCGGAAGCGGACCTCGTGCTTTGCCGGGTGGGCGTTCACATCGACCCAGGCCGGGTCCATATCCAGGTACAGCACGTACGCGGGCCAGCGATCCCGGTACAGCACGTCCCGATAGGCGGCGCGGACGGCTCCCGCCAGCAGCTTGTCCCGAATGGCCCGGCCATTGAGGAATAGGTGCTGCAGGTCTGGCTGGCCCCTCGCATGGGTCGGCTGCGCAATCCACCCGCGCACGGCGAGGCCCGACGCCTCGCGCTCCAGGTAGATGGAGTACCGGATGAACTCGCCGCCACAGACAATGCCAATGCGGGCCGCCAGCTCCGCCTGGGAACCGGCAGCGGCCAGGTCCAGCACGATGCGCTGGTTGTGCTCCACCCGCAGCGCCACGGAGCCGCGGGAAAGGGCGATGCTCTCGATGGTGGCGCGCACGTGGGCGAACTCGGTGCGCTCGCTGCGGAGGAAGCGCCGGCGCGCGGGCGTGTTGAAGAACAGGTCACGCACCTCGACAGTAGTGCCTGGCGGGTGCGCGGCCGGCGCGACGGGACCCGGGCCACCGTCCTCCCCCGCCACCGAGAAGCCGCTGCTGGCGTCCCGGTGGCGCGACGTCAGGGTCAGGCGCGAGACGGAAGCGATGCTGGGCAGGGCCTCGCCCCGGAAGCCGAGGGTTGCCACCTGCTCCAGGTCTTCCAGGCTCTCGATCTTGCTGGTGGCGTGCCGCGCCAGGGCGACGGACAGCTCGTCCCTGGGAATGCCGGCACCGTTGTCGCGGATGCGGCAGAGCCGGATGCCCGCGTCCTCGAGTTCGAGCTCCACGCGGGTCGCGCCGGCGTCGAGACTGTTCTCGAGCAGTTCCTTGACGACGGAGGCAGGACGCTCCACGACCTCGCCGGCAGCGATCTGGTTGACGAGATGCGCTGGCAACTGGCGGATCGGCATAGCGCGCATTCTTTCAAATGCGCGACCGCTTGCCTACGCCGCGGCCTGCGTCGACGAGGTTTCCGGGCCCGGGAGACGGCGGAGACCGCCGGGGGTCAGCTGCTTTCGCGGGGAATGCGCAGCCTCTGGCCGACCCGGACCGTGTCGGAACGGAGGCGATTGGCAGCCCGCAGGCTGCTGATGCTGACGCTGTACAGGCTCGCCACCCCGGACAGGGTGTCGCCCCGCCGGATCACGTGCTGCTGAGGACGCCCGGCCGCGACGGCGCCCCGGGGTGCGACCGGCACCTCCGAGGCGGCCACGGTGGTCGGGGGCCGGCTCACGGCGTTCCCCGGCGGGTTGGCGGCGAAATACTTGCGAATGCCATCGAGCACGGCGCGGGCCAGGTCCTGCTGGTGGGAGGGCGAACGCAGGTTCCGTTCATCGGTGGGGTTCGAGATGTAGGCAGTCTCCACCAGCACGGAAGGTACGTCGGGGGACTTGAGGACCATGAACGGGGCCTGCTGGACGGTGCGCCGGTGCAGCCGGCCAAGGCGATCCATGTTGCCGAGGATGGCGTCGCCGACCGCGATGCTGGAACTGATGGAGGCATTCTGTGACAGGTCCATCAGCACGGAGGCCAGCACGGGGTCCTTGTCGCCGAGTTCGACGCCGCCAATCAGGGCTGCATTCTCCCGGGCGGCGAGACGGCGCGAAGCCTCGTCGCTGGCCGCCTTCTCGGACAGTACATAGACGGTGGATCCCTGGGCGCTCCGGTTGTAGGCGGCGTCGGCGTGAATGGAAATGAACAGGTTCGCGTTGGCGCTGCGGGCGCGCTCCATGCGCTCCCGGAGGCCGAGGAAACGGTCATCGCTGCGGGTGAGGACGCCGCGCATACCGGGCTCGTCGTTGAGGAGCGCGACGAGCTGGCGGCTGATGGCGAGTGTCACGTCCTTTTCCCGGGTGCCGGACGGCCCCTGGGCGCCGGGGTCATGGCCGCCATGGCCCGCATCGACGACCACGACGATCTCGCCGGAGGCGGCTGGCGCACGGACCACGGACGGCGGGGGCTCGGGGGCCGGGATCGGAGCCGTAAGGGGAGCGGGTGACGGCCAGGCGGTCGCCAGTCCGGGGCCAGCAACCGGCGGCGGCGTAGCGGCCGGTATTGCCGGGAAGGAGGCTCCCAGCAGCGAGACTGGCCGGAGTTCGATGGCGAGGTGCGGCGAGCGTTCATCGCCCGCGAGGGTTGCCGAGGGGCGCATGGCTTCGGCCACGTCAAAGACGATGCGGAGGCTGCCGCCCGGGCGATGCGCCACCCGGACCTGCTGGATGGCGCCCGCTGCCACGGGAAGCGGGAGGGCTGTCGGGCCCAGCGCCGCGGAGGAAATATCGATGACGACCCGATGCGGGCTGCTGAGGGTGAAGAGATTGAACTGTGCGTTGCGGGTGAGGCGCAGGTCGACCAGCGTGGCAGGCCCCTGCTCGGCAATGGCGATGGACTGGACCTGCAGGCGATCCGGTGCGGCGGTGACGGCCCCCGCGACGAAGACGGCGCCCAGGACGCACGAGGACAGGTACCGAGTTGCCAGCCCTCGAGGAACGCCACCGCGCCAGGCCAATTTGTGCCAGACCAACGCCTTCGCCCCCCGAAAATCCCTTTCGCAGGCCAAAGTATACTTAATCCCGCCACCTATCGGAATAATTTTCTCATATGAAATAGGTAGATAGCAGGCTTAGCTTTGGGGAAAACTCAGGAACCGCCCGGCAGGGCCCGCTGCACCTCACCAAACAGGCCTCGACCGGCGACCGTGCACGGTGCCAGGGTGACCTTCCGGCCCTCCCCGTCGATCTCCATCCGCAGGATCAGGTCCGGCGGCGGCAGGCGATCCCCGCCGCGGCCGGGCCACTCCGCGAGAAGCAGGCTGCCCCGTCCCCGCTCGTCGAAGCCACCGAGTTCGTCGGCCAGCCCGAGATCGTCCAGCTCGGCGGGATCCCGCAGGCGGTACAGGTCCACGTGGAACACCCGATGACGGTCCAGCAGGTAGGGCTCGACCAGCGTGTAGGTCGGACTCGGCACCCGGCCCGGGTGACCCAGGGCGGCCAGCAGGCCCCGGATGAGGGACGTCTTGCCGGCGCCCAGTTCGCCCTCGAAGTACAGCACGAGCCCCGACGGGGGTGACGGCGGCAGGCGGCGCGCCAGCGCCGCGCCGAACTGCTCCGTCGCTGCCGGTTCCGGCAGCCGCCAGGTCGCGGACCGGCTGGCGTCCCCGCCTACGGATTCAGCCATGGCCGAAGCTGCCCTGTCAGGTCGCTCGCGAGGATTCCGCGCTGGCCGCCGCGGGCCGCGGCATCACCGGCGGCACCGTGGATGAAGGCTGCGGCGGCAGCGACATCGGCCACCGGCAGCCCCGGCCCGGCCTGCGCCACGAGGCCGGCGGTAATGCCGGTCAGCACATCGCCCATCCCGGCGGTCGCCATGCCCGGATTACCAGTGGGAATCACCCACGGCGGGCCCCCCGCCCCGCCCACCAGGGTGCCGC